>JAFGFA010000003.1 GCA_016931275.1 Parachlamydiales bacterium
ACCTACAGGAATTAAAGCAAGAAAAAGAGGAGCGAGGTTTCCTCCCACGATTAAAACCGTGGGTCTCCACCTCGTCGTTTCTATGAAAAATATCCTTTGGATTGCATTTTCTTTATTTTTATTAATGGACGCCTTGGGAAATATTCCTATTTATATGAGCTATCTTCATAAATTCTCTCCCAAAAAACAATCCGTGATTATTTTTCGAGAAATGGTGATCGCCTTAGGAATCATGATCGTCTTTGCCTTCATTGGCGATGGCATCATGCAATTTTTACATATCGGAAAAGACACCATACAGATTGCCGGAGGCATTATCCTCTTTATTTTGGCCCTTAAGATGATATTTCCTGTCGGTAAACAGCTCGATACAGCTGATATTTCCTATGAAGAAGATCCCTTTATCGTCCCCTTAGCGGTTCCTTTGGTTGCCGGTCCTGCGACTCTCAGTGCCATCATGCTCTATATCTCTCAAATGGACAATAACTGGACCGTTCTATTTGCTATTATCCTCGCTTGGATTCCTTCTTTGATCCTATTACTTGGATCTTCTCTACTGGCAAGGCTGTTGGGCAAAAAGGGACTTTTCGCCTGCCAACGTCTCATGGGGCTTATTTTAGTCTTAATAGCTGTGGAGATGTTTTTGGCGGGAATACGTATTTTCATAGGGCCGTAAAGAAAACTGCCATAAAATACCTATCGTGATATGCTTGCTGAGCAGCAATCTTTGAGGTTACAATGATTTCCCGTAATGATCCCTGCTGGTGCGGCAGTCAAAAAAAATGGAAAAAATGTCATTTTCCCATTAAAAGCGAAGACCGTTCTTCTGAGTATAAAAAAAAGTACGGAATTATCCTAAAAACTCAAGAACAAATCGCAAAAATTCGAGAATCCTCTCAAGTGGCGGCTTTTATACTGGACAAACTATGCCAAGCAGCTCAAGAAGGGATCACCACCAATGAACTGGATCGGTTAGCAAGAGAGTTGCATAAAAAATCAAAAGCAATACCGGCTCCTTTGGGATATGGGCATCCTCCTTTTCCCAAGAGCATCTGCACTTCGTTAAATGAGGTCATCTGCCATGGAATTCCGGATGACCGTCCTTTGCAAAAGGGGGATATTATTAATATTGACGTCACATCTATAGTAGACGGATATTATGGCGATTGCTCACGCATGGTGATGATCGGAGAAGTATCGGAGGAGAAAAAAAGAGTGGTAGAGGTTTCCTATCAATGTCTTATGCGATCCATTGAAATATGCTGCCCCGGCACGAAAATTCTAGAGATTGGCAATCTCATTGAATCCTATGCCCATCAGCATGGATGCAGTGTCGTCAATCAATTTGTCGGGCATGGAGTAGGGCTTTTCTTCCACGAACCTCCCCAAATCCCTCACCACTATAATCACATGAATATCGAAATGATCCCCGGCATGGTATTTACGATAGAACCGATGATTAATGCCGGTATGCGGGAAGCGGTGATTGACCCTCATGATCAATGGACGGCTCGGACAAAAGACGGATTACCCAGCGCCCAATGGGAACATACCATTGTCATCACAGAAAATGGTCATGAAATCCTCACGCAAATTGTCTAAAAGTTAAAGTTCTGCTGCTGATAAGGGTTGTTTTGCAGGGGCTTTATCTGTTCTTGAAGATACGAGACAAGATCTTCCAATAAGGAATTTTCCTGCTCAAGACGAGTTCTTTCCTCTTCCACTTCAACCATATTCTTCCACAATACCTCTTCTAAAGCCGACGGCTCTAACAATCGATATTGTTCTCCCAAAGAAATCGCTAAACACTTTTCCTGAGCGGCAAACAATTCCTTCCGAGTCTGATGCAACACTTCCGTTTTTGCTTCGAACTGTTTTCTTAGCTCTATATAATTCGCGGCCATATTCTGTTTTTTACCAGGAAAGAGCACCTTGGAATGACTCATGGCTTGTTTCGATTTCTCTTTAAACTGCTTTTCCTGAACCAAAAATTTCTCTTTTTGTTCTTCCAGCTGTTGTCGCAAAAGTCTTTTCTGTTCTATCTCTTCTAAAAGCTGTTGTTTTACAGAAACGGATGACTGGTCTAACGCACATATTTTCTCTTCAAGCAAAGCGGCTTGCTTTATTAGAGCCTGATTCTTCTCTTGTAATGATAAGAGGCCCTCTTGTTTGGCGGTGATATCTTTAAGCTCTTTTTGAAGAAGGGAGATGCACTGTTCTTTCTCTTTTAGCACCTGTTCTTTGCCATCCAGCTCCTTTTTATAGGTCTCAGTTTTTTCTTGTAATTCGTTCATCAATATCCCATAAGAAGAAATCTTTTCCTCTTTTTGTGCTATACCCTTTTCTAAGGCAATATATTTGTTTTGCAAGTCGGTATAGTGAGCGGAATAAATTCCCTTTTCTCTTTCTATTTCCTGTGTAAAGACATTACAGTTTTTCTGTAGATTTCTTTGGGTCTCTTTTTCCTTCTCCACGCTTAAACGAACAAAATCAAACCCTTGATAACAAATATAAAGGGATAAAATAAGTGCGGTTTCTATTCCCAAATTCCACAAATGATGCTGATAGATCCATGCATGTTCCACAAGGCCTGTTGAAAACAAAACGGTCACGGCTAAAAACAAGCCTCTTTTTTGCCATCGCCAAATACCCATTACCCCCAACAAGACGGCGAAGATTAACAAACTATAATTTCCCTCTCCTAACAACAGTAATAAAAAGGAAATCGCCAGAAATATAGGACCTAATAAAGAAAGGAAAAGGATTCGTTCCGAAAGAGGTGTTTTTCTTATAATGCCGATCATATCCTCATCATAACTATTTTCGATTTTTTCGCATCATTTTACGCATCACTTGCTTCTTCGATCGTCTGATTCATCATCATTTGCGCACTTTCTAGAAGATAAGCAATTAAATTATCATCCCCTTCATGATTCATCTCCACCATCATTTCGCCTTGGGCATTAGGTTTAGAACAGGTAATTAAAACATATCCTTCGACCTCTTTGAGTTTTTTTGCAAGCGACATATCACTTTTTTCCACAAGGCCACCTTTCGTTAAGATTTTTGCTCCATCTATTTGATGACATACCTGCTTTTTTTTTCGCAAGAGGAATCCATTTTCTATTAAAGGCGAGATACTTCTTAAAATATTTCTAAAGCTTTTTTTTCCAGAAAGTCAAGATTCAAAGACAATGAACACGATAAATTACCATACTACCTATCCTACATAAGACTATTCTTCTTTCGACCTTCCTTAAAATTTCTTGCGATAAGTTACCGACTCATAATCAAACCGAATGACACCATTCCTAATTAATCGGCATTTTAACTCCAATAGCAGGAATTGTATTTTTCTTACTTAGTTGCCTTATCTGGAAAATAGGACAAACTCGCTATAGTTCTTCAGGTCACTAAAAAAATTATTCTCATAAAAAATATTGTCTATCAAATTCGATCGCTAGAGGATTGCCTAATCCGTCTGTAAGCAAATGTATCACAACCTCTTTTCCTTTATAGCCATAATCAATTTTTTCTCCGCCTCCCGGTACAGGGGGAAAAAGACCCTTCCACCAAAAGAGTAGATGGATCTACTTTTTTAGCAGTAATTGCTCTTTGCAAAAGAAGGCTAAGTACTCGATCAAATACACCTTCCTTGTACCATCTATGAGCTGTCGATCTACGAGCATAGATAGAAGAGGATGGAAGATCGCTCCATCTGCATCCATGAATTAATATATACAGAATTGAATTCCATATTAAACGCAAATCCGTTCTTTGAGTTCCACTTTGAAGAGGAGGTTTTCACTCCATAAGTAAATTTATAAGACACCATTGTTTATCACTGAGACATGTAAAATTCTTCTGAGTTATGAAATGCTCCTTAAGTTGTTTTAAGAGGTTAAGCATAATAATAATCCATTGAATTTATATCTTTCGTGAATGAAAATTCGGTAACTCCTTAAAAATCTAAAAGCTCTATTCAAAAATAGATTTGATTAAAAATTTTTATCGCAATTTATTTTTTAAAAATCTCTGAATAAGTCTCTATAAATTCGAAAAACACCTATAATATGGCGAGAAAAAAGTTGCTGAAGGTTGCCTAAAAGTGATGAAAAGGAGATAATTTTATAAAACACCGAGATAATTTATGGCATTTTTAAAAAGAACATTTATATTTATTGTTATAAATTTTTTTATTGTCCTTACCATCTCTACACTGCTTCATTTTTTTCATATACAACCCTATCTCACATCGTACGGCATCGACTACAACAACCTTCTTTTATTTTGTCTGATCTGGGGCATGGGAGGAGCTATTATTTCCCTTCTTCTATCAAGACCTATTGCTCGTCTGATGATGCGGGTCAAAATCATCGATCCTCATCATTCCCATGAAGAAGAATGGCTTTTTCAAATCGTACAAAAACTATCCAAAGATGCAGGGTTGTCTGCAACCCCTTTAGTCGGGATCTATCCCTCTTCGGATATCAATGCCTTTGCGACGGGACCTTCTTCAAAAAGAGCCTTGATCGCACTTTCAGACAGCCTGCTACGTTCTATGAGACCTCAGGAAATCGAAGCGATTATCGGCCATGAGATTTCTCATATTGCCAACGGCGATATGGTTACCATGACTCTTTTACAAGGTGTCGCTAATGCCTTTGTGATGTTTTTAGCCCGCTTACTGGCCTTAATGCTCTCCGGTTTTAACCAAAACAAAAACCGCTCTTCTCTTGCAAGTTTTCGGATGTTCACTTTTCTCTTTGAAATTTTATTTATGGCAGTAGGCACACTCGTATTAGCGGCCTTTTCCCGAAGAAGGGAATTTCGGGCAGATCATGGTGGGGCGCTTCTAGCAGGAAAAGAAAACATGATACAGGCTCTTCTATCACTACAGTCTCGCCAAACCATCTCTCCTGTTAAAGAACCATCGAGTTTTAACACCCTTAAAATATCCTCCGGGAAAAAGGGATTCTATCATCTCTTTGCGACCCATCCGCCGATGGAAGAGAGAATAGAAAAACTAAAAAGACTGTAATTATGCCCAAAAAAAAAGTAGCTCTAGCCATGTCCGGTGGAGTGGACTCGTCTGTCGCCGCCTATCTCTTACAAAAAGAGGGCTATGAGGTCCTTGGTATCTTTATGAAAAATTGGGAAGAGCTCGATGAAAACGGCCGATGTTTAGCTCTTCAGGACTATGAGGACGTTATTAAAGTCTGTGATATTTTGCACATCCCTCATACTGTCTTCAACTTTGTAGAAGAATATCATCAAAGGGTCTTTCACCATTTTTTAAGAGGATATGAATTAGGTCAAACGCCCAATCCCGATATTGTATGTAATCGGGAAATAAAATTCGGACTTTTCCTCAAAAAAGCCTTAGAACTCGGGGTGGATTATATTGCTACAGGACATTACGCACAAATTCATCCTACATCGGCTATAACAGAATTGCACAAAGGAGCGGATGAGAACAAAGATCAAAGCTATTTTCTCTATACCCTCAAAGAATCCATCCTTCAAAAAACTCTTTTTCCTATAGGACATCTTCCCAAACCCACCGTCAAAAAAATCGCCTACGAACAACATTTCTCCACTTACAATAAAAAAGAGAGCATGGGGATCTGTTTTATCGGCAAAAAAAATTTTGCTCCTTTTCTCTCTTCCTATCTCGACAAAAAAGAGGGCCTTATTATGGACATAGAAGGCAACGTTCTCCAGAAACACAAAGGACTCTTCCTCTATACTATTGGGCAAAGAAAGGGACTACAAATTGGAGGGAAAGGAGACGCCTGGTATGTCGTCGATAAAGATGTTCACAACAATATCGTCTACGTAGCCCAAGGAAAAAACCATCCTTCGCTCTTTGCCTCTCATTTAATGGCCGATGACATTACTTGGATCAACAATCCCCCTTCTTTCCCTCTTTCCTGTCACGCTAAAATACGCTACCGCCAAAAAGAGGTCCCTTGCCTAGTTACTCCAGGAGAAAATAAAGAGCAACTACAGGTCACTTTCGACTCTCCACAAAGGGCGATTACTCCTATGCAGTCCATTGTTTTTTATCATCAAAATCGTTGTCTTGGCGGAGGCATCATCTCCAAACGGATCGTAAATTAATTGCCGTCGATTTTTTAATTTGTCTCTCTGAGTACATCTTCGAAAAACAATCTTCTTTCCTGGATAGGTTTCCATGGAGCTTCCTTCCCCTCATATCGTACCATTCTATGAGAAGAGGTATCCAACCAAGCATATGCCGACCAAAATTTTCTAAATAGACGATTTTCTAAAGTAATCTTTATTTTTTCTGCAGATTCTGATATTCCTTCCAAACGCTCTATTTCCTCTCTTATAGCAACCAAATGGTAAATCTTACACCCTATCGCAGCACCTCCATGAGGATTAAAGGAGAAAAAAGAGGTTGCATCAGATTCTAAAAAGGGATAAAGATCAAATTCAAAAAATTGAACCCAAGGCTTTGTAGAAACTTCAAGCTTTCCTCTTTGATTTTCCTCTCCATATCGAGTAAAATACAAATATTTTCCCTCTCGATGCGCTTCACAGGTTAATCTCTCTTCTTCCCCTTCTCTGGAAAAATAAGAACATTTTTGCAGAAATCCTTGCACATAGATTGCATAGATATGCCATTCGACTTCCCGTTTTTCTAAAGAAAAACCTTCCTCTGTCCTCTTTTGTATCCAACAACTATCTGAAGAAAATTCTCCACCTTTAAATTCATGATAGCTCAACATAACACCAGAAGAACTGTCCACAGTCATAATTATCTATCCTTCCTAAAAGCTTTTTTTATAACAGGTAAAGCGAATCATCTTATAGAAAATCCTTCTTTCTTATCCACATGTATATAGAATCTTTGAAATAATGGTCATAGATCGGAAATATGTTTTATCTTACAATAGGTTCTTAAAAATTGATTCCATGAAAACAAAAGAAGTAAAATATTACGGCATCCATGCATGCACGGCACTTTTTCAAAAAAGAAAAGACGATATAATCACGATATTCATAACACAAGAGAATATTCGTTCTTTTTCTCCTATCCTCAAGTGGTGCGCAGGAAAGAAGAAGGCCTATCATATTGTAACGAACGAAGAAATGGTCAAAATTACAGACTCCATGCATCATGAAGGCCTTGCAATTCTCGCCAAAGAAAAACCTCTTTTGTCCCTAAAAGAAGTAGACAAAGCCTCTTTTTTACTCTATTTAGATGGCGTAGAAAATCCTCATAATGTGGGATCTATTGTTCGAAGCATGATGCATTTTGGGATTCCCTATCTATTAGGGGATACAAAAACACTCAAACCCCTTCCCCCTTCAGCCTGCCGTATTGCCCAAGGAGGCGCGGAATATATTTCCCTGATAGCGATCGACCCTAAAAAAGATATAACAACCCTCCAAAAGAAAGGATTTTCTCTCTTTGCGACAAGCTCCCATGAAGGACAGTCCCTTTATCAAACCCCTTTTGCCAAGAAAACCTTATTAATCCTCGGCGCAGAAGGCCATGGAGTTTCCTCTTATTGGCTCTCTTCGGCGGATGTCACCATGCGAATACCAGGAACCTCAGTAGTAGAAAGCCTTAACGTCTCGGTAGCAGCGGGGGTTTTTTTAGGAGAATATTGGAGACAATCCCATCTTTAAGAATACTTCGATGCTGTTTGTTTCTTTCGTAAATTCTGTAAAATAAGTTTAGCATCTTGTATAAGAACGGCCTTTCCTTCCTGCATATCATAAAGGGCATGCGCTGCTATCTCGGCAAGAAGGCATTGGAAATTTTCAGTGGGCAAGAGAATAAAATCGACCCCTTTTTGCATCGCTAAAAGGCTAACGACCTCCTCATTAGGAGCTTTGTCTTTAATATATAACAGCAACGATTGGTCCTTTTGCGATAGATGATGTATGGCCCGTAAAAGAGCGGTATAGACCCCTTCTCGAGTATCGATGCATAAAATATTGACAGGAGTCTTTTTAAGGACTTCCTGCAGAGCCTGCATATGCTCAATATCAAAGACCTTATTGTGCACATCATATTCCAAAAGACGCTTTGCAAAATCAAACAGGGAAACGACCACGCATCCGAGATGTTCAATAGCAATCCCGGCAGCAATATTTGACAATTCTACTGCGGTTGAAATATCCAGTCCGTTAGCATAAGCAAAACTCAAAAAAGCCAAAACGGTATCTCCAGCCCCTGTTCCATCTTTTACCTCTTTTGCAGAAACAGAAAAATCCCATCGTTGCCCATGGCGATTAAAAAGGGCAATTCCTTCTTCGGAGCGGGTAATAACAAGATACTGAACATGGGTCTCTTTTAGAATCTGTTGTGCGACTTCTTCTAAAGAAGCCTCCATAGGAAGATGCGCTGCTGCATAAGCTTCTTTTTGATTAGGCTTAATAATCGTTGCATGAGCATATTTAGTAAAATCATTCCCTTTAGGATCAATAACAATCGGAATATTGAATGCATTGGCCTCTGCGATCAGCTTCTCTAAAATACGATCAGACAAAAACCCTTTTTGATAATCGGAAATGACGACTACTTGGATTTGCTGTAACAGTAGGGGGATTTTCTGGATAATCATCTCTTCTAAAGAGGGTGTAAGAGGAATATTCTCCTCGTAGTCCACGCGAATAATCTGTTGTCCTTCGGCAATGATCCTATTCTTGACAGGAGTACAATATCCGGTCTGACAGACAATTCCTTCAATATGAACGCCTTCTTTTTGTAAGGCGTTACATAAATATTGTCCGGCTGCATCATCTCCTACTCGTCCAAGGGAATAGACATGAGCCCCTAAAGCAACGAGGTTACGAATCACATTCCCCGCCCCTCCGGCCTTACCCCAATCTTTTTTGACATGCAAAATGGGCACGGGAGCTTCAGGAGAAATCCTATGAACAATCCCTTGTGTATACTTATCGAGCATTAAATCGCCGCATAAAAGAACTTTCACCGGCAAAAAATGGCTAAAAGCACCGCTTAAGGCTACCATGTTTTCTCTTCCATTAAATATTGCGTAATATAATCTTTTATCGCATCCTCCAAAGGAGTCAAAAAGGCCTTTGGATCGACAATATTATGTTGTACAAAATACTTTTGCATATTGGCACAAGTATAGTTTTGAAATTTATCTTCAATATCCCGAGGCATGGGAATATATTCTATATTTTTCTTCTTTCCGGTAATATTAAATAAGAGTTCGGCTACATCATTAAAAGAAACGGGAGTACCCGTGCCGATATTGTAGATCCCTGAAATTTCTCTAAAAGAGTCTTCCAAAAGAGCACAAGTCATCTTGACAGCATCTTTGACATAAATAAAATCCCTTTTTTGTTCCCCGTCGGTAAAACTGGGATCATTCGACCGAAAAAGACGAATTTTCCCTTCTTTTTGAATGGACCGAAACATCTTATAAATCATCGAGCTCATGGACCCCTTATGATATTCATTAGGGCCAAAAACATTAAAATATTTCAATCCGACAATTTTATCGAGAACGTTTTCTTTTTTTGCCCATAAGTCAAAGAGATGTTTCGAATACCCATACATGTTCAAAGGACGCAATTTTTCCAAAAGATCATGACTGTCCGTAAACCCATTGGATCCATTTCCATAAGTAGCTGCAGAAGAGGCATAGATAAACCGATGCTCATGAGTCAGAGCATATTCGGCAAGACGGACAGTAAACCGATAATTATTTTCTAACAAATAATCAGCATCCTTCTCCGTCGTATCGGTACAGGCTCCCAAATGAACAAAGGCCTCAATCTCGTTTTCTCTCCCTTCTAAAAAAGAAAAAAGCTCTTCCTTAGAAATAATCTCCAAAAATTGTTTATTAACAAGATTTTTCCATTTATCCGTATCTCCAAGATCATCGACCAGAAGAAGATGCGCTCTTCCTTGATCATTTAGATATCGGACAACACCCGAGCCTATCATTCCTGCGGCTCCGGTAACGACAATGTATTGATCTTCAAAAATTTGCTTTTGTTTCATAAAAATTTTTTCCTTTATTGATCCTCAATACAATACCAGCTTTCAGATTTTCTTTGGACAGGCTTTACCAAATATTTTGTAAGAACATGAGATTTTTTTCTTTCCCGTAAGCAAAAAAAAGAACTGCCGCTACCGCTCATAACCACTTTATCATAGCAAGATAACAACTCATTTTTAATCGAAGATAATCGAGGATCGAGTACAAAAGCGGCCTTTTCCAAATCATTCTGATAGATAGGAGAAGCGGTAAAAAAACTCTGCAGCAAATCTTCCGGCTTAAAGAAAGAACTGATAACGGTTTGACGATAAACCTCTTTCGTAGACATCCCGAAAGGAGGAATCACAATCCATCCCTGCTCAAAAGAAGGAAAATTGGATATTTCTCGCACTTTCTCTCCTCTTCCGCTACAATATGCGGTTCCCAAAGAAAAGAAAAACGGGATATCGGATCCCAATTCCGATCCCCACTGAGCTAAAACATGAGAGGGAATTTTTGTGTTCAAAAGATCATTAAGGGCCCAAAGCGTCGTAGCACAGTTACTGCTCCCCCCTCCAAGTCCTCCCCCGATAGGAATATGCTTTTCCAGTTCTATTTTAAGTCCAAACGAACGGTTGGTCTTTTTACGAAAAAGATCTACTGCTTGCAAAATTAAATTACTGCGATCTTTAGGCACTTCTTTATGGGATGTCAGCAACACATCTTCCGAATGGAAAGAAAAAGTAATGCGATCCGCTAAACTAATCGCCTGATAAAGAGAGGCTATCTCATGATAGTCATCCTCTCTTTTTGCAATCACAGAAAAAAACAAGTTCACTTTAGCAGGAGAAAAAAGGGTCAAAGCGGACATTGACTCAAGGAATCTTTATTTCACCGACAACTTCTGCCAGTATTTTTACTACTACAGAAGCCATCACACCCTCTGGAAGGCGCAAAGGAACTTCCACAACACCTGTTTCCTTGATCGGATGCTTAAGTAACACGGCTCTCTTTTCCAGCACAATGCCTTCTTTTTCTAATAAATGAACAATCTCTGCAGCGCTTACAGAACCATACATTTTTCCTTCAGGATCGACTTTCACAATAATCTCTAAAGCAATCTTTTTTAATTTTTCAGCAAGTTCTTCAGCTTCTTTTTTATCGATCTCTGCTCTTTTAGCCCTCTCAATAACGAGCTTTTCTCGCATACGAAGCGTATTTTTATCCGCAAGAACCCCTTTTTTCTTCGGAAGAAGAAAATTACGGGCATATCCTGCTTTCACTTCCACAATATCTCCACTTCTGCCCAAATCGGCAACATCTTCTATCAATAAGAGATTCTGTTTCATTTTTCCCCCTATTTTTCCACCGAACAAAATGGCAATAGAGCCATATATCGAGCCTGTTTAATCGCTTTTTTCAATTTTTTTTGAAAATAAAAAGAAACTCCGGTAATTCTACGAGGCAAAATTTTTCCTCGCTCCGTAATAAAATTTTTTAATAATTCGATATCCTTGTAATCGATGTTACGAACACCTGATGCGGCAAGAGGACATCCTTTTTTCTTTTTTCCTGTAGGTATCATCACTTCCTCCCCTCTATGCTAATTTTATGGGTTTAAATTCTAATGTTTCAGCAATACTTTCTGCAGTTTTAGTCGTATAGCGGATAAGATCTTCATGCAACTTATATTCTTCCCAAAGATTTGCGATTGCTTTTGGATTAACAGAAAAAAACAGGACATAATAATACCCTTCTCTTTTCTTATTTATTTCATAAGCCATTTTTCGTCTTCCCATATCGTGAACTTTGTGGATTTCTCCGCCTTTATCGACAATGCCTGTAGTAATCTTTTCCAATGCTTTTTGACGCGCTTGCTCGCTTAAGGTCGCATTCAAAATAAACATTCCTTCGTACAGGCGAAGATCTGATTTTTTCATAAATTTTCCTCTTCTCTTTTTTTACGAATATTAGCTAAATTCATCGCTTTTTCTATTCCCTGTTCTAACCAAAGAAGCACCATGTCCACACTTCGTTCTATGATCTCTGGCAACAGCTGGCTTTCCTCTTTAGAAAACCTACTTAAAACATAGTCTACCAAGAGAACATCCTCTTCTTTTCCGATCCCTATCCTCAAACGAGGATATGCCTGTGAACGCACATGCTCCGATACACTTTGTAACCCTTTATGTCCCCCGGTTCCACTGTCCTTTTTCAACCGCATTTCCCCAAAGGGAACATGGATATCATCGATGATGATTAACATATCGTCAATATCCACTTTATAGTACTCTTGGCACTTTCTCACAGCTTCGCCGCTGAGGTTCATATATGTGTTGGGCATAAGCAATAAAACATGCCGCTTCCCCACAGTTCCTTTTGCAACGGCTCCTTGCAACTGGGGATCTTCTTTCCATAGGATCCCTAATCGTCTCGCCAATGATTGCACCACCAAAAAACCTATATTATGGCGAGTATTCTCATATTTCTTTCCCGGATTTCCTAGTCCTGCTATCAAAACCCTTTTCTCGCTGATCACTCAAACACTACCTCTTTGCCACAACAACCGCTATCTCAGACAGATTGGCCATAGGGGTCACATGTTTAGGAATAGTAATTTCCGCAAGACGCTTCACATGCATCACATCCATGGAACGCACATCAACAACAAAAGACCGTGGAATATATTTTGGAAGGCATCGTACTTTTAAAGCGCGTACCATTTGCCTTAATGTACCACCTAATTTAACCCCCACACATTCTTCCACCCCTGTACATTGGATAGGGACATGAACCGTAACAGGCACATCGTCCGATAAAACAGCAAAATCGATATGGATAATTGAGTAGGTCGTCGGGTGATAGTGGATATCTTTTACAATTGCCTGCAATTTCTTATCGCCGTATTGTAGAGTAAATACTGTTGTAGATAAAAGGCCCTTTTCCGATAAACGCAAAAAATTCTGAAACTCTTCCCCTAAAATGTAGATAGTTTCATTCTTGTATTTGGGACCGTATAATATAGCCGGAATGTTCCCTTCTACTCGAATTTTATAATTATCTTTTCTTCCTTCTCGTTTGAATACCGCCAACTTCATAAATTCTCCAAAAAACTATTGAATTGCTATTGTAACGAAAAAAACCCCTTTTAAGAAACAAAAAAATTTTTTTTACGCTAAGGAAGTTGTCGAATGAGAAATAAACGTATGGATTGCCTGGGCAAAAAGAGGGGCAACACGAATCACTTCTTTGTTTTTCTCTCTTTTTTGACATAGGCTATCCGTGACAAGAATTTTTTTTATCCTGCGATCTGCAAGGATATTTTTCACATCTACTGCATGAGTGACCACCGCATAGATATCGCGAGCACCACTGCGAAGACAAACATCCGCAGCCTGAACTAGCGTCGAACCGGTAGACGTAATATCATCGACCAAGATCACATTTTTGTTCTGAACATTGCCTATTAGCGCCTTGGCAGTAACTCGTTTCGAATCGATTCTTCTTTTGTCGACAAACGCTAAGTCACAGGATAGCGCTTCCGCATACCATTGCGCTAATTTATTGGTACCGAGATCCGGAGAAACCACCATGAAATCTTTCATCTTCATCTGACGGATTTTTTCGATAAAAAGAGGGGCTGCAGAAAGATGATCGACCGGAATACGAAAAAATCCCGGAATTTGCTCAGCATGAAGATCGAGCGTCACTACCTGCTGTACACCCGCTGCTTCTAACAAATCTGCTATAAGACGAGCCGTCATCGGCTCTCCATCACGATTTTTGCGATCCTGACGAGCATATCCAAAATAGGGAATAACCGCCGTTACTCTTTTAGCAGAGGCTCTTTTCGCTGCATCAACGATCATAAGAAGTTCCATTAAATAAAAGCTCGGATTGTGAGCAATGGACTGGATTACAAAAACCTCTTTTCCTCGAACGCTTTCCTCGATCGCCACACATCTTTCTCCATCAGGAAAATCATAAAAAGAGATTTTTCCCAATGGACAATGCAGCAAAGCCGCAATTTTTTTTCCTAAAAGAACATTACAAGAACCCGAAAAAATCACACTAGGACAAGGGATCATCATTTGGGGTGGAAGGATTCGAACCTCCGCATGGCGGGACCAAAACCCGCTGCCTTACCGCTTGGCGACACCCCAGAAAAACCAATCTAAATCTTATCGAATCCTCCGATTATTATGCAATAGAGGAAAAACTTAATCTCCTTTTCTTAATGGATCTATCTTAATGGATCTATTAGACCATTAATTTGATCAAGAGATCTATTCATTCTTCGAACAAAAGTGTTTATTCGAGCAAATTTTTGCTGAAAAAATTCTTCTGCTTTGTTGAAAAGTTGTGGATTTTGCTTAATCACGCTCAGATCATTTTGTCTAACCAATAAATCCCAATCATAATTAGTTTGTCGCATGAAACAATAGTGATCTTCGAAACGTTCTCGAAGCTGTTGAAATTGTTGTATGGCTTTTGAACAATTTGGCCATTTTTCCAATACCTCTCTTAGTTTTTTTTTCATTGTTTTTAAGATTTCATAGGTCTGTATCAATTGGTCATTAGCACTAGAATCTATTTCTATATTTACAAAGCAAAAAGGATAAAACAGAATACTTGAAGAGGTCTGATTAATAATAGAATTCAGGGTCTTCAAACACCTATTAAATACATTAAATTTTCTCTGAAAATCCCTTCCTACTTGCTCTGAACAAAGATCACCCCGAACTCTCTTTGCTAGCCGATCCCATCTATACTCTCCACCGTCTTGCAAATGATCATATTGTTCTTGAAATTTTCTAATCTCCGACAGCATACTATTAGTACTCTTATTAGAAGGAATCAAAGTTTGCAGTTCTTTTAACTGCACATCAATATTTTGTATTTTCCCAATCATAGTCGTTAACTGCTCATCTGGAGTAGATGAATCTTGAAAGATGTCTATAGGGTTTAAAGGCTCAACTAGTGGAGTTTTTATACTTATAGCCATTGTTTCCTCTTTTTTATGTTTTTAACACTTAAATAAAATAATATTAAATAGCAATATTAAAATAATAAACAAAATTATAAACAAAGCAACAAACCTCGTCAACAAAATCTCGTTTGTTTCAAATACTAAATCATCTTTGTTAATTACGAGCTATAATTAAAATAATTTTTTAACATTATTTACTCTCATAGAATGACTATCTTCCAATCTTTCTTCTCTCTCCAAAAATTACAGCACAAAAATCCCTCGCCCCACAACGGAGAAGCTGTTCATTCCTCTCTTAACAGACAACTACTTGCTAGATTAAAGATCCAAAAACACCCTTATAGATTTATTAAAGCTATTTTTTTATAAAATGCGACCAATACTTCATTCCTAAAAGAGAGAAGAGATTTCTACAAAAATTTTTACTTACCTTGAAAAATATTTCATGAATAATCGCATGAAAAAAACTATCTATTCTGGCATAATAATAGCAGCTATTCATAACCTAAAAAAATAATTACACACAACATAAATAGCATTTATAAAAAAATAAAAATATTTTTACATTCTGTTAATTAAATAAAAACAATAATTAAAGGAGATTAATAATGTCTTTTTTACCTATAAATTTTGAAGAAGTAAAAAACTTGCCTCAAAGATCGTTTCCACGTTCTTCTTCCAGCGATCATTTTCAAGAAACCCTGTGTTCTATCATCTCAAGAAGTTCTGCTGCACAAGCACAAGATGGTTATACTTATCATATGCCTCAAAGGAGAATGTCTCGTTCTTTATCCGCTACGAATATCCACGGTAGGGATAGCTCTTTCTTTTCAGATTTTCTTGTAAGAGAAGAAAGACTTCCTGCTCTAAGACTTCCTGCCCTTATTCGAAGCCCGGGACAATGGAATGTTCGCAATTTTTTTATGAAGAACTTCCACTGCTAAAAGGCGTATAATGTCTTGTCAATTATAACTATTTGTGTTTTTGTGAAAGAAACCGATGGTTAGCAATGCATATTGTTCATGCTGCTGCAGAGTTTGCTCCCTTTGCTTCTGTGGGAGGACTCGGCGAAGTAGTTCATGGATTATCTAGAGAACAAGTAGCGCAAGGCATGGATGTCAAAGTCTTCTTGCCTTGCCATTCTTGCATTGTTGAAAAAGGCTTTCTCTCACCGTCTCCCATCTATCGGGAAGAAAATTTTTCTATTTATGCAATGACCTATGAAAAAGTTCCTATCTTTTTATGGAACTCTCCTTGGATTACCCGAAAGAAAATATATGGTTATAACGAAGATCCCTTACGGTTCAGCGCTTTTTGCTCCATGATTTTTTCTTTCTTACAAAAACAATCTCCGATAGATGTGCTTCATATCCATGACTGGCATACAGCTCTTTTAGCTCCTCTTTGTAAAAAGCATCCTCTTCCAATCAAAAAAATCTGTTTGAGCATTCATAATTTTTCCTATCAAGGAGCCTCAAACCGACACCAATTGTATCCTCCCCTTGTACAACAGCTTTCTCTTTCCAAAAAAGTCAACCCCCTAAAAGAGGGCGTCAAATTCGCGGATGAAATTATTCCCGTATCCCCGACCTATGCCCGTGAGATTTTCACAAAGCCCATGGGAGCCGGCTTGGATAGGTTCCTTTTTCTTTACAAGAAAAAAGTCACTGGAATATTAAACGGCATTGATCAAGATCATTGGAATCCTGCGACCGATAAGGCCCTTTTCGCCCCTTTTTCTTCCAACGATCCTTTGGAAAAAATAGTGCAATCGAAACGGATCAATAAAGAAAAACTGCTTCAGCAATGCCACATGCCTCTTAACCAAGGCCCTCTCGTTGGCAATATTGGTCGACTCGTAGAACAAAAAGGACTAGAACTTATAGAATATGGCCTTCGAGAAACCCTAAAACTCGGCGGACAATTTATTCTATTAGGATCTAGTCCCTCCAGAAAAGTTCAGCAACATTTTGAACAATTAAAGAAAAAATACAGAAAAAATCCGAATGTCCGATTTTTCTTTTTCTATGATGGCATTTTATCGAGGCAAATTTATAGCGCTTGTGATTTTCTGCTCATTCCTTCCGTTTTCGAACCCTGCGGCCTTACTCAAATTATCGGCTTTCGATATGGAGCTATTCCCATTGCCCGAAAAACAGGAGGATTGTCCGACACGATCTTCGACCAAGACGATCCTATCGTTCCTGAAGAGAAAAAAAGTGGATATCTTTTTGAAAAATATTCGAAAAAAGAACTGTTACATACCCTAAAAAGAGCCTTTCATGCCTGGTATACCGAACCTCATACCATCAGAAAGCTCATGGTTCAAAATATTCATCTCGATTACTCGTGGAAACAAGTAGCCGACAAATTTTTACAGCTCTATCAACGATAAATCCTATAAAAACATCTGTTTAATAAAGGCTCTTTGCGCATAAAGATACTCTACTCCTGTCGCAAGGCTATACAGGGCAGCGAAAGAAACAGCTCCTAAAGAAATATTCTGCAAGTAGGATAAAGGAAGATATCCCCAGGCATAAGGAATCATTAAAACCACAATAAAAAAACTCACCAACCCTTGAATTACGGTCTTAATTTTACCGCTCCTGCGAGCCGCCAGGGCATATCCTTTCAGGGCGCAGACGGTACGCAATGTGCTAATAAAAAATTCGCGATACAAAAAAACAAACACTAACAATAACGGTAAAGAGATCACTCCCTGAGTAAAGGTAAAAAACACAATAATCCGAGTAATGCTATCGGCCATCGGATCCATCACCTTGCCCAAATCAGAAACGATCTTCATCTTTCTGGCCAGATACCCATCAAATATGTCGGAGAGTTCGCAAAACCCTAAAATCACCAAGAGGACAAAAGGCATATACAAAGAGGAAACTCCTAAAGCGGAATGGTATAGATAAAAGAGAGGAAATAATGGAATCACCAATAAACGAGAAAGAGTAATCAAATGCGGTATATTCATATCTTTTTGGTAGCATATCAAAAAAAATAGGAAAAGAAAGTTTTTTATTACAAAGGAAAAAAATTATGCCGTATGAATTTTATGCAGCCCATGAAAAAAGCTTTGTGTTTTCATCTGATGCAAAAGATGTAATTTATGGCTTTCTTGTTCGTGTTCTTTCATTAGAGAGGATATTCTGTCATTGATCTTCTGGATCAAATCATCCTGCATATCCCGCACATCGTTCATCAATTGTATTTTATTGGAAATATTTTGATTTATTTTCATAAACGCTTCTTTTTGAGTAAAATTATAATCTATCTTAAAAAAACAATCAACAATATTATCTCGTTTAATATAAATTAAAAATAAAATTTTCGTATAATTTATTCTTTAAAAAACGCATGTTTCATGCTGCGAAACAACCAACGCATAATCTGGAGGTGGTCTTGAAAAAATAACCATATAAAAGCTCTAAACAACCCAAAATGGCGATAAATCACTAACATGGTTTCCTTAAGATATCCTAAAATAAACCGGGGAGGACGTTTAAAAAACTCATAATCCGTAAGAACTCTTGAAGACCAGGCAAAAACAGATTTTTTTTCTTGGATCAGACGACAAAAAAGTTCATAGCCCTCTCTATATCGATATCGGGGATCAAAGCCATTTACCGATTGTAATAAATGACGATTGATCCATGCCGATTGTAATCGTGAAGGAATTTTTCCTAATCTAAGACAATCGGCAGAACTGCAACGACTAGACACATAAGGCAGAGAAATCCCGTCACGGATCACATAAGAGGTGAGCCCTACCTCTGGGTAATGATGATCCGTCACAAAACGACGCATCTCTTTAAAAGAATTTTTAGACAAATATACATCCCCAGGAAACATAAAATGAACATAACGGCCTATTGCAAAGGCCAATCCCTTGTTCATCATCGCGGATATCGTTTCTTGGGAAAGAGAATGCACCTGCGTCACATGTTTCGAATATTCCTTAAAAATATGCAAATCATGGGAAGAAGATCCCGCTTCAATAATAATAATCTCAAAATCTTTCTCGGTTTGAGCCAATATGCTGTTAAGGGTATTGATCGCCAAATAATGAAATTCATGAATGATTAGGATGATAGAAACTAGAAGAGGATACTCTTGTTTTAAAGGCAAATCTTGCATCATATCTCTATTTTGGATGATACCCAAATTTTTAAATCAATGCTACAAAGATTTTGCAAACGATCGCCTTAACTTGTTTAGATTGAAGAGAAATAGGGACTTTTTCTTTCTGCTATAGATCCTCTTTAAAAACCATGATGACCACAGAGAAAAATTTTTTGTCAAAATAATCCCAACTTGAAATTCATTGAGGAAAACCCCCTTTTCCCGCTACATTGGATAAGAACCAAGGAACATCATGGCTAAAACCGATCCCCTCAAACATATTGTGGCCCTTTGCAAAAGGCGGGGCTTTATTTATCCCGGATCAGAAATATACGGTGGCTTTGCCAATACCTATAGCTATGGCCCCTATGGAACTCAAATGAAAAAAAACATTAAAGACCTATGGTGGAAATTTTTTGTAGAGAGTCGTAGTGACATGGTAGGCATAGACGGTCCTATATTGCTGCATCCCAAAGTCTGGGAAGCCTCAGGACATGTTCAGGGGTTTAATGATGCTATGGTCGACTGTAAAGAATGTAAAGGGCGGTTTCGAATCGATAAACTTCTTGAAGAAGCCCTTGGCATAGAAGTCGAAGGAAAAACTCTTTCCGAATTAACCTCCCTTTTACAAGAAAAAAAGATTCGTTGTCCTAAATGCGGTAAAAGCAATTTTACCGATGCCCGCTATTTCAACCTGATGTTTCACACCCCTATGAGCAAAACACACAATTCTGCAGAAATTGCGTATCTTCGTCCTGAAACAGCCCAAGCTATTTTTATTGAATTTAAAAATATTATAGACAGCATGCGAGTCAAGATTCCCTTTGGAATTGCTCAAATCGGAAAAGCGTTTCGCAATGAGATTACTCCTGGTAATTTTATTTTCCGGGTGATTGAATTCGAACAAATGGAAATTGAATATTTTATCGAAGAATCTCAATGGGAAAAAACTTTTGATACATGGCTGCTCGACATGCATAAATGGTGTCATCTTATTGGGTTCAAGCCTCAACACCTTCAAGAAAAAGAACATAAAAAAGAACAGTTGTCGCACTACTCAAAAAAAACCGTCGATATCATTTATGAGTTTCCTTTTGGATGGCAAGAACTCTACGGTCTTGCATACCGAACAAACTTCGATCTAACACAGCACCAGGAATATTCCAAGATTTCCCAGGAATATATCGACCAGGAAGGGAAAAAAAGATATATTCCCCATGTGATTGAACCGACATTTGGGGTAGACAGAACCATATTGGCATTACTTTGCGATGCTTATGAAGAAGAAACTTTGAAAAATGGAGAAACAAGAACAGTCTTACACCTTCATCCATTTGTTGCCCCTGTAAAAGCGGCTATTTTTCCTCTCATGAATAAAGAACCTTTAACCACTGTCGCGCACGAAATCTATCATCGTTTAAAAGTGCTGTGGAACGTGGAATATGACGCATCCGGAGCCATAGGCAAAAGATACCGTCGGCAAGATGAGCTGGGCACTCCTTACTGCATCACGGTCGACTATGATACTATGGATAACCAGACAGTCACATTACGGCACAGGGATAGCATGGAACAAGAACGGATCCCCCTCGAAACATTAGAGGAGGTCCTCAGAGAAAAACTTAATCTTCGTTGGGAAGAAGAATTTTAGGACGCTCTTTCTTTATAGAATCAAATTCTTTTGCCAAAGCAAAGGCCTCTTCTTCACTACATTGACCGTTTTGAATTTTCTGTTTTATCGCCTCTCGTTTTTGCAGCCATTGCCTATCGAGCAATTTTTGTATCGTTGCCATAAAAATCTCTTCTTTCTCATGATAAATTTTCTTATGCATGAGTTTGGCAATTAAAAGTTGCTCCTCTTCAGAAAGAGTCCCTAAAGAAAGAAAATCAAAAGATTCTTGTTCTTTATGCTTCTGCATATATTTTTCATAGAGGCTTCGAATCAAAGGGTCACTA
The DNA here is from genome assembly GCA_016931275.1 of Parachlamydiales bacterium. Classification (GTDB taxonomy): domain Bacteria; phylum Chlamydiota; class Chlamydiia; order Chlamydiales; family SM23-39; genus JAFGFA01. The sequence goes on from JAFGFA010000003.1 coordinate 21,073, forward strand.
AAATGTTCCGGAAGAATATTCAACTTTGCAACTGTGGCCAATTTCCGAGGATTCTGTCCTGAAAAAAAAAGCCACCGCATAAGATCCGCCTCTATTTCCATTTCCGTTCGAATGCCTTCCTTAAATAAGGATTGCGAACCGGCCAAAACAATAGAAGAGCGTTCTTTCTCCTCTGTCCCTAAAATATTTTCCGGAGTATTGGTCAATTGAGCCAATTTTCGAAGGCTCTCATGAATAAGCAAAGGATGTTCCCACTCACGAATTTGCTTAACGATCTGATTCACCATTGCATTTTTCTGTGTTGGCGATTGCATATCGAACTTTTTTTTTGCTTCTTCAATAATAAAGTGTAAATAATCCATGCTTTCTTCCAAATAACGTTCAAAACGATCAGGCCCTTCTTCGATCAATATTTTATCCGGATCATTGCCCAAAGGAAGCTGAACGACCATCACTTCTATTGCCTCTTTTTGAAAAAGATTCCCAATTTTAAACGTTGCCTCCCTGCCTGCCGCATCTCCATCAAGAGCTAAATATACTTTTTGAACTCCCAGATGCATCAATATCTGTACATGTGCCGCCCCAAAAGCGGTTCCCTGGGCTGCTACTACAGTAGTAAATCCTCTATAAATGAGCCGAAGAGCATCGATTTGTCCTTCGACAACAATAGCTTTTTTCTCTTTGACAATATCTTTTCTACAATAGGAAAGGCCGAAAAGAAGATGCGATTTTTTAAATAATGGCGTATCCATTGTATTGACATATTTAGGGCCAAAAGTTTCCGTCTTATATTTTCGGGCGCTAAATCCTATGGTAGCCCCCATAGCATCTTGAATGGGAAACATGATACGATCGATAAAAAAATCTCTTCTTTTCCCCTCGTTGATTTTTACAAGTCCGGTTTCCACCAGAACATTTTCAGTAATATGGTTACTGCGCATCGCCCGATAAAAAATTCCGGGGACATTCGGAGATAGTCCAATACGAAACATTTTGATAAACTGCAAGTCCATCCCTCTTCCGTATAAATACTCCAAAGCCCCTCTTCCCTCATCAGAATACAACAAATACACATGATAAAAATGTGCTGCATAGGCCATCGCTTCTTTTAAGGTACGCTTTTCTACATTGTGAGACGCTTCCTGATCGCTGTATTCAAGGTGCACTCCAAACTTATCTGCTAAATATTCCACAGCTTCCGCAAAACTAAAGCTTTGGTGCATCATTAAAAAAGAGAGAGCATCTCCATGAGCTCCGCATCCAAAACAGTGATAATGCGTATCTCCTTTTTTTACGATAAACGAAGGAGTTTTCTCATCATGAAAAGGACAAAGAGCTTTATAAACAGCACCGGAACGTTTCAGCATAATAAAAGGAGATAGAACATCGACAAGATCAATCCGCTCCCGTAAAGCCTGCAAACTATGTGGAGCAAAACTTTTGGTCATAAAATTTCCCCACTATCCGGAAATCTGCAATCGCTTTTCATGTTTCACTTTCCATTCTTCCAATTCTTTCAATAAGGAGGCAAAAGCATGTCCATATTTTCTCCACAAAGCAACAGCTCTTTGTTCCACATTATTTTGGGGCATAAAATGCAGATATTCCTCCCGAACAAAAAACAGAGGGAGATAAAAAGCCGTAAACATCTCCTCAATCGTAGAATAGTGCAATCGCGCTAATTTTTCCAGATAGGAATCATTACTTTCCTTGATAATCTCACGAATTCTCTTCATTTTTTCTTGTTCTAATGCCTCATACACTTCTTTGGCAACATCCGTCACTAACAGCTGGTTTGTATTTTGCCAGTAGCATAGATTTTCTTGAAAAAATGACGCTTGCTGAGAAAAATCTGAATATTGTTCCACCATTTTTTTCTTAATAAAATACTCCGTGTAAATCTGTCTCATCCTGGCAATATCAGACGATTCTATGCCTTCAAACAGACCAAACATCAAAAGAGCCGTCAGAACCGCTTTTTCATTACTAGTCATAGCAATTTTTGATTCCTCTACAGATTGAAGCACTCTCTGAACTTCTTCAGAAGAGGCATATCGAATACAATCCTTTATTTCGCGCAAATAATTTTTTTTTGTTTCCGCCAAACGATAGAGAATTTTTTTCAAGGTTTTAATCCGATAGGGATGATGCATCACACGACTTAATTTTTGTTGGTAAAGCCATACCTGACCTCGATCACGATTTTCCTGATCCCATTTATAATCGCTATTCAAAGCACTTAAAAAAGACTGCTCAACATTATTGGCACTTAAGCTCATGGCCACACAAAGAGCCGCAAACCACTTTCCCATGATTGTTCTCCGGTTATTCGATCTGGCAAGGGTACAATGTTTTCTAAAAAAGATAAAGAGCAGGATAAAAAAAAGAGAACACAGGAAAATATTCTTTTTCTTTTTATGATTTTTCCAAAAATCTGTCTATGATACCATGAACGAGGAGCAAAAAATCATGAACACAGAAAAAAGCACTCCTATGATGGCGCAGTGGAATGACTGCAAAAAAAAAGCAAAAGATGCCCTTTTGCTCTTCCGATTAGGAGACTTTTTCGAGGCCTTTTACCAAGACGCAGAAATGATCTCAAAAGAGCTCAACCTCACGCTTACGAAACGACAAAAAATACCTATGTGCGGAGTTCCTCATCATACGGCCTATACCTATATCGATCGTCTTATCGCAAAAGGATATAAAGTCGCGATTGCCGATCAAAAAGAAGATCCCAAAAAAGCCAAGGGTCTTGTCTTAAGAGAATTAACTCATATCCTTTCTCCCGCAACCGTTATTCACTCCTCTCTCTTGGATGATAAAAAAAACAATTTTTTTGTCTCTTGCGCTCAAGTGGGAACTATTTTTGGCATGTGCATCTGCGATATTACCACTTCTGAATTCCAGGTCTTGGAAGTTGAGGGGAAAAACGCTCTTTTAGACGAACTCTTTCGTCTTCAGCCCAAAGAATTACTAATCTCTAAAAAGTTTGCAGCCGACCATAAAGAAATACTTCATTCCCTATCGACACCGCTCATCAATACCATCGACAATTGGAATTTTGACCATACTGCATCGATAGAGGCCCTGCGTGTGCACTTTCAGGTACATTCCCTTGATAGCTTTGGCCTAAAAGGAATGATCGCCGCAATAAATGCGGCAGGTGCTTTGATCACCTACCTTAAAGAGGAATTGCATCTGACTCTTTCTCATATTACGACCATCCAAAAACAATTTCTACAGGAATATATGCTTCTAGATCCTACTTGTATCAAAAATCTAGAAATATTCTCCTCCGATGATAAAAATTCTCTTATCCATCTTATTGACTACACCAAAACCCCTATGGGAGGAAGGCTTTTAAGAGAATGGCTCCGACACCCTCTCATTCATCCAGAGAAAATTAATGCACGGCTGGATGCCGTAGAAGAGATCATACATCAACCGTCCACCGCTATTACCCATATCCTTGAGAAAATCAGCGATCTGGAAAGAATCATCATGAAAATTACCTCTTCACAACTATCTCCAAGAGATATTATCTCTCTAAAAAACTCGGTGGAAAATCTGCCCCAATTAAAGACGCATCTTCAAGCATATTCCTCTCCCCACATACAGGAAGACGAACGGAATATAGCCCCTCTTACAGCTCTCCATGAATTCATTGAAAAAGCGCTTCTGGATGCTCCTCCTCTTCGCCTCTTCGATGGAGATGTCTTTAAGAAAGGATATGATAAAGCCCTCGATGACTTAAGGGATATTCGAGATCATTCTCGAAAATGGCTCGCGCAGTATCAAGCAACCCTGAGAGAAAAAACCGATTTAAAGACCTTAAAAGTGGGGTATACGAAAGTTTTTGGATATTATATAGAAGTGAGCAAAGGACAATCTCACAAAGCGCCTTCCTACTTCCACCGCCGTCAAACCCTGGTAAATGCAGAACGCTTTATTACCGATGAGCTCAAGGAATTCGAAGAAAAAGTACTCTCGGCGGAAGAAAAAATCGCTGCACTTGAATTATCCCTTTTCAACCACTTGACCCATGAGATCAGTCAATATACCCCTCAAATCATGAATACGGCAAAAGCGCTTAGCCGTATTGATGTTTTATGGGGATTGGCGCGTTGCGCACAGATCAACCATTATTGCAGACCGAAAGTAGATGAGAGCCATAAGCTGATCATTAAAAAAGGACGGCACCCCATTATTGAAACGAGTATTACAAAAAATACGTTTATCCCTAATGATACCCATCTCGATCATGATCATCATCAACTGTTCATCATCACAGGTCCTAATATGGCCGGAAAATCGACCTATATTCGTCAAATTGGCCTGATCGTCATTATGGCCCATATGGGATCATTCGTGCCAGCACAGGAAGCTCACATAGGAATTATCGATAAAGTTTTTTCCCGCATCGGCGCTAGTGATGATCTTACAAGAGGACAATCGACTTTTATGGTCGAAATGACAGAAACGGCCAATATCCTACATAATGCCACTTCGAAATCCCTCATCATCTTAGATGAGATTGGCAGAGGAACCAGCACTTATGACGGCATATCCATCGCATGGGCTGTCGCCGAATATCTCCTGACTGTCTCGGGGAAAAAAGCTAAAACCCTTTTTGCCACCCATTATTGGGAACTAACGGAATTAGAGCGTTCTTTTTCAGGCGCCAAAAATTATAATGTGGCCGTTGAAGAAACTTCCGAAGGAATTATATTTCTTCATAAAATAATCCCTGGAGGAACGGACAAGAGTTACGGAATCCATGTCGCACGACTCGCCGGCTTACCCTCTAAAGTTCTGACAAAAGCGGAAGAAATTCTTAACAGATTCGAAGAAGACGGTGATAAAAAAGGAAAGAAACAAAAAAAATATTCCCAACAATATCTCCCTTTTTCGACCCTTTCCTCAAAAGAAGAAATGATCTTACATGAAATAGAAAAACTCAACCTCGACCAAGTAACTCCTATACAAGCTCTAGAAAAACTTCTTGATTTCCAACAAAAAATACAACATGTTTGACCTACAATTGCTCGAGACATTTCCCAAAGATATCGGCGTCTATATCATGTATGATGAGCACAATCGAGTAATTTATGTCGGAAAATCCAAAAACATCCGTACCCGGGTAAGACAATACTTTTCCGATCATGATACTCGACCCCAAATCCGCTACTTACGCCAAGAAATTGTCCGTATAGAAACCATCGTCGTTAAAAATGAAAAAGAAGCGCTTATTTTAGAAAACAATCTCATAAAACAACACCAACCCAAATATAATCTTTTTTTAAAGGATGATAAAACGTATATATCCTTATTATTAACGACGCATAAGTGGCCCATGCTACGCATTGCTCGTTATAAAAACAGACTTCGAACAAAGGGAAAGTTTTTTGGCCCTTATACAAATGCAAAAGCAGCGAGACAAACACTCGATCTCATCTTGCGACTTTTCCCATTACGTCAATGTTCCGACCAAGAGATATTGAATAGAACGCGTCCTTGTCTTCTCTATGACATGAAACGTTGTGTAGCCCCTTGCGTTGGGAAATGCACTCATGAAGAATACGATTCTTTAGTACAAAAAGCTTCTCTTATACTTCTCGGCAAGGACAAATCAGTTGTCCGTTCTTTAAAAGAAGAGATGCAAAAAGCTTCTAAAGCCCTAGAATTCGAAAAAGCACAAGATCTTCTGGAAATGATTTATCATATTGAACATATCACACAAATGCAACATGTGGATAATCCCTTTGGGATGATGATCGACGCATTAGGACTTTACCGAGAAAATGATTCGGTGACATTGGCCCTTTTGAAATTCCGGGAAGGCAAACTTATTGGTGCGGAGCACTTTTCCTTTACCCATATTGCAGAGAGCGATGAAAACCTTCTTGAGAGTTTCCTGTTACAATATTATAAAAACAACCTTCCCAAGATGATCGCCATCCCTCTCTCTTTATCCCATGCTGGCATATTAGAAGAAATGCTCTCTAAAACAGCGCAGCAGAAAATCTCTCTTATTTGTCCTAGAAAGGGCAAAAGAAAAGAGTTGGTCGAACTAGCTAGAAAAAATGCTATTGCGCAATTTTCCCGAGAAAAACAAAAGCAGTCATTACAGGAAAAATATCTTCTATCACTTCAGGAAACTTTTGATTTAGTGCATTTTCCCCAAAAAATCATATGCTTCGACACTTCTCATATAGCCTATACCGATCCGGTAGCAGCAATGGTCACATTTATTAACGGAAAAAATATACCAGCCCAGAGAAAATTATTTGTCATCAGAAATACGGAAAAAGGAGATATAGCAGCTCTTGAACATGTATTACAGCGCCATTTTGCTAAAAACGATCTTTGCGATCTTTTAATCGTCGACGGGGGAAGAGCGCAACTGAATATCGCCTTAAAAGTATTTCAACAACTCGGTATCGCCTCAATTGACGTTTTAGGAATTGCTAAAGAAAAAGGCCGTCACGACAAAGGGTTAACACAGGAACACGTTTTTGTAGCACATAAAAACCAACCTATTGTACTTCCAATTCATTCCCCTCTTTTATTTTTATTGCAAAATATCCGAGATGAAGCTCATCGAACAGCTATTTCCTTTCATCAGAAAAGGAGAGCAAAGAGAATGATGACGTCTTCTTTAGATATGTTAGAAGGAATTGGCCCCATCAAAAGAAAAAAACTATTAACACACTTTAAAAGTATGGAAAAGATTCAAAAGGCCTCCAAGGAAGACTTGGAGAAAATAGAGGTCCTAACAAAAAAAGATATAGAAAGACTGTTATCCTTCCATAAGAAGCGTTAGTATAATATCTTTCTGATATCCGCAATGTGTCGCCAGTTTCGAACAAATCTCTTTTTGTACTTTTGCAAAAAAATCTTCCTCTTCAATTTTCTGAGGCAACTTTAAGACTATTTCCAAACGTCCACGAGATAAAAGATGGACCGCGGCCGAAATATTCATATCACGATAGTTCTCATGAAAATAATCTCGTACCAACTTTTGAACAATGTTTCGATCGATAAAATATGGAAAAAGACCCATTTTGATCTGCAAAAACAAAGAGCGCGAGAAAAAATAAAAAACTCCAAAACAAACGATCGCAAAGGACAGAAAAATAACGCCAACAAGAACTAAGATCTTGGGGTCGCTTTGGACAATGTGAATAATATGCTCAGAAAGGAGCGGGGAAAAAGGTAATAGCAAAAAAAGCCCCCCTACCAAGAAAAAAAACAGTATAAAAAGAAGAGCTAGAAATTCATTACTTCTGGTTAACATCCATCGCCACAAAAATCATTATCGTTTTCAGAAACAAGAGCAGCTTGATGTTCTTCTTCCTGAGGCTCTAATTCTTGCATCAAATTTTTAAATATAACATGCACACAAGAAACATGAAGACCCGTCAAATGAGAAATTTCCTCAACAAGCATCGTCTGTATTTCTTCCGCTTTTTGCGGAAGAGAAATGCCGTATTCCACATTAATTTCCACCTTAACAAATACAGAATGATTTTTTTGATCCTGTTCCACATGAATCCCTTTCAATCTTTCCGAAGTATCCCTTCCCAAAAGATTATCGATAAGAGTATTAACAATTAAACTAATCCCTTCGACCCGCGCTATACAGCGCAGGACAATGGACTGAATCACGCGACTTTCGATATCGCGAATAAAAGTTGTTTCAGGAAGCTCAATTTCTTTCATATCTAATGCATCGACCTTCTTCTCAGCCATATAGATTATCCTCCTTATAAAAATTGATCTTATTGTACCGCATTGCTATAATTTGTCAAAATCATAACTGCTTTTTATGAATCTTTTTTTGACAATTATTTTATTATCTTTAGGATTTATTTCCGCACATATCGCCCAAAAAAGAGGGAAAAATCCCTATTTTTGGTTCATGATCGGTTTTTTATTCGGCCTTCTCGGGATGGTTTTTTTGCTATTCAGCAAAAAGTCAAAAGTTTTTGATGAAAAACCTTTGCCTCCGGAAACATCTCTTCTCGCTTCCCTTCCAAAAGTTCTATGGTATTATCTGGATTCCCAAAATAAAACCTTAGGACCGATGAGCCTTCAAAAACTGCAAGAAGAATGGAATTTAGGAAAAATTAACCCCAATACCTACGTATGGACAGAAGACTTAGAAACCTGGAAACAACTTAAAGATATCGCAAATCTTACCAACTAGCTTTAATAAGACCCGGAATTTCGCCTTTCCAAGCTAATTCTCTAAAACAAAGGCGTGACAATTTAAACTTGCGTAAATACCCACGGGAACGTCCGGTTAATATACAACGATTACGCTGACGTACCTTAGAAGAATTACGGGGAAGCTTATTAAGAGCATAGACAGCTTGCATTCTCTCTTCGTCACTTTTAGTCATGTCTGTAATAATTTTTTTTAAATGCTGCCGTTTTTCCCATTTTAGTTCCACCAATCGTCTTCTTTTTTGTGCTTTGATAATACTCGATTTTTTTGCCATATCTCTTTTTCCTATCTATTTTTTGCGAGCAGGACCTTTTTGTCTCTGCTTACGGTTGGGATCTTTTTTATTAATAACATAAAGTCGTCCTCTTCTTCGGACAATTTTATCTCCCTTAGAGGGATTTGCTTTTATAGAAGCACGAGTTTTCATTGATAACCTTTATCTTCTTATAAGAGTAATGTTATATACCATCTTCCAAATCTTATCAATTAATTTTCAATAATGCATCTCATTTTGCACATACTTTCTCCGCTAACGTAAAAATCTTCCTGATTAAGAACCTTCTCTCTCTTAGTCACAACCAGTATTGACAAAGGCTTTTAGAAATTATACTCAGGCTATCCCTATACAAAAGCCATGGGTAACAGGATAAGGAATAAACTTAATTTAAAAAATACTTTTACAGAATAAGCCTAAGTCTGCACAAAAGTGCAGACTACTACTAGAACAAAATCTAGACAATAGGAACGATACCTTTCAAGTTCTTAAGTTGACAGCCTCTTCCTAAAAAAGAAGTTTTTTCAGCACCATTTGATAAAAAACCTCCAAAAATAGAACCTATCTTTTCGTCTCTCTCGCAAGAAACAGCCAGATCTTCTTAAAAAACCTTGAAAGTTTTTCTCGTTTTTTTTATTTTTAAACTCATTGAAAAAGGATTTGTATGAAAAGAACGTATCAACCATCCAAGCGACGTCGAAAAAAAAAGCATGGATTTCGTCTGCGCATGAGCACTAATAATGGTCAAAAAACATTAAAACGACGAAGACAAAAAGGACGTAAAGTTCTAACTGCGTGATAGATCAACGTTTCCCCAAATCAAACCGTCTTCTAAAAGCTCATCATTTTAAAGAATTATTTTTTGATAAAAAGAGATGGGAAGGTATTTTTATTCATATCGATTATGCTTCTAAAAAAGATAGGACTCGTTTGGGGATTAGCGTTTCGAAAAAATTCGGCAAGGCTCATGAGCGTAATCGTTTTAAAAGAATCTCTCGAGAAGCTTTTCGATTAATTCACTGGCCCCCCGTTGACCTAAACGTTTCTCCTAAACCTACCGCAAGTACCGCATCTATGCACGATATCACCTCAGATTTTCAAACATTTATCCAAGAAGTATTTTCTGCTTAAATCTTGTCTTTTCTATCATTTCCCTGTTGTTTCAAAAAAAAAATCTTTATATATCAAAGAAAAAACCTCAAAAAACCCATGTCGCTTAAAATTGCCTTTTTCAATACGAAATCTTACGACGAAGAATTTTTTACCAAGGTCAATGCCTCTTATCACTATGACCTACAATTTTTCAAAGAACATTTGAATCCCCGCACGGCGATTTTAGCACAAGGATGTGATGCCGTCTGTGCGTTTGTCAACGACGATTTAAGTCAAAAGACTCTTCAGATATTACAGCAAAACAAAATTCCTATCATTGCCATGCGTTGCGCCGGGGTCAACAATGTCGATATAGAATTTGCCAAAAAAAATCATATGCATGTCCTCAATGTCCCCTCCTATTCTCCCTATGCCATTGCTGAACATGCTGTCGCCCTAATGCTCATCTTAAATCGAAAAATCCACCGAGCGCACATGCGCGTCCACGAAGGAAATTTCTCTCTGGAAGGACTGCTAGGATTCGACATGCACGGAAAGACTGTCGGCATCCTCGGAACAGGAAAAATTGGAACGGCGACTGCAAGAATTCTTCTCGGGATGGGCTGTGAAGTACTCGGTTTTGATAAAGAACCGAATACAACCTGCAAGGAAATGGGAGTTCACTACGTCGATCTAACAACTCTTCTAAATCGTTCGGATATCCTCTCCCTGCACGCTCCTCTCTCTAAATCCACCTATCACTTAATTAATGAAAAAACAATCCAACAGATGAAAAAAGGAGTAATGCTTATTAACACCAGTCGTGGAGCTGTCATCGACACTATTGCCGTTATTGAAGCTTTAAAAAAAGGACAAATCGGATATTTGGGGCTCGATGTTTACGAAGAGGAAGACCTCCTCTTTTTTGAAGATTTTTCTCAAGAGATCATTCAGGATGATGTGTTCGCCCGACTGTTAACATTTCCAAATGTCGTGATCACCACGCATCAAGGATTTTTTACCAAGGAAGCTTTGGAGGCCATTGCCCATACAACTCTAGAAAATATCCACCAATGCGTCACAGAAAAAAAATGTAACAACGATGTCTGCTCCCAGCACTGTCCCGCAAAGCCAGCAATCCGCTGAAATTTTCTCTTCTTTAGGATCAAAAATATGCAATTTTCCATATTTTTATATATATTCCTGCCTCATTCAATATTTGCTCCAAAACTCAAAGCTATACTACAATAAAAGCTACCTTTTGCAAAAAAATTATGTCATTTCTACCAACCATTATCTACCGAAGACGTAAGGAAAACAAAAAAAAGTGCTCCTTAAAAGGTCTTGAAGGAAAAAAAGAGTTTTCTTTTTTTTCCTATCCAAAGGAACCTCTTCCCGATATAAGTTCCTATATTTTATTGACTATCGATGCGCCTCTTCTCTCGATAGAAGATCGCCATAAAGGACTATTGCTCCTTGACGCCTCATGGCATTTTGCGGCAATTATGGAAAAAAAGGTGCTTCAAAAAAATCCTATTGAAAAAAGAAGCCTTCCTCCTCAATTTATAACGGCCTATCCACGATATCAAACAGACTGTTCCGATCCCAAGCGAGGACTAGCCTCTATTGAAGCAATATTTCTGGCATATTATATCACAAAAAGAGATACTTCTTTTCTTCTTGACAATTATCATTGGAAAGAAAAATTTTTAACAATCAATTCCTTGGAATAACAGATGATTACCATGTGGTTTCATATTCTTAGCCGTATTAACAATTTTATTTGGGGCTATATAGCTTTTGCGATCGTCATCGGATTAGGGCTCTATTTCACTGTTCGGTCTAAAACATTTCAACTACGTCATTTTCCCTCTATTTGGAAGCATTTTTATAATTCCTTCTCAAACAATAGTTCTTCTGAGGAAGGCACACATCCGATTAAAGTCCTCTTTACCGCCATTGGTGGGAGTATTGGCATCGGCAATATTGTCGGCATCTGCACCGCCATCCAGATAGGAGGTCCCGGAGCGCTTTTTTGGACTTGGGTCGCCGGATTCTTGGGCATGCTACTACAATACTCCGAAGTTTTTCTTGGCATGAAATACCGCGTGCGCAACCCTGACGGAAGTTTTGATGGAGGACCTATGTACTTCCTTCAAAAGGCTTTTATCAAATCCAAATGGATTCACCTATTTGTCGCTATTTTGCTATGCATCTATGGCGTGGAACTATTTATGTTTAATGTGATTACCGATAGTATTTCCGTCAATTGGCATATTCCCCGTATTACCGTCATCGCCTCAATTCTGGCTCTGTTCTTTCTTACAGTCCAGGGAGGATTTGCCCGCATCACGAAAGTATGCACAACCATTGTTCCTATTTTTCTAATAGTATACATAGGAATGTGCGGCTGGATCCTTTGTAAAAATTATTCGATCCTCCCCCATACTTTTGCTCTTATTTTTCAAGGGGCCTTTACTTCTCAAGGAGCATTGGGAGGCTTTGCCGGAAGCAGTATTCTCTTAACGATTTCCATGGGGCTATCCAGAGGAGCCTATGCAGGCGACTTAGGCATTGGCTATAATTCGATTATTCACTGCCAGACCAATTCGAAATCTCCCAATACACAAGCTCTATTAACCATGATGGGTATTTTCATCAATACGTTTATTCTATGCACCTTAAGCACCATGCTTGTTTTGTTGACAGATACTTGGACACAGCCTATCGACATTACTTTAATGATCCAGTCCGCTCTGGCACAATATTTTCCTTATATGACTTTTTTTATGCCTCTTTTCTTATTTCTTCTCGGTTATTTAACGATTATTACCTACTACTTCGTTGGCAGTAAATGCGCTTATTTTATCTCTCCCCGTTATGGGAAAAAAATATATTTAGTTTATGCCCTCTGCATTTCCCCGATCTTTGCATTTGTCAATCCGACACAGGTATTTACGATTATGTCCTTGGCAGGAGCATTACTGCTAACCATTAATTTCCTTGGAATATTTCGTTTGCGAAAAGAAGTGCAATTCCATGTTGAAAATTAAAAGAATTTTAGCTATTTCATTTCGATAAAAAATAGCACATAATAGACATTATAAATTATAAATAAGGAGAAAAATGATGAGTATACAACAAACTCAAGAGCTCAGACAAGTTTCATTACCTTTTGACAAAGTAGTTTCTTCTGAAAGACCTTCTTTAACACCTGAAGACCAGAAAACTAAAGCACTAGCAATCTTGTTGATGCTAAATTTTTCTTTTGCTTGGGTTAACCAGCCTGGGGACCAGCCTGGGGATTTAAATAATTAAACCTCTGAATGTATAAAAGCCTTTTGTTTCTCTGCTTTCTTAGAGTCTTGTAACGCTTCATGATAGCATCGATAGCAGGTAGGAAAATACATCTCTTCTGTTCCCAATTGGATAGAAGGTCCTTCTATTGTTGCGACGCCTCCTACATGGCGTAAGTTCATCGTTGCTTTTTTGTTACAATAGTGACAGGTGGTTTTTACTTCCTCAATTGTATCAGCCATCTCCAGTAATCTTTTCGATCCCTCAAAAAGATTGGATTTAAAATCACTGCGCAGCCCATAACATATCACAGGAATGTTCAGCTCTATAGTCACCCGACGTAGCTGATCCACCATTTTTTTACTAATAAATTGCGCCTCATCCACTAAAATACAACTGATCCCTTGAAACTCTTCAAAATTCAAAATAGACTCAAAATTAACCAGCAAATCGGCTTTTCTTTGAAGTCCTGCGCGAGATTTGATATATTCTTTTCCGAATCGATTATCAATTTCCGGCTTTATCAAATAAACTCTTTTTCCCTGTAATTCATAATTATGAGCTACAGCTAATAAGTTCAATGTTTTGGCACTTCCCATGGCTCCGTAACGAAAGTATAACTTTGCCGTAGCCTGCCGATTTTTTCCCAACATAGAAAAATTCTCCCTTTAAATTTTCTTTTCTAAAAAAGACTAGTAGAAATGTTTTTTTTATAAAAGAAGAACATGATGCGTTCTCGAAAACTCATTCATAAAAAGTTAAAGCTTCGAGATATTTCTTCCACGCATGATATTCTAAAAAACCTCCATAGGTTTTCGGATCGTAAGAGATAGAAAATTCTCGATATCTTTGTAAGACTTTTTGAAAAAAATCACTAAACAAAACAGTTTGTTCCATCCAGTCCAATCGATAAAAAAGTTCCGAAGAAGCAATACTTGCCAGATAGATTTCAGTAGCAGCAGGATCTTTATAAAAAATCGTAAACCCTTCTCCTCCAAAAAAATCGCTATAGTAATATTGTCCCCATATTTCTTGAGAAGAATTGACATATTTTTCTCCGGGAATAAAAGGATAACCGTTGATCGTATTCTCTATGGAATTATTTTCTCGAAAAGCCGAAAAAATTCTCACAGGGCCATCAGAGAGCACTTGAGAAGAGCTGTCGAGAGAAAACTTTCCGGAACCAATTTCGGGAATTTTTGGGAAAAGATTATCTACAACCAAGGTAATATCTCCTCCGCTTGTCGTCTGAATCGTACTATGATTCTTGATTTCCAAGTCTTTTCCTGCAATAGCGCTCATCACTCCCGACGATGTTTGAGCAAGTCCATATTGTTGAAAAATAATATTGCCCTGAAAAGAGAGCTCTAGGTTATTGGAAGAACTATTCCTGATATAGGCAATTTTGGAAGGCTCCCCCCACAAAGTAAGATCTTCTCCGGAAAGAGACATATCCCCAGGAGCTTCAATATAAGCCTGTCCTGAAACAGAAGAAGTCATAGCAAGAGTAGAGGCGTTCACATGCAAAGATCCTCCCGCTATCAAAAAGGCATCCTGGGCAAGGGAGGTCAATGTAAGATTATCTATCTCTGTCGCAGAAAAATTGTTCCCTGCGTAAATCCGTGCATATCCGCTTCCTGCGAACGATCCTCCTGTTATTGAAATCGATCCTATATCATTCAAACTCACATTGGCAAAAGCCTGAATCTGCGAAGAAATATCCGCAACAGAAGAACCCGTAAGACTTACAGTGTCTACATGATCAACAGTAACATTTCCTGCGTGGGATTGTATATAGCTCGGATGATTCTGAGCCGTAATATTGATACTATCGGCCGTATCCACAGCAATATTTCCCGCAACAGATTCTAAGGAAACATAAGAACCAGCTCCTGAAGACGTCCCTGCAGCAAGGGCTATCGATCCTATCTGTGACAAACCAAGATCATTATGTGCCTTGATTGTAGCATAAGTATCCGCCGCATCAGAGCCCAAAAGCTGAATATTTTGCACATTGCTAATAGTCACATAACCACTATCCGCTTGAATAAATGCTGGATGATTTTGGGAAGTCACAGACAAATTATCGGAAATATCCGCGACAATATTTCCCGCAACAGATTCTAAGGAAACATAAGAGCCGGCTCCTGAAGACGTCCCTGCAGCAAGGGTTATCGATCCTATTTGGGACAAGCCTATATTCCCGTAAGCCTTAATCGTAGAATAAGTATCCGTTGCAGAAGGTCCTGCAAGGCCAATATTGCTTACAGTATTGAAAGTAATATTTCCCTGATCCGCCAGAATATACGCCGGATAATCATGAGCATTCAAAAGCACATGATCGACATTGCTAATGGTAATATCTCCTTCCTGAGATTCAATCGATGCCGACTGATTTCCTCCTGCGACCAATCCTCCTGTCAGGATAATATTTTCAGCTCCACTTATCAGAATATTTTCCTCTGACAAAATACTCGCATAAGCACCATTGACAGAGCCTCCTAGGAGATGAAGAGAACCGGATAAATTAATTTTTAGATCGGGAGCTCCAATATCCGATACTTGAATACGGGCAAAAGAAGAACTACTGGCATCTCCGATAGTGATATTACTGGCATTACTGATAAAAATCTGACCATAATTTGTATCTAAAGCAGTAAAAAGGCCCGCTCCTCCAATTGGTTTTAAGGAAATATCTCCCCCTATGGAATAGAGTTGGTCGCCTCCCAGAGAAGAAATATAACTCTGCGTTGTCGCAACGGATTCAATCTCAAGATTACGCCCTGCCGTAAAATCAATCGCCGTATGGGCATCTGCAGCAGCGCTATTTACCTGAGCTTTTATAATAATATCTCGATCGGCAATCAACGTCAGGGTATGAGGAGCATTCCATGCCACAGTATTCTCGATCGTAATATCTCCATTACCACCAGTACCTCCATTTGTTCGCAACGTAACATCTGCACTACCCAGATTCGTACTCAAAGTACTGTTATTTAGAATAGCTGTGCCTGAAAAAGGAAGGGAAGGATAAGGATTTGCAAAAGCCGGAGAATCCGACGCGCTGGAAACAACAATATCACAAGGATCATAGATCAGCATACCGGTTTTTCCATAAGGAGCCCGAAGATCGACATGCGAAACGGCCTGCAAATCGCCACGAGAAGAAATATCCACAAACCCCCCATTACCTTGTTCTATTCCTCCGCATGCATAAATATTGCCTATGCTACGATTCTGCTGCTCAGCCCATAAGACAATATTTCCTCCATCCCCGATGTTTTCCGCATTCGCGCTGATGGAAGCAAGGGAAGAAAAAAAGATCTTTTCACAGGAAGAAGAATGTTCATGACTTGGAGAGTATTCTTCCCCTATAGAAATCTTTCCGCCTCCGGAAAGGCCGCTTGCATTGATAGTAACGCTATCGTTTAAAAACAATTCTTTTCCTAGCAAATGAATATCTCCTCCTACTCCATCACAATTATGGGCAGAAACGGTTCCTTCAATATCCATTTGTCCTTCATGGGCCAAGAGATATATTTCTCCTCCAACCTGTTCCTTATGTAACGCATCGATATGACCATACGATCGAATCGCTAAAGCATAAGGATTGGTTTTAGCTTCCACAACAATTTTATGAGCTTCTAAAAGGCCAAAATTTTGCACACATCCCTCAGGAACTGGCGTTTGTATATAAATTTTGTCATTTTCTTTAGGTCGAATAAGAAATTGAGATCCGCTGGCTACATGCAGTTCCCCTTTACCTGCAGATATCACACCAAAATTTTTTGCTTTTGCCCCAAGTAATAAGACGCACTTTGTCGCATCTATCGTTCCATAATTCACAATAAGCCCTTCACATTGTTTCGTTCCAATTTCGTGAGCTTCCATAAGATCTTTTTCAAAAACATCAAAAGCACCGGCAATAAAACCTGCGGCAGAAATATGCGCACTTTTCCCAATAACGATGCCTGAAGGGTTGAATAAAAAAATTTGTCCATTACTGTTTATGTTTCCGAAAATTCTCGAAGGATTTTTGGCAATAACCAGATTAGAAACGAACGCCGTATCCGAAGAAAGAAAAAAAGTTGTTTTTTCTCCCTTTTCCACAGAAAAATCATTCCACCGCAGCACCGCTCCATCGGAAACATGGATCTCCATGGTATTAGCATCAGGAGAGACAACCTGTGCCTTACCGACCGCCACCTCTAATCCTTTAGGGGTAGAAAAAAGAGAAGATACAGAACACATCAAAAAAAAGTAAGCATAGAGCTTCATGTTTTTGCTACGGGTTGCTGACATCATTAAAGCAAATTCAATATTTTTTTATAGATAAAAAAGAGAAAACAATTCCACAACGACAATAAAAACTACAAAGATCAATAAAAAATAGAGAGAGATTTTACCTCCGAAAAGAGCGGGACGGATTTTCCATTGCTCCGATTTGTATCGTCCAAAATACGAGATAGCCACCGGTAAAAATATTAGCAACAAAGTCCCTCCAATGCTTCCTGCATACCGAAGAGCTATGATAAACAAATGTGGATAGAGCATCGAGATCATTAAAGGAGGAGCAAAGGTAAGGAAGGCTAAAAATAATTTGCGCGTTCCTTTTTTTACGATTTTTAAGCCGTCCGACAAAAAATCATAAAGAGCTAAAGAAACTCCTAAAAAAGAAGTAGTCACCGCACAAAAACTAAAATAGCGTCCTACAGTATAGACCAAAGGGGCTCTCGTATAATTTTTCAAAGGCTCAACTGCCGTTTGTCCTAAAGCATCGGCATGTAAAAGTCCTCCAGGTCCTTCTAGAGGAACGATCCCCAAAATTAAGAGCTCCCATAAAATATAAATAACAAAGGTAAGAGTCGTTCCCAAAATAATGGACTTTTTCACTTTTTGAAGATCATTATTCAAATAATGCGTTAACGTCGGAACAATTCCTTGATATCCAAAAGAAATCAAGACGATCGGGAAGGAAAAAATCGATTGCGACCATCGGACTACCTTCAGCAAAGAAGGGTCTATATGTTGAAACCCTAAAAAGACAAAAAAGAGATAAGAAATAATCAATCCTATCACCAAAAGAAAATTGATGCGATCAACGGCTTTTGTTCCCCAATAGACAAAAAGAGCAAAAAAGACGGTAAACAGGCTAATCGCCGATTGAGGGGATAAAAAAGAAAAAAGACCCTGCCACAACTCCCCTCCTGCAGAAATATAAGAAACCATCAGCAAATAAAATAAAAACAGATAAACAACCCAGGTAAAAGCTTTTCCTTTTTTTCCCAGATAAGTATTTGCCAACGAAATAATATTACTTTCACCGGCTAAAGCGGTAGAAGCTTCTGCCAATAAAATACCCGTCATGGTCATCACAAGCCAGGAGACCGTATAAATAAGCAATGCGGGGACAAATCCCCCTACCCCTGTTGCGATCGGCAAAGCTAACATCCCTGCGCCAATGGACGTCCCCGACACAAGAAACGATCCTCCAATAACATGGCCACAAGAAAATATTTTTTTCATATTCTATGAGAGTATCAAAAACAATCCGATAAAAAAAGAACTAATTTGACATTCAAGATACCCATAAAGATTAAATTTTATTATGAATCATCTACATTTTTATATCTGAAAGCTGATTTGACATTTTTCAAAACTTTTTCTATCATTTT
The DNA here is from genome assembly GCA_016931275.1 of Parachlamydiales bacterium. Classification (GTDB taxonomy): domain Bacteria; phylum Chlamydiota; class Chlamydiia; order Chlamydiales; family SM23-39; genus JAFGFA01. Next base: position 39,644 of record JAFGFA010000003.1, read on the forward strand.
TTTTATTACTGATACTTATAATGACTGAATTTAAAGAATATACTTACGAACAACACAAAATTCCTATCAAAAAAATCGACCAACATGCCTTTTATGTGATCGAAAAGCTCAAGCAATTGAGGTATGAGGCATATTTAGTCGGAGGAGGCGTACGGGATCTTTTGCTAAATACCCGTCCCAAAGATTTTGATATCGCCACATCGGCAACTCCTATAGAAATAAAAAAAGCCTTTAAAAACACTTTATTGATTGGCCGAAGATTTCGCCTTGCCCATGTCCGCTTTGGGAAAAAAATCCTGGAAGTTTCCACCTTTCGATCCGGAGAAAGCAACTCTCAATCCTTAATCATCCGCGACAACATTTGGGGAAATGCAGCAGAAGATGTATTACGACGTGATTTTACTATTAATGGCCTTTTTTATGATCCTGAAAAACAAACTCTTATAGATTATGTAGGGGGATATGAAGATGCACAAAAGAAAATCTTGCGAGCAATTGGCGATCCTATAACACGCTTTTTGCAAGATCCTGTCCGCATGATTCGATTATTAAAATTTCGTGCCAGATTTCATTTTGAGATTGAACAAAAAACCCATGATGCCCTCTTATCCAGCATTCATGAAATCACTAAAAGTTCCCCGTCTCGCATTTTTGAAGAGATACTGCGCATGCTCGAATCCGGGGCTGCCCATTCTTTCTTTCATCTTCTCTATGAGTATAAGTTCATAGACATACTTCTCCCTCATATTGCACAATTTATGAATAGCGATCCTACCAATAAAATCTATCAATATTTAGAGCAGGCGGATATCTTAACCTCAAAAAATCCTTTACCAAAACCGGATCGAGCCATTCTGTTATCCTGTCTTGCCTTTCCTATCCTCGAAGATCTTCTCTCCAATAAAAAACATATTCCTCATCTCGGTATCATTGCACAGGAAGCCTATACTTTTATAAAAGAATTATTTTCACCGTTTTTTCAAATCTCCAAAAAATTAAAGAGCATGATGACCTCTATTATAACCCATCAATATCGTCTGAACACCTTGCCAAAAAAATTTCATATACCTCAAGATCCCTGTTTTCCTTATGCCATGCAATTTTTTCATATACGGTGTATGATAAATACACATTTATATGATCACTACATAAAATGGAATGAACACATCATTGAAAACCATCAAAAGAAAAAAAAATCTTAAGAAAAGCTTTGATCTTGTTTTCTGCGCAGGAGAGATGAGCGGCGATATTTTAGGGGCTTCTCTTATTGAATCTCTACAGAAAAAATCTCCCGATCTTCGTATTGCTGGCGTTACAGGCCCTAAAATGCGAAAGAAGAATATTTTCTCTCTTTTGACAATAGAGCAACTCAATATCATGGGATTTTGTGACATCGTTTTGGCCCTTCCCAAACTCATCTGGAACTTTTATCGTCTCCGACAGTTACTATTGCATATTGATCCTATAGCGATTGTTTGTATTGATTATCCTGATTTTCATCTTCTCTTAGAAAAGGCTATTCGAAAAAAGGGATATAAGGGAAAAATCATCCATGTCGTATCGCCTTCCGTATGGGCATGGAGAAAAGGCCGCATTCGAACTTTGGAGCAACAGGTAGATCTGCTCCTTTCGATCTTGCCATTTGAACAAAAAACTTACGCTCACAGTTCCCTACGAGTTGAATATATCGGACATCCCTTAGTAACGCAGATCCCCAACCCTCTCCATAAGAAACATTCTCTTTCTGAAAAATGGGTCGGCATTTTTCCCGGAAGTCGTCGTAAAGAAATTCAACGCAATCTTCCTATCCAACTACAGACACTACATCACCTTCAACAGAATCATCCTCATATAAAAAGTGCTCTTTGTATTGCCCATAAAGAATTTTTACCTCTTATTTCAAAAATACAACAGCAAGAACCCCAATTTGATCCGGTCTATTTTTTTTCTCCTCAAAAATACGAAATGATGCAGAGCATCGATATCGCTATAGCAACTTCAGGCACTATTACATTAGAGTTAGCACTTTGCGAAGTTCCCACAATTGTAACCTATGCCATCTCTCCAATAGATCTGTACATTGCCCGATACTTACTACGTATTGATAAGATTCCCTTTTATTGTTTGGTCAATATCATCGCTCATAAAACAATTTTTCCTGAACTATACGGTCCAAATCTCACCCCATTTCATCTTCTTCACTCTCTTCAAAAAATCCTTTTCGATCCCTTAGAACAACAACGTATGATCGAAGAATGCAGAAATATCAAACAGAGGCTAAGCACAAAAAACGCTTCGGAAGAGGGGGCTCAAGCGATTATGCAACTCCTATCAAAAAGAAAGACATCAATCTAGTTTTGCAATCGCTGAACCGTTAAGGAATTTTCCGAAAAAATCTCTATAGTACACAATTCATTCCTATGACCAAAAAAAAGTTTTATCTCTTTTTATAAGGGAGATCTCTTTTTTTAAATCAATCTATATGATAATATGGTTCTATTATTACGGATGAATCTCTAAAACACATCTGTTTAAGAAAAAACGGAAAGATTGATCCAAAACGTTTTATTGTATTATGAAAGATCTTTGCAAAATATATATTGATAGACTCAAAGAAGACAAAACCGAAATTCTTCGACAAGATGTTTCTTCTGATTTCTTGGCAATTCAGGAGAAAGAACTGCGATTCACCCCTACTGTTTTCGTTCACATAGAGGCTCTAATTCAAGACGATCTTCTCATCCTTCAGTTGAATGCTCAAGCAACGGCTATCATGCCTTGTGCCGTTTGCAATACCATGACAGAACATCCTTTGACTGTCAAAAACATCTTAATAACAGTTCCTCTCGAAAAAATAACCAATTCTATTTACGATTGTTCCGAGGATCTACGAGAAGCCTTATTACTCGAGATACCTATTACTACTGAATGTAATCGCAATTGTTCAGAGAGAAACAATTTAAAAAAGTTTCTCAATAAAGAGAAACTGCATCATTATCCATTTAAAAATTTATTTATGAAAAAGGAGAATTAACCATGGCTGTACCTCGTAATCGCCATTCCAATGCTCGGAAAAAAAGTCGTCAGGCACATTTTGTAAAAAGCAAACAACAAATTGGAACATGTTCCAATTGTTTTGCTCCTGCCCTATCTCATCATATTTGCCCTTCTTGCGGCTACTATGGAAAAAAAGAAATAATTGCCCCAAAGACCAGTGCAGAATAAGATAAAAATCGGCATTGATATTATGGGGTGTGAAACCCCTGAGAAAGTCCTTTTCAACACTTTGTTGCAACATGTCGATCAACATACGGATAATTCTGTCGACTATTATATTTTTGCCTCAGAAAATGTGACGTCTCCTTCGCGAAAAGATATCGTCTTAATTCGATCTAAAGAAATGGTTCTTCATGAAGACCATCCATTAATCGTCTGCAAAAAAAAACAATCCTCCCTCTATTTAGGATTACAAGCTCTCGCCAAAGGTCAATTAGATGGTTTCGTTACAGCGGGAAGTACTGCCGGCTTAGTTGTTTTGTCTAAACATCTGATTCCCCTACTTCCAACGATTGAACGTCCTGCTCTTTTAGCCACAATGCCTACAAAGAAAAAACCTATTGCAGTTGTTGACATTGGCGCAAATGTCCCGGCCAAATCCCGGGCATTGCTGCAATTTGCTCATCTCGGAGCCGCCTACCAAATCTCTCGCGGCCGCTTATATCCTAAAATCGGCCTATTAAATATCGGATCGGAAGCTGTAAAAGGAACGCTTGAGATGCAAAACGCGTACGCTCTTTTGCAAACCATCTCCGAGAAAAACTTTATTTTTTCTGGAAATGTCGAAGCAAAAGAAGTGTTCAACGGAGATGTTGATGTTCTGATTACTGAAGGTTTCGTAGGAAATATTTTTTTAAAAACAGCCGAAGGAATTGCTAATTTTATTTTAGATAAATTAGAACGATCTTCTTCGTCTAGTGTATTATTCTTAGAAGAGCTCAAAAAATATCTTCATTATGGAAAATATCCAGGAGCTTTTCTCATTGGGCTCGAAAAACCTGTAATCAAATGTCACGGATATTCCTCTGCAGAAGCTTTTATCACCGGAGTTAACGCTGCCATTATGGATATAAAAGAAAAATTATGTGAAAAAATCAAAAAAAATTTAACGACATAAATATTTTGATCAAAACATATTTATTTCACCTTACATGACTCATTAATTATTTTTTTTACGTTTTCCTCGGGAAGATTGATGAATAAATTTTTATGGAAAAAGAACGATTTTTTCTTTATGATTTTTAATATAGAACATAAAAAATTTTTCTCCCGATAGGTATTTATGAAAGAAATTCTATTAAACATCGAATCAAAGGAGATTCGTTACGCCTATCTGAAGTTCGGAGTATTGCACGATCTCGTCATCGAAAGAAAAAAATCTCATCCTATTACCGGAAATATCTACCGCGGACGAGTCACCAATATTTTACATAACATTCAATCGGCCTTTATCGATATAGGCGAAGGAGAAAATGGGTTTATTCATATTAGCGATATCGTCGAAAACCGAAAAAAATTCGAAGAAATGTTTGATATGGATTTCGACACAGAATATGAAGGCTCTTCCAAATCGGCAACAGACTTCCCTTCTTCTTCTCATAATATTGAAAAAATTTTAAAAATTGATCAGCCGGTTTTGGTTCAGGTAGTAAAAGAACCAACCGTCACCAAAGGTGCTCGTCTTACATCCAATTTATCTATTCCGGGGCGATATTTGGTATTACTCCCTAACACTACCCATAGAGGCGTTTCCAGAAAAATTGAAAACAGCGCATCAAGAGAACGGCTTAAAAAACTGATCAGAGCTTTTGAGATGCCCAAAGATATGGGGCTAATCTGCAGAACAGCAAGCTCCAACGCCTCTCAAGAAATGCTCATTGCCGAAGCTTCGGAGCTATTAAAAACCTGGGAAACCATTGTTGATAAATTCCATGCTGCTACCGGACCCACTTGCCTTTTTGAAGAATCAGACATCATTAAAAAAGCTATACTGACCGCCATCAACAAAAAATTGGACAGGATCCTCATCGACGATTTTACAACCTATAAAAAATGCCAGGATATCTACAAAACTTATGCACAAGAACATTCTTTGAAGATCGAACTCTATCGCGATAAAGTACCTCTGTTTGAACGCTTTAATCTGGAGAAAGAGATTGAAAAGGCCCTGCAGAGAAAAGTGTGGCTCAAATCCGGAGGCTATTTATTCATCGACCGCACAGAAGCTATGCTGACCATTGATGTGAATTCCGGAAGAAGCCTCCAGCAAGAAATTACCAAAAATGTAGAGGAAATGTTAGTACAGATCAATTTAGAAGCCGCAGATGAAATCGGACGTCAGCTTCGATTACGCAATGCGGGAGGACTCATTATCTGCGATTTTATCGATATGCGTCTAAGGAAAAATCGACGGCGCGTTTTAGAAAAACTCAAAGAGGCCATGAAAGAAGACTCTGCAAAATGTACCATTTTAGGAATGAGTGAATTCGGCCTGATCGAAATGACTCGTCAGAGAAGCCGTAAGGCTCTTGCAGAAATCTTGTTTTCCGCCTGTCCTTATTGCTCCGGTCAGGGGGCTATCAAGAGCCATGAAAGCACTCTTATTGAAATGGAGAGAAGCCTGAAAAAACTCCTCTTCTGGAAAGGAGAAAAGCATCTCCGTCTTGTTCTTCATCCCGAACTTTTTCGTTATCTTACTGCTGGCGATCAAAAATATTTCTCCCAATTGGCCAGGTCGGCGCATGGCTCCTTAGAATACAAAACAAAGGATCTTCTCCATTTAAATCAATTCCAATTCTTTTCATTGGACAAAGGTAAAAAAATTGATGTCTGAAGAAGCATTGCAGAAAAGATTCCATCAGTTACAAGAAAAAAAAACGTTATCCCAAAAGTATATTGCGATTTTAGATCATTTTTTTCATTCCTATCTCAAAGAGATCTCCAAGACTACTTTTTCTCCGGAAGAATGCGCCTCTCTTTTTCATACGTTTTTAGATCTGATCTTAGAGCAAAAACGTCATCCACATCTTTTTTCGCTATATCATAAAAAAATCCGCTCTCCTTTTGATTACTATCAATTTGGCATGACATTTTTAAAGCCTCTTGTCGATATGAAACATTCTTCTATCAGAGGCCAAGATCAACTAAAACTCATACAAAAATACTTAGAAGCAAAGGACAATGTGATTCTTTTAGCCAATCATCAAACAGAATATGATCCTCAAGCCATTAGCATTTTGTTGGACGAGTCTTTTCCTAAACTAGCCCAAAATATCATTTATGTAGCCGGAGAACGAGTCATTACCGATCCTTTGGCCATTCCCTTTAGCATGGGATGCGATCTGCTTTGTATCTATTCCAAACAATATATTAATACTCCTCCAGAACAAAAAGAGGCCAAGCTACAACACAACAGAAAAACCATGGATCTTATGTGCTCTCTTTTAAAAGAAGGAAGCAAGATCATTTATGTAGCTCCCAGCGGAGGAAGAGACCGAATCAACGCTCAAGGGATCGTGGAAATCGCTCCCTTTGATCCACAAAGCATCGAGATGTTTTATCTGATGGCAAAAAAATCTAAACGGGTCACTCATTTTTATCCTTTTTCATTGGACACTTATCATTTGCTTCCCCCTCCTCCTACACGACAATTGGAAATGGGAGAAATGAGAACGACCTCTTACGCTCCCTTGCAGCTCTTTTTCGGAGAAGAATTTGACATGGAAACAATGCATGATTCCGACAAAAAAAGATTGCGGCAAAAGAGAGCAGATGTTATTTACCAAATAGTTCTTACAAACTATGAAAAACTCCTTGAAAAAAAATTATGAAAAAATTACTCGTTTTAATTTGTTTGATTTCTTTGAGTCTTTTCTTTTTCTCTTTTACAAAAAGATATCAACTTATTGAGGATCAATCAGGACTTCCTTTACTAAATCCGGAAATTCAAAATCGTGTTACTGAAAAACTTATCCTTCAAAATGGCATGAAAGTCTACCTAATTTTTGACGAAAAAGCCGATCAATCGGCTGTAGCACTTGCCGTAAAAGCAGGCTCTTGGAATGATCCGGAAAAATATCCTGGTATGGCTCATTTTACAGAGCATATGCTTTTCATGGGATCTAAAAAATATCCTAAAGAAGATGACTATCACCGTTTTATATCAGAAAGAGGCGGAATGAAAAATGCTTACACCGCTTCTGATAAAACCGTATTCATGTTCTCCATCAATCATGATTCTTTTGAAGAGGCTCTTGACCGTTTCTCGCACTTCTTTATCGATCCTCTTTTTCATCCTTCCTGTCTTGGAAGAGAATTACATGCCGTGGATCAAGAAAATGCAAAAAATATAGAAAATGACATGCGACGATTTTTTCAAATCGTTAAAGAAACCGCTAACCAAAACCATCCTCTTTCCAAATTTTCTACCGGAAATGCCCAGACTCTTTCTTCCCTATCGCAAAAAGAAATAGAAACCTGGTATCAAGCCCATTATAGTGCGGATCAGATGGCTCTTTGTATCTATTCCGCCCTCCCTATACAAAAACTCCAACAAATGGTGCTAGAAAAATTTTCTTCCGTCCGTCAGAAACAAAAACCTCCTTTATCCTTCCCAAAAAAATTCTCTTCTTCCATTCAAGAAGGGCACATTACCTACATTCAACCCAAACAAGATATACAAAAACTGATCATCCAATGGGAACTTCCTCGATTTTTTGCAAAAGATCCCAAAAAAACGACGACCTTTGCGGCCTATCTTATTGATCGAGGACAAAAAAATAGTCTCAAACAATGCTTGAAAAATGAAATGCTCATTAATGATTTGTCCGTAGATGTCCATGAACTGGGAAAAGATTTTATCTCTTTAGACATATTTGTGGACCTTACTGACAAAGGACTTTTATCCCTTCCGGAAATCATCGGATCGATCTTTAGAAACCTACATCTATTACAAACCAACGATATTCCCATTGTCCTCTATGAGGAAATGCAAAAAGCATCTATAATCGCCTATCAATACCAATCACGATGTGACGCCTTTGATTTTGTCATGCATCATGCAGATGCCCTTTTAGAGGAAGACTTACCTACCTATCCTAGAAAAACAGTCCTTGCCGAGGGATATGATCCTTTATTATTCCGCAAGCTTTTAAAATATCTGACTGTTGAAAACGGATCCTTTTTTATACTTGCCAATGCCAAAAAGACAAATATTGAACCAGAAAAAATAGAAAAATGGCTTGGAGGCGAATATGCGATTCGACCTTTTTTTTCTGATTTTTCGCTCTCAAAAAATAGCAATATCCGTCTTCCAAAACCAAATCCTTTTGTTCCCCAAGATTTTTCGCTTATTGCTTCAGAAAAACGAACGGGATCTTATAATAATCCCAAAACAATTGTCGATTCTTCTCTTGGAAAATTTTTTCTGGTGAATGATACTCCCTTTCTCTCTCCAGAGATTACCTGGAAATTTTCTATTTACTCTCCTCTTCTTGACGGTTCTACTAATGCAAATGTACTTTTGGACTTATATAAGGACTGTCTTGCAACTCATTGCGAATCGATCACCGATCAAGCCCGCCAGTTCCTTCTTGAATCAAGTGCTCAATCCTTTGCCGACCATCTCGAATTAACCGTATCCGGTTTTTCCGATAAGGCGACCCAATTTTTTAAAAAAATCATCCGAGAAATCTCTTCCTATATTCCGACAGAGCCTGAATTTTTATTGAGCATGGAAAAACTTCAAAAGAATTATAAAAATTTTCAACAAGCACTTCCTATCACGCAAGCTGTCGAAAAATCAAAAGAACTACTACAGAGCTTTCATCCGCTACCTTCCCAAAAATTAACCGCCTTATCAGAAATTCGCTATCCCCAACTTGCAGCTTTTGTCGAAAATCTTTTTTCCCAGACTTTTATTCGAGGAGTTTTAGTAGGAAACATTTCCGAAGAAAAAGCTTATGATTTATGGAAAATCGTGCAACAGTACTGCTCTCATTCCCCGTTTTCGAAAAAAAATCATCCTCAAAAACAACAGTTCCCTTTACAACCAGGTCCTTTCAGACTCTCTCTTTCCACTCCTGCAGGAGGTACCGGATTTTTGCTATCGATGGAACAAGGAGATTTTTCCTTCAGCAAAAGAGCTGCACAGCAGATTCTCTCAAGCGCTTTAAACGAGGCTTTTTTTAACGCTTTGCGCACCAAGCAAAAAACTGCTTATATAGCACAATCTTGGGATGTGGAAATTCAAAAAAAACTCTTCCAAAATTTTGCCCTACAATCGGCAACTCATCGAGGAGAAAATCTCTTATATCGCTGTGAAATATTTTTAGATCAATTTTATCAAGAACTACCCCATGAAATTTCTCCAGAACGCTTTGAAACTATGCGAGACCACTATATTACCAAGCTCTCTATTCAGCCTAAAAATTCTATGGAAATGGCTCAAATCGTCGATCTGCTAGCAGCTGAATATGAAGAAGATTTTTCATGGATCGAAAAGAAAAAAGAAGGTGCGCGTAATCTAACCTATGAAGAATTTATAGCCTTTGGCAAAGAGGTTCTTTCTCCAGAAAATCGCAAAAAATTAGCAGTGATCGTAGAAGGCCCTGCTGCAGATTCCGATCCTCATGTTTATCGAGACCTCATCTTGCCAGATTGATTTTTTCTCTATCTACAGAAAGAAGATCCCTTCCCTCATATTGCACAGGGGTGCTATCTTCTGTTTGAGTACTTCTGGCTCTTGAGTATTTAGAATCCACACAGAATCTTGCATGTCCATTAGCTATATGTTGGATTATTCCAAGAATAAAAAACGTAATTTTATTAAAAACAACAACATATTTATTAATAACATAAAATTTATTATTAGCTATATATTTATAAACATTCATACTTAATTATCAAGAAAAATAAAACAAATATACTTGCCTACAAAATAGGTTTTTTAGTAAAAGATCCTTTTAACTAAGGAGATTTTATGCACAAAATTTTAGCCATTATTTTTTTATCGACCTTCTGCTCTCTGCATAGCGAAGAACCATCCTCCAATGACGCTCCTAAAATAGCAGAAGAAAGTGTCCTACATGTCGAGGACAACTCTATGCCTAGAAAGAAAAAAACTAAAAAAAGAAGAGCTCAAAAACGGATGGATGAAGAGACATCACATAACACAACACCTTCCAATCAGACTGAAAAAGAAAAAAGCGTCACAGAATAATAAAGGCTTTCTATAACAAACACACCAGCCAATCTCATTTTTTAAGAAATGGGAAAAAACTGGTGTGTTAACTAATGCCTAAAACAAGGCTTTCTTTAGATACGGAAAATTCAAATTTTCATATTATGATAAACAGCATCGACATCATCAATGCCTTCTAAACGCTCTATAAGATTCATATTCAGTTCCATATCTTCTTCAGAACATTCCACATAACTTTTAGGAATCATCTCCAAACTAGCTTCAGAAATGGGAATATGTTTTTTTTCCAAACATTCTCGTACAACATGAAGGTTTTCCGGCAATGTTACAACAAGATATTCCAATTCATCCGCAATAAAATCCTCTGCTCCGCATTCTGTCGCCATTAAAAAAAGCTCTTCTTCAATCGCTTGATTTTTCTCCACATGGATAATCCCTTTACGATCAAAATTGTAGGAACACGCTCCAGGAGCAGCAACGGTGCCACCAGATTTGTTAATAACAATACGGATATCCGAAGCAATACGATTTTTATTATCCGTCATAATTTCTACAATTATGGCAACCCCACCATACCCATAAAGCTCATACGTCATTTCAAAATAATCCGACTGATCCGAGCTAGAACCTTTTTTAATATTCCTTTCAATCACATCATTCGATAAATTGGCCGCTTTCGCCTTTTGAAGCACAGAACGTAATCGGCTATTGTTTTTGATATCGGCGCCCCCGCTTTTAACGGCTGTAATAATTTCCTTAGCTAATCGAGAAAAAATTTTCCCTTTTTTCTTATCGGCCCGTTCTTTTTTATGTTTAATATTGGCCCATTTACTATGTCCTGACATATTTTATCCTCGAAATCATTTGGGTTAATAATTTTTTTTCAAACTGCTTGGCCCCGACAAAATCGACAAATTTTTTCTCCATTTCCCGAAACGGCTTACCATGTACAATACGTTTTTGACTCTTTTGTTGCACAGGGTATATATAATGCAAAATCTCATGATAAATCACAAATGCTACAAAATAACGAGGATAAAAAGGATCGTCCAATAATGCATTAATACGAATAAGATTTCGGCTATAATCAAAAGTTCCAAAGGTAACTCCGGAGATTTTTTTATACAAAGGCCTTCGAAAATAGGTGATATGAATAGGAAGTATTTTTTGAAAATATTGAATACAAACCTCTTCAAAGATTTCTTTCAAATTATACGTTTTCCCTTGATGGATACAAGAAGAGAGTGCTACTGGACGATGATAACGACCATCGCTGTATTCTTTCTCGGCATAGGCTTTTATCAATCGCAAAGAACTTTTGTCCTGATCAACACAAAACCGAATAACAGCTTCCAAAACATTATCAGAAGCGTGTAAAAACATTTTATGAAGAGACAATCGGAACTTTTTTCCTTTTTTTTCCAGAATCGATAAAAAAGTGGAACGATTATCGTTCATCCTCAAATCAATAACGCATTTCCCTAAAGAAGAGAGCTTTGCCTCTAGCTCTTCTTTATTTCTAGATCTCTTTTTGCATGAAGATTTTGGAGAGATAGGTTCCATTTTCTTTGATAAAATGCTCATAAACACCAAATTCTGTAAAACCGAGTTTTTCATAAAGTTTTTTTGCAGGATTCCCCTCGTAAACCTCCAGATGCAATATCTCAAGGTGAAAGCGCTCTTTGGCTAATCGGATAAGATGGTGAATAATTTCCGTCCCAATTCCCTTTCCCCGATAGCGAGCATCTACAATAATACCGAATAAAGCCTGATGAGCCAGCTTAGGACATGCATTGACATACAAATTTGCCATGCCTACGGGAATATTATCTATAATAGCTGTTAGAGTTGCTTTTTTCTTGGCATATTCCATCCAGATCCCCACAGCATCTTCTATTTCATCTTCGCTTTCCATAGGGAACCATTTCAAGACTTCTTTATCATTTAACCATGTTTTTAAATAAGAGCGATCCGCATCTTGAGAAAATCGAATGACCACGTTCGGTTTGTTCATATCTGAAAATCCTTGGTAAAAAACAAAAAGACAAGACGAGCGCGATATTGTCCTTTCTCCTTCACAAACTTTTCTTGATAAGCCACTTCCTGAAAATCAAATCTTCTCAAGAGAGTGATAATAGGACATCCTTCAAAAACTTCCATATAGACAATCTCTTTATGAAAATAATTCTTTGCCAAGTTGATCAAATTTTTTACCATGGCTGTCCCTATTCCTTGCTTTCTCCATTCCGGATCGACGATTAAATAAAAAGTACACTGATGAGCGACCTTTTTATAAGGCATTAGAAAAAGGGTCCCGATAGCAACGGGCTTATTCTTGATCATGCCAGTAAGACTCAAGCGATACCGGGAAAAAGAAATCCAATTCCGGGAAACATTTTCTACCTCTTGGGAAGTCGTAAAAGGAAACCATTGTAAAACTTCCTTATGATGGAGCCATTTTTTTAAATACGATAAATCTTCCATAACAGAATACCGTATAGTCAAATCTTCCATTATCCGAACTCCTTTAAATAGGCATTGATGAATTCATCGATTGCTCCATCCATCACCGCCTGGACATTTCCAATTTCCACTTTTGTCCGATTATCCTTTACTAAAGTATAAGGCTGAAATACATAACTCCGAATCTGACTTCCCCAGGCAATCTCTTTTTTTTCTCCGGAAATTTTTTGTAGTTTCTCTTCCCTTTCTAAAACCTCTTTCTCGTACAGCTTCGCTTTAAGCATTTTCATACAGGTTTCTTTATTCTGGATCTGACTACGTTCTTGTTGACAAGAAACGACAATGTTCGTTGGCAAATGGACAATACGCACGGCAGAATCCGTTCTATTGACATGCTGTCCGCCCGCCCCGGAAGCCCTATAAGTATCCACACGAATCTCGTCCGGTTTTATTTCAATTGCAATCTCTTCTTCCAAAATAGGAATGATATCCACTGAAGCGAAACTCGTATGCCGACGGCCCTGGCTGTCAAACGGAGAGATCCGTACTAGACGATGCACTCCTCGCTCTGATTTGGCATACCCATAGGCATAGTCGCCCTCTATTTTTAGGGTAATGCTTTTAATCCCGGCCACATCACCATCTTCCTTCTCCATGACTTCTACTTTCCAGCCTCTCTGGGAAGCCCATCGCTGATACATCCGCGCCAACATAGCCACCCAATCACAGGATTCGGTACCTCCGGCTCCGGCATTAATACTTAAATAACAACTCTTGCTATCTAATTCTTTAGAAAGCATTTTTTTGATTTCCAAAGATTCCAGTTCTTTTTCCGTTTCCGAAATTTCTCGCGTCAAATCTTCTAAAAAACTTTTATCCTCGATCGCTTCTGCTTCGGGCAAGAGCTCTTGAATATCTTTCACGCGCCTCTCAAGATCTCTGTAAGGAACTGTCCAAGATTTCAATAAGTTACATTCTTGAATAATGGAATGAGCATGCTTAGGATCGTCCCAAAAAGAAGGTTGTTCCATTTGTTTTTGTAAAGATAGTATCTGCGCTTCTTTTTTCTCCAAGTCAAAGATACCTCCACATATGTAAAAGACTTTTTTCCACTATTTCTATTCTTTCTTTAAGATCACTCATGCTACTTTCCATTGTTGACTTTAGTATACATCATTCTCTAGAAAAGATAAAAACCTTCTTACAACAAAAGCGAGAAACTCAGAGGCTTTGATCCTGTGATGAGAGTGTCTTTTTTTCTCGCATTTTAGTTCTTATTTCATTAAATTATGTTCACTTCAACAACAAGGTAAATGTACCTTGTTGAATAGAATCTAAAATTGTTTTTTGGACTTTTTAGATTCAACTTTTTAAGAATCCTAACGGATTCATGGAATTTTTAGGTGGCTGTCTCTTTTAATACGATAGCCTCCTTTAGGAAATTCAATCTATGGCAGAAGAGATGTCATAGAAGGCTACTCTCATAGCCACAGAGGATAGGGAGGAGAAAGAATTCCCTCTCAGAGCCCCTATAGCTTTATCTATGGGAGTAGCTAAGAAGAAATATTGTGCATCCAACACTTTTTTTATGGTGAATGATGAGAGTACAAACTATTACACGTCTTCCAGAACAATTTTTTCATAAACCGGAAGTACAGGGTATTTTTGCTCATATCGGAGTTGTTGCAAGTAAAATTTTTTCTGCTTTAGCAAAATTTTTTTCCTATCTTTCTTCGAGCTGTACGCAACATCCTATAGCCGGGGGAATCATTGTTTCAGTTGCATTAATCTATCTATCATATGTAGCCATTTCTTTATGGAAAAAAAACAAACTCCTATCCGACATGATCCAGCTCATCAAAGAACGAAATTTTTTAATACAAAATTCCCCACCTGACACTTATCAAGCTTCTTACGGATCTAGACAAAAGTATGATCAAGCAGTGCGATCGTATACAGATACAGCGGAACGTCTTAATACACGATCACAAGTCCTTCAAAACAAATTTCTAAGCCAAGGAATTTCTTTTCAAGAAAAAGCCTGGGCTATTTATCACGCTGTACTAAACAAGCTTCCCCTATTGCCGCAGGAAAAAACCACGTAAAAATCTCTTCAATACGATACTTTTTTTACAAAAATACTGTGATCTTGTCTCTCGGTATATTGCCAGCTCCATGTCGGCTTTTGAATTTTGATCATTTTTATCTGAGGACTTCCCCTTTTATCTCCCCGGATCTCCATGCGATACCCTTTTGGCACATAAAAAGAACATTCTCCGCTGAACGTTACATGAGAGGCGTAAAACTCTCCATTTCCTTCTATGAGAATATGACATTTTTCCTGATAAGGATATTCTCCCTTCCAATAATTTTCCGTGGATAAAAGAGCCCCTTGATTTTTAATAACAACATGATGAAGGGTACATTTTCCTCCTTGATGAGAATAGGAGACCTGTCGGTTCTTTCCTCTATGCCCCATCACATCTTTTGCTTCAACCATAAGGCTTCCCGTCAAAGAGATATTCCGAATATCTGCCTCAGCAATCTGTAAGCGTAGTTCCGCCCCTAAAGCCAAAATCCCTTTCTGCATTTTTTGAGCAATAATAGAGTACAAAGGACCTAATGCGGGATGATAGAGAAACACCCATCCAGGACCTTCTTGTATAAATTGTTCAAAAGAAGGAAGCGTCGGATGGGTAATTTTCAGGATATTTAACAGTTCGCTCTGATTGATTAAAAGATCATAAAAGCATTTTTCCGGTGTTTCATGAGGAGTTTTCTCCGGATGAAATACTTTTTTCACTGTCGAGATGGTTTTTTTACGATCATTATAAGTGATAAACGTCTTGGTCATCTCATTTTTTTCAATAAAACTATCTGCAATATTCTGCATGATCGATTCCAATCGGCATATTTTTTTCTTGATAATTTTTTGTTCGAGATTAGGATAACGTATTGGTTTGGCATTGATCAACATACCGGGAAAAGGATTGTTCTGCACAGCCTCTTCAATTGCCTGTAAATCGGCAAATAAAATATTCGTATTCGAAGGAAACTGGGAGTATTCACTTTCAGGATTCTCCTGCTTATCACAAATTCCATACTTGGAAAAATCGCAATATTCAATATTGGTCAACGCAAACTCTTGGGGAGATCTTTCTATGAGAACATTAATTCCTTCCGCTGCCTTAAAAAGGCGAGGACAAGAAGCAAAACCAAATCTCATATTATGAGTGCATCCTATGCCAAGAAAAGCCAAAAGGCCATAATCTAGTCCAGCTACAGGATTATTAATCTGGCGAACGAGGGCTTTTTTTCTTCTTTGCGAGCGGAGCCAACAAAATATTCCATTTTCCTTTGCCAATTTCCATAATACGCCATGGCCTCCGGGCTTCATCAGCACTAAAGAAGGATTGCTAAAGCACCATTCCCCTTCCTCAGTCATTGTCGGGACCTGAGGCTGAATAAAAAACCGAATAGATTCTTTTTTTCTCCCAAACCAGTCGTTTTCCTCAAACTGATTTTGGATCCTTGCATGATTATCATTTTCCTTGGAAGTCATAAGACAAATCGGCGTCATCAAACGACGTCGGAATAATTTATAATAAAGATATTCTTTGGCCTGCAAATCTTCGATCAAGGTCGTTAAGAAAGTTTTCCCCGCAAAAGACATCATGCTTGCTGGAAGCTTTTTCAAGGTTTTCTCTTCACATAAATGCAACCGATCAGCCGCCCCTCCGACAACGTAAAATTCGCATAAGCACGGTAATTTTTTTAACCCGTTGATCACCTGCCGTCGGACAAAACTTGTGTTTTTAGAAATATTGCAAAAATCCGGCTTATGATAAGCGTGAACATCGGTTTTTTGTTTTTTTTTCTCAAGAAGAAGAGAGAGAACCTTGTAATGATATCCTATGATTCCTCCTATTTCCTTATAAAAGCTCTCCACCAGCAAAAGTTCTTGTAAAAAAGAGCGTAGCTGCTCTTCTCCGATAGATCCCTTTTTTATGAATTGTAATAAGGGTTTTTCCTGTTGTAAGGCAATAAGAGACAAAAAAGCATAACTTAAATCAGGAGTCAGGTCTTGTAAAAACAGTCTTGCTTCCTGCGAAATTTTATGTTGAGGCACCGATTGAAGAATCATCGTCCGCTTCTGATCCAACGATGTCGCCTGCTGCAATTGAAGCACCAGGGGCTTCAACCATGTAATTTTTTCCTTAAGTAGACCTTCTTTCATATGCTCTCTTCAAGAGTTAAGATTGCCATGAATCCGAGCAAAAACTCAAGTTTTTTACATAATTACTTTGACTAAAACCCCTTTCCACGCTAAAAATTACATTGAGTATTAAATATTTTATCTTTGTAAAGGAGAGTAGAACTTATGGTAACAACTAAACAAAAATCTAAATTTATGCAGCCCTTAAAAGTTAGCGATGACCTGGCCGCTGTAATAGGAAAAGGACCACTTCCTCGTACAGAAGTGATCAAAAAAATATGGGCTTATATTAAAAAAAATCGCCTTCAAGACCCTAAAAACAAACGCAATATTATTCCCGATGAAAAACTTGCAAAAGTATTCGGCGGTAAAAAAGCTATCAATATGTTTGAAATGACTAAAATCGTTAACAAACATCTATCATAATTACTCATTATTAATGCCCAAGAGTCTTTTGTCTTTTGGGCATTTTTATTTTTCATAAAATTCATTTTTCTTTATAATTATTTAATTAATTTCGAATACAATCATACTATGTATAAAGATCATTTTATCTCTGTGATATTATTAGCCGGCGGTCAGGGAAAGAGACTGGAATCTTTGATCCCCAAACAATTCCTTTCTTTAGGGGGAAAACTACTTGTCCTCTATAGTTATGAATTTTTTGATTCTCTTTCCTTTATAGATGAAATCATTATCGTCTGCGATCCCGATTATCGACATCATTTCAAGGGGCGCAAAAAGATCTCCTTTGCCCTTCCAGGAAAAGAACGCCAAGACTCTCTGTTTTCCGCTCTGAAAAAAGTAGACGATGATAGCGATTATGTCTGTATTCATGATGCAGCCCGCCCCTTTTTAGAAAAAATTGTAGTAGAAAAAGTCATCGAAGCCGGCATATGCTTTCAGGCCGCCGCCGTTGGAATCCCTGAAAAGAACACCCTTAAAATTGTCGATGACCATCATTTTGTCACCAAAACTCTTCCTAGAAAAGATCTATTTTCAATCCAAACTCCCCAAGTGATCAAGACATCGCTTCTACAAGAAATCGCTAAAAAGCCTTCTATTCCAAGAGTAACGGATGACGTTGCCCTCCTAGAAGAAAATCATTTCCCCGTAAAAATTGTATTAGGATCGGAAAAAAACTTCAAAATCACCACTTCTTTCGACTGGTTGATTGCTAACACTCTTGTCTCTTCATGAACAAATATAAGCTAATCATATCCTACGACGGCACGAATTATTCCGGATGGCAAATCCAACCCAACGCTCCGACCATACAAGAAACCATACAAGAAAACCTTTCCTTAATACTGCAAGAAAACATTATCCTCATAGGAGCCGGCAGAACAGATGCCGGTGTGCATGCCAAAGGACAAGTAGCTCATTTTTCTTCATCAAAAAATTTTTCCCTTTCTCGGCTTTTATACTCCCTAAACTCTTTGCTGCCATTGGATATTCGTATCCTGGACATTTGTAACGTTCCCTCTTCTTTTCATGCTCGATATAGTGCTATTAAAAAAACCTATGTCTATACAATTTATCAGGGAAAAATTGCGGATCCTTTTTCCTCTAGATACACATTATGGATCTCTAAAGACATTGATATTTCCCTTCTAAAAAAGGGAGCGGCCTGTTTTGTCGGCTCTCATAACTTTTCTGCTTTTGCCAATGAAGCCCATATTGGATGTGCCAAAAACAAACCGGTCAAAACCCTCTTTCGTATTGAGGTCACCCAGAACAATCCTCTTATTCATATCACTTTCGAAGGAAACGGATTTTTATACAAAATGGTGCGCAACATAGTAGGCACTCTTTTGCGTCTCCTCGATCAAAAAATTTCTCTTGAATCCATTCCGGAGCTTATCCGCTTACAAGATCGACGAAAAACACCGGCGCCGGCGCCGGCGCATGGATTAACCTTATTCTCTATCGAATATCCCATGTTGGAAAAAAGCATGGAAAGAAGAAAATAGAACAGTTTTTTCCACTTTATCGGAATAAAGATCTAAAAAAGGAGTAATGACAAACGCTTGTATTTTTGCATCTTTAAGAGCCTGATATCCTCGTAAGGTGTCTTCAAAACCCACTATCCGATCCCCCGTTTTCGCATATTTTTTTTGCGCCAACAAATAACTTTCAGGGTCCGGTTTTGCCATTACATAATCATGACGCAGAACATAGTGTTGCAGTTTGCCAAGAATTGGCTGTTTTTGCAGGACGATAGCCACCTGCTCCTGAGAAGAATTCGTCACAACACAGGTTTTCTTACCGTGCTTATAAAGACTATCAATCAGCAGATCGACTCCCGGCATTAAAGAGATCTGTGTCTCCGTCAAGAGCTCTATATATTTTTCTTTTTTTTGCTGATACAGCCTATCCCAAGAATACTTTTTCAAATGAGGATATTCCCGCATTAAAACATCTTGCAAGCTATAGGGCGGCATATGGGCGTAGGAAGCATACTTTTCCATATCCCATAAAAGATCTATATCATAGTACGCTAAGACCTGCCGATACGCCTCTTTATGAAGAGTCTCCGTATCTACAAGAAGCCCATCAAAATCAAACACAAAAAAATCAAAAAAATGTATCCATTGCATGGTCTATTGCAAACTATTTAAATAACGATCGATATCATCAGAGTTCTCCATGGTCTCCAATTTCTGCAAAATGCCTTGGATCGTGGTATACCCTTGTTTTTTAGCAATTTCTTTACCATGACGATCAAAAAGAATCAAAGTAGGCATGGATCGAATCTGATATTTTTCGGTTAGTTCGTGTTGCCTATCGACATTCACTTTGACTATTCGAATTTTTCCTTGCAAAACACTCGATTTTTCTTCCAGTAAAGGCATTAAATAACGACAAGGACCGCACCAGGGAGCATAAAAATCGACAAAAACAGGTGTTTTCGTCTCTTGTAAAATTGTTTCCATTTCTTGAGGATTAGAAACTTCTAATAATCCTACGGAAGAACCTTGCGAAGGAGCTCTATCCTTTTTCATCAAATGCGCTATCGTCTGAGAAGAACCATGGTCATGAAGGATCTGTATCGCCGCATTAGCACCGCTAGATGCTGCGTTAAGCGCTTGTTTTATCAAGGGATGAGCAATATCCCCTACTGCAAAAACACCAGAGAGAGAGGTCTCATTTCCCCTCTTAAGACGGATATATCCTTCTGGATCTAGAGGAAGTTTTCCTTGAAAAATCGCTGTATTGGGAACATGACCGATTGCTTCAAAAAGAGCTTTGACCAATAAGGGCCTTGTAACATGATTCTTAACATCTTGAATCTCTATTCCGACCATCTCTCCATCTGTCTCCAAAATCTTTTCAATTTGCGTATTATAAAGAACTGTAACATTAGGCTTTTTAGCAAGATTTTGAAAACGAGCTGTTCCGTGTCCCTTAAGCATATCTCTTCTGACAATAAGATATACTTCCTGTGCTATATTCGATAAATAGTCGGCTTCAATAATGGCGCTATCGCCTCCTCCGACTACTGCAACTTTTTGCTGATGAAAGAATCCTCCGTCGCAAAGAGCACAATTATAGACTCCATTTGTCCAGAACTTTTCCTCTCCTGGAATATGCAATCTGCGAGGAGAGGATCCCATGGCAATAATGCAATTTTCTGCTAAAATCACCTGCGGTTTGGCATCTATGGAATTTTGGACAAAGACCTTATATGGGCGTTGAGAAAAGTCAATGTCAACCACTTCAGCAGGGAGAAATTGCGCTCCTAATTCTTCTATTTGCGTCCGTATTTTAGAGACTAGTTCCCATCCCGATATTTTTTTCTCTCCCGGCCAGTTTTCAATCTGAGGGGATTGTTTTAATACCCCTCCTGCATCAGGTCCTTCAATAATCAGTGGAGTCAGTCCCCCTCTCAGAAGATTCAAAGCAGCTGTCTGTCCGCTAATACCACTGCCAAGGATCACCACCGGATGAATATTTTCTTTAGGAGATGTGGAAGGAAGATCCACGCGACTTCCTATAAGACAAAGACACGTAATAACAGCACGCCAAAATATCATCATGATTTCCTCAAAATCTTAGTGAAACTAAATTATATAATCATTACATTAAATTCTCAAATGCATTTGAGAAAAATTTTTTATTTTATTAAATAATTAGTATAGGCGTAACAATAAAAAAAAGTTCACCATTGAAAAAGAAAGTTTCAGAAACAACCAATTATTTTTTTTATTTTTTTTCCTGGATATTGATCATCGCTCTTTCCATAT
Organism: Parachlamydiales bacterium; assembly: GCA_016931275.1. GTDB lineage: Bacteria > Chlamydiota > Chlamydiia > Chlamydiales > SM23-39 > JAFGFA01. The sequence continues at coordinate 60,828 of JAFGFA010000003.1, forward strand.
CCCATATTTTTTTGCAAAAAAGAACTTTTTCAAAAATTGATTTTCTATTCATCATTTATGCCGTTTTTCAATCCCTTCTAGAAGTCTCTTTGATTATGTTCGTAGGAAAATGGATTAAAAAAGTCAGCCGACCAATCTATACGGCCTTTATCGGTATCCTTTTTCTGTTTTTCCTGATTCATTTAGTCAATTTTGCCATTATTCGTCTGATGGATACTTCCATCATGCTGGCAATCGATCTCTTTTTCGGAACAAACCTCAAACAGATTTTCGTTACGTTGCGGGCAATCAACCTCAATATGTTCACGAAAATAATCGCGATCTTTGCTTTCCTATCTCTTCCTTTCTTGGGAATACTGCTCTATCGCTCGACCAAGAAATTATCCGAAAAACTCCCGATCGCTATTCGGAAAAGGGAACTCTTCTTCATTGCGATTATTGCTTTTTCCTCCTTGATATTGATCGATATTGCCATAGATTTATTTGTCCCAAATTATAGTTTTGCCTCTGATCAAAAAAAATTGCCTTTGGGAACAACGATTCTTTCGCAGACCGCTCATATTCATTCCTTATCTTCTCATTTAAAAATTCCAAAAAAAGAATCAGAGGTCTTGAAAAATCTTGAACAATCGATCATCACACCGGCCAAAAAACCAAATATTTTTCTTTTTGTCATAGAATCTTTTCGCCATGATGCCGTTCAACCAAAGATCGTTCCTAATCTCTTTCAATTAAAAAAATCCCATATTTCTCCTCTTAAAAGTCTCTCCAATGCCAATGCAACGCATATTTCTTGGTTCTGTATTTTTCATTCTATTTTTCCGCATTATTGGAGCTCCTATATGCACGACTGGAATAGCGGTAGCGCAGGACTACGCCTTTTAAAAAAATGGGGCTATAAAACCCATATTTTCTCCTCTGCTGAACTATCTCACTTCAATAGCAATACAACCCTTTTTGGCACCGACAACGAATTAGCAGACGTTCTAGTGGAATTTTCAGAAACAAAACCTCATAAACGAGATAAAATGGCCTTTCAAGCACTTAAAAAAACCATCAAAAACCATCCATCAGAAGGAAATGTCTTTTGTCTTTTTCTCGATTCTCCTCATTCCGAATATAGCTATCCAAAACATTTCCCAGCTCCTTTTTCTCCTGCTGCAAAAAACATTAATTACTTGCGGTTCATTATCACGAAAAATGGAATTGAGAAAATTAAAAACCGTTATTTTAATTCTTTACACTACCTCGACTCTTTATTTGGAGATTTTTTCTCTTTTTTACAGGAAAAAGATCTCTATAAAGAGGCTATCATTGTCGTAACAGGAGATCATGGAGAAGAATTTTTTGAACAAGGATCCCTATTTCATATTACCCATTTAAATTCTTATCAGACCGAAGTCCCTATCATTTTCAAAATACCTAATAGAGATTCTTCCTATATTCCTATTGCATCGCATATTGATATCTTTCCTACTATTATCCACTCTCTAACCGGCAAAGAAGATTTCTGTTCTTTATTTGATGGAACTTCCATTTTTTCCTCTAAACATTCTCCTTATGTCATGAGCGTTGCACAAAACGGACAAAATATTCCCTTGCTCTTTTCCTTGCATGATGGCGATCATCGTTTTATCGGCCAATTTCAGGGAGGAGAACATTTTGAGACTATTCGAAATGTTCAGGTTCTTTCCGTCAACGATAGCCAAGATCGGGCGATCATAGACGAACCTCGACAAAATCAATTAGAAAATCATTTTTTTCAGGCTTTAGAACAGATGTTCTTAGAAGTGCGATGAGTATTTTGTTGGCATTCCTGTAAATGTTGCTGCGCTTCTTTTAAGGCTTGTTCTTCTTCTTTTTTCTCTTGGACAAGTTTTTCAATGTCCTCTTGCAATTTTTGAATTTTATGCTGACAATTCTCGGTAATACAGTGAATCATTTCCTCTGCGTTTCCCTCAAGACTTGCTTTTTGTTCGGCTTCTTCTATTTTAAAAGGAATAGTCGCTTTCGTCTTCTGTAAAGAAATTTCAAGAATTTTCAAACGATGCTGACCAACTTCAATATGATTTTCCAATTCTGATATCTTGTTCTCCCAATACCCTTTCGGAGAAATCATCTTCTGCATTCCTTCGGAATGCCAGATACAATATCCAGAAAAAACAATCAGAATCCACTGGAAAAACAGTATTTCCTTATCCCGAAAAAACTGCCCTATACGGCGAAGACCATTCATATATTCACCTAAGAAAATTATAAATCTAATAGCATAACGAATGCAATATAAAAAAATTATTATAATACAAATGCAATTCAAAAAAATATTTAACTCGAAAAATTTTCGTGACAAGATTTAGATTCTTTTATTACAATGTTAACAACTTTATTACAGGTGCTGTAAAAAGTGGTCGATATAAAAAAGGATTTTTATGTTTGATAACGATCGGGAATTCTCGCGGATTCGATCGTTTCTATGGCCCATCCATAGACATGAGCTAGCAAAGTTTGTGCCTATGATTTTGATTTTTTTTCTTATCTCTTTTAATTATAACTTACTCCGTATCACAAAAGATGCTTTAATCATTACAGCTCCGGGATCGGGCGCTGAAGCTATCCCCTTTTTAAAAGTATGGGCCGTGTTGCCGATGGCGATTTTTACGACCTTTTTATTTACCAAGATGGCCAGTCGCTTTCATCGGGAACATCTCTTTTATGTCGTTGTCTCGCTTTTTTTACTATTCTTCTCCCTGTTCATATTTGTACTCTATCCCAACAAAGAACATCTCTACCTAAACTCCATCAGTGACTCTATGACCGCTAGTTTACCTCCGGGATTTAAGGGAATCATTGCCGTCATACGATACTGGATATATTCGTTATACTATGTGATGGCCGAATCATGGTCGACAATTGTTCTTTCCATCCTGTTATGGGGATTTGCCAATCAGGTTACCGAAGTCGATGAAGCCAAAAGATTTTATGCGCTTTTCGGCATCGGGATTAATTTCGCCAGTGTTATAGCTGGAGAATTGTGCTCTTCTTTGGCATTCCAGCTGCACAAGCCCAATATATCCCTTCATCCCACAGCCCAATTCCTGGGAGCAAAAACGCATTGGGACCAAACGCTTCTTATTTTTGTCTCTATCATTCTCTTAAGCGGACTTGTCATCATTGCCTTATATCGATACCTCCACACTTTCGTTTTAAAAGACCGCGCCGCTGTCAAGGAAAAATTTCAATTGATCAAAAAAGAAAAAACGGGACTTATAGACTCTATTAAACTAATAGCTCAATCGAAATATCTCTTACAAATCGCTTTAATAGTCCTCTGCTATAATGTCGTCATTAACCTGACGGAAGTCCTTTGGAAATCCCAATTAAAAGAACTGTATCCGAAGCCCGGTGAATATACGGCCTATATGAGCCGTATTACCTCCTTTATCGGAATGTGCGCAACGTTTACGTCCATGTTCATATCCGGAAATATCATACGCCGACTGGGATGGAAGTTCGCAGCTCTGATCCCTCCTATTATTATCTCCGTAGCCGGAATCGGCTTTTTCTTCTTTTTTTCTATCAAAGAATATTCCTCTCTAATCGTAGTTTTAGGAACAACCCCTCTCGCCATCACCGTCTTTTTCGGATCCATGCAAAATATTTTCAGCCGAGCAGCAAAATATACGGTATTTGACGACACCAAAGAAATGGCTTTTATCCCATTAGACCCGATCCAACAGCTGAAAGGAAAAGCCGCTATTGATGGAATTGGCTCTCGCTTAGGAAAATCGGGAAGCTCCCTGATTCTTCAGATATTCTTAATTTTCTTTACGACTCCCGCCTCTTATTTTCCTATGATCATCCTCGTCTTGTGCATGGTCATTCCTATATGGATTAAAGCGATTAACAATCTTGCAAAGAAATTTTCACTGATCACAGCGGAAAAAGCTGTAGCCAATGCCCAAGCCCTACAGCAAAAATCGTCTCAAGTTTCTATGGAACAAAAATCAACGATCTCTCATTGATAGCATCTTATTTCTAAACTTCTGCCAATATTTTCTTTTAGCTTTTTTGCGGGTCGTTATTGCATAATGAAATAAAATTTTGATACAAATAATAATTTTCTAACAAAAGGGTGAAAGAACACATATGAAAAAAATTGCTATTTTTGGAACCCACGGCTCCGCCAAAACATCTCTTGTCTATAAACTGGCCGCCTTTTACAAAATGAAAAATAAAAACGTCACGGTCATTCATGAGGCCGCCCGACAAAGTCCTTTCCCTATTAATACCGACGTCGTGTACCAAACCACGCTGCACGTCGTCATGAGCCAAATCAAAAAAGAACTGGAAGCCGAAGCCGCCGGTTTCGAAATCTCTATCTCTGACAGAACCCCTTCCGATGCATTTATTTATATTAACCATTTAGAACGACACAATGAGCTCACGAAACACCTTGAGACTTTCTGCATGCAATGGCTCAGAGAGTACAATGCCCTAGTGTATTTAGAACCTACAAAAGGAGTGCAATTGACCGTCGACAGCAAAAGGGCTAGCGGCGCAGAGTATCAATTAGCTATACGAGACGATTTTAGAAATCTCGTGGAACAGATTGAAAAAGCTCATGAGAACCGGCTACCCATCCTCAAGGCCGAATCAGCCCACGTCTTTCATGAACAGCAATGCCTACTCCTGATGAACTCTATCGATCAAGCGATCTCTTCTAAAAAAGAAACCCTTTAAAAAAGAGAAACAATGCCGATGATCGGACTCGAACCAACACCCTATTGCTAGGAACAGATTTTGAGTCTGCCGCGTCTACCAATTTCGCCACATCGGCATAGCAACCAGTGTGCCAAAAAAAAGCATTATATTAAAGAAATTCTCCACAACAAGTATTTTTTCGAAAAAATCTTTATATTTTTTTACCGATCAATCTACCGGACCAATTTTTCCTGATATACGACAGGCTCGTCCAAATCCCGATCATAGCGCACCTGGATTCCTATGTAAGGAAACGGGTGGCGATTATCATAATCCCTTCCTTCGTCTTTCCGATAGAGCTTTATAAAAATTTCTTTATTCAGCCAGGGAGGAGTTGCAACATTGCTTTTTTGCTTATATCGAGAAAAAGAGGAAAACTCGGGATAATTTTTATATCTTGGATGTGTCTCATAATATCGCATAATCAAATCCACAATTTTTTCAGGGTGATCTTCATATCCTTCTACATAAAAGTCGACTTCGGCCCCGATCAAGTGTTTGGACCTTTTATTGTCCAAAGAAGGGTCGGAATATTGATTATGCAAAAGGCAACGATGCCCACAGGTAATGACCACCTTTTTTTTTAGGGTCGTTTGAAGATGGTTCAGCAATTCTATCAAAATGGGATAGACTCCCTCTTTACCGTGAACACTGGGCAGTCCGTGGCTGGATTTGCCTCCACAATCTTCATATATTACCATGCCTCCGGAAAGATTCTGCTCATAGCGTTGAGGGTTAAGAGAGCTTCCTTTGCAGGAAAAAAATTCCTGAGTAATAGTTGGAATGGAAACGGAACCTTTTTTTTCCCATGGATAATGATGAGGTTTTTCACGATGTTCCGGAATAGGGCTGGGGAAAAAAAATTGATCGTGACGACGTTCGATTTTTTCACAAACACAATTCTGTTTTTTTATCTCTTCCTCGTCATCATGCCAATCGCTGCATTGCAGCAGTAAAAAAAACAGTAAAAAAAAGGGAAAAATTTTCATAAAAACCAAAATAGCATATATTGAAAATTTAAGAAACAAGCAGCTTATCCATGAGCGATTCCATTTATTCCCAACTCAAAGAGGCGGCCGATCAGGCGCTTCACAGCGCTACTCCGCAAGAAGGAATGAAACACCTGGCCCATGCTTTTACCCTTTTTTCCAAGGAAGCGCAGCGTCTGGAACTCGCCTATATGCGTTTACATGACCGATTTCAAACCGTACATGCAGAACTAGAACATGTTAATACCCGACTCCAAAAAAAACTTCACGAACTACATACCATCAGCAACTATTTGGACAACATCCTTAAAAACATTTCTGAAGGAATACTCTTCATCGATAGTGAAGGGATTATAACAACCTGCAATCGAGCGGCCGAAGAAATCCTACAAGTGGATAAAAAAAAGGTCTTGTTTACCTCTTTTTCTTCCCATTTTTCGGATGATTTTTTCGGGTTTTCTCTGAAAACGGCTTTTAGTTTTCACATTGCTCAAAATCTGACATACATCACGCTTCCCAACAAAAAGGAAGTCGAAATCTCAACAACCTTTGTCCAAGACAGTCCCAAGCAATTTCAAGGTCTGATTATCTTAATACGAGATATCACCAAATTACAAAACCTACAGCTCATTGCTTCTCGTCACGACCGTCTAAAAGAGCTTGGTAAAATATCTACAACGGTAGCTCATGAAATCCGTAACCCTCTTGGAGGAATTCGAGGATACGCCTCCCTTCTATTAAGAGATTTAGAAAATTTTCCTCATCTTCAGGACATGGCTAAAAATATTCTTGAGGGAACCAAAAGCCTAGAAAGGCTTGTGAGCAATGTCTTGCAATTTGCAAGGCCTATTGAAATAGAACCAAAAGCGGTAGACATTCGAATATTTTTAAAAGAATTAGTCGAATTTATCCAAGTGGATCCTTCTTTTCCGGAAAAAATATTCATAGAATTACATTTGCCCCAGGACAAGCTCATAGCCCCTTTAGACACGGATCTGATGAAATCGGCCTTGCTCAATATCTTAATCAATGCTTCTGAAGCCATTGAGGAAAAAGGTTCTATTTCTATTTCACTTTTAGAAAACAATCACCTCTATTCCATTACGATTTCCGATACCGGCAAAGGAATCGATGAAGAAGATCTTCACAATATTTTCTCTCCTTTCTTTACCACAAAAAAAAGAGGAACAGGTCTTGGCCTTTCAGAAACCTACAAAATTATACAGGCACATTTTGGATCGATTGATGTGCGTTCTGAGGTAAACCGGGGGACGACTTTTACCATAAACCTTCCTTTAAAGAGGTAATTCATGAGAATTTTAGTCGCCGATGATGAAATGCTAATGAGAAAATTTGTCTCTGATGTCCTGAAAAGAAACGGACATAGTGTCGAAACAGCTTCTGACGGGCAGGAAGCAATAGAACTTTGCAAGGAAACTACTTTCGACCTCGTCTTTACCGACATGAAAATGCCTCAAAAAACAGGCATTGACCTTCTACGCTTTATCAAAAAAACAAGCCCGGCAACGCACGTGATTATTATGACCGCTTTCGGCACGGTCGAAAATGCTGTTGAAGCTATGAAATTAGGTGCCTTTAATTATCTCATAAAACCTTTTTCATTTGAAACAATAGAAATCATGATCCATAAGGTAGAAGAACACTCTTCTTTAATTGCCGAAAACGCCTATTTGCATCATCAACTCTCTTCCCATCTTCAGGACATTGTCATAGTCTCTCCTTCCCTTCAAAAAATCTTTCAGGACATTGAGAAAATTGCCAAAAGCACCTCCTCAGTCCTCATTACAGGAGAATCGGGAACGGGAAAAGAGATTGTGGCCCAAACTATCCATTATCAGAGCAACAGAAATAAAAAACCTTTTATCAAAGTCAACTGTGCCGCTATTGCCTCCACTCTTTTAGAATCGGAATTTTTCGGTCATGAAAAAGGGTCTTTCACCGGTGCCGATGCCATCAAAAAAGGACGTTTGGAGCTCGCCCATATGGGAACTCTCCTGTTAGACGAAATCACAGAGATTCCACTAGAACTTCAACCAAAATTGCTGCGAGCCATCCAAGAAAAAGAATTCGAACGGGTTGGAGGAACACGCCCCATTCATGTCGATCTCCGTTTTATCGCTACTTCCAACAGAAATATTCTTCAAGCCATCGAAGAAGAAAAATTCCGTCAAGATCTCTATTATCGCCTCAATGTTATTCCCATTTACATCCCTCCTTTAAGAGAAAGAAAAGAAGATATTCTGTCTATGGCCCACTTCTTTGTGAAAAAATTTTGTCATGAAAATCATCAACCTATAAAAAATTTTTCTCCCGATGCCGAAGAGAAACTGCTCGCCTATGCATGGCCCGGCAATGTCCGCGAATTAGCAAACATCATTGAAAGAACAGTCGTAATGGATGTTCATCCAACAATTATATCCGATCACCTTCTGATCGAGCTCTCTTCCTCTTCTCCTTTCGGTCCTGAAGAAATTTCCTTACGGGAGATGGAAAAAAAGCATATCCTTCAGATGTTGCAAAAGCACAATTTCAACAAAACTAAAACAGCAAAAATCTTGCAAATCAGCGTTAAAACCTTGAGAAACAAATTGAAAATGCTTTCGATCAAAAATGAAAACTTCTAAGAAGCAATCTTTGCATGATAAAATGATAAACATGATGCGCAAGAAATTTTTCTTTTTTTTATTATTTTTCTATTTTTCTTCGATCCAAGGTTATGAAATAAGCCATATGACACTAGAAGAAAAAGTGGGGCAATTATTCATGGTCTATTTCGATGGAGACTATGCCAATGAAACCGCCCAAAACCTGCTAAAAGAAGCAAAGGTCGGCGGGATTATTCTCTATAATCAAACCAATAAGTTAGAGAATCCAAGACAAATACAGGCCCTATGTAGAGGCCTTCAACAATCGGCCCTCAGCTATATTGGTATTCCCCTGTTTATAGCGATAGATCAAGAGGGAGGGTTAATCGCTCGACTAAAAACCGGCTTCACGGATTTTCCCAGCAATGCCGCCTTGGGACGGACCAAGCAGCCGCAATTGGCCTTAAAAGCAGCGCAATATATAGGAGAAGAGCTCCTCGATGTCGGAATTAACTGGAATCTTGCCCCTGTAGTCGATATTGATAATAATCCCCAAAACCCCGTTATAGGAATCCGCTCCTTTGGAGACAATCCTAAATTAGTGACCCAATTTGGAAGAAAAAGTATGGAAGGCTATCAAAATGCCGGAGTAATACCCTGCTTGAAACACTTCCCCGGTCATGGAGATGTAACGGTAGATTCTCACGAAGAACTACCTGTTGTTTCCAAGTCTTTATCACAATTATGGGACTGTGAGCTATATCCTTATCGATCTCTCGCTAAGAAAGCTCCAGCCATCATGACCGCGCACATTTTATTTCCTCAAATTGATCCTCAAAATTGTGCTTCGTTATCTTCTATTTTTTTAAAGGAACTATTGCGTGAAAAACTTTCTTTTCGGGGCGTATTAATAACAGATAGTCTCACGATGCTAGGCGCTTTAAACGCACACAACAATAGCTATAGCTTAGAACAGGTTGTTTTCAAAGCGATCGCGGCTGGCAACGATATGGTATTGATCGGTCAACGAAACTCCAGAGATACAATAAACGAAAAAGCTCATATAGAAGAGATTGTTAGAATCGTTCATCATGTCGTTCATGCTGTTAGGACGGGAAAAATTCAGGAAGATAGGATTGATGAATCAGTCCGAAGAATTCTTCTTCTAAAAAATTCCTTGAGAGAAGATCCGTCATCGATTTCTTATTCCAGGTTATCCCCCAACCTACAATCCAAAGAACATCAAGATCTTTCCAGGGAGATCGCGTATCGTTCTGTACAAGTCCGCAAATGGGACTTGACACAAGATCTGTCTATCGGACATATCGCAATCGTAGCGCCAAACATCCTGGAAAAAACCATTTACAGCACCGATCTGATGCAACTAGGAACATCAGCGACATTGCATCTATTTGAAGGCTTATCTCCCTCGGACCGAGAGATTCAAAAGATTGAAGCAATGGCAGAAAATTGCGACTATATTCTTTTTTGTTCTTATAACGCCTGGAAATTTTCGAAGCAATCGGAACTGTGCAACAGAATTGCTAAAAAAAAGCCTCTGATATATGTGGCTACCAGAGATCCCCGTGACCTTGCTATTTCCCATCATTCAGTCATCGACATCGCAACATACAGTCCTTCTGTCTCTTCTTTACAAGTGGTCTCGGATTGGCTGCAAAAAAATACAAACCCTTTAAGAATCTCGAAAGAGCAAATGCGGGAGATTGGACATAAAATTTGGCATAATGAATGTAACAATCGAGAAGATCAACTCACTTTTTGGAATGAAAAAGAACCCTTTCCTTCTATAGGAATAGGACATTTTATTTGGCCACCTAAAGACTATAACGGCATTTTTTCGACAGGCCGTTTTCATTATGTATTGGAATTTTTACAACAACACAAGGTCTCCCTTCCTTCATGGCTTTCCAACACACAATTTTCTCCTTGGGCCACAAGAGAAGAATTTTATAAAGAATTTCGGTCTGAAAAAATGGAAGAATTGAGGTCTTTTTTAGTAAAAACCATTCCTTATCAAGCCTTATACATGGTCCAACGATTAAACAGATCTTTTTTTGATATAGTACTAAACGTTCCTTTCGAAAAAAGAGAAAACATCATCCATCAATTTTTTCGGGTAGCTAACACACAAAATGGTCCTTACATTCTTGTAGATTACTGCAACTTCAAAGGAACCGGAACAGATCCCAAAGAACGTTATTGTAATCAAGGATGGGGCTTATTACAGGTACTAGAATCTATGGCCTATCGTCAAAATCCTGATTTCCTCCCTGAAAAACAGTTTGCAGAAACGGCAAAATATTTATTGCAACAAAGAATAAAAAACTCCCCTAACCCGGAAGAACAACAAAAATGGCTTCCGGGATGGTGCGATCGCCTTAAGACTTATGATAGTAACTGAAGCCCCTCTAAACTTTCTTTTAGACTAGGAGCTCATGATTCTTTTTCAGAGATGGAGCGTCTGCTTTCAAACATTGTTGCAGATATTTTTTTATGATGATTCCATAAGAAGAAGACCCCCTCATGTCCTTCACTAAGGAGACTAGAGGTTTTAAAAATAATCGATACGCGAGTTCTTTTTCCAGGAGAGCCTGTATCATCCCATCTTCGACACAATCATCGTTTTCCTCTACGCCGCTTATTTGCATAAGAGATAATATCGTTTTAATACTGCTGCGCACCGTATAAAAATAATGCTCAATAGCGCTATCGGTAACCTGTACTGGGGTATCGGCAATTTGCCTTTTAATTTTTTCTTCTATAGGGCCGATCTTCTTTCCCTTCCATTGCTCAAAAGGAAGATAAGGAATATGGGACATTTGCATTCCCTCATAGGAAGCGGTATATATCTTGACGGAGGAATGCTGTTGTGCGAACAGATTCAAAGCATTGGCCTCTAACTGCCATGCAAAAGTAGTCGCAATCTTCTGTCCATTATTGCACAGTGAAAACAACGGATGTTCTACAAGATCTTTCTCTATAAGAGTTCCAGGAACTCCATGGGCATAATGACGCTTATGGACATATCCCAGATCAACCCCTAACAGGATAATGGGATTACATCCTAAAAAATGCGCTAAAGAAAGCATCCGAGTCGTTACGGAAACAGATTGAGGATTATCGTCTTTGATGACCGAAAAATTCCTATGAAGATGTTGGCAAAGGCTCTGTTCCCACATGGTATTGGAATGCATATATCCCAAAGAACCGGAAAACAAGGAAAACACTCTCCGATGCAGACGACTAGAATAGATAAGAGGCATAGAATAAGGAGCCCATTTTTTTAAATGAGAATACTCCGAAGAGGTAGGATCAACCGCTACGGCCAAATGAGGAACAATCCCTTGTGCGGACAAGGCCGCGATAGCAGACCCTCCAGCCATGACAAGAGATCGGTTTAAACAATCCTTAAGCCTTGTGATATGACCATCGATACTAGGCCCCGCTCCACAAATAATTGCAGGGACCTGATGAAAACTATTTTTCCATTTCCCCACATCCCATGATCGAGGAGATCTTTTCATCGAAGTTTTAAAATTTTTCCATAACTGTGGAGCCTGAAAAATATCGCTCATCCGGGCATGAACAAAAAAATTTTTTTCTAAAATATCTTTTTTCATCCGGAAAAATTTTTGTTTTTTTCGGAGCCTCTTGTCTGAAAGAACCGCAATTTTTTCGGCACAAACAGGAACAACCTCTTGAATCAAAAGGTCCCTATTAAAACAATTGAGAAAAAAGACTCTCTGATCTTCCAAGAGAAAAAAAGAATTTTTCTGATGCAAGAAACAAGCAAATTCATCCAGATCATCGACAATACATACTAATTTCTGCCCGAAAGATTTCAGCCAATTTTTCCATAAAAAAAACCCGTAGTTTCTTTCAAAGCCATAGCAATAAAGCGTCTGAATTTCGCTATCGGGAAGAAGCTTGTCCTCAGAGTTTTTTTTCGAAGGCATCTTGATGGAACGACGCCAGCTGTCAGAAAACAGAAGATGTGCATAAAGATCCGGAAATTTTTTTTGAAGAAGAGAACAGTTTTTAACAAACACTAAATTTTTACAATCCATGCCTTACAAAAGGGTCGCAACCTACTTTCTCTATAAATTGCGCGACAACATTTTGTAAAAACAAAAATTGATGGAGCAATACTCGTGTGTCAAAAGAAACCTCGCTTTGTTCTTGCTCGACTTCTCGGATAAAGATCTGTTTCCATATATGCCAAATTGGCAAAAAAACAACCTGATAAAAAGGCTCTTTTTCGATCGATTCTTTTTCTTTACAAAAAGAATCCCACTCACTACAAGCGTTTTGAACCTTTTTCATACTCTTTTGCAACTCCTGATATCGCAAATTCCTATCAACCGTCAAGATTTCCCCTTCAAACAATCGGTGGAGATCCTCTTTTGAGAGCCGGGGCAACGATACAAGAAAATCCCCCTCGTCACAGGCAATATTTTTTATATCAAGCCCCTGATGGGTCAGATCTAAAAAAGTCGTTTCAGAATGTATTGAGACAAATGTTTCAATCCAATTTTTTGCCAAAAGCCAATCTCTTTGCGTACGTACCATTTTTCCTTCACGATTTTTGATAGAGATAAGATCCTGGGTAAAAGGAGGGGTTGTCACTCCTTTCGCATAACGGTCTTTAGAAAAACAAAGGTCGACCCCGTAAAGACAAATAGGATCACAGCCCAGATAAGAAGCCAAGGCGATCAAGAAGGTCGTCCCATTCCACCCGCTATCAAAATCAATCAGAGGAAAATCTTGATAGAACCATTTTTCAAAAGCCCTTTTCTCAAAATCCTGCACGGCTATTTTCGTTCCCTTGACAAGGGCTAAAACATCCGAAGAGATTCTATTTTGGTAAAAAAAGGGAGCTTTTTGATGAAATTCCATCGTCTTCCTAAAAGGAACGCTATACATATCCACATGAGCGATAATATCGGCGGCCACCCCATGTCTATATAAAACCTGAAGGCTGCTTCCTGAAGCAAATATACAACTAAAGGGAAGCAATTTTTTTAAAACATCTATCTTATCATCAACGGAAGGACCTGCTCCGACAATGATCGCTGGAATTTTATGCAATCGATGACGTAATTGATCCATGGAAAATCGAGGAGGATAATGAAAGGCATTATGCATGATACGGCTAATCGCTTCTACTCCAAAATCCGCACTCAACGAAGCCAGAAAATGCACTGAAGAAAATATTTGTTCGAAAAGAGCCTGCACGGGAGTCTCTGTTTCCTTTCCGGGAAGAACGGTCATTTTTGCCTTTAAAAAAACAAATTTCCAGGCCTGCTGAGTAAAAAACAGATCCCACGAGAACCCTGAAGGAACATATTCTATAAAAACTTTTGGATGTTGTAAAATTTCATGGCTCTGCTCCTCCGCTAAAAAAGCACATAGCTTCTCGATATCTTCTTCCAGAAATAGAAGATAATGATCTTTTTGTACCAACCAACGGGACAAGACCTGATATACGGCCTTATCCAATCCCACACAAAAAATCACATCAGCCTCCAAAAGAGGTCTTGTCTGCTTTTCAACTTCTTTGATAGAAAGCTCTGGATACTTCCGTTGCGAAAAAAGAAAAGAGTCCTTCCATGCCTCATGCTGCGGAAATTTTTCTAAAAACCGTTGCCGATTTTTCTCAAAAACACTGATTAATTCCATCTATTGATCCTTTTGTAGGGCGCGTATCATCTGCGGATAGGAGGGCAAGAAATCCACTTTCTGCACTCTATTTTCCAGATCTTGCCACATTACCTGTATTTGCCCTTCATTGGCCACTGCCACAAAATAAGCCCCGACAGTATAGTTATACCCCAGAACTTGTTCTATCACTTCTCCAGAGAGGGGCGTCGCCTTACATTCTACTAAAAGAAGCGGATAGAGAAGATGCTGGGGATGGATATCTTTTCCGAAACAAATGATATCGACGCGTCTTTTTAAATGATGGGATTTTTTTCCGGACAAATGTGGTAAAAGGGCTATCTCTTTTTCCACAGCGATATAACTTTGGGGATACTGCAAGTCTTGAATCATGTGATGCAAAAGCTTTTGTCGCACTCTTTCCTCAGGGAGATCCGGAACCCACATTTCCCGAATAGGATCAAAAAGCTCTGTCACTGCAATTCAATGATTCCAAAATCATCATCTTCCCTTCTATAGATGATCTTCAATTTTTGATCTTCTTCCGCTTTATAGGGCATAAAAGTATCGCCAGACAATTCCATTTTCATAATCGCCTCATCTTGAGTAAGAATTTTCAACGGACGATTTTCATTGGCGACAATTTCGTGAAATTTATATTTTTCCAAATCTTCTTTTAAATTTTCATTCTCGATCTCATCATTCACATACACAGTGTCGTCGAAATGTTTGGACCGCAAAACATTGACATTGAGATCTACAGTAGCTAAATGTTGAAAATGATAATCTTGAAGGCGTGTTTTGTATTTTCGAATCAACAAGATTAATCGGTCTGTCGCCTTATCAATTGCCGCATAGAGATCTTCGGTATTGGCTTCCACTTTAATTTTCGTATGGGCAAATTTCATAATGATGGTAACGATATGAGACAACTTTTGCACTTCTAAAGTCACCATAATATCTATAATGCTATCTGCAAAACGGTCGATTTTTTCCAACTTTTCCATAAGGTAATTTCTGATAGCATCGGTCATTTGCAAATTTTTTGTTTTTACCGATAGAGTATACCCTTCTGATATAAATTTTGATTTGTCTACCATCTTCACCTACCCATTTTTTATAACTAAAACTATCATGTCATCCACTATCTCGCAATCTCCTTTTTCTGTGTAAGAACCGATCTTCGCCGAAAAAAGAGCCCTTTAAAAACCAAAGAAAAACGCACCGAAAGGGACTCGAACCCCCAACCCCTTGGTCCGAAGCCAAGTGCTCTATCCAATTGAGCTATCGGTGCATGAAAAACATTGTATAAGAAGAGAAACATTTTTTCCAAAAAATTGATGAATTTCTTCTAAAAAACCCTATACTGGAAAGATGCAAGAAAATAAAACTGAGGGTATTACCCTTCAATCCACCCCTTTTCGAGAAAAACAAAGACTGATTATTATATTTACCCCTTATATGGGACTTCTCTCGTGTATCGTTCCTATAATGCCCACCAGGTCCGACCTTCTTTCGATCTCCTCCGGATTTTGCCTTAGTGAATTTATCTATAAAAAGGGACGGTCTGATCTTCTTTCTCTTGTAGAGGCCTCCATTATTGAAGAACACTTTTTTCTCCGTCAAAATCTTTCTTCCTTAGAAGCCGCCGCCTTTATGGGAAAAATGATCCTTCACACCCAACCACCTCCTAAAATATCTCCTGCTATCTACAAGCTATTCAAAAAATTCTTACAAAAATTACATCAATCTAAAGTCCCTAGAATCCTAGCGCTTAGCTTTTCTCTAAAAGTCCTGCAACATGAGGGCTTTATCCATGTTCTTCCTCTATGTAATACCTGCAAACAAGAAAAAGCGCATATTCTTTGCGGAGGAGAAAGCCTCTGTTCTCATCATGCCCTTCCCTATGGAACTCCTTATACTGATGAAGAGTGGTCTATCCTCACCGCTTTAATACAAGAGAACTCTTTTTCCTCTCTAGAAAAAATAATTCTTGCTCCTCAAATTGCTATGAAAATAGAAAAAAATATTCAAGAATTCTTATAGAAATGCGAGAAAGGGGACTCGAACCCCTACAGGAATACTCCCACTACCACCTCAAGGTAGCGCGTCTACCAGTTCCGCCATCCTCGCAAAATAATGTGAAAAATATACCGATTTTTCCCTATGCGAACAAGAAAAAACATCTTAAAATGCACATATCCGAAACACTACTCATGAGCAAATTCTTCCATCCAATCTTTACTGTTTAAAGGATGACCCAATACATGTTCGATCAATATTGGCCAAGAATAGGAATCTCCTGGAGCAAAAAGTTTTTGTTGCAAAAACTTCCCTGTCTTGGGATTCCACATATTCCCGTAAGGGGAAAACATTTTAGCTTTTGCTTGCAAAGAGGACGCAAACATCTCTCCCAAAAGATAACTATAATAATATACAGGAGCAAAAGCGATATGATATTTTGCCGCCCAATCCCCCTTCATCTTACGCCCCTTCGGAGGATGAATTTTTTGATATTTTTCACAAAGGCTCCACCAAAGAGCGTTGAGATCCTGATGGGGATTTTCATATAGCGCTTTTTCAAACATCGTGATCATCATGACAAACCGGCTGAACAAGAGCTGCGTTCTCTGCTGACTCTTTTCTATATGCGACAAGATCTCTTTTTGCTCTCGGGTAGGAACATGGACAAAGGCAGTAAAAAAATCCGGATGAAATACCGCCCTGCCGACCAAAAGAGCCATGGCTTCCGTAGTGCTCATATGGGGAGGCGTCCTAAGAAGCCAGGGAAGATTGCCGGCGATATGTTCGTCATATAAAGCATGGCCTAATTCATGCAACAAAGTGGCCAGCCAATGAATCGTTGGAACCATATTGCACAAAATACGAACATCATTTTTTCGATCAATGGAGATACAAAAGGCATGCTGATTTTTATTATCTCTGGGATACAGATCACTTCTTTGCAATATATTTTCAATAGAAAATCCCATCGCATCGTAAAATTTTTTACTTACGGCAATAGGATCCAAAGACGATACCAAATCATCGATATTCTTAGGTTCTAAAGGATCTTTTTGACAAAAAGGATCGCTCCACGCCCAAGGAAGAACTTCAGGCTCCGGCAGATGATATTTTTGGGCTAAGTCTGTATGGATCTCTCCTATCATGATATTATACTTTTTTTCAGAATCTTCTCTTAATTTTTCAAAAAGACGCTCTATTTCCGGAAAATCCACCTCTGACAGATCCAAGCTCATCTCAAAATAATTGGCATATCCCATTTGTCGGGCGTATTGATTGCGTAAAACAACTAACTCTACAATGTGAGGAGCTAAAATATTTCCGATCTCTTTAGAAAGTTCCCATATTTCTTGACGCACTGAGATATCCGTTTCTTTTTCTAAAATTTGAGAAATATCATTTTGCGTTACTATTTTTCCCTTATAAGTAGGCCGAAAATCGACATATATCTGGCTTAATTCCGCTTCTTTTTGTGCAAGAGTTTGTATCAACTCTTCAGAAACACGGCTTGTCTTAAATTGACGAAGAAGAATTTTTAGCTCTCTTTGTAAAAGAGGATTTTTCCAGGTATCTATACTGGCATTCCATTGTAGCAGCTGATCATAGACTTTTTCATTATGAAATAGCTGAGAAAGCTTAACCTCATAGGCAACGACCAGTTCCACAGCATCTTTAGACCCTGTTGTTTCCAAAATCCAATGCAATTTATTCAACCGTGTACTGATCTTTTCCACTTTAGGGACAAATACATCTAAGAACTTTTGAAATCCCTCTTCTTGAGAAAGAGCTTCAAGAGATAAAAAAAACAATACCGATAGGATAAATCCTAATTTTTTCATATAATACATCCAAAAAGTTACTTTCCCTTTATGAAACAGGTTTTTATTTTTCTCATCAAGCTCTATCAACATACGATCAGCCCCTTTTTGGGAAACCCTTGCCGTTTTTATCCCTCTTGTTCCGATTATTCTATCGAGGCTTTTTCTAAATATGGTTGTCTTAAAGGATTTTGGCTTACCTTAAAAAGAATCGTCAAATGCCATCCCTTTCATCCCGGCGGCGAAGATCCCCTTCCGTAGGATTTTCTCCTTAGAGCCTTTCTTGCCTGGAGATAAAGATCCGCTTTAAAAAGCTTCAAATATATTATTATTAGTCAGAGGATATTATTTTGGAGAGGCAACTTCATCAGTGTTAGAGGACATCTCAGAAAAAGCTCCGTGAAAACACCTTCAAGGACACAAAAGACCCTGCCTCCGGCTCAAGTGCTTTGGAAATATCGAACAAGCATTGTAAGAAGGTGCTCTTAGTAGAAATTTCTGATACCAATGAGTACCTAACCACTAATCTTTTGAAGGCTTTTCCATAATAAGCTCCATCACAATTACGGTTATCGCTAAGAAAACTCGGAAATCTATAAAAGATTTTTTGAATCGCTTTATCTGACAACTTTTAGTTTAAACCAAGCAAAGCAAGTACTTATCAGGGCAATAATTGAGATTCCAATTGCCAAAGCCTTTCTTGAACAAGAACCTTCATCCGTTGTAAACAGACGGACAAAATTCCTCTTCAATCGACTAGCATTGACAGAACAGCAGAATATAAAATTCTCTGCTTTTCTACTTGCAAGATTATCCCAGTAAAACTCTGCACCGGAAGGACGAGCAAAATGCTGATGCCATACGAGATGATCCCAAATTTCTTCTTCTTCTAGAACTCTCGCTGCCGCTTCGGTTCTTAGATAATTTATTGCTGCGGGTGTCTGAGGGCGGTTTCGGGCCTCTTCTTGCATCCATAAGACACTACGTTGTAAAAAGTAGCCTTTTCTCCGACCGTCTATAGCGTTGAGAATGTCTATTTTTTCTTCTCGGTTTTCTTCTTGTGTGGCCGCCCATTCCGCCTGTAACCAAAGATCTCCCAAACAGTGATAGTGTTGTATATTGGTGGTGAGTTCATCGCGCGCACTCACTCCTCTTCGTAATTCCAAATTATATGTTTTCCGCATGCGCAATTAATTCTTCTTGCGATCTTTGATCTCTGAAAAAATCAAAAAATATAGGATTGGCTCCTATTACAAAATTTATTGCTGAACTGGCTACAGACATGTTTATCCTCTTTTAAAGATCTCTATGTTATCACATCGATAATAAAAACCCTATTTTTTTTCATTCTACCGGGGATCTAGCTTTCTAAATATTTTATTTGATACACTAATACTCCTTAAAACAACTTTAGGAGCACAATATATCTCAAAAACACTTTCAATGTCTTTCAAATGAGCAATAGAATTTGATCCAGTCTTTCATGGCTTGAAAACCTCCTTTGCAAAGAGGAACTTCTCACACAGATTTTAGAAAAATTGGAATTCTATTTTTTATGTTTTATCTCATGGATGTCGGCGGAGTGATATCCCTATAGCTACGCATTATGCTCATAGAGCTACAGCACATAGATGGTTGATGATACAGGAAAAGAGTATTGGATCGAGTGCTTAGTCTTCTATTACAAAGAGCCCTGAATGCGAAGAAAGTAGATCCTTCTTCTCTTTTGGTAGATAGATCTTTTTTCCTCTGCGCCTGGTCGCTTGTTCCTGTATACTCCTCAATAATACTGTATTATTGTACCATTAAAATTTACTGTTTTCAATTTTGCATCCCCTCAAAAATTCTGATTCGTGATAAAATCTTCTTTTACCTATCAGGGGTGCCTGTTTGGGCTGAGATGATACCCTCACAACTTGATCCGGATCATACCGGCGAAAGGAGATGTTTACGCGAAAAAACAATATTCTGATCGTACTGATCGGAAATCTCTTATATCATTTTGATCGAGCCTTATTTGATCTGCTTATTCCCTTTCTTGTTCCCGTCTTTTTTCCACAACAAGACCCTGTTTACGCTCTTATTTACCTGTATGCAATAGGTCCTTTGAGCCTTTTTATCAAACCTCTTGGGGCTCTTATATTCGGACATTTTGGAGATCGATTAGGAACAAAAAAAATCCTGTCCATTACATTACTGGGGATGGCGATCCACACAGGGATGATGGGCTTTTTGCCTACCTATGCCCAAGCGGGACTATTTTCCCCCTTGTTACTTGCACTTACCCGTCTGATGATCAGTTTTTTTTCTTCTGGAGAGACAACGGGAGGGGCGATCACATTATTTGAGAACACCTCTCCAGCAAAAAGAAATCTGATTAGCTCTTTATATGATGCCTCCGGAGTTTTAGGGATCCTTATCGCTTCTTTTTCTGTGTGGATATTACATTCCACTTTGGATTTCTGGAGGATATTATTTTGGAGCGGCAGCATCATCGGAGCTATTGGATGGTATCTCAGAAAAAGTTCTCTTGAAGAACCTTCAAGGACACAAAAGACCCTGCCTCCGGCTCAAGTACTTTGGAAATATCGAACAAGCATTGTAAAAATAATGCTTCTCGCAGGATTTTCTTATGCCAATTACTACCTCACCACCAATTTTATGAACGGCTTTTTACACATTATCAGTTCTATTACAAAAGAAAAAGCTATTGGATTAAATAGTGCTTTATTAGCCTTCGATTTACTTCTTTTACCTTTATTTGGAATATTAAGCTTAAAAATACGCAAAGAAACGCTAATGATCCTCTCCATTTTGGGGATTATTTTCTGTGGCTGCCCTCTATTTTTTTTACTGAAAGACACGACCCTTTTTAAAGCTTCTTTTCTTAGAATTCTTCTGATGGTTTTCGGAGTGATTTTAGCGGCGCCCTATCATGCTTGGGTATATGAAAAAACTCCCGAGAATCATCGATATTTACTAGGAGCTTTTAGTACCGCTATGGGAGGAAGAATAGGATCGTTTATTCTCCCGATGGGTCTTTGGTTATATCATAAAACCAACCTAACGGCTGCGCCGATTTTCCCTTTAATTGTCCTTGGATTTTTTTCACTTATCGCTATTGGACAGAAAGAATCGATCAAAGCCAAACAACCCTTGCTAGACTATCCAGAGCCATAGAATTTTCTTTTCTCAATATTCTGTTTTTGATCTCTGACGGCGTAAAAACCATTCCTTTAGGGTTGGGACACCGGCGCCTTGTGTTAAATTCCATAGCATAGTATTCTTTCTGTATCGCCCTAGGAATGTATGGCGCGGGTATCCAATCCCGGAAGTTCTTGCTTTTAAGCGAGGGAACATTCCCGGATTAGACCATTAACAACTTAAAGAAATATTATGCGTGTTCCTCTTTCTCTTTTAAAAAAATATATCGATGTCGATCTTCCTATTGCCAAACTTACAGAGCTTTTAACACTTACGGGATTAGAAGTAGAAAGCGTAGAGAATCAAGTGCCTCCTTTTGATCATGTCGTAGTGGGAAAAGTTGAAACGGTCAACAAACATCCTAATGCTGATTCTCTAGTCATAGCTTCCGTCAACGACGGAAAGGAAACGGTACAGGTAGTCTGCGGAGCTCCCAATTGTAGAGAAGGGTTGTTGACAGCCTTTGCAAAAATAGGGGCTCATCTTACGGAAGAGGGAAAAACGATCACCATTAAAAAATCCAAGCTTCGAGGGATAGAATCTTTTGGCATGCTTCTTTCGGAAAAAGAGCTTTCTCTCTCCGAGAATCACGAAGGCATCCTCGAGCTCCCTTCCTCTTTTACTGTAGGATCCGATCTCTCCGTATTAGCGGATCCGGTACTGTTATTGTCTCTTACTCCCAACTTGGGGCATTGCTACAGTATTATTGGAGTCGCAAGAGAACTAGCCGCCCAGTTAAACAAAAAGATCTCTTATCCCGAAATATCTTTTGAGGAAGGATCTACTCCTATAGAATCAAAAATTTCCGTCTCCGTTCTTTGTCCGAATGTCGTTCCCAGATATGCATTACGCCTCCTAGAAGGCATTGAAATGGTACCGTCTCCATTTTGGTTGAAAAAAGCTCTTTTGGCCTATGGGATGCGTCCTATCAATGTTATTGTCGACGTTCTTAATTTTACCATGATCGAGATGGGGCAACCTTTACATGGATTCGATTATGATACTTTGGAAGAAAAAAAAATCGAAATACAACAACTATCTTCTCCCCTAGAAATGTTGGCCTTAGATCATGAGACCAAAATCTGTCCTTCTTCTTCGATCGTGATTTCCAATCATCAAAAGGCTATTGCTCTAGGAGGAATCATAGGGGAAATGCATTCTTCTATAAAAACCTCTACAAAAAACGTTTTGATCGAATCGGCTATTTTTGACCCTTTGATCATTCGCAAAACTTCTTCTGCCCTTATGCTCCGCACGGAAAGTAGTATGCGGTTTGAAAAAGGATGTGATAGGGGCAATGTAATTACAGCTCTGAATCGCGCCTGCAGCCTTATTCAAAGACTTTGTGGAGGAAAAATCGCTAAAGGAGCGATTGATACACAATCAGAAAAGATCACTCCAAGAATCATTCCATTACGTCCTCAAAGAGCCAATTCCATTCTAGGAACGAAGATAAGTCTCAACGAAATGATCTCTTTGTTACAAAGACTTGATTTCGAACCTGAAGAAAAACAAAGCATGCTAGAAGTAACCATACCGACCTTCCGAAATGACATTCACAGTGAAATTGATCTGATCGAAGAAGTTGGAAGGTTATATGGGTATAACTCCATAGAAAAAAAATCTCCCTATTTCACGATCTCTCATTGCAATCATTCTCCGGTCTATGTCATGGAACGAAAAATGAAAAACGTTTTGATGATGGAAGGATTACAGGAATGGATCACACCCGATTTAATCAGTCCAAAAATGGCGACAACCGAAAAATCCTCCATCATTTCTGTGCAACATACCAAATCGATAGAACATTCTATCCTTCGGTCTTCTTATCTCTCCTCTTTTCTCGAGATTATTCGATATAATACCGATCATCAAAATGAAGAAATGATGGGATTTGAAATCGGAAGGCTTCACTTTGATCAAGAAGGAACCATCATTGAAAAGCCTGCTATGGGCATGATTCTTACCGGAAATGAAACACCCAAACACTGGTCCGCCAAAGAACGTCCGATCGATTTTTACACGATCAAGGGCATCGTAGAAAATCTGATGATCCGATTTTCTCAAAAAGTGTCTTTTCATCCTTCTGCTCATTCTTCACTCCATCCTTCAAGACAAGCTGCGATTCTCCTAGAAGGAAAAGAGATCGGTATTGTCGGAGAAGTTCATCCCTTGTTAGTTCAAGAATGGGAGATAAAAAACCGCGTTCTTTTCTTTGCGGAACTCGATACGACTTCTTTGATTTCTCCAAAAGAAAAACAATACCTCCCCTATGCTCTTTATCCCTTTTCTTCTAGAGACTGGACTCTCTCTTTGAAAAAAACGTTCCCTTATGAACAACTATCTTCGCTCATTGAAAAAAATCGTCCTTTGCTCCTTGAAGATTTTTATCTTTTGGATATTTATCGTGATCCTGCTCATTCGGAAATGCATAATATGACCATACGCTTCATCTATCGAGATACAAACAAAACGGTTTCTTACGACGAGGTGGAAAGGAATCATCAGAAAATCTTACAAAAAGTTTCCAAAAATCTTTTCCAATAGAAAGAAAAAACATATAATAATGCCGATGAATCAACCGGAGGTTCATGATGAAAAATTTACGCTGGATTCTAATAGGAATAACAGCAATTACTCTTATTGGATGCAATAAGAACGAAAATGATTCGAATGTGGTTGCTCAACGTTTTGTTCACAAATATGGTTTTGAATTATCTCCTAATGAATGGAAAGAACGACAAGAAGATGGTCAGATCATCACCCAATTAGACAATGGCGTCACAGTAACAAGCAGCTATGTCCATGGGGTTCTCAATGGAACGACCACCTATTCTTATCCAAACTCTACTCTTATTGAACGTTTGGCAGAATACGATGATGGTACTCTGCTAAAAACAGTCCTCTATGACATGTCTGGCATTCCTTATCGAGAAGAAGTATATGAATTTGACAACAAAAGGGTCATTTCAACCTGGGATGAAAAAGGGATTCCTCAATCTATTGAAGAATATCATGGAAACATGCTCATGAAAGGAGACTATTTTACTTCGAATAATGAACAGGAAGCCAAGGTAGAGGAAGGAGCCGGAACGCGGATTCAAAGAAACCGTCAAGGACTCCTTTTATCCAAGGACACTATAGCAAATGGAGAACTGGTTCAACGAACATCTTTCCACCCTAATGGACAGGTCCATTCCACTTCTTCCTTCAAAAACTATGCTCTTCATGGGAAACAGGTTTCTTTCTCTCCAGAAGGATCTATTCTTTTAGAAATCGACTGGAACAATGGCCTGATCGATGGAAAGGAGATCCATTATTTAAAGGGAACAAAAATACAAGAAGTTCCTTATATAATGGGTAAAAAGCAGGGCATGGAAATGCAATATAACCCGCAGGGAAAAATTCTGGCCCAAATTCAATGGGACAACGATATGCGTCATGGAAGCTCTCGTTTTTATGATGATGAGGTAACCTCTATTGAATGGTATTACCAAGATGAAAACGTAGGCTTTAAAAAATTTCAGATGATGGAATTACGTGATAAGCTTATGGCAGAACTGGAAAAAGCTCCCTCTTCTCCTCGTATTCATCAATAAAAAAAAAGATCCCCAAGAGACTATTTTCTCCGGGGATCTTTTTTATTCGATCGTTTTTAATAAAAAGTTAATTAATATGTCTCATCTTGATCTTCCTGATCAGAAGAATCTTGATCTTGATTAGGCTCATCTTGATCTTCCTGATCAGAAGAATCTTGGTCTTGATCTTGATTAGGCTTCTCGCTCTTTGGAGACTCTTCTGCATCCTCTGAAGAATTCATCTCTTTTTTATATTCATCCATTTGTTTTTGCATTTCTTCTTTTTGACTTTGCATCATGTCGCTATCTTCATCAGCGCCATTTACATCCTCATCTGATGGTTCTTCATCTTGTACTGCTTTTGTTTCATCAGTTTGAGGTGTTTTATCCAAAGTATTTTGATTCTCATCTTGTTGAATATTTTTATCTTGAGATTGAGAATTCTGTTGGATGATCTTTTCTTGTTTTTTCTCATCATTATTCTTTGAAGAGGGGCTTGATTCTTTTGAACATCCGAAAGTTGTCAACAAAAGAGCTGCTAGAGCCATAATTTTTTGTCCCATAATTTCACTCCTTTTTCTCTACTATTTATAGTTGAAGAGTACTCGCACAATTTATTGAAATCAACAGAAAAAGGGAGTTGGCACACTTTATGCATCATACTTTTAAGTGAAAAAGGAGTATTAAAATGAAAAAAACAGAATTATTAAAAAAAATAGCTAAATTAGAAACAATTAATGACCAGTTAATTTCAGAACTAGAATCTCTAGACCATCTTACCCGCCAGCTCGGATTTTCCGAGGGGATAAAATCTCTAAAAGAAGCCGGCATCGAATTATTACAAGACCTGGACGAAGAAGGACAGACAGGATAAGCATAAAGGGAAAAAATTACCTGCTCTTAGGGTAAAATTGTCCCTCTTAGCACAAAAAGTCTTCTCAAAAGCAAAACTAAAAGATACAATTTTTCTAAAATTCGGAATATTGTGTCACAAAGACTTTTTTTTTCCAGGTTACGCGCATTATGGTATCTTTCTCGCCAAGATAAACAGCATATTCTTCTATCCTATTTTCTAAAACATCCCTTTAAACATGGAAAAAATTTACTTCTATCTCTGATTAAAAAAAATCCTTACCGAAACAAGGGCGATCCTTACTACTTCGGTCTTCGTGACGACCAAGACTGGACCTTTACAAAAAACTCCAACAATACCCATCTCTTAGTAGGCTTCCCCTATTGCATGAGACCTCTTGATTGTCCCGCAAAACGCTTTTCTTCGCAATGTTTGTGCAGATCTTCTTTTCCCTGTAATACCTGCCTCATCAAACATTCCCGACAGAATAGCAATGCCGAAATTTTGATCATTCCAACACTTTACGAGATCGCGAAAAAAATCGTTCTCTTTCGCAAGCAATATCCCCATAAAGAGCTCCTTTTTTTGATTATTTCCTGTCCTATGACCATTCATTTTTGCGCCGATCTTGCCAATATGATCGAGCTAAAAGGGGTAGCGCTCCCTTTAGAAGGGGATCTATGTAAAAACTTTTTGACTTTTCTCTCTGCTGAAAAAGGAATAAAAAAGAAACAAACATCTTTCAATCAAGAACTTATATCCCGTTTTCTTCGTTAAATCCATCTGTTCACAACTTTTTATCCATTATTATTTATTCTCTTTTAAAAATTCTCTTTTCATTTTAAAAATAGCTAAAAAACAGTATAATTTTTCTATTATTCCATGATTGGAGAAAAAAAACTCATGTCTATTACGATTACGGAAGTACCTTTTTGGAACACAAGGCTACATTTCGATCCTGAATATTCCTCCCATAAAAACATTTTGTGGAAAACAGGTAAGCTGGCAGATCATTTCTTTCGCTGGGTTACGAATCCGAGCCATACTTTTTTTGTCACTACATTCGAAGGAAAAACGGTATGTTTATTGGATCCCAACGCAAACCATTCTTCTTCGAAAACACTTCTATCGACCTTAGCGAAAATTTCTCTTATTGTGTTTTTACCACTTGCTTTTCTTGTAAGCTATTGTTTTAGAGCAAGTAATAAGTCTCCTGTTTTTGATTACAGCCTTATTTTTACAAAATATCTTCAATTCCTTGCCTTGCAACAACAGACCTCCGCACTTCTTACTCCCTCTCTTCTTATGCTGGGAACTGCATTAACCGAAATTCCCGAAGATCTTGATACTCTGCTTCCTTCTCTTTCTTTCTTAGAGATTTCTTCTAACCCTCTAACAGTAACCAGCGAGCAAGTACAAAAAATTCTTAATGTACAATCCATGAAAAATTTATTTGTCTCTCCGGAACAACTGCCGAAAAATTATGAACGCGAGCTAACAATCGAACAAAAAGCAAAAATAAACCTTCAAAAAAATCCAATAGACCAAGAAATCCAACACCAAAACGCTACGAAAATCAATCCATTACGCTCCGCTTCCTATGTCTTATGGACTCAGTTAAACAAACACGATCAAGAAACTATTTTAACAAAGATCTCTCTTCCTGAAGAGATCAAAAAACAATTATGTTCAGATCTTTATACACTCACTCTTTACAGCTCCCCCTCCCTTTTTTCTACTAGTGACAATTGTTATTTACCCGGAAAACAGCAACTCATCCTTCAAGATGCCCCAAATGCTCCAGAAAATTTACCGCCTCAAAATCGTGAAAAAAATATTTTAAAAGCGCTAAACTCTATTATTGAAAACATGCCGAATCTAACAACATTAGATCTCTCTTCTTTTTCCTTCTCTTTCACTAAGCCCCAGCAACTAATCGATTTATTGAAAAAATTTTCCTCTCTCAACGTCACTCTAAGAGAAGATCAATTACCTGAAAACCTCAGTCTCCATACTCTAGAAAATGCTTGCTCATACCAAGACCGCATATGCATCTGCGAAAGCCACTAACATCGCAAAAACGAGTCTTTTTAAATTTTTTTTTAATGCCCTATGCGCCTATAAATGTAAAACGCATAAAAAATATTGTGGAAAAATTGTATTTTTCGCTAACATGCTCTTCTAATTTTCAAGAACAATTGGAGTTGAAATGAGTCGATATACAGGTCCGAAGAACCGCGTTGCTCGTAAATTTGGAGCTAATATTTTTGGCAGAGCCCGCAATCCTCTTTTACACAAGCCCAATCCTCCAGGAATGCACGGAGCTAAAAGAAAGAAACAATCTGATTACGGCCTACAGCTTGCAGAAAAACAAAAGCTTTGTGCTGTCTATGGCATGCTTACTCAAAAACAGCTCCTAAAAGCCTATAAAACAGCTTTACAACATCCAGGAAATACGGCCCATAATTTCTTGCAGTTATTAGAATGTCGTCTTGATAATATTGTTTTCCGATTACGATTGGCTCCTACAATTTTTGCTGCGCAGCAACTTGTTGCTCATGGGCATATCTTAGTAGACGGCAAAAAAGTGGATCGACGATCTTTTCAAGTACAAACAGGGATGGTTGTTTCCATCAAAGAAAAATCGAGAAAAATGAAAACTATTCTCGCCGCGAAAAGCAATTCTTCCAGAGAAGTTCCTTCCTATCTTGCTTTGATGGAAGATAATTTTGCTGGAAAAATGGAAATGCTCCCGGAAGGGGATCAAATCTCTTTACCAATTTTGATCAACATCCCTATTATTTGCGAATTCCTAGCGCATACTACATAACTTGTATTTTTTCTTTATCTTTTTTAGAGAAAAATTCCAGCCATTGAGTGATCGCATGCACATGGAATATTTTAGCTAAGGAAAACAGGGATAGAAAAAATATGCCTGTCATGCAAGAAAAATGTCCTATCTGCTGTGAAAAACTGCGCCCATATTCTATTTCCTCGTTTCCAAAAAAGGCCCAAGTAGGATCCTTTAGACAATAATGACCTAATAAAAGGGCTAAAAGGGCACTGAACAAGGAAATGAAGAAAACCTTCCTTAACAAAGGGATTATAATCGTCGCTATCGGATATCTTTGTAATCGCCAAAAGAGAAGACCTGTTTGAAAAACAGCACTGATCGTCGTCGCATAGGCAACACTCGCGGCCTTACCATGGAAATAGAAAATAAAAAGAGCGTTCAAGGCAAGATTGAGAAGAACACTTGCTACCGAAGCGATGGTAGGAAAAAAATAATTTTTTTTAGCATAGAAGGCATTGGAAAAAATCAAAGTAGCCACAAGAAAAAAAAGACCGGCGCCATAAACGATAAGGCAATGAAAAGTCTCATAAACCGCCACGGAAGAAAATTCTCCCCGGCCAAAGAGAAGATTGACACTAACTCCCCCAAGAGCAAATATGGCAAAGGTTGCGGGAATCATAATCCCGATCATACGTTGTAAGCTTGCTACAAGTTTTCTCTCAAATTCTCCCCCGTCTTCCAGAAGGACAGAACGGCAAAGAGCGGGAAAAACAGCCGTAGCAATCGCGACTCCAAAAAGAGCCATGGGGAGCTGTGCCAGCCGAATGGAATACCATAAATAGACAGGACCCAAAGCATCGGCATATTTAGCAAACAAAGCATCGATGGCGCTATTAATCTGTACAGCTCCTATGCCGATAATGCTCAACAAACATGGGTGTATCATTTTTTTTATTTCTGGAGAAAAAACCATCGGACGCAACCACTCTTTATATGAGATATAAGGACGCACCATCTGAAAACTGGGTATGGAGATAAAAAGCCATTGCACAAAAAAACCAAGGACGACAAACAAAGACAATTCCTGAACAGAGCCCTTAAAAAAATAAATTACAAAAGCTCCTATTGTCAAAGCTACATTAAAAAAAAGAGGGGCTACTGCCGGTAAGAAAAAGCGTCGTTCACATTGCAAAAAAGCAGAGCTTATTCCAAAAAGAGCCATAAAAATAAGAGAAGGAAACATAAGACGCATCAGAGAAAACACTCCCGTTTCCTGTCCCAGATGAAAAAAAACGCGCACTGCTTCCAAAATAAAAAGAAGCATAAGCACAATAATCAGAAAACTAAAAAGGGTGTCTCTATAAAACAAAGCCGCTTTTTTGAGGTCATTTTTTTTTAGCAGCTCATAATGAGGAATAAAGCTTGCATGAAGGGTCGATTCTCCAATAAGCCTTCGGAAGAGATTGGCCATCCTGTAGGCCACCATAAAAAGGGCTATCTCCACTCCGGCTCCAAAACAATAGGCCAATGCGACATCACGCACAAAGCCGCTGATACGGCTTAAAAATGTTCCGGCAAAAAATTTTTTTACCCCACCAAAAGAAGACATCTCGTTAGGGACCATAATATTACTCCTCAAGGTTATGATATCGCACAAGGCAAATGTCGAAAAACAGAATCTTTACTTCAGCGGCTTTTTCCCTATTGAGCATAATCTTTTTTTGTCCTTATAATGACTCTGAGGAAGGGATCATGAAACCTATTCTAATTGGCGCTCACATGTCGGCTGCGGGAGGAGTTTCTAATGCCCTCTATCGCGGAAAAGAGATCGGAGCCAATACCATCCAGTTATTTACCGCAAATCAAAAGCAATGGAAAGGGAAAAAAATCACGCCCGAAGAAGTAGAAAGATGGGACAGGGCAAAAAAAGAAACAGGCATTACCATTGTCACCAGTCATGGGGGCTATTTGATCAATTTGGGGTCTCCTAACCAAGAGATCCTTCATAAAAGCTCAGTGGCTTTTCAAGAAGAAATCAAACGATGCCATTTATTGCACATTGACTATCTCAATTTCCATCCGGGATCGGCTACAGGCTCTTCAGAAGAACAATGTTTGGACACGATTATCCATAGCCTGCTTCATGTGGCACCTTTGATGAACCAAGGATCTACTACGATGGTTATAGAATGCACGGCAGGACAAGGGTCTCAAGTGGGTTACCAATTGGAACATCTCGCCTATATTATTCAACATACCCACAAAAAGATCAAAATAGGCGTTTGTCTGGACACTTGCCATATGTTTGCTGCGGGATATGACATCCGTTCCCATCAAGGATGGGAACGAGTCCTCAAAGAATTTGATGCTCTTATAGGCATAGACTATCTGAAGGCATTGCATCTCAACGATTCTTCTCAAGATCTCGGCTCCAGAAAAGACAGACATGCATCTTTGGAAAAAGGAAAAATAGGCCTTGAATGCTTTCGATATATTATGAACTCTTCCAAAACAAAATATCTTCCTAAATATTTAGAAACTCCTTCGGGAGATAAATATTGGAAAAATGAGATAAAATTATTACAATCTTTAGCACAAAAATAATGGTCTTTTATGCGCACAAAAATTAATGCTATCCTTTTCCCCTCTAATCCTGAAGAAATTTTAGGAAAAACGGTTACTGTCTGCGGTTGGCTGAAAACGCTTAGAAATCAAAAAAATTGTACTTTTTTAGAGATCAATGACGGGTCCTGTCTACAGAGCCTTCAGGCAATCCTCGAAGAAGGCTCTATCGATCTTTCTCAGATGGAGAAACTTTCTACTGGCGCCAGCGTCGCATTAGAAGGAAAAATAGTGCCCAGTCCTGGACACAATCAGTCCTATGAAATGCAAGTGACCCATATTCACATTTATGGGACGTCTCCTCAAGACTATCCCCTCCAAAAAAAAAGGCATTCTTTTGAATTTCTGCGCTCTATTGCTCATCTTCGCCCTAGGACCAATACACAAGGTGCCGTAGCGCGGGTTCGTAACTGCCTTGCATTCGCCACCCATGAATTTTTCCAACGCCGAGGCTTCTATTACGTTCATACTCCTATTATCACCGCCTCCGACTGTGAAGGCGGCGGAGCCTTGTTCCGTGTCACAACACTAGAACCCGGGAATAAAGATTTTACAAAAGATTTTTTTCAAACACCGACCTATCTTACCGTATCCGGGCAGCTCAATGGAGAAGCGTTTGCCTGTGCCTTATCGGATATTTATACATTTGGTCCTACTTTTCGAGCAGAAAACTCCCATACCTCTCGTCATCTTGCAGAATTTTGGATGATCGAACCGGAGATGGCTTTTGCCACCCTCAACGACAACAAGGAATGCGCGGAAAGTTATCTCAAGTTTATGATACAAAAGACTCTTCGACAATGTCCCGAAGACATCAAGTTTTTTGATCAGTTTATAGAAAAAGGGCTTTTAGCCCGTCTGGAACACGTGCTCACCACTCCTTTTGAACATATGAGCTATACAAAAGCCATTGCCATTTTAGAAAAATCGCATCAAAAGTTCTCTTATCCCGTCAAGTGGGGGATGGACCTTCAATCGGAACATGAGCGATATCTCACCGAAGAGCATTGTAAAAAACCGGTCATTCTCACGGACTATCCTAAAGAAATTAAAGCTTTTTACATGCGTTTGAATGACGACCATAAAACGGTGGCGGCCATGGACGTACTTGTACCCAAAATCGGAGAAATCATTGGAGGCTCTCAAAGGGAAGAGAGAGAAGAAATACTCGAACAACGCATTGTCCAGCTGGGATTTAAAAAAGAAGACTATGGGTGGTACTCAGAACTACGCAAATACGGAACGGTTCCTCATGCAGGATTTGGAGTAGGTTTTGAACGGTTGGTACAATTTATTACCGGCATGGAAAACATACGCGATGTTATTCCATTTCCCCGCTATCCCGGTCATGCGGATTTTTGACCACTTCATAAATTAAAAAAGGATCAAATCCTCTTCGTTGCAAAAGACGCATGGCTTTTTCTTTAGGGTACGCTTGAAAATCATGCATTAATAAATCGACGATCTTTTTCTTTTGCATTTGTGCGGTCATAATTTTATTTAAAGAATCTTCAATTTTATTTTGAGCGATATATTTTTGGCGAAGTTTTGCTGCAATCCCATTAGGGCCATATCCTTTATGCACCTGTTGATGGATAAAATGTTCTAACCATTCCTCATCATTGAGATAATGATGTTCTTGCAATTCAGTTATAACCTTTTCCATTGTTGTATCGCTTATGTTTTTACTGCGCAATTTTTGCCGCAATCCATCACTGGGATAATTGCGCATAGCAAGCAAGGTGACACAATATTTTTTGACGACACGATATTCCAGAGAGTCAAACCATTCTCGGGCCTCTTCCCAGGAAGAACATTTTAGAGGAAATTCCAGGCTTTTACCAAAAAGTTTTTTAGAGACCTCTTTAAAAGGCTGATCATTGATCGTGATGACTAAAACAAAGGGATTGGTTTCTTTTGTATGAGAACCAAATTGCATACCTGCCGTCCTATTTTATTGTGTAACAATAAAATTTCTGCTAAAAAAAAACTATGAGAATCAATATCTAAAAAGTAAAATTATGAACAAGTCTATTCCCCCCCTTCCCCCAAATTCAGAAAAACCGGTGACACCGGCTCCAGAAAAAAAAGAATCCAAACCGTTTCAAGTCAATGAAGAACAGCCTTTTAAACAAATGGCTTTTTCTTCAGCGCAAAAGCAAAAATTTTGGAGCACAATGATTACGCAAATGCAAGAAACTATCAATCAGTGCCTTGCAAGAGCCAAACGGTCCTCGGAAGCCTTGAAAAAAAGTATAGAAGACCAAGAATAAGACTTCGATATTTCCAACCTTTTATTCTCTTCCTTTTTATGCTATAATCTTTGAATACGATTAATTTTTTTTATGAACCAGCCGGAAACCATCTTTATCATTTATAGTGAAGAGACAAGCGAGAGGATTGATAAATATCTATCCTGTCTTTTCCCTCATTCCCGCACGTACTTTCAATTCCTCCTTGAAAATGGATGTGTGCTCGTGAACGGAAAAATCGTTAAAAAACGGACATTACTCAAAAAAAATGATGAAATGGATATTTTTTTCTTACAAACTATAGCAAATCCCATCATGCCAGAAGATATTCCCTTGGATATTCTTTATGAAGACGAACATCTTCTTGCGATCAACAAACCTGCGAATTTTGTCGTTCATCCGGCTCCTGGCAATTGGGAGCATACGTTTGTACATGCTCTTCTTTTTTATGTAAAAAAAAACAATTTCACATCAGAAACCCTTCGACCTGGCATCGTTCATCGTTTAGATAAGGATACCACAGGAGTTCTATTAGCAGCGAAAACTCCTCTGGCCCAACAAAAACTCATCGACCTCTTTGCCCAAAGAGCCTTAAAAAAAACATATATAGCTCTTTGCTACGGAACCCCACAAGAGGGAGAATATAGAGCTCCTATTGGGCGTCATCCTGTATTACGGCAGCAGATGGCGATCCATGAAAAAGGGAAGGAAGCCGTCACAGAGATTCGGGTTTTAGTGAACGCCTCCCCTTTTTCTCTTGTAAAAGCCAGCCCAAAAACAGGAAGAACGCATCAGATTCGACTTCATTTACGGGCTTTAGGAGCTCCTATTTTAGGAGACACTCTTTATGGCAACAACACAATCAATGAAAAGTTTTCTATGCGACAGCAACAATTACATGCCTATAGCTTAGAATTTATTCATCCCTTTTCTCAAAAACTTCTTACAATAAAAGCCCCTATACCTACTTTGATGCAAAATTTTTTGCAAAAGAATTTTTCGCAAGATATCATAACGCTCTTTTTCTCATAATTTAAAATCTGTATACTCTTTTTTTATGACAAAGAAATAGGATACACAAGGAAATTTATCATGAAGAAAATCATTATCTTGTGTTTTTTAACATTTTTACAATTTTCTCTTGAAGCTTGGGATGAAGAACGGACGATACGAAATATTTTCGTCACTCTTGGCATCCCTTCAAAAACGGCTTTTTCGAATGAATTGGTCATTGAAAAAATTCAAGAGGGAAATAATTCTCAAATATTTCGTATTACGATCAACGATTCTTCTTCTTCTCATATCTCCTATTTAAAATTTTCTCAAAAAGAAGGTTCCAAAGGAGCCTTTTATATCAAACCTCTGTTCCCTATCGATAACATTACTTTAAGAATGCATTCCGAAAAAAGAAGGGATTTTTTTCGAAAAGCGATCAAAGGAGTGAACGAGCTTATTCCCCGCGAAAAGGGATGTGAAATTTTTCCTTATTCTCTTCCTTTAAATGTTTTTTCAACCATTCCTCAAAATACCGTCGAACCAATTTATGAATACCGTCTTTATACAAAACTCAACGGACAAAAACTCCCTTCTACCCTGCAAAATTCCATCCTTACTCGCTGGTCTCCGACCTTTGGCATCCATATATCTATGAAAAAGCAATCCTTAATTTCTGTCTTTGATCCTATCAACTATCCTGCTTCGACAATCAAAAAAATCTTACAAACTTTAATCAAGTTTCAATATGAAAGTACTCGATGGATACAGGCTGAGATCCAAAAAAAGACTGAAAAGAATTCGCTTCCTCCCGACACAATCGAAGAAAAAATATATAACAAACTACAACATGAATCCCGTAGTTTCTGCTCATTTACTTTTATCTATCAATCTCTGATTCAATGTTTTCATTTACCCGATCAGCCTATAGAACAGCTCATCAAAGAACTGAAAAACCCCTCATCTAAAACCTTCATTCAATTAAAAGCGGCCGCACAGGAAAAAAAAGCCGAATTGATAAAATATATTCATCAAATTATCAATGACTTGGGAGGAAAGGACGAGGGAGATATTATTAATGCGCAAGAACTCTTTTTTGCTCAAAATCCACCTATTAGGGAAAAAGCTCCCCTCAATCCCATGACTCCTCAAAACCTTCAAACCCATCCTGTCAATAAAATGATTTTTACTGCCGAAAGGGATCACCTCATTCCCCATAAGTATATTGTATTAGGGAAAAAAATCTGCTGTGCTCTAGAAACAGAAAGCATTATCGATGATATCGTTTATAATCAGGCCAACAGACTGATCGAAATATTTGAAAAGCTTGCCAAATATCAAAAAACATTTTTTATCATAGAAACCATGCCTATGGGAGTCTGTTTGCAATCTCCCCATCCTTATAGTTTTATTTATAACAAATCAGGATCTTATAGCATTATGGCTACCGATGATATTTCATGGGATACATTATATTTGGATTTTGCTCAACTATACATTCAAAAAATCATTCGGGGTATTCTTCATAAAAGAATTTCTTTACAAGAAGGAATGGAATTGATGCAGGCAGCTGTCGACGGGTACAATCATGCGGCTCCGACACCTTTACCTAAAGAACATCTAGGACTTCTCTGTGATATTTTGATCATTCGACACTGGAGTTTTTTGTCCCAGATTCCCTATTACTATAACCTTAAAGAAGACGATCTCAATACTCTCAATTTATCGGTGACTACACAATCTTTTTTAGATCATTTATATACTTTGGAACATTACAAAAAATTTTATCTAGAACAAATGATCCAAGGCATCCGGACAACCTCTCCACCAAAAGAAAAAACACAAGATATTAGTAGCTAAATAAAAAGGGGTCAGGTAGGCTGTTAATGAAAAGAAAACTAATCACTTAACAGAGGATCGAATCATGAAAGAATTTGTAGAATACATCGTGAAAAATCTTGTTGATAACCCTGACAAGGTCCGTATCAACGAAATCGGTGGTACTCACACACTCATCATCGAATTATCTGTAGAAAAAGCAGATATTGGCAAGATTATTGGCAAAAAGGGAAAAACCATCAACGCTATTCGCACCCTTCTTATGGCAGTAGCAAGTAGAACAGGGGTACGAGTCAATCTTGAAATTATCGAAGAAGGAAAATAATTTTACAGATTTAAAAAAAACTTTTATCGGGCGAATTTCTATTCGCCCTTTTTATTTTCAAATATTATTTTTCAAATATCAAACAAATGATTATTCTTCCTTAAAGAAAAGAACTTGAGGAGCCTTTTTATGGGAAAAATACGGATTCTTCTCATTGCCCTAGCATCATTCATGCTCAGCTTTAGTTTTATCTACGTACAAATACATTATTTTCATCTTCCCACTATTATTCCCTCTCCGATCGACAAAGAACTTTCCTTGACCATCATCATTTCCTCCCATAATCAAGAACAACATATTCTCGATCTGTTTCATAGCATCTTTCAGCAATCGTACAAGAACTATCAGGTCATATTCATCGATGACGGATCTTACGATGCGACTTATTCTCTAGCAAAAAAAATAGTACAAGACTTTCAAAAAGAAAACATCGTCACGATCAAACGCTATCAAAAAAGAAAAGGTTCTGTCGGCAGGTTCTATGAAAATATCATCAATCTTCCAGACAACACTGTTGTCGTATGCATGGAAGGAAACACTTATTTTGCTCATCAAGATGTCCTAAAAAAAATCAATCATATCTATGCCTCTTCCGACACATGGCTAGCCTATGGCCAACAGAAAGAACTCTTCTCCCGCAAGAAAAGTTCTCTCCATCTCATAAAAAGCACCAATCTCTTTTCCAATTCTATGAGAAAAAAATATTGGAAACGCCCTATGCTAAAAACCTTCTATGCAGGATTATTCAAAAAAGTCGCTCTCTCCGATTTTTTCTTTCGAGGTGAATTAGTCGAAGAACCTTTTGATTACGCCTATATGTTTCCCATGTTAGAAATGGCAGCAAATCATGTTCTTTGTACACGGGATGTCCTCGCGTTGTATCATGACTACAAACATATTGATAAAAAAAGAGCCTGTTTTCGTTCTCCTTATCAATGCCAACGATATATTCGACGCTCCTTGCCCTATGAACCATTATTAGAACCGCCGTATCTTACAAAAATTACCAAAAGAGGGCAAGCCGATGTAATCCTCTTCTCTTTTGATTCTCCCCTACAGCTCCATGCCCTTTTAGAGTCCATCAACTATTTCATGACCGGCATCCATCAAATTTCCGTTCTTTATCGTTCCAGTGATATCCGACATGAACAATCCTATGATAAAATCAAAAAACTGTTTCCTAGAGTGCAATTCATTAAACAATCAGAACTGCCTCATACAGACTTTAAGCCCCTTTTAATGCAAATCATTTTCGGGTCCACACAAAAATACAGTCAATATCTCCTCTTTGCTACGGATGAATTAATTATCAAAGATTTTGTCGATCTTAATAAATGTATTGCCGCTATGGAAAATACGAAGAGCTCTTTTTTTTCCCTCTCTTTAGGAAAACATATTGCCTATACACGCCATTTTCCTGTTGCAAAACCTTCTTTTTTAAGCATAGCTCAAAAAATAATCGGCTGGCAGCTCAATAAAGGAGAAAAAGAATGGGCGGATAATTATAACGCTCATCTTACGGTATATCGCAAAAAAGATATCTTTCCCTATCTGCAAAAGATCGCGTTCACTTCTCCAAAAGACCTTCTTCACAAATGGAATATGTTGGCCCATCAAACTATCTCTAAGTATCATCAACGAAGAAGAACTGGGCTTTGCTTTATCTATTCTAAGGCCATTAGTTTGCCTTATTCTCAATACTCCTCCGATGAATTATTCCAAAAATACGAGCAAGGATCTAGGATCTATATCGATCCTCTTTTTCAAATAAAAAATAATTCTTTTCTTGTCGATACATCTCTTCCTTTCATAGAACGAGAAGCATTTGATCTGGAGCAAACAGACTGAGCAGGACTCGAACCTGCGACCCTCCGCTTAGAAGGCGGATGCTCTATCCAGCTGAGCTATCAGTCCATACAACATTTTGTTGATAGTGTTTTCTTCCCTATATAACAATTTATTAATTTTATGGGTTCTGGGAATTCATGGCTATGGTTTTTTTTGATAAAAATTTTTACTTTAAGATAATTAGCCTTGCTATCTAGTAATGATTACTTTTCTAGAATCACACTTTTATATCCATCTTATGAAAGATTTTATTTGATGTAGTTTGATATAGTATATATAGAGAATTTCTTTTGCCAAAAGACACTCTTTTGAGGAACTATACAAAAAACTGAGAAGATGAAAACTTCCTTGTCCCTAAATTTTTTATCGTCCTATTAGAAAGCCTTTCCTATTCTAGGCGTTAGATTTATGTAGGCAAAAAAATTATTGAAATAGATTTATAAAAGTATTTTTGAGGCATATAGCACTCCCCAAGTTATCTTAGGGGTGAGAGGGCTTCAAATAAAATATTTAACAAGATAGGTCCAAATATGTTATCCGTTTATGATTAATTATTATACAATTTGCCAATAATAAAGAAAAAAAAATGATAAAAATCCTCCACGGACTATAATAATTGAAAACTAAAGAGGTAACAAATGCCTATCAAAATAGGGATTATTGGCATATCGGGTACAATGGGACAAGCCCTGCAAGAAGAGATCTTGGAAAAGCCTGAGTTTATCTTATCCGGAGGTGTTCGAAGGGATCGTGAAGAGTTGTCTTCTCTTGAGACTGCTGATGTACTGATCGATTTTTCCCATCCCGGCATGCTCTTCTCCTACTTACCTTGGGCTTTAGACCATAAAAAACCTTTAGTGATCGGAACAACCGCTCTTTCTTCTGAAAACAGAAAAGAAATGACCAAAGCCTCACAGGAGATTCCTATTCTCTGGAGTGCAAATTTCAGCATGGGAATTGCCTATATCCGTGATTTTTTACAAACATGCCCTCATAAAAAAAATGAGATCGTATCCTGCGATATCCTAGAATCCCATCACTCTCAAAAAAAAGACAAGCCTTCAGGGACAGCTTTACAGTTGCAAAAAGATCTATCCTCTTTTATTCCTCTCGTGACGATTCATTCGATACGAGCTCCGCACATTGTCGGCATCCATGAGATAATTTTTCATTTTGCTCATGAAACGCTCACCATAAAACACGAAGCTTTTTCTCGAAAAGTGTTTGCTCAAGGAGCTCTTTTTGCAGCAAAGCAACTCTATCAAAAACCTCCCAAGCTTTATACTCTAGAGGAATTATTATGAAAAAAATTGTTATAAAAAATTTTGCGATCGGCGAAAAGGAAAAGCTCACTCTTATGAGCGGTCCTTGCGTGATTGAAAACTTAGACCATACTTTGCAATGCGCTGAAGCTCTCGTCAAGATCACCACATCGCTTCCTGTTCATTTGATCTTTAAGGCCAGTTATGACAAAGCAAACCGCTCTTCCCTCCATTCATTTCGCGGGCCCGGCATTGAGGAAGGATTAAAAATCTTGCAAAAAGTACAATCAGAATTTGATCTTCCTCTTATAACAGATGTGCATACTCCTCAAGAAGCGGCTATTGCTGCCGGTGTTTGCGACATGATTCAAATCCCAGCTTTTTTATGCCGACAAACCGATCTTTTGATAGCAGCAGGCAACACACAAAAACCGATCAACATTAAAAAAGGGCAATTTGTGGCTCCCTGGAATGTGGAGGAGATCCTTCATAAAGTCACTTCTACAGGCAATGAAAATATCCTCTTAACGGATAGGGGAACCTGTTTTGGCTATAACAATCTAGTAGCCGATATGCGATCCATTCCGATCATGCAAAATTTTGGATATCCTGTCTGCTTTGACGCATCCCATTCAGCCCAGCTTCCGGGAAGTTTAGGCTCCATCACAGGAGGATTGAGGGAATATATTCCTCACCTGGCAAAAGCAGCTATTGCTGCAGGTGCCAATGTTCTTTTTATTGAATCTCACCCAACCCCTGAAAAAGCTAAAAGCGATAGCACCACTGTCATGCCTTATGATGCCCTGGAAAAACTTCTTCATGACGTGGTTAAAATTTATGGTATTGTACATGAACATTCTTCATAAAAAAATAATCCTGAGTTTCATGATTATCACCATTTTTACCCTAGGAATGATTCGTTATTTTTTTACTCTTTCTTCAAAAGATTTTTCTCATTATGCCTCCTGGTTACATAAAAAAAATGCGTTAGCTCTGCATAACCATCAAACGCACAATGCCTCACAGCAAAGAAAAAATGTGCAAAAAGATATTTATCTAGCCAAAGAAAAAGAACGCCAGCACTTACGGATCTTTTCGGACGCCTCCGATCTCCTCATTAAAGAAAACAAGGGATCCATTAAATACAGCGAAAAATTTTACAATGTCCAATGCTGGATCCAAGAGCAGGTTTGCCTTTCTCCTCCTTCGCAACAGCTGCGCTATTTTACTGCCGACAGCGGAAAATATTCCTTTCATTCCCACCATTTCAGTGCGCAAAACACACATATTATATTTCTAACACTTCCTTCTATTGCTATCCCCTCTTCCGTATCTTCTTTTGAGGCCTTTTTAGTCGGAAATGCAGAAAGTATCGATTACTATTTTTTAGAAAATACTCCCCATTTTCATGCTCAAAAATGTGTTTTTGAATTTAATCCCAAAAAAATGCCATGAGATACTTACTATTTTCTCTTTTATGCACCCTATCTCTTATAGCTGTAGAAAAGGCTCTACCAGAAAATGTACAAACCATTTCTTCTTTAGGATTATTACAGGCAAAAAATATCGATTGGGAAGAAGTACTCGATCAAAAAAATATCTTTAAAATCCTGTTTAATGACGTGGCATTATTTTTGCGCTCTGGAGGTATCATCAAGAGTCATTCAGGCAGTTTGGATATCCACAACCAAATGCTTACCCTTACCTCTTCCGATAAGATCTCTTATAAAGATCAGCTGTTTCCTCTAAATCTCACCGCCAAGAAGATGGAATGCAATTTGAACGATCTCGATGCTAACAATCCATTTTCCTCCATGACCTTTTCTCAAGACGTCCATGCCATTTTCGATACAAACTTTTACTTGGAAGGAGAAAAAGCCTGTTATTTTTTCCGTAATGACCATCGAACCATTTCGTGCTATCCCAAAGAAAATAACTTCTGTGAGCTACGTATGGATGGACATCCCATACAAGCGCAATTTGCTGAGGTCGACCTCGATGACAAGAGCTGTCGTCTTCAAAAAATCCAAGGTCGCATGCATCATCTTCCTTTTGCCTTTTCCTCTGATGAACTTTTTTGGAACAAAGAAAAAAACTCTCTAATCTTAAAGAAAAATGTACACATCGACCACATCCATTTTGGCCATATCACTTCTGAAGAAGTACATCTCCTTCAAAAAAACAACTCCTTTGAAAAAATTATCTCTGAGGGGACCACACAAATACAGTTCCGCTTTTCCGACCTTCCATCAGCCACCTTGTATTGCGAAGGCACGATTATTGTAGATAACGAATCCATGGAAATACGCGCACATGCTCAAAATCCGAAAAATCCTATCTGCTTTCAAGACAATAATCTCACCATTTATGCGGAAGAAGCAATCTGTTCCTCTATAAAAGAGGAGCAGCATATTATTCCTCAAAAGATCTCTCTTTTTAAAAATGTCCGTTTCTTTCATAAGACCTCTCCTACTATCACAGGCCTTGGCTGTGCCGATATCATCTCCTATGATCCAAAAACAAAGATCATTTTGTTGGAAGCGGAAAAACCAAAAAAAGTCCTTTTTTGGCAAGACGACAATGCTTTACGAATTAGTGCGCCAGAGATCCACATTACGGAGGATCGGCAAATTATCGGTAAAGGATGTGTACGTTTTGCCTTTAACCTGGAAGAAGAAGAATTTTTTCAAAAACTATTTTCACAATATTTATGGAAACCATGAATCCTTTACTCAAAGTACAACATTTAGAAAAAACCTATGG
Source organism: Parachlamydiales bacterium (assembly GCA_016931275.1). GTDB lineage: Bacteria > Chlamydiota > Chlamydiia > Chlamydiales > SM23-39 > JAFGFA01. Next base: position 103,038 of record JAFGFA010000003.1, read on the forward strand.
AGAAAAAAAGGTCGTCAACGATCTTTCTTTCGAGATCCATTCCGGAGAAGTGCTCGGCTTTTTAGGTCCCAATGGCGCCGGAAAAACGACTGCCTTCTACATGGTCATCGGTCTAATTCAACCTGACCGAGGAGATATCTTTTTCCACAATATCAACATCACCCGAGAGCCTATTCATAAAAGAGCCATGATGGGGATGGGCTATTTGGCACAAGAGCCCTCGATTTTTACCCAAATGAGTGTCGAAGAAAATATCCTTTGTATCTTACAAACTCTCGATCTTCCTCTTTTAGAACAAAAAAAACGGCTGGGCCTACTTCTTGAAGAACTATCCCTCACACATCTCCGCAAGAAAAAGGCAGCTGCTCTCTCCGGAGGAGAAAGACGCCGCCTGGAAATTACCCGCTCTCTTGTGCGGGAACCTACCTTGCTCTTATTAGACGAACCTTTTGCTAATATCGATCCTCTTGCTGTACAAGATGTCAAAAAACTTATTCTCTTATTAAAGAAAAAAAACATCTCGATTTTAATCACAGACCATAATGCCCGAGAAATATTTTCTATTGCTGATAGAAGTTATCTTATTCAGGACGGAAGAGTAATGCTAGAAGGAAAAGTCGATTCCCTGATCCATCATCCCGATGCGAAAAAATATTATCTCGGAGAAAATTTTACTTTATAATTTTCTCTAATTCCTTCACGGCACCGAAGACTTCCCGTACCGATATCGTTTCGAGACAATCGGCATATTTACTGCCGCCGCATCCATCTAAAAGACACGGACGACAGGAAAAATCCTTGACGATCACTTTGCTATATGGATGATCCCATGGCCCCCATTTCTTCTCAGAGGTAGGACCGAACAGGACTACGAGAGGCACCCGAAAAGCGCTTGCTATATGAGCTACCAACGTGTCTACAGCGATCACACACTGACTCCCGGCAATCAATGCTTTGAGTTCTTCCAGGGAAAATGTCCCGGCAACATTCACAACATCCAGACCTTGAGCTATCTCTTGGACCAACATTTCTTCTTCTCGGTTTCCGCTCAAGACAATCTTATATCCCTCTTGGAGCAATAAAGAAATACATTCTCTCCATAATCTCTTATTCCAACACTTAAAACGCCATCTAGCCCCCGGATGCAGGACAAGGTATTTTTTCTCTTCCAAGCATTTTTTTTGTAAAAACGCTGCAACGCTTTTTTTAGCCTCTGCATCCACTCGCAACAAAAGCTTTTTCTCTTTTGGAACAATGCCTATCCTTCGAAGGACATCTAAATATCGTTCCACTTGATGCCTAGGAGTAGGACAATCTTTCACCAGATGCGTATACATCGCCTGTTTTTTATAAAATCCCTGATGATGAGTATACCCTACCCTAAAGGGCGCACCGGAAAAAAAGGCGATAATCGCCCCTCGATCCCCTTCCGTCAAATTGATCACAAGATCATATTGTTCCTTTCGGATCTTCCATAGAAGAAGACATTCCTTTACGATTTTTTTTAGGAAAAAAAAATTTTTCCATTTTCGATCCACCACATGCACCTGATGAATACTCGGATGATCTTTTAATAAACAAAAAGCTTCCTCATATACCATCGCATCAATCCGGCATGTCGATTTATGTTGTTGAATCGTCGTATATAAAGGTGTTCCCAAAAGGACGTCCCCTAAATGACGAAAATGAACCACTAAAATCTTTTGAACCCGGGAAAAATCGATATATTGTCCATAAGTCATTGCGATATTTGGCCTTATCTCATATAATTTTTTTCATATACCAGGAGAAATCTATCATGATTGAACACACACTTTCTATTATTAAACCCGATGCTACAAAAAAAAATCAAATAGGAAATATCATCGCCCGCCTCGAAAAAGGAGGCTTGAAAGTTGTCGCTGCAAAAATGCTGCACCTCACCAAACAACAAGCCGAAGATTTTTATGCCGTTCATAAAGAAAAGCCTTTTTTTGAAAGCTTAGTCTCTTTTATGACTTCCGGTCCTATCCTCGTGCAAGTATTAGAAGGAGAAAAAGCCATTGAAAAAAATCGGGAGATCATGGGAGCGACCGATCCTCATAAAGCGGCCATAGGTACTATCAGAAAAGACTTCGCCGAGTCTATCGAAAGAAATGCCGTGCACGGATCCGATGGTCCGAAAACTGCAAAAGATGAAATTGCTTTTTTCTTTCAAGAAGATGAAATTTGTTCTTCATAATATTTAAATTAAAAGAATAAGCCTTGTTAATTACTGAGAACGTAAAAAATATACAATATTTTTATGTCTTAATTTTATTTTTTAAATAAGAAAAACCATAAAAAAAAATCCTTTCTTTAGCAAAAAAGAAAGGATTTTTTAATAAAAAACTAAAAAGAATCTTATTATTCATCTACTAAAGATTCATTTAAGCCTTCTTCGCTCTCCGTAGAAAGAGGCTTAAATCCTTGACGAACATGAAGTACTCCCCAAGCATTAGAAAAAATACTGTTAAAATCCTCTTTAAGAACTGCTGTATTTTTAGTAAATGGTAACGCCACTACATCAATACCAGTAGCTCCTACAAATAATACAGAAGCTACAGCGCGCTCAATTCTTGCAAGCAGTTCTCTCAAAGCAAATGTTTTTGCTTTATTTCCAACATATACTCCTAAAGTACCTACTGTTTTAACAGCAGACAAAGAAGTATTCCACGATACACCACACTTGTCCCAAGACTCATATTCATAAGCGGCATTTCTCATAGCCAAATTTTCAACAACTTTTGATAATCCCATAATTAAACCTTCCCTTTAAAAAGTTTTTTAACAAAATCGTAAAGGTACTATATCAATTCCAAAGATTATTCGTCTATCATTTTTTTCCCTGTATCCGACAAAGACTTATCTCATTCATTTTCAGAAGATTCTCGGACAATAAAATAAACAGATCAAAAAAAATTTATTTACTTTCTATTAAAAAAGTAGCCGGTCCATCATTAATAAGCGCTACTTGCATTGCGGCTCCGAATATCCCCGTCTGAACCCGGGGAAAAATTTTTCGAAGGTCTTCGACAAACCGATCGTAGAGCTCTTTTCCTTTTTCAAACGATGCCGCAGAAGTAAAAGAGGGACGTCTTCCTTCAGAGCAATTCGCATAAAGGGTAAATTGAGAAACGACTAAAATTTCTCCTTTGATATCCTGTAAGGAACGATTCATTTTCCCCTGATCATCGGAAAAGATCCGAAGATGGATCAATTTATCTATCAGATAAGAAACGGAAGGACAAGCATCCTCTGCATGGATCCCTAAAAACGCTAAAATTCCCTTATTGATAGAACCGACAATTTGTTGATCTACGGTAACAGAAGCTTTTAAAACTCTTTGAATGACAAGGCGCATTAAAATACTTTTTTTCGCTTAAAGCGATCGAGATATTCTAGTGCTTTTCCGGTGCCAAGGCATACAGCCAGCAAAGGGTTTGGAGCGACAAATACGGGAAGTCCGGTCTCTTTAATAAGCGCCTTATCCAGTCCTTTCATGAGGGCTCCTCCTCCTGCTAACACCATACCCCGTTCGACAAGGTCTGCAGCGAGTTCCGGAGGACATTTTTCCAAGGTCAATTTAACATTCTCGATAATTTGCTGCGTCGGTTCGTTTAATGCTTCTCGGATCTCTACGGAGTTGATCCTTTTGGTAACGGGAAGTCCTGCTACCTGATCTCTTCCCCGAACCTCCATTTCCAGTTCATTCTGTCCAAGGGGATAAGCCGACCCGATAGTGATTTTAATATCTTCTGCCGTACGTGGCCCGATCATGAGGTTATAGGTGCGTCGCATATAATTCATAATCACATCATCAAACTCATCGCCGGCGATCCGCAAAGAACGAGATTCTACGATGCCCCCCAAAGAGATGATGGCTATTTCCGTGGTACCTCCACCGATGTCGATGATCATATTGGCAGAAGGTTCGTGAACCGGGAGATCCACTCCTATGGCCGCTGCCATCGGTTCTTCAATCAAAACAACTTCTTGTGCTCCTGCATGAATCGCTGAATCTTCTACGGCTCTTTTTTCTACGCCGGTGATCCCTGAAGGGACGGCGATCAATATTTTAGGGCGAAAGAGCGTTCGTGAAGGGGTGACTCTTTTAATCAAAGCTTTTAACATCCCTTCGGCAATTTCAAAATCGGCGATCACACCGTCTTTCATAGGACGAACGGCATGGATCTTTTGAGGCGTTTTCCCTAACATGGCTTTTGCTTTATGGCCTACTGCGAGCACTTCATTCGTGGAAGAATCCACTGCGACAACAGAAGGTTCCGCCAGGACAATTCCCTTACCTCGCACATAGACAAGCGTATTGGCAGTACCTAAGTCGATCCCGATGTCCGGAGAGAAAAACCCAGATAGATGATGGAGTTGATTGGAAAAATTTTTTTTCGTCTTCAGTAAAAATTCTCTAATCCCAAAAGATTCTTTAACGGTCATAATTTTTTTACCCTTATGTCTGGAGAAGTTCTAATACATCTTCCCATGTTAGTTTTGCAATCGCTTCATCATCGCAACTGACGATTTTCTTTACCAATCCTTTTTTTCTTTCCTGCAATTTTAAAATTTTTTCTTCTATAGAATTTTTGGTAACCAATTTATAGGCCGACACTCTTTTTTTCTGTCCGATACGATGCACCCTATCCGTCGCTTGATTTTCTACAGCGGGATTCCACCACATATCATAATGGATCACCGTATCTGCTCCAACGATATTTAATCCCGTTCCGCCAGCTTTTAAGGAGACCAAAAAGACAGAGATTTCTGGATTTTCATTAAAATCCTTTACAATCTGCAATCTGTTTTTCGTCGTTCCGTCCAGATAAGAAAAACGTATGCCCATTTTCTGTAAATCTGTTCGCATAATTTGCAACATACGGGTGTACTGACTAAAGACGACTGTCTTATGCTCCCCTTCTACCAGGCTTTGCAATAGTTCGATAAGCATTTCATATTTGGCGGAATCTCCCTCTTCCGGCTTTTCTTTGGCAAAAATCGCGGGATGGCAACAAATCTGTTTGAGACGGGTAAGCGTTGCCAAAATATGGATTTGTACTTTTTCAAACCCTTCTTTCTCGACGAGTTTTACCAATTCATCTCTAGCTGAGGCCGCATAGGAATTATATAGATCCAATTGAACATCTCCCAATTTACAATAATAAGTAATTTCCGAAACGGCGGGAAGATCAGAAAGGACATCGCTTTTCATACGTCGAAGGATAAAAGGAGAGACCTTTTTGCGCAGGTATTGCATATTTTTGATATGCGTTTCCCCTGAAGAACGTATGTATTTTTCGCTATATCTCTCAAATGTACTTAAAAAGCCCGGCATGAGATAATCGAAAAGGCTCCACAATTCCTCGAGAGAATTTTCGATAGGGGTTCCTGTTAAGATAAGCCGATGGGCCGCATGAATCTCTTTGACCGATTTCGCATTGCGAGTGCCTCTATTTTTAATATGCTGCGCTTCATCTAGAATGGCATAACTAAAAGCATATTTTTTATATAAATCCACATCTTTTTGCATCAATGTATAGGAAGTAATCACCACATGATATTTCTTGAGCTGTCCCAACAATTTTTTTCGTTGCACTGGAGTCCCCTCAATAATCACCACTTTAAGATGAGGATTGAACTTATTGATCTCTTCCTCCCAGTTATACAGTAAAGAAGTAGGACAGACTACCAAAGAAAGCGCTTCGGAATTTTCCTGCAAATTTTGAGTAATGGCCACGATAGCCTGCAGAGTTTTTCCCAATCCCATATCATCCGCCAAAATACCGCTCAGATACATTTTTCTCAGGCGCTCCAACCAATATATGCCCTCCTTTTGATAAGGGCGGGCTTCGGCCAAGATCTCTTTGGGCATTGGTGTGGGAGACAAGGATTCTTCTCCCAACATTTGTCTACGCAAATTTTGTACTTTTTGCGTCATAGAAAACGTGATCGGCAAGGCTTCAAACAAGGAAGAATCGATATTAACAAGGCTCCATAGGGGACGATCTTCATGATGCGTATCCAGTTTATGAATACCCAGTTCATCAAAGATCTGGACAATTCTAGTAATATTCACCAAATCCAATACAAGGATTTTTGAAAAGCGCTTTTCAGCCGTTTTTTTCCTTCCGGGCAATTCGATGAAAGAACGTTTCGAAGTAACGCAATCCCACAGCATATCCAAAGAAATTCCCTTTAAATCTCCTTCGACTTTTAACGCTACGGAATAATATCCCACCTTATTCTGGTAATCTAATGCAAGCTCAAAAGTCGTTTGATCGTAGATGAATTGATCGAGAAGATTCTGAGGACAATCGAACTGAACCCTTTCCTGAAACCTCGGGATCACTTCTGTCATAAATTCGACAATTTTTTTCTCGGATTTGGCCAAATAGGTTCCTGTAGTACTATTAAAAATAAAATCGGCAAAAAGCTCTTCGATGAGCTCTTTTTCCTCCACTAAATTTCGGGCAACGATCCCCGCATCGGTGACAAATGTTTCGATATTTTCGTATTTCAAAAGGGAAAAGCCGGCTGGAATCTCGATGCCTTCGTAAATAAAGTAAATCAGCGCTTCAAGCTCTCCTTCCAGATAAGAAAGCTCGCAACGGGCTTTCAGGTCTCCTGTATAAGGAAGCGTGATAAATTGCTCTATTTCCTCTTCATTCGCAACATCGGCATATCTCTTGAGCTCCGGAAGACCGTGTTCGATAAACGTACCGAAAAGAGGTTTAGGGATCGCCATCGTTGCTATGTCTTCAAGACTATTAAGATGAACCCTTTTGATCCCTTCTGCAAAAGGATAATAGACATCCTCATAGATCATTCCGGGTTTCAAACAATTGACCAAATTCGCCTCGCCAACCTGAATGCGCTTATCATTGATCTCAATGGCCGGCTGCAACAGAATTTTAGAAGAAGGGGGTTGAATATAGGAAAGATTGAAATGAATTTTTGCCCTTTTATGAGAAAAATACAGCGGGTTTTCTATCGAACCAGAAAAAAGACATGGCAGGGGCATCGTAAGGGTCTCTTCCGAAAAAAATTGTTCATGACGATTATGCATATGTTCGTAAACATAAGCTAAGAGCAACCCAAAAGTATCTCGATCAATGTGGGCAATGCGTCCTGACTTTTCCTGATGATCATTTAAAAGGTATTCCGTCCGATCGATCAGCACTTTCATAATTCCTTTTCCTATTTCATCAAAGGAATGATGCGTAAAATAATATCTCCTTTCCGAAATCATCATAGGCTCTTCGAACCGTATTTTTTCCAAGAAGTCCTCGATATTCGATATGTGCAGAGGTTTCGATCTGGAGGGCAGGCGCAATGCGAGCTGTATATCAATTTTCTTTTTATTTTTTATCACCGAAGCGGGGTTAAAAATAAGAGCCAGCTCGGCTTTGCTCTCCTTTTTCATTTCTTCCGGGAGGAAAAAAGGAGAGGACGACAGGACGGACGAAGAGGTAATGTATTCGTGAAGAACCTGTTTTTGATAATTGGCATCTTTTTTTGCCTCTTCTTTGGAATAGGCTTTTTTAAAAGTTTCCAGAAGTTCTTTTTTCTCGGTCTCTTCGATCTCCTCATCTTCATGGATATCGGCCTGTTTCGAATATTCCACTAAAATGGCATCTATATTTTGTTCCAGGTAAAAAACCAAGGCCGCTAAATGTTGACAATCATATCGATAGCTACAATCGCAATTGGAATGCAGCATTTGGGATTCGAATCGATCAATTTCCAATTCGCACTCATAAGAATTTTCATAAGATCCGCAGACTTCTCCCCCCAACTTAATGGTATCGCTATTCAACTTCAAAATCTTTGCCGAAACAATTTTTTTCTGATCAAAAAGGTCTTTTCCTTCCTTTAAAATAGAAGAAGAGAAATCCTGTTTAAGTTTGCGAAAATTCAACATGACTGCCACACTTGTTTTCACTTTTGCGATGCGCCGCTTGTATTTATTTTTACTGTTTTCAACAATGTTTAGCAATAAAAAATTATAAAAAATTCCAGAAAATTTTTGATATTGATAGAAAAATCAAAAGCACTTATATTTCCTTTCTACGTTTTTAATTTGCGGGTGTAGCTCAGTGGTAGAGCATCACGTTGCCAACGTGAGGGTCGTGAGTTCAAACCTCATCACCCGCTTTTTCTTTAGATGGGGAGTTTTTGTGTCAAGTTCGTATCAAAATGAGTTAGTACGTGTTACGGTAGAGGAAAAGCCGAATTGTCTGATAGAAATGGAAGTTGTTGCCTTGCCTTCTTGCCTTGAAAAAGCCTTTAAAGCTGCTTTAAAAGAAGTAAAAAAAGAAGTTTCCATTAAAGGATTTCGCAAAGGAAAAGCTCCGGACAATGTATTGTTAGAACGATACGCTCAAGAAATAGAATCCGAAAAAAAGCGATTATTGGCCAATATTGCCTTTTCAGAAGCAGAACAACTGGTAAAAATTCTTCCCTTAAGTCGCTCGACGAAGATCTCCTATGATCTCAAAAGCCTAAAGGAAGACGAAGCGGTCTTCTCCTTTCATTTTGAAACAAAACCCAAGGCACCTTCTGTCGATGTGACGCAATTTAAACTAAAAGAAATCCCTTCCAAGCCCATTGAAGAAAAACAGATTGACGAGACGATCCGTCAATCTCAATTTTTCTTTGCTACCTGGGAAGAGATTCAAAACAGGCCTGTCCAAGAGGGAGATTTCATCCTTGCCGATATAGAAACCGATGATGAAAATCCTCAAAAAGTATTTTCCAACACTCGTTTTGAAGTATCCGATAAGGGTATGGCTCAATGGATGAAAAAACTCGTTATCGGAAAAAATATCCACACGCCTCTTCATGGAATCAGCGAACCCGATCCCGATGCTTCTGAAGAAGACAAAAAAACTTTTGAGCCAAAAAAAGTCAAGGTCACCGTTACGAAAATTGAAAATCCTTCCCTACCTCCTCTTGATGATGCATTTGCCCAACGATTGGGAGTTCAAACGATTGACGAACTGAAAAAATCTATTCGGAAAATGCTGGAAGAAAAAGAAACGGAAAGGATCCACGCGCAAAAATCTCATCAGATCGATGAATTTCTTCTGACCCATTTTTCTTTTGATCTCCCGTTATCGCTTGTAAATAGTGAAAAAGAACATCGCTTAGAACAAGTAAAGAACGATCCTCAATTTAATGCCCGTTGGAAAAAAATGTCTGACGAGGAAAAAGCAAAAATAGAAGAAGATATTGCCACACGGTCCCGCAATTCCATCCTCCTATATTTCTTATCGGAAAAAATTGTTGCCGACGCCAACATCAAGATCAGTGATGAAGAAATTCGAGCCCAGGCCGTAAAAACATCCCAAACTTCCGACCCCCAAAAAATTTCTGCTGATGATTACGCTTTAGCATTATCACAACTTATGCTACAAAAAGCAGAAGAACACATCATGAAAGCAGGGTCGTAAATCATGGAAAAATTAATGTCTTTAACACCTTATATTATCGAAGACACAGGGCGTGGGGAACGCTCCATGGATATCTATTCCCGTCTTCTAAAAGACCGTATTATATTTATTGGGTCGGAAATCAGCGACCAAGTGGCCAATGTGGTCATTGCGCAACTTCTCTTTTTAAAGATGGAAGATCCCAAAAAAGATATCAACATGTACATCAATTCTCCGGGAGGATTGATCACTTCCGGTCTGGCCATTTATGACACCATGCAATTTTTAGGATGCGACATCAACACCTACTGTATCGGCCAAGGCGTCTCTATGGGAGCTCTTTTACTTGCGGCAGGAACCAAGGGAAAAAGATTTGCTCTTCCCAATAGCCGCATTATGCTCCACCAGCCTTATGGAGGCATCGGAGGAACTTCAGAAGATATAGCCCTTCAAGCAAAAGAAATTCTTGTCCTTAAACAAATCACCGCCAAAATCTTAGCCAATGCTACCGGAAAACCGATTGAAAAAATCCTTGAAGACTCCGATCGCGATTATTATATGTCATCAGAGGAAGCCGTTTCTTATGGGCTGATCGATGCGATTGCCAAACCAACACAACTGGAGACTTCCGCTTCCTGATGAACCAAAAGAATAAAATTCCAACCTGTTCTTTTTGTGGCCGAACGGAAGATCTTGTCCAAAAATTAATCGCAGGCCCCAATGCTTTTATCTGTGATAAATGTGTTCAGCTCTGCCAGGAAATCGTTTCCAAAAAACCTAAAAGCCAGCCTATTCGTCTCTTAAAACCGCAAGAAATCAAAAAACACCTCGATGAATATATTATCGGACAAGATGATGCAAAAAAAACAATCAGTGTCGCCGTTTATAACCACTATAAAAGAATCCGTTCCCTAGCGAACAAAGAAAGCGAAATCGAATATAGCAAATCCAATGTTCTGCTCATCGGCCCTACAGGGTCCGGGAAAACTCTGATGGCCCGTACCTTAGCAACCATCCTCGATGTTCCTTTTGCCATCAGTGATGCAACGACGCTCACCGAAGCCGGTTATGTGGGAGAAGATGTGGAAAATATCATTCTTCGTCTCGTACAGGCTGCCGATTACGATATTGAAAGAGCGGAACAAGGAATTATTTACATCGACGAGATTGACAAAATCCGTCGCACCACCTCCAACATCTCGATTACCCGAGATGTCTCCGGCGAAGGCGTACAACAAGCTCTTTTAAAAATCGTGGAAGGGACTGTTGCTAACGTGCCTCCTAAGGGCGGAAGAAAACATCCCCATCAGGAATTTTTAAAAATCAATACGGAAAATATTTTGTTCATTGTCGGAGGAGCCTTTATTCATCTCGACAAGCTCATTGCTAAAAGGTTAGGCAAAAGCCGCATTGGCTTTATGACCTCTAAAAAAGAACAATTCTATCACGACACCTCTTATCTTCTCTCCCATGTGGAACCGGAAGACCTGATAGAATTTGGCCTTATTCCCGAATTTGTCGGACGCTTTAATAGCATTGCCAATTGCAACGACCTTACGGAAGAAGATCTGATCTCGATACTGACGCAGCCTAAAAATGCCATCATTAAACAATATACCTATCTTTTCAAAGAAGAAGGTGTTGAGCTTCTTTTTACCGATGAAGCTTTATGCGCCATAGCCCAAAAAGCCAAAGAAACGGGAACTGGAGCCCGTGCCCTTAGGATGATTGTCGAAAATCTCTTAAGAGATCTCATGTTTGAGATTCCCTCTAATCCGTCCATCAAAAAAATTACCATCGAAAAAGAGACCATCGAAAAGAAAAAGCTTCCTCTCATAGAAAAGGCTTCTTAAATTCATTGTAGAAAATACGTACTGGGATTTTCCAATACGACAAAGATAGTTCCCATTTCTGTGCTAAGAACTATGAATATTTTTTAGGAAAATTTTTTTGTAAGACCTATCAAGAAAAATCCCCCCGGCCAGACGGGGGGATCAGGAAGAAATAACCTAGAAATTATCCTCTCATTTGAGAGCTAGCTATAATCGTGCTTAGTAGTTTATCGGTTAACTGCGCTGTAGAAGTTCGATCACCGGTTGTATTTTTGTTAATATCGTTTGCCGTTTGATATCCTTGCCCTTGAGCATTAGAAGCCGTTTGATTGAATGTCTTATCACTTTCTGCTTTAGATTCTGGACCCGCACATACCGCTTTCCCCACCAATTGTCCTACTTGGCTAATAAGAGGTGCGCCCCCTATTATATTTTGCCATTTAGAAATATCTTTTGCATAACGATTTTCTATCTCTTTTTCTTTCGAGATCTGGTCCTCATGCGCCTTTGTAGCGTTCATATTATCGTGAGCTGCCTGAGAAGGATTCTCTAGATCTTCAGAATCATCTATAGAAGCTTTCTCTTCTGAAATCCCTTCGGAATCCTCTGTTTGCAATCCCTCTCCTTCTGGTTCTCTCCCTACTGATAGGATCATATCTTCTTCAGACGTTTTTTCTAATGGTATTGATTCTTCTGTATCAAATGGCGGAGGGGTTTCCTCTGGCCCATTCATCTGCTGCAGACTACAACTACTACCAAAGCCTTCTTCTTCCTCTACGTTAGGTATGATCGCTTCATTTTTCAAAGCGCTGGCTTTTTCTCCTAGGGTTCCTGCTAACTTCGCAGAACCAGCTAAAGCCATACCTGCGCCGGCAATCCCGAAGAGTCCTCCAATAACCCCTTCCCACATCTGCCAGTTACCTCCCGACAAAATATTCTTACAGGAGTCTCCCATAAATTGTAACTGCTCGTTCATATAGTCTTTCATCGTCTGAGAAGAAGTCACATTCATTTTGGTATAATTACGCACTAAAGAGGCTAACTCTTTTAACACATCCCCATAAGAAAACTCTTGCGTAACGATTTTACCACCGTTACTGCCTGAAGAAGAGCCTAATACTTCATGTGCATATACTTTAGACATACTTTCTCCTTATTATTTATTATTTAACCCTAAAGCCGCAAACTGTGCAGCTCTTTGCATAGCAGCAGCTAATCCTGCCAAGTCTGCTAGCATTGTTTTATTTCCTGAAGCCTGAACACCAAGTGCCGTCGATGCATTATCCTGCGCATATTGGACTAACTGTTCCGTTTCCTGTGTGTTTCCGCCAATATGAGTTGTCGTCGCTTGAACTTCAGATAGTTTTCCCGCAAGGGAACCTTTATAAATTTGAAGGGCTCCTCCCGCCATTCCGGTTCCGACCTCAATAGCTCCAAAAGTCAAAGAGATCGCTTGGGAAGAAAAAATACCTGTCATCGCCGCAATACCTCCGGCCACTGCCGCTAATCCCCCAAAACTTGCGATACCAGCAAGAACAGCCACAGGAATCAACAATCCCTGGATCCATTTAGAAACCGTCTGCATCTTTTCCATGACTTTTATCTTTTCATCCAGGACATCCTTGAGATTTTCTTGTTGCGTATTTTGCATGATGTTCAGATCATCATTGATCTTTAAGCTCTCTGCCGCTCCCTGATTAATGATCTTTAATACAGCATTATACGCTTCTACAAGACGTCCAATCCCTTCTTTGGAGGTCTCCTTTGCGGCAAGGGACGAAGAAGGCACGGACAAGGAAACTGCATGTATTGTATCCATAATATTCTCCCCTTTTATCCTCTGATTGCCAATTTTCCAAAGTCATCGTTTACAAGAGACATATAGATGTTCTCTGCAGAAGTATCGAAATCCTGTGTTGCGCTGTATTTAACTTTCATTTCTTGATCTATTTCCCCTTGAATACCGTTAATAGTAGTCTGATCTCCGGAAGCAGTATCTACAGAAGCTTGATAAGCTGCTTGGTCTTCTATGCCGCTCCACTGCATTTTTCCTGTTCCCACTCCTAAATCTCCTTCGGTCCAGAAATCTTTTGAAAATGGATTAGTCGTCGTTCCGTGTGCTTTTTTATCAATCGCGGCAATCCCTATACCAAGACCAGCGATTCCAAGACCAGCTGGAATGGCGACTGCCCCCAATGAAAGAGTCAAGAATCCAAAAAGACACCAATAGGCAATATGCCAACCATGGACGTCCTTTTCCTGTTTTTTCCCGGCGGTATTTATTTTTTGAACGTCATTATTCCAGGTCTTCATTTCGTCTTGCAATTCCTGCTGCTTTTCACTAGCGGACGTTAAAATAGTATTTTGTCGGACCGCATTGGTCTTTATGGCATCACTCATGACATCCGACAAGGCTAAAAATATATTTTTCATTGTATTACTCCTTATTATTAACTTTTTCTTCGGGGCATAGATCCGCTCAAAAAGAGCTCCATAAGCTTATCCCCCAATTGGATACTTGACTGATTGACCTTATTGGTGGCATTAATATCCACCTGCCATTCTGCAGAAAGTTTTCCCATCACTTGGGATGCATCTGTCTGTTTTTCCTGAATTTGTTGTCGTAAAACATCCAATCTTCTTGTAAAATCTTCCATAGCATCTAAAGACGACGGTTTTTCACTTTCCATCGTTTTTAACTGATTTTGCAAGTCATCGAGCTCATCCAATTTACCTTGATATTCTTGACAGATATCATCACTGACATCTAATTGATGGCCGCTTTTATTCTGTAACTGATTCGAGGTATTAATAAGAGAAAGCATCAAAAGCAGTAAAGGATTGACCTTTTGATTTTTTTCTTCTTTTTCTCGGGATTTTTCTCGCACCTCCAAGCGTCGATTCAAGATCGACTCATTAAGAAGAATATCGTAATTATTACTTGTCATAATTTCTCCTTTGTTACCCCTGCAATTGGGCTATGTTCATAGCCTGATTTAAGAGGGTTTTTTCCAAGGAATCTTGAGTCGATGCTGCAGCGCTCAATTTTCCAGAAGCGACATCTAAGTTCGATGCCAGGTTATCTTTAATACCGTCCAATACCGTGCTTTCTTTCTTAAGATTATCAGAAGCTCCCTGATGATTTTTAATATCGGATTGGATACGCGACAAATCATGAGCTATCGATTGTATATGTTTATCAACTTGATGGGCCTTTCCCCAATGAAGCGTGAAGACATCTTCCCAAAACTGTTTTTGATAGTTCGAGAGATCCTGCATATCGCTCTTATATTTTTCCTGATCTTGCTGAAGTATTTGTGACCATTTCTGATCATCATTGACCTTATTTTCCAAATTCTGCATTGTTTGGACCTGATTAGAGATCTGAGCGATCTGGTCTAATCCTTCCGAGGTCAATATACCTCCAAACTGTTGTCTCACATTGTCAAGAATGGTCTGCATCTGAGCTATATTCCCATCCGCCCCTTGCAGAGTGGATTTCAACTCGGCTAAAAGCACAGCTTCCTCGCGTTTTTTATCGCTCATTTTCTGTTGCTCTTCATTCGTTTTCAGAGTGTTTTTCTCTGCAAGCATCATGAGATACATGATCGATAATTTCACTTTATCTCCCTGCGATAAAGAAGCCTTAGCGGTCTCTATCGGCGGATGGGAAGTGACTGGACTATTCGTAATTTTTTCCATTTTTATCCTCCTATCCATTATGAGCTAACATAGTTTCTTACGATGATGCTTGTGAAGTCATCGATCTGTTTCAATTCGTTTTGAGCGGTAGAATAACAGGAATTAACCACTTGGGAATCCTGGGAAATTTTGTTGTTAGCATCTTGGATAGAAGTCGTCAATATATTGCTGTTCAAATCGGTTATTCCGTCGGCGTCCCAAACGTTGGTCCACCCGGCACCAGGGTTTCCTTCTCCATGTAACCACAGATCCCAAGGTGTTATGTGACCTTGATTCATATTATCTTTCGTCCAATCGTTGAACGTGGTTTGCAATTTTGCATAGGCAGCTGCTTGAACATTAGGATCCTTACTATCCAATTGCGATAAAAGATCCTGAATTTTCGTACTGTTAGCATCGACTTTTGTGTTATCCAACATGTTCAAGGTCCGCATACATCGTATAGCGACGTTCGCCCATTGAGCCTTTTGACCATTACCCGGCACAAAAGGAATCGGTTTGTCCGGATCCGTATTAGGCCCTATTGGAGCAAAGTCTAGATATAATTTGTTCACATCATTACGCAGTTTTGTCATATCCTCTTTAAACTTATCAATCTCTTGCTTCGAAGGAGGAGTTTTTCCGTCTTTTTTAAAGTTGTTAATATCATCTTCAATTTCCGAATAATCCCGGGACACCGTGTTGATATCATCCGAGAATTTCATATATCCGTCTTGCAAACTTTGAGAAATCGATTCGATTTTCGGTAAAATACCGTCTCGAATAATAAACCAAAAAGCAATCGTCGGGTCTTTTTTATTTTTTAATTCAGCCAACAATTGTTGCAACTGAGCGATCATCTCGCTCCGCTCTAAACTAACACTATCTAATTGTTGTTGTTGCATGAGCAACTCCTCCATTTTTATTAACTTATTACTTTTATGAACTTATTACGCCGAAAGCCACTGTTTTTGTGTGTGCTTTCGTGCTTTTTTAACTTTTTGAGAAGGTCTCTTATTAGAGGTGTTTTCGACATCGGTCTTTAGATTTTGCAGAGCATTCCATTCGCCGGACGAATAATTTGCTTCATTAAAAAACATCTCTTGCAGCTCTTTTATGTCGACTCCGTTTTCTACGCATGCTTTTTCTATATCGTGCTGCAACTGCTCGGACACTTCTACAATGGCCTTTTGAAGCTTTTTCTGCTCCTCTTCCGAAGCCTCTTGAAAAGTCTGGATAAACTCATGAAAAAATTTTTGTACTTCCATTACAATATTTTCAAAAGACCCAAAAGAATCAGGCTCTTTTAACAACTTGTTAAAAAAATCTTTTAATGACTTTTCATTCATTTTATTACCCTTTTTATTTCTCCCTAGTTATATTATAACAATAAAATATTTAATTTGCAATATTTTTATATTGTTTTAATTAAATCTTAATAATAAATATGCGATAAAATAAATAATACTTACATGCAATAGAGTCAACGCAAGTCGTTAACAGTCAAAGGTTTTACGAGAGAATTTCTTGATGCCTTTTGCGAAAAGCTTCTATATCCGCATCCACACATCGTAACTTATTGGCTATGGAGAAGATAGGATCAGAACGTTGGATCTGGAGAATTTGCTTATTGATTTCCAGGACCTTATAAGCGGCCTGTTCTTGAGAATAAATATCCTGACGCTTTTCTTCTGTCATCTCTGCCAATTGTTCTTCTGTTCGAGTCGCGTCCAAAACAGCCTTTCGCTGCTGCTCTAAATCGGCGATCTCTTGTTCACGAGCCGCATCGAGCCTTCTTTGTCCTACAAATAATTCTCGATCTTGAGGATTATCGGCCCTTCTTATCTCCTGCTGATCGGAAAGCTTCAGGATTGTTTCCAAAAATAATTTTACCTGTTTTTTGAGCTTTTTACGTTGAGGGCCTTTAGGTTGGCTGTTAATTTTTAGAAGAATATCCCCCGCTTTTTTACGCAGCTCTTGGATGTCATGAGCCACTTTATCATTCATGGAGGAAAATGCATCCGGAAACCGAATCGTTCTCACAGCTTTTCTATAAAGAGTCCTATCTCGATCAGTCATAGCAAGCGTATAATCTCCCGCGATCATTTTTTCAAAAGGATCTAAATACACCGTTTCAAGATTCGTTGTTTTTAATTTCTCTTCTGCCTGACTCTCGTCCATTTCTGAAAATTTTCTGCTGACGACTAAAGCGGTTTTTAAGGCCGCATCATAACTGGAGGCTTTAATGACATGCTTTAATTCCCAAGGCCCCTTACTTCGCGCTGTCGTAATAAATGTCGTCACTTCATAAATTTTAATGGGGTATTCTTCTCCAAAAGTTTGTCTTAAACGCGCCTTGCTCAAAAGTATATCATGACCGTTGGAATCCCTTCCGAGCAATTTTGGTTTAAATGTATATTCCAAATCTGTCATAGTCTCCATCAAGTTAATTATATTATAGCACGATTTTCGTTAATTTTAAACAAATAAAACCGGTAAATTTAAAACGAGAATATTTGTTTTTTTAAACTAAAGCCGTAAAAACCAGGCTGTTAAAAAAAAGAGAAAAAACATATTTTTTTCTTTTCAACAAATAGCAAAACCTCGCAGAATAAAAAACGAGTAGAACGACAGAAATGATAGAACAATATATTTCACGATTATGCCAAGATTTGCAAATGGACATCCCTCAAAAAAGCCGTGACGAGAGTTATCTCCTATCCGTAAGAGAAGATGTTCCTATTGCCTTTTCTCCTATAGATGAAGGCTTTTATGCGCATGCGCGAATTGCCCCCGCTCCTGAAAAAAAAGAAGACTTTTATATCTATGCTATGAATGCGAATCTTCTCCATCAAGGAACGGGAGCCATGATTTTAGGTCTCGATCACGAAGATAATTTCTTGACAATCTCTCTTAAAATACCTTATGAAATTAAATATGAAGAGTTTAAAAATTATGTAGAAGATTTTGTCAATTACTTCCTCTATTGGAAGGCAGAAGCAGAATCTCCTAAATGGAAAACCGTAGAATTGTAATACCTATGCATCTGATTGCAGAAGAAGGTCCCTTACGAGGGATGATCATTAATTTTGAAGAAGGGACGGAGTGGATTATTGGCCGTGATCCGAACGTTTCCGATTTTGTTTTGGAAGATACGACCGTATCGAGAAAACATCTTCTCTGTACCCGGGAAGCCGATGGCATCACCATTAAAGATCTTTCCACAACCAATCCCATTTTAGTCAACGACCATACGATTGGAGAAAGTTATCTCTTGCAAGAAGGGGATAAGATCCAAATCGGACAAAACGTTTTTCTTTTTTTCGAAGAAGAACCTCCTTTCTTAGAAGAAACGCTCCCTGAAAAAGAAGAAAAACCTGAAGAGATTGTTCCCAAAATAACGAAAGAAAAACAACAAAAATCTGAAACACCGATCGAACCACAGATCCCCAAATTGCCTTCGGAAGAGATCCCTTTTGAGCCTACCTACGATACTATTTATGAAGAACAAGAACTACCTTTTCATATGCTCAGCGAATCCCCCTTTCTGCTCAAAGTGGTCAGTGGTCCGAATGTCGGAGCCGAATATGGCATGGACAAGGGAAAATCATATCTTATCGGAAAAGATCCCCATATTGTCGACATAGTCTTTAATGACCTTTCCGTCTCCAAACAACATGCTCAGATAGAAATTGATGAAGAAGGTACAGTTGCCATTTCTGACAGGGATTCTAAAAACGGAACGTTCATCAATGGAAAAAAGATCCTCCAAAGAACGGTGATTACTTCCAAAGATATCATATCTTTAGGAACATCTTCCTTTTTAGTCATAGATCAAAAAGCTCCTTCAGAAACCATTTATTCCCCGGTTCCTTCTTACGAAATTCTTTCTTCTGAAGAAAAAGTCGTGGAAAAAGAGGCTATTTCCTGGAAAAAACAGATTATCCCCACAAAATATTTGATAACTGCCGGAGTCTTTGTCTCTTTGTTATTTGTCGTCTTTATCAGTTTTTTCTCCTTATTTCGCAGTGAAAAAGTGGTCGTTGTCAAAAGAGATAAGCCTCAAGAAATCGAAAACGTCATCGCCAAATATAACGGCATCACATTCTCTTTTAATCCTGCAGGAGATACGTTATTTCTCACAGGACACGTCCTATCCTCTGTAGATCATCAAGAACTATTATATGATATTCAACAGCTTCGTTTTGTGCAGAAAACCGAAGATACGGTGATTATCGACGAGCTGGTCTGGAAAAACACAAATGCCATTCTCAGCGATAATCCTATTTGGAGAGGCATCTCCTTACATGGATCGGATCCCGGCAAATTTATCCTCACCGGATATCTCAAAACGCCTCAGGAAAAAGAAGATCTGATGGACTATATGAATCAGCATTTTCCTTATCTCGACAAGCTGGAAAATAAAATTGTCGTGGAAAATCTTTTGCTGGAAGAGATTGGAGCTTCCCTTATTAAAAATGGCTTCGGAGGAATACAATACGGACTGATCGATGGAGAACTCATATTAAGCGGTTTTTACGATGAAAAAAAAGGCTCCGATTTCAAAATCCTCAAAGAAAAATTAGATCGTTTATATGGAATCCGTCAAATAAAAGATCTCTCTGTAGCATCTTCAGAATTAACGGCAAGAATCGACTTAACTCAAAAATATCGTGTGACAGGATCTGCTACCTATGATAATAAGGGATTTGGGATCATCATTAATGGACAAATATTAACCGTGGGGGATTTATTAGAACAGATGATGATTACTGATATCTCTCCCAATACTGTGTACCTGGAAAAAGAAGGTGCCAAATATAAAATTACTTATAGCCCCTAAAACGGAAAGGAGCGAAGCAATATGTATGGTTTAGAAAAAAATCGACGGGAAAAATTTCATTTCGATTTAGAAATGGACATTACCAAGAATCCCCAAAAAGCACAAAAAATGCTCGAGGAAATTAATAAAAAAATTACCCACATTAAAGAACTTTTGCGAAAAGGATCTGCAACAAAAACAGAAAATCAAAAATTGGGAGTTCTGTTGCAAGGATATCAGGCTTTAGAAAAAGTAATCAATGTGGCAAAAAAAAGTAAATAGGAGAAACCATGAAATACGAATGCAGTCTCTCTTTTACCGATCTGATCAAAAACTATGCAAAACTGCAGTCAGATGTAGTGGCAAAAGTGAAACAACTCGCTAGTTCCATATGTCAAGCTAGCCCTGGAAAATTTTTGCTAGTTCAGTTTATGATGAGTCAGGTAACCCAAATGGGAGATTCCATATCCAATATGATTGCTCAGGTCAATTCGGTGATTAACAATGCCGTACGTAACCAGAAAAGCACATAATGGTTTTTAAACGGATGATTAAAAAAAGGACAAACCATGGACGTTTTACATCAATATAGTGATGACTATATCCTCTTTGTAGAATGCGGATTCATCGCTGTTAACCAAGCCGATGAAGATTCTGCAAAAAAACTGTTTAAGGCGGCAATATTGCTTCAGCCGGATAATTTTCTTCCTCTTGTAGGACTAGGATATTTACATTTGCACAAACTAGAACTTGGAGACAGTATCTCCTATTTTGAAAAAGCTTTAAAAAAAGATCCTAACAACGAAATGGCAAAAACTCTTCTTGGAATCGCTACCTCGATGACTATTGACAAAGTCCATAAAGGAGAAAAAATGCTGGTTGAAACACAAAATTCCACCGAAAAAGAAATTAAAAAACTTTCTACCACCGCATTGGATTTTATCGATAAATTTATCAAAAAAGAACCCTCTCCGGTACAAGGTAAAAGAAAATGACAAAACAACCATCATTTCCCAGCGATGTGCCCGGTTCCGAGCCTGTCCGCAAAACCTCTGGGTTTCAAGGAGAAGGAAAAAACGTTCCCAATGTGCCCGCTTTTGAAGAGGCTCTGGAAAAAGCTTCTCCTCCTCCGAAATCAGAAGAAACCACGGAGCTTTCTCCCTTGAATCTTGCACAAGGGAAAATTTCTCCAAGCCCTTCCTTCGACTCTTTAATTGGACAAATCAATACGACCAATACAAATCTAAATGAGCTGCAAAACAATTTACGAACCCCCAATCTTCAATTTAAAGAATCGAATAAAAAGCTTCTCGATACAAAACTGCAAGATGCCTATAACAACATCCGTTCCGCTTCAGAAAAAATGGGAGCTCCTATACTGCCCTCTACGCAAATATCAAAAGGTGCTTCTCCTGTTTCCCGTTTTTTGGGATATGTCACTGACGGACAGAATCAATTAATGGAAGCTCAAAAAACCCTACAAGGCCTTCAAGCAGCGGGAACTCAGCTCAATCCTCCAGAACTCTTGCTAGTCCAGGTCAAATTAGCACAGGCCCAACAATCCCTGGAATATTCTTCGGTGCTCCTTAGCAAGCTCATCGATGCCATCAAACAAATGATGAACATACAAATTTAATATGGAAAAATCATCCTCTTTCGAAAATATTTTACAACACTTGGATGAAATCGAACTCACAACAGTACACGGAAGAATCACCGAAGTCGTCGGCATGTTGATCAAAGCGGTCGTCCCCCATGTCAAAATGGGAGAAGTTTGTATCGTCAAACGGACAAATGCCCCATTGGTAACGGAAGTAGTCGGGTTCACTAAAGAAGAAGTCATTCTTTCTCCCCTTTCTGAGATGAGTGGAATCGGACCTTCCTCGGAAGTGATTCCTCTTAGAATCCCCATGCATATTAAAGTAGGACCAGCCCTATTAGGCCGGGTCTTGAATGGTCTTGGAGAACCTATTGATGTCGATACCTTAGGTCCTTTAACGCTCGAAGAAGAATACCCTGTCATAAATCCTCCACCAGATCCTTTAAAAAGAGGGCTCATTACGGAGTATCTCTCTACGGGAGTGCGCTGTATTGATGGAGTACTTACCTGCGGCAAAGGACAACGGGTCGGAATTTTTGCCGGATCCGGTGTCGGTAAATCGACCCTTCTGGGTATGATTGCCCGAAATGCCGTCGCGGATGTCAACGTTATTTCTCTTGTCGGTGAACGGGGGCGTGAAGTTCGAGAATTTATTCAAAACGATCTTGGACAAGAAGGCATGAAACGATCCGTTATCATTGTCTCTACGTCCGATCAGGCAGCCCAGCTGCGCATCAATGCCGCCTATGTAGGAACTGCCATTGCCGAATATTTCCGTGATCAGGGAAAATCCGTTATTTTAATGATGGACTCGGTGACTCGCTATGCAAGAGCTCTTCGCGAAGTAGGACTGGCGGCAGGAGAACCGCCGGCCCGTGCCGGTTTTACCCCTTCTGTATTTGCCACTCTTCCTCGCCTCTTGGAACGTTCCGGCAATTCCGATAAAGGCTCCATCACAGGATTATATACAGTCCTTGTCGCAGGAAACGATATGAATGAACCAATCGCTGATGAGGTTCGTTCTATTTTAGATGGTCATATAGTCCTTTCCGAAGAGTTGGCTCGTCAGTATCACTATCCTGCTATCGATGTGTTAGGATCCATCAGCCGAATTCTTCCCTCTATTGTCGATAGAGAACATTTAGAACTCATCGGCAAACTACGGGAAGTCATCGCCAATTACAAAAAAAATGAGCTGTTGATCCGCATTGGGGAATACAAACCAGGATCGGATCGCGATGCAGACTTTGCCATACAGCATATCGACAAAGTTAACCGCTTTTTAAAACAAAAAATCGATGAGAAATCTTCTTTTGCGGACTCCTTATCCGCATTAAAAAAGCTATTTAAGTAAGCTTATGTTGGAAGAAAAATATCCTTTAGAACAATTGGCAAGAATCAAAAAAAAACGTTTTGAAGATGCCATTAAAATTTTAGAGCAAAAAAGCGACCTTCTTAAAAAAGAACAAAAAAAATATAAAGAACTGGAAGCAAAACGAGAAGAAATCCAGCTCCACAAAAAAGCAAAAATCGAACAATTGCAAGCTTCCATTGCGGAAGGAACTACCTCTAATAAAATACAGCAAAAAAAACAATATATTGAAGTCGTATCGGAACGATTACTCGAACAGATGGCCAAAGTCGAAAAACAAAAAATGGCTCTAAAAAAAGCGCAAAAAGACTTCGATGAGGCTAAAACAGAACTTTTTAATCGAAAAAAAGACATCGAAAAACTAGATATTCATAAGGCAGAATGGAAAAAGGAAATTCATAAAATGTACGAACAAGCCGAAGCTTTAGAACAAGATGAAATCGGCTCTATACGCTACACTATGCAAAAAAAAGAAAAAAGAAGATAGTAAGAAAAAGAAAAAAGGTAATGTATGGTTGAAAAAGTAGGACCCACAGAATCCTCAAAAAAACAAGATAAAACGACAGCACCCGATTCCAAACGTTTTCAAGATTTCATGAAAATCGATCAAACTCCTGAAATTTCTCCCGACGAAAGAAAAAAAAAGAGGCCTAAACAGCTGGAAGAAGAAAATGCTCCCCTGCAAACGGTGTATCAAAAGCCTTCCACGACCCCGCAACCTCAGGAAAGCCATTCTCCCAAAATAACGACAGCAGCCAACCCTTCTTCTGATCGCATTACAGATAGCGGCATCCTCAAAAATATGATGGATCAAAAAACCAAAGAAGAAGAGGAATCTCATCTTCCTTCCTCGCTAGAAGGGACATTTGGTACAATAAAAATGAGTAAAATTCAGAAAAAAAAGATACAAGAAGAGCAAAAAAAAGTTCTTTCGGAGGTCACTGGAACTTCTTCTTCCCTAGAATCTCAAACGATCCAAAAAAAAGAGGACGATCGAATGAAAAAAATCTCGGAAACGTATCAGCAAATTGCCTCCATTCCCCTTCCCATACAGGAAAGAGCTGCGGCAATTACCGGAAAAATAGCTCCTTATCTCGATCCTGAATTACAACCTCTTTTTGAAAAATTAATAGGAAGTTTAATCTATGTTTCCAAAGAGGGCATCGAAAGAACTCAGGTAACCTTGAATTCTCCGGCCTTCGCCACCTCTCGATTTTATGGAACCACCATCACCATCGAAAGATATGCAACAGCGCCCGATTCTTTCAACATTACTCTAAGGGGAAATCCTGCGGCTGTCACTCTTTTCAATGCCAACATCGGCAATCTTCTCCAGTCTTTGCAAAAAAGCAATCAAAATTTTCGCATTGGACAACTTGTTGCGGAACATGAAGAAGTAATCCGTCCTTTAGTTCGTAGAAAAAAACGATTAGGACATGAAGGCTCCGGAGTTGATTAACATGGAAAAAAACATATTAGCCCATCTTCGACGCATTGACCAGGGACTCATAGAAGCGGATGCAGGGGCTCTGATGCATCCTGTAAAGCCTTTTCAATGGGATGATTTTTCTTCCCGGCTGAGTGCTGCTTTAGAAACAAAAAACCTGGAAATTCAATGTCGTCATATCGAATGGAAAAAGAGCGAAGACCTCCAGCCCTTCTTTTCCTCGGATTTTTTTCAAAAAGCTTTAATCCTCTACCCTCTCACTTCTTATATATATCTCTTTATCGATAAAACCGTCGGAGAACGGCTCTCTTCAGATTTTATAGCTTTCGACAAGAAAATACCTCTTCCGGAATCGATGGCCGAAGGATTTTTTCACTATTTATTATTACA
Source organism: Parachlamydiales bacterium (assembly GCA_016931275.1). Classification (GTDB taxonomy): domain Bacteria; phylum Chlamydiota; class Chlamydiia; order Chlamydiales; family SM23-39; genus JAFGFA01. The sequence continues at coordinate 127,643 of JAFGFA010000003.1, forward strand.
GACCGTATCGACTCTTGAAAAAATGGATCTTTTTACCCATTGCATTCCCAAAATATCCGAAGAAACTCCTCCCTTAGAACAAGCAGCCCTCTTATATGCAATAGAGATCCTTCACGAAAAAAAATCCTACTGCTGTCAAATAGCCATTCCGGCTTCTTTTACCACCCAATGGAGAGATCATCTCGATCAAGAAAAAATCACTCCGGCTTTACCCCTGCCTTCTCATCTTGGTGTTACCCTCCAAGCGATAGGAGGTTATGTCACCCTTGAGCACGAGCAGATTTTCTCCTTAAAAAAAGGCGATTTCATAATCTTGGATCGAAATGGATATGATCCGAAAAATAAAAAAGGGAGCCTTATTCTTTGCTTAGGAAATACTCCCCTTTATCATGCAAAAATAACGCAAAATAGAATGAAAATCATCGATTTTGCCAATTATGAGGAAAATAAGATGGAAAATAATGAACCTACAGAATTTCACCAGGAACATCCTGAAGAGGAATCTTTAGAAAACGTTGCAACAACCTCTTCGGCTCCCGAAAAAAGCATCTCGTTAAAAAACCTGCCTATTTCTCTATCTGTAGAAGTCATTCGTTTCAATGTCGCACTTGAGAAGTTAATGAAGCTGCAACCGGGAAATTTTTTAGAACTTCCTATACACCCCACAGAAAACGTTCATCTCTCCGTCAACGGAAAAATCATCGGCAAAGGAGAACTGATCCAGCTCGGAGATACTTTAGGCGTGCGCATTATTGATATTTCTCAATAACCTCCTTCTTATCTCTGCAAGCACATAGCTAATTTAAAGTTCTGTTAATTATTTTGTTTACAAAATGTATTTTTAATTGAACCTCTTGTTGGGTAATTACTTTTTATGTTAGCCTTATTTCAAAAGAAAGTTTTTTTATGACTCAGTATAATATCTATACACAAAAGACGGTTCCAAACTTAGTCCTCAACGAAAAACTTCCTGCTTACTGTCCTTCCTACATCGGTCCTTATAAAATTGAAAGCATCTTCAGTAAGGGAGGCATGAGTATTTTATATTTGGGCATCCATCCTGAAACGGGGACCCCTCTTCTAGTAAAAGTTCTCTCTCCCAAGCATATGCGCAATAAAGAAGTCGTCGGACGATTTTTCAAAGAAGCAAAAATTATTGCTATGACCGATCACCCGAATATTATCAAACTCTATGGCCATGGAAAGTGGGAAAAAGGTTTATACATCGCTATGGAGCTCATCCAAGGAGTTTCTTTACGTCAGTTCATCCTTCAAAAGTCCCTTTCCAAAAAAAGAGCCTTAGAAATCATCCTTCAAGTCGCCTATGCCCTCTGCCATCTTCATACCCATGGGGTGATCCATCGCGATTTAAAACCAGAAAATATTCTTATCACAGAATCAGGCGACATTAAAGTGATCGATTTCGGCATCGCCCAGCTCCAGGGGGAAATTGAAGAAAGAAACAGTCGAAGGGTCATCGGCACGCCAGCTTATATGAGCCCCGAACAGATTGAAAATCCCTCTACCCTTTCTTATGCCTCTGATATTTTCTCTCTTGGCATCATCGCTTATGAGCTCATTTTAGGCCGCTTAAGCCATGGAGTGATTCAACTCGCTTTGCTGCCTAAAGGGTTACGAGATATTATCGACAAAGCTTTAAAGATCGACCCTAAAGAACGTTATCAGGATATTGTCGATTTTATTACATCTATCTCCGAATATCTCAATGTCAATGATGAAAAAGAACCTCAAGAAGCCGATGAAATTGTCGAAGCACTCCTATCTTCCCAAAAAACCTTTTTACAAAAGCAGTCCCCGACATGGACACAAATCGAAGTCGGTCTAGCCACACAAAATGGACTTTCTCTTACCGGTCAATACCTCGATTTTTTTAAACTGCCCGAAAATCGCTATATTATTCTTTTAGCGGAACCAGAAAAAGAAGGAGTAGAATCTCTTATCTTTACGTCCACTTTTCGAGGAATGGCACGGATGATCATCGACCATTATTTTCTCTCCCCGAATAATGATCTGCATCCCGTTACCGTTCTGAACATCCTGAATGAGACTCTTTCCAAAGATCCGCAAAAACAACCGATATCCCTGAGCCTTCTACTGCTCAATCCTGAAAAAAACCAGCTCTCTTATGTCTCTTGCGGCCACAACGACTTATGGCATATTCCTGTACATACAGAAAAGATCATTAATCTCCGAACTCCTAATCAAAAATTGGGGCATGATCTCAATTCTACCCTAGTAGAGACTGCTAATAATTGGCATGTGGGCGATATTCTCATTTTACCAAGCCTTGCGGTTACCCATGAAAATAATGAAGAAAATTTCAAACAACTTCTGCTTAAAAACCTCCGTTATTCTCCGCGTCAACAGGCAAAAAAAATTATGCAAGGAGTCAAAAGTTCTCCCTTTGCAGGGCGTAACAGTACTGTTTTGTGTATTCAAAGAGCTTTTTAATCTAAGAAAACTCTGTCAACGAATCCTAACTTTCTTATAAAGAAAAAAATATCGTGCTAATTTTTTGATCACCACGAAAAACAAAAAGATCTCTTTTTCTTTTCTATAAAACCTCTATCATGCTTTTCTTCCACTAAAGATTTGCAATAATAATAGGACTATTTTACCATTGAGATAGAGGGGGAAACGGAGTTATAATTCTATCGTATGTATCTATGAAAAAACTTTTTCTATTTCTTGCTCTAAGTGTATTTTTAGGGACGTATCATCCTATTTTCTCTGCAGAATATTCTGAAAAAGAAAAAGGATATACGATTAATTTCTCGAATGTTTCTGCCATTGAATATGTTCGTTTTGTCAGTAAAATCTGCAACACAAACTTTATTTTTAATGAAGAGGATCTTCAATTTTCCGTGACAGTGGTTTCTGAAGAGCCTATCAATATAAACAACATCTTATCGACCCTAACGCAGATATTGCGAATCAACGGCCTCACCCTACTGGAAGATCATGAGAATATTGTGATCCATAAAAATCCCGATGTAAAGCAACTCGCTCCTTTACTTGATGAAAAAGGAGAAACCTCTTCTCCTATTGCTACTCAAGTATTTCGCATAAAAAATGTTACCGTCAACACATTGGCTGATGTAATCCGCCCGATGATTTCCAAAGATGCTCTATTGGAAACTCTTTTTGAAACAAGACAGATTATCCTCACCGATACCCCAGACAATATTAAAAACATTGCTGCACTGATCCAAACGATCGACTCTCCGGAAAACCCTCTTACCATTACCTCTTATCAATCGAAAATTAATCCTCCAGGATACCTCATTCCTCTGATGGAAAAAATCATTACTCCGACAGCCGCCGGCAATCCTTTCCTTCTAATCCCTCAAGAAATGACCGGATCGATCTACATCGTTTCCACTCCAGATCTGATCCAAAGAGCTCTTTCCGTATTAGAAACTATCGATACAGCTCCCCAAAAAGAGATCATTCGAGGAGGCGAGAACGAAAATATTTTTGTTTATCCAATACAATTTCGTACTCCTGATGAAATGGATCTTACACTTTCTCATATAGCAAAAAACCTCGAGCATTATGGAGTCATTGAACTAGACCTCATCGATATCATCCGTTCAAAACATTGGATTCAAGATACCCGTTCATTTTTATTTATTGGATCACAACAGGCTATTTTAAAATTGCAAGAATTGCTAAAAGCGATTGATGCGGATCCCACCGTGGAACAAAAGGCAAAAATAGCTCTCAGCGGACATTTCTTCCTCTATCGACCAAAAAATGTGCGGGTGGCTCTTGTTGCCGATGCCCTCAAGGATGTCACAGAAAACTTACATCAAGCCGACCTCACCAATCCTACCTTTATGCAAACCATGCAGAGCATGCAACAACTTCCTTCCCTACAATCCCTTCTGTTCATCGGAGACCCCTCCTCTTTGGAACGAGTTCAAACTCTTCTTCAATCGATTGATATTCCTGAAGGCATCCCGATGCAATCCACCTATTTTTTATATAAATTACAGTATGTTCCCGGGGATGTCATTGAAGAAGACCTTGAAGAACTCGCCAAAAAATTTAAAACAAGAGAAGCCGCCGATTCAGAACTAATATCCATTCTGGAAAATGCAAAATGGATTAAGGAAACCAATTCTATATTACTGACGGGCGATGCACCTTCTGTGGAGGCGGCAAAGAAATTGATCCTTGAATTTGACGTTCCCCGCAAGGAACAAAGGGCTTCTCCTCACGGGAACTTTTTTGTCTATCATCCCAAAAACGTGATTGTCGACTTTATTGAAAAGTCGTTAAACGAAACGGCGGACAATTTGGAAAAGGCTGATTTAGCCGATCCAAACTTTTTAAATGCTATCCGCAGTATGCGCTATATCGAATCGACCGATTCGATTGCTTTTACCGGCAATAATGAATCTTTAGATAAAATTAAAGCACTGATCCAAACGATCGACACACCAGAAAATATCCCTTATGAGCAGGAAGGAAAAGCGACTTATTTCATTTATAAAATCCAACAATCTTCGATTGCTCATATGTCCTCTTCAGTTCAATCGATCATTCAAGATCTGAAAAAATCAGAAACTCCCGATCAAAATTTTATCAAAGCACTCGAAAGCATGCGCGCAGAACCGGAATCCAATTCTCTAGTATTTACCGGTACGCCTCGCGCTCTTGATAAAGTAAAAAATATGATCGAAAAATTCGATATTCCTTCTCCTTCTCTGGAAGGAGCCGTTGCCAATTCTTTTTTCATCTATAAACCCATCCATTTATCAGGCCCAGCCCTAGAACTGATATTAAAAGATTTTGCCGACAATCTCAAATCCAGCGGTTTTCAAAACCCAAACCTATATTCTGCGATTTTAAGCATGCGATGGGTTAGCAAAACCCAATCGCTGATGTTCACCGGAGATCAAACTTCGATCGACCAAATTAAATCTCTCCTAACTACTTTTGATATGCCTTCCGGCATGGCAGGTCCTCAAGAGACCATCCAACCTTTTGAAGACGTGAGTTTTTTGGTCTACAAACTCCAATATCATCCCGGTGATGAGATCAAAAATGCCCTGAAACAAATCGCCAAAGATCTTATTGCTGTCAATGCCAACATGAAAGAAAATTTGCTCAATGCGATTAATTCCGTCCAATGGATTGAAATGACCAATTCCCTCCTCTGTTCCGGAGATCGGCTTACGATTTCTCGGTTAAAAGAACTGATCCAGAGTCTAGACGTCCCTCTTAAGCAAGTCTTTATTGAAATCCTGATTATTGAGACCACCTTGACCAACTTGTTAAATTTTGGGCTAGACTGGGGCAGCAAATTCAACATTAAGTCTCAGGCAGTAGGACGCATGAGCAACGTAGCACCACCCGACTCTACCTCCAGCACCAATCCTTTTATCACTTCTTTTAATAGTATTGATGCCGTCAATAAGCCAAAAACTTCTGATATTCAACCGTTTTCCAACGGCTTTGATTTAGGGGTCATCGGCGATATCATTATGCACAAAGGCAAATCGTTTATCTCTCTCGCATCTCTCCTCAATGCCCTTCAGACGGATGATGAGACGACGATTGTCATGACCCCGAAAATGCTCGCGCAAGACAATAAGACTTCTCAGATATTTATCGGTCGCAACCTTCCCTATACAGGATCTCAAGTGCAAAATACCGGGCAAAATACAACCGTTATAACCTCTAGCTTAGAATATCGCGACGTAGGGATGAAATTAGCCCTGACTCCTGTTATGGGGAATTCCGATACGATTACCCTAACCATTGATCTCGAAAGTACCCAGCAACTAACGGATGCTTCCGGCGATACTATTTCTACCGATTCTAATCTTCCCGGCATCACCACCTCCAAAACATCGCTTAATACCACCGTTCACATCCCCAACAAGAACTTTTTAGTTCTCAGCGGCATGGTCAATGAGACCAAAAGACGATCGAAAGCAGGCATCCCTTGCCTTGGAGGATTACCGGTTATCGGCGCCGCTTTTTCAAAAGCCGACAAATTTTCCCAAAGAGATAATACGGTAATTTTTATTCGTCCCCATATCATCAATTCTTATAGAGATATGCGATCCGTCACAGAAAATCAGGAAGACTTTTTCCGCGACAACGCCGGAACGGCAACCTTAGAAAAGGATTTCGAAGAAAGTATAGAAATGATCAAATCATACGATGAAGATGAAAAAACTGCTCCTTAGTGCCCTGCTTGTTACCAGTTGTTATCGTATTTCCGATAAGATCGAACCTACGCTGGCTCCGACCATTGAAGAGTCGCAAATTAACTCTCTCCCCTCTCCCTTTCCTTCCCTTTCTATGAAAGAAAAGCAAGAAGATTGGGGCAAAGAACTGACCATTGCCAAAGCTCTAGCACATGAGTTTGATCTATATCCTGCCGTATCGACATTAAAACGAGCAAAAGCCTTACTCCCCCCTGATTCTAAAGATCGCTTAGAAGAAATCGAATACGACATGCTTCTTGCCTATTATCTCGGCAATCAGTATCAGACCCTCACTTATCATTTCGAAAAAAGTTCTCTTCCCCATGTCGATAAAACTTTTCTTCCCTTCCATGATATGGTCCTTCTTTTATATGATTCTTACAGAAACATCCGCGATTTCGAATCGATGAACAAAATGCGCCAAGTCATTGACGAGAACTATCCGGGAACGCAAAAAAAACTTCTCCTATCGGACAGCCTTATTACAGGCAATATTGATGAGTTAGAAGCCCTTGCCCCAACCCATCCTTCCATACAAAATCTTCTTGACGTTTACAAAAAAGAAAAAAAATCGCCGTTCACGGCGCAACTGTTAAATGCCCTTATCCCCGGAAGCGGTTATCTCTACATTGGACAGAAACGATCGGCCATTACCTCCTTTTTGCTGAACGGACTATTTATTGCCGCGACGGTTCGATTTTTTCAGTTAGATTACACAGCGGCCGGTATCATTACCCTAAGTTTTGAAGCAGGTTGGTATTTTGGAGGCATTTATGGGGCAGGACTGGAAACAAAATATTACAATGAAAAAGTCTATCAAAAGTATGCCTCACAATTACTACATCAAGAAAAACTATTTCCTATTTTTATGCTGGAATACTCTTTTTAACATGAAAAAACTACTCTTGATCCTCTTCTTTCCCTTATTTCTTAGTGCACAGCCAGGCTATCATCTTCCTTGGGATAAAAACTTTTTTTCTCAAAAAGCCGCTGAAAAAAAAGCATTCTCTCCTTCTATTCTTGCAAAAGGGGCTAATGTCTTCATCCTTTTTCATCAAACCTATCTCTCTCCCGCTTGTGGTCCAAGGAGCAATTTTCGTCCTACAAGCTCCCGCTATATGCAACTTTCTATTCAACGATATGGTTTTCTGAAAGGATTTATTATGGGATGCGATCGACTCATGCGGGAAAACGACGAGTCTTGGGTCTATCCTTTGATTACCATTGGTAATACTCAATATAAATACGACCCAGCGCTTATTCACAAATCAAAAATTATTCGCTAGTTCTTCAGCTTTTAGACAGGCCTGCCAAGTGGAAACTTGAGGTCTTGTCTCATTGGACAAGAAAAAATGATCTTTACCGATATGATCCATCAGTCCTGATTTTCCCAAGACACTCCATACTTCCTCACTAATACCGCAAAGAACCAGATGCCTTTTAGTTTCTCTAAGATACTTATAAAAGTTATCGATCGCTATGCACATCGAGGCATCCATATGGTATACTCCATTGAGACGAAGGACGATCACTTGAACATGGGGATCGGAGGCTATTTTTTGCACTGCCTTTTGAAAAATATCAACCACTCCAAAAAAAAGATCTCCTCCTATCCCTAAAATACGAATGGAGGCTTTTTCTCTTTTAGAGGAAGGAATAATAACGAGCTTCCCCTCTGCATTAAAGGAAAATTCCACCAGATGAGGTTCCGAGGCTCTTTTCAAAAAAAAGACAATCGAAAAAAGAATCCCTAAGAAAAAAGCAATATCCAAGCTAAAGATAAGGCAAGATCCCATCGTCATCATAAAGACGACCGCATCACTTTTAGTGGCTGTAAAACATAGACGAATCTGAGAGAAATCCAAAATTTTAGGAATTAAAAATAAAATTAACGCAGCCAACGAAGCTGCGGGGACATGTTGTACCATAGGCCAGAAGAAAAAGATCATTAAGGCAACAAGAAGTCCGCTGCCTATCCCGGAAAACCGAGTTTTTGCTTTAAGCTGCAAGTTCAAAAAACTTCTAGAAACACTTCCCGACGCCGGCATACTTCCCGGAACACAGGACAGAAATAAGTTACTGATCCCTAAGGCAAAAATCCCTTGTGACGAACTCTCTCTTTCTCCTGTTTTTCCAGAAATCGTCCTTGAAATGGAAAACACTTCCAATATGGCTACAAAACTAATCGTCAAAGCATACGGCCAAATCTTATCGAATATCTCTCCTTTGACCCACGGAAAGGCAAAAGAAAAAGAGGAAAAAGAGCTATATCCCATGTTTTTTAAATTGGATATGCAAATACCCGGTTTATGGCACACCTCCGGGAAAAGAGAAAAGACCGTGTACGTAAGCAAAGTAATCATCACCAGCATGAGAAAAGAAGCCGGCCATTTTCGTTGAGATTTTCTCAAAAAATACAGAAACAGGACACTAACAACACCGACAGAAATTTCCAGCAGATGAACCTGATATACATGGGTAAGAAAATATCCCGCTTTTCCCAAAGCCACATGATATCCTGGTTCTAAAGGCACTCCGGAGAAATAATAAAGCTGATTGATCACCACGGTAATCATCACTCCGGAGAAATATCCTAAAATCACCGAGCGACTGACAAAGCGTAATGCCTTTCCCATATGCAGCAATCCAAAAATAATTTGAAACATGCCCATAAAAATCACAAGATGCATCAAAAGAGCAAGGCTCAGTTCCTCTCTTGCTCTTCCGATCACATCAGGATAAAAACTCGCCAATGTATCCGATATTGTCACTTGGATTAAGATAGCCACGCCGGTAGTCGGTCCGGCTACCAGATATCGAGAAGCTCCGAATACTCCCGTAAAAATAGAACCGAAAATCGCTGAATAAAGCCCAGCACTGACTGGAAGTCCTGCTATTAGCGAATAAGCTATAGCCTGAGGAATGGTCACAAAAGCTATGGAAAGCGAAGAAAAAATATCCTTTTTAAAAAACCTATATTCATAGGTTTTCAGTTCTTTCCAAAAAGGAATAAGAGAAATCTTGGGCCAAAATCGGGTTTTTTTCATCTATGCCTCAACTTTTAGT
>JAFGFA010000004.1 GCA_016931275.1 Parachlamydiales bacterium
AAAAACATAAAAATTTTTTATAAAATGGTAATTTTTAGGAGATAATTTTTTTGTATAACAAAAATTTTTTTGTTTTTTTAAAAAAAGCCTTACACACTTATATAAAATGTTTTTTATATATGTTTTATTATTTAAATTCAAAGAATTTTTTAAATAAATTTGTAAAATTAAATAAAATATTGTATATTAAAGAATAAGAAAGGAAGAATAATTTATTATTATCCTTTTGAGATATTAAGTTATCTTGATTAGCAAGGAGAATAAATCATGTTAAAAGGAAAGAAAAAAAAAGTAGCTAAGAAAAAAGCTACAGCTAAAAGAAAAGTTGTTGCGAAGAAAAGACCTGTTGCAAAAAAAGCTACAGCTAAAAGAAAGCATGTAGCTAAAAAAAAAGCTGCTGTTCGTAGAAAAGTAAAAAAAGTAGCAGCTAAGTAACTTTTTTTACCAAGTTCTTTTCATCGAGCAAAAATATAGATTTATATTTTTGCTCGTTTTTTTTATGTAAATTTTCCTTCAAAAACGGTTTGTTGTAAAAGACGCCGCAAAGAGGGTTGTTCTCTTTTTTGCAGGGCTACAGAAAGTTGTTCCTTGGGACCTTGTTTTCCAATAGCGACCATTGCTTCTACTTGAAATTCATCCGGAATACGGAGTTTGGTTTTGGCTTTTTCATAATCAAACCCTTCCATGCCATGAGCCACGAATCCTAAACTGCCCGCCTGTAAGGCGAGGTTTTGCCAAGCAGCTCCTGTATCGAAACTATGTGTTTTGGAAAAGTTTCCGTTATCGAAGGTTTTTTTAGAAATGATGACGATAAGCGCTGCTGCTTTTTGAGCCCATTCTTTATTGAAATCGATCAGGAGAGATAAAAAGTCATTCCAAAAGGGGGTGTTTTTTTTGGCGTAAATAAAACGCCAGGGCTGATTATTGTAGGAGGAAGGAGCCCATTTAGCGGCCTCAAAGAGAGAAAATAACTGTTCATCGCTAATGGGTTCTTGAGTGAAAGAACGAGGCGACCAACGATGTAAGATTCTATCGTCTATAGGATATTCTGGTTCTCTGGGAGTCTTTTCCATATTATTCCTTTCCGATATGAAATAGTTCTATAAAGAGCAAAAAGAGAGAAAAAGCCGATAGAGCGGCTAAAAACCCCGGGAAAAATTGTGTCGTTTTGGCAAATAAATAGCCAAAATAGATGAAAAGCCCAATGATGGTGGCGACACTTGTCCAATAAGCTTCTTTTTTTTTCTTCAGCATAAAGAAAAAAGCCAAGAGAAGAATGAGGGAACCACTTACTTCAATATAGAGACTTAAAAGTTGTTGTGCTTGTAAAAATCCCATAAGGCCGCTTAATAGAACAATAGAAGCAAAAACTAAAATAAAATAAGAAGCGGATCTCATATCGTATAATTCTCTTTTTAACTTTTTTATATCATGAGTTTATAATTGTCAAAAAAAAGAATAGAAATATTCCACATATAATTATACAATGTTCTTAACATTTAATATTTTATGAAAACATCTCTCTATTCTAATACCGATCTTCAAAAAGCTGCAGAGGCTTTGCGTCGCGGAGAAATCATTGCTTTTCCGACTGAAACAGTCTATGGGCTTGGCGCCGTTTATGATGATGAAGAAGCCTTGAAAGCTATATATTCACTAAAAAAAAGGCAGAAGGATAAGGCCCTGACGATTCATCTCAGTGATATTGCTCAATTAGGAGAGGTCGTTGAGGAAATCCCTAAAGAGTTTTATGGTTTGTCCGCTCAATTTCTGCCCGGGCCTCTTACGGTTATTATGCGTAAAAAAAAGACTCTGTCCTCTTATATTTCTTCCAATGATAAAGTGGGAGTTCGCATTCCTTCTCATCCGATAGCGCGTCAATTGATTCAGTTAGTCGGTAAGCCGATTATCGGGACTTCTGCCAATCTCAGTCATTCCCAGCCGGCTATTTCCGCAGAGCAAGTCTTATCGGTATTTCAAGGAAAGATCAGCGCTGTTCTCGATGGAGGAGAATGTTATTATCGCCTCTCCTCGACAGTGATAGACCTAGTGGATCGTATAATTTATCGAATAGGAGTCATTACTCCTCACATGATTGAGGAGGTTGTTGGTAAAAAATTTTTTCTTCCCTCTTAATATTTTTCTTGGCAAGTAGTTCTATAAATCCCTATAAGGAAAAATAAATCCATGGAATAAATATATGCTTGATCCGGTAGATTTGACGATGAATATGTTTTTGTTTACTCCTTCCAATGATTTGGATAGTTTTTTTGTTCCGAGAAATATCGCCATAATCGGAGCATCGGAACGTGAGGGAAGTGTGGGAAGAACGTTGTTGTGGAATTTACTTCGTTCTCCTTTTGGAGGGACAATTTTTCCCGTCAATCCAAAACGCAAGAGCATTTTAGGGATCAAGGCATATGCAAGAGTAAAAGATATTCCCGAAGAAGTTAGTCTTGCCATTATTGTCACGCCGGCAAAAACGGTGCCGAAGATTATTGCAGAATGTGTCGAAGCAAAAGTAAAAGCGGTCATTATTATTTCTGCAGGGTTTAAGGAAATGGGACCTGCAGGTGTTGCGCTAGAAAAAGAAATTCTAAGCCATGTGGAAAAGGGAAAGATACGGATCGTAGGTCCGAATTGCTTGGGAATTATGAATCCTATGATTGGATTAAATGCCACTTTTGCGGCCGATATTGCCTTAAAAGGTAATATTGCTTTTGTTAGTCAATCCGGAGCTTTATGCACGGCTGTTTTGGATTGGAGTTTGAAAGAAAAGGTGGGGTTTAGTGCTTTTGTCTCAGTAGGATCGATGATCGATGTAAACTGGGGTGATTTTATCAGTTATTTTGGCAACGATCCCAATACGCAAAGTATATTGATCTACATGGAAAGTATCGGAGATGCCCGTTCTTTTCTCTCAGCAGCCAGAGAAGTGGCCTTGAGAAAGCCTATTATTTTAATCAAAGCGGGGATTACAGCAGAATCGGCAAAGGCCGCTGCTTCTCATACCGGTGCTCTTTCAGGAAGTAATGATGTGTTGAATGCGGCATTGCATCGAGTAGGAGTGTTACGGGTGGATACGATCGAGGAACTCTTTAGTATGGCGGAAATTTTAGGGAAACAACCAAGACCTAAAGGTCCCCAGTTAACCATTGTAACGAATGCCGGAGGACCCGGAGTTATTGCTACGGATGCCTTGATAGAAAGTGGAGGGAAACTCACTAAAATCTCGGAAGAAAATATGCAGAAACTGAATACTTTTTTGCCATCGGAATGGAGCCATAATAATCCTATTGATATTTTGGGAGACGCTTCTCCTTTCCGTTATGAGAAAACGGTGGAAGTGATGGCACAAGATTCTGATACCCATGGTATTCTTGTTATTCTTACTCCTCAATATATGACCGATTCTAAGGCGATCAGCGAAAATTTAAAAAAATTTTCCCATTTAAAAGATGTTCCTATTTTAGCGAGTTGGATGGGAGGAAAAACGGTTCAAGAAGGAAATCAGATTTTAACAGAGTCTCAGATCCCTACTTTTTCTTATCCTGATATGGCATGTAAAGCTTTTTCCTATATGTGGAAATATAGCTATAACCTTCAAGCGATCTATGAAACCCCTACAGTAGAGGTAGAAATAGAAGAAGAGCAGATTGGTCAAAGAAAAAATAAAATTGTAACGGGTCTTATAGACAAAGTGAGAGGGGAAGGGAGAACTTTGCTCACAGAATTTGAGGCTAAAGAGATTTTAAAAGCATATTCTATTCCTGTAGTTGAAACTTGGATCGCAGATTCTGAGGAAAAGGCGATTCAAAAAGCTTTATCCCTAGGGTTTCCTGTGGTATTGAAACTTCATTCTACAATGATTACTCATAAAACAGATGTTGGCGGAGTTAAGTTAAATCTTCGTACAAAGGAAGAGGTAACAATGGCTTATAGAGAAATTAAAAAGAGCTTCGAAGAAAAAACAGGAAAAATGTTTGAAGGAGTTACCGTTCAGCCTATGATTTCTTCAGAAGGATATGAAATTATTTTGGGGAGTTCTGTTGATCCTGATTTTGGACCTGTTTTGCTTTTTGGAATGGGTGGGCAGTTAGTGGAGGTTTTTCAGGATCGAGCCTTGGGGTTGCCGCCCTTAACAGCGACTTTGGCTAAAAGGCTCATGGAAAAGACAAAAATCTTTAAAGCACTTCAAGGAACACGAGGTAGAAAAGGGGTGAATATAGAAGATTTACAAAAGGTTTTAATAAAATTCAGTTATTTGATTGCAGAATATCCTATTATTGCGGAATGCGATATTAACCCTTTGTTAGCAGGCCCAGAACATATTTTAGCGTTAGATGCTCGCATAGTTCTTGTTGAGGAAGGGAAGAAAATTCCTCGATTGGCTATTCGGCCATATCCTCAAAGATATGTACATACCTGTCAGCTGAAGGATCGTACTTTTGTTACCATTCGCCCTATTCGTCCCGAAGATGAATCATTGATAGAAAATTTTTATCACGATGTATCAAAAGAGACCTTAATGCAAAGATTTTTGCAAGAGACAACCTTTGATCAGATCGTAGCTCACCATCGACTTTCAAAAGTATGTTTTACGGACTATGATTTGGAAATCGCTTTGCTTGTTGAATATAAAACTTCAGAAGGAAAAAAAGAAATCCTTGGAGCCGGTAGACTAGCAAAAATATCGGAAGGAAAAGAGGGCGTTTTTGCCATAGTTGTAAAAGACAAATGGCATCATAAGGGAATCGGAACAAAAATACTGTCTCATCTTATTCAAATTGCTAAAGATGAAAAAATCCATAAGCTAATAGGGCAAATGCTTCACGAGAACATGGCAATGCAAAATTTATGTCAGAAAATGGGTTTTTCCCTTCGTCCTCACAAGGACATAGATTTTGTTATGGCTGAGCTCACTCTTGATTAGATTCTATTTCTTCAGTGAGATAGTCAAATAGGTCGATTAACTCATTATGGATGTTTTTATTGTAATGCAAAAATTTTTCTAAAGTATGCTTCATTTCTGATCTAGATGGTTTTTGATAAGAATAATCAACTGCTGCTTGTAAAAGAGTTTGTTCATTGACAAAAGGAGCCCCAAAAGGAGTTGCCAATATATGATAAATGTCATGGGCTTTTGGAAATATTTTTTCTACGGTAATAGCCTCTTCATAAAGATTAATGATCTCCCGAGAGATTTTTTCTAAAAAACGGGGATCTTTAAGGAGTTGTTGATGATGGGTTAAAGAGTGAATATCTTTGTTAAAATGATGAAGATCTTTTCTT
>JAFGFA010000005.1 GCA_016931275.1 Parachlamydiales bacterium
AACAATAGACAAATATTACGATTCTGTTTATTATTTTTTGGAAAAGGGAGTTTTTTTATGGCAATATCATCACAATATTATACATTAACAAAACTAAGAGATGACTTTTCTCCTGACCTATTATTCGAAGACCAAGATCTACAGGAGTTATATAAAAAAGTTCACAATCAATTTAACACATTTATCATAAATCATGAGTATTTATGGTCGACTTATGATTCATTAAAAGAGCTTGTTCCACAATTTATAGCTGATCCTACTTCAGAAAAACTTTCTAGGATTTCAGAGGAAATCTTATTAGCTCAAGAGATCATTGACGACGAAAGAGAGATAAATATTCGAGAAAACCAAAACCTAAAGCAACAAATAGAAAAGCTAACAACTCAACTAGAAGAAGCTCGACAACAACAAGCATCATCAACAGACCCTCTTTCTAATGCAGACTCTCTTCAACAAATAGAAAATCTAACAGCTCAACTAGCAAAAGCTCAACGACAACTAGAGGAAGCTCGACAACAACTAGAAGAAACAAAAACTAACTTATCTCACAAAGAAGATGATTTGCGTATTCTACAGCACGATTTTACTGCTCTTCAAGAAACCACATCAAAACATGTTAGCGAAAGTTTCAATGATACAATCAATGAGTTAATTACTAGAACAAAAAATCAAGCTACAGAAATATCAAATTTGACAGTCGAGCTAGGAAACCTCCAAAAATACAAACAAAAGCACTCTTATAAATTTAATAAACTAGATTGGGTTCTTACCGCTCTAACAGCGGGCATATATGCCATTCTACGATTAGTATCTATTGGAATTTTAGCAATCCGAAGAAGTTAATTTTTTAGACACCATTAACCTTAAAAACGCATTTATTAGATCTATTTCTAGTAAGTGCGTTTTTATTTCTCTAAGTCTTTTTTATCTATTTCGATGCTGTTACTGAAATGTCGCAGCACTTTTCAGGCTTTTTCATGAAAAATCAGTATGTAAAAAAGCTAAAAATCAATAAAATTTTCTTATGTCTCAAATTACTTTTATTTCTTCTTTTAATGAATCGGTTTTAGGAACTGAAGATTCAAGAACTCTTGAGAACGAAGAAGAAAATCAAACTCTAATCCGTTTAGTACAGGGATTAACAAGGGAAAACCAAACGCTAACCGATTTAGTCGAGAGATTAAAACAGGAAAATCAAAATCAGCGAGAAAGAATCGAAGATCTTGAAATCCTGCTCATAGACGTGAATCAACTTCTAGAAAGCTCAGAAGAAGAAAATCTACAAGCAATCCAACGCAATGCAGAAACTTTCCGTATAGCACAAAATCTGTCTCAATCATTAGATCAAAGCAAAGAGAGAATGCAAACAATAGCAGAACAAGTTCAAGACTTAACAAGAAGAGTAAATTTTCCCAGGAAAGATTAGATCCTCTCATTATAGAAATAGTAAGAACCAATGAAAGGCCAGAAAAAGCGCTATTCGTAACATATAAGAGAAAGCGATCTTTTCAGAGCTAGGGATGAAGCCCGATTATCGAAGAAGATGTTTTAACTCGAGATAATTTGTAAAATAGCTCATAGCCCAGACAGCGCCCCCTCCTAGAAAAAACCCGAGAGGATGTACAATAACGATGCCCATAGGATTGATGGCAAGAATGAGATAAGCTCCTAAGCTGACAAAGCCGGCGCTGAAAAAAACAACCGTTTTTTTCAATCCTTTATTAAAAAGGACAAACATGGGTACAATGAGGGAATTCAAAAAACCTACAATAGCAGAAAACAAGATATCTCCTCCAATATTCGGAACATCTTCGAAAGATAGGATCTCTATTCCCGGAAAAGAATGATTCACAAAAAATACCATGAGAAAATTCAAAAACAGGCTTCGTAAATAAGTCATGCGTTCTCCTACTCTTCAGGGGGTGGAAGATGTCTTTTATATTCTAGATAGTTTGTAAAATAACTGGCAAACCAGACGACAAGACTGGCCCAGATATAGGCTCCAAATGTCGCTACCCGTATATCTCCCGGCATCATATTGACTAGAGCATAACCTAAAAAAGTGATCAAAAAGCTTGCGAGGCCAATTCTAAAAAGAGAGATGCGAATATGTAATAAGAGGCATAAGGGAACGATCATAGAATTCAAAAAACCTAAAATAAATGCAAAAATAATATCCCCTCCGATATCAGGAAGTTTTGAATAATAGGCTATGTCAATACCCGGAATGACATGATTGACAAAAAAAACCGTTAAAAAATTAAAAAAAAGGCTTTTAAAATAGGTCATTTCTTATCTCCTATAGAGAAAAAACTAATATACACTAAACGTTCCTTCCACAGAGGTACTTTCTCCGGAAACAAGATTATTATGCATATCCAGCAATTCTAAAACCACTTTATGAACCCCCTTTTTAAGGCCATAAATATAATGAGGAACCCATTCCGTTAGAACACGCTGATATTTTCCGTCGATGGTGAGCTGTACTTTATATCCGTCTGGGGAAATCTCACAGTTGGAAACATAAAAATCTAGCAAGACTGGCTGATTCTCTTTGTGTCGAAAATTATTGGTTGGCTCATTGTAGGTAAGATAAGGCTGTTGTAATTTTAATCGATTTTTAGAATCTTTTTTCTTGTTATAATAAAATGTCGAAGCTTGAAAACAATTTTTCCCTTTCAAGCTTTCTCCATAAGAACGGCATAAGAATGCGCGTATAGTGTGGATGCCGTCAGAAAGATCAAAAGGAATGGAAAACTTATACTGATCCTGAAAATAGACCGCATCCCGATCAAAAGGCTCAATCTGCGGCTCCGCTTTGGCAAAATAGGGTTTATTATCAATGACAATATGTGCACTTTGTCCAAGGCGTGAAGTTGCAATTTCCTCATTGCGAAGCATTTGTGTCTCTGTTCCTAACGAAAAGCCCTCTATACGTAATTGAACCCATATCGGTTTTTCCGTAACTACCTCATTCTCTTCTGGTAAGACAATCTTCAGATCGACATCATTAGGCTCCGGCGATGGAGTCACCGCTACTATCTGTACTTTATTATCTGATGACGGAAAAGTCATTTTCTTGGCAAGTATAGGCGTCACGCACAACGCAGTAATCAATCCATATCGAAATATTCTCTCCACACATTCCCTCCCTTTTTCTTCCTTTTATAAAAAATGGTTGTTTTTTTTCAATTTTTTATTTTAAATAAATATTATTTTAGATAATAAAAAAGATAATGAGGAACAATGAGAAAAAATTACGTTCTTATTACATCTATATTCTTTTTTGTTTGTTTTTCTATGGTGACGGCCAGTTTTCTTATTACTCATAATTTTTCCCCAAAAGCCCCCCCAGTCTCTTTTTTAGAAAAAATGATAAAACAAGAGCTTCTAAGCGATTATAAAGATTCTTTTCGTTCTTCTCATTTTCACTTAGTACAATTGAACTTTCAAATACGGGATCAAGAACAAGAAAAGGTTGTCCGTTTAAAATTTCACGGCAGTAAGATCGCTATCCTTCCTGAAGAAAACAAGAGTATTTTTTCCTGTTTTTTCCATGTACAGCCGGGAAAATATCAAATCAAATGGAAAATAGATGATGGCTCTACGACAAAATCCATTAGTAAAGAAATAGCTCTTTATCCTTCAGACTCTTTTAAAACAATTAAAATTTGTGGCAAGGATCTTAGCATCGAAGATTAAATTCTATAGGAAAGCCACCCGATAATTTTTTTACTCACCTTATCGGAAAAAAGAAGACCAAAATGGCCTATTTTCTCAATAAGACATTGATGTCGTTTTTCTTTATGTAAAATAGTCGATTGCAAGGATGAGACCCAATGATCCCGTTCTGCTGCAATAAAATAAAAACGAATAGAACGATCCTTCATGATTTGATGCGAAAGGGCTTCTACAAAAGGAGAATTCCGTTCCATCTGATGGGCACATTTTCCCATTCCCAGTAAGGCAATTTTAGTTCCCTTAAAAGGAGAGCCCAAAGCAATGACGTCCGTTACAGTCTTTGGAGGCGCTCGATTAAGGGCATAATAAGCGGCTACAAGACCTCCCATAGAATGGCCTATAAGGATAATGCGTTTTTTTTGAGTATGAAAAAAAATATCTTCTACTTTCTTTTCAACCTTTTGAGCATATTCCTCAATAGAAGATAAAGGGGATCCTAAGTTAATCGTGTAAAGAGGGCCAAAACCGGCTTTACTTAACTTTCTTCCATGATACCACCATACTATCGAAGAATTGCAAAAACCATGAATCATCAAAATGGGAACATCTTTTCTTTTTTTCCAGCAAAGCGTTAAAAGGCCAAACAAGGAAAGAATGCTGCTCGAAGCTAAAATTCCCAAGGCTTTTAATCTTTTTTGCATACTAAGCCCGTTTGGCGATTTGTTTCTCATAAACCACTTCGGCACCTAACAAAAACACTTGCCAGCTCAGATGCAACCATATCAGAAAAAGAGGAAGGGCCACAAAACTCCCATAAATCATACCCAGTCGAGCAGCTCTCATTTGAAAATGAATATAGGCTAATTGCAAAATCTGATAACAAATAGCGGCAAAAAAGCCCCCGAACACTGCAGCACGTTTCGATACCTTTCCATGAGGAACAAGATAATAGATGAAAGCAAACAAACCTGTAATAAAAATAATAGGAAATAGCTTCACAATAAAAATCAACACCATACCCCAATATCCATGAAAGATCAAATAATCTATCAGGTAATTAACAAACATGATTTTAATAAAACCGGAAACAAGAAAAAAGAGAGGAATAATTGCAAGAACAATGAGAAAATTCCCTATTCTCTTCAACAAATTTTTTTTATTACTCTCTCCCCATATATGATTTAAGGCATTCTCAATATGACGAAACAGCTGAAAGACACTCCACAATAAAAACAAAACCCCAAAACTAGCGATCCATCCTCCTTTCGTTTCTAGGAGAAGATTATTTGCTAGGCCGACAATTTCCTGCACAATTTCTTGTTGTTCTTCAAAACGCTCTGTCAACTCCTTTTGTACCATCTCCTGTACTCCTACCTGTTGCGCGATGGCAAATAAAATCGCAACAAGAGGAACGATCGTCAAAAGAGTAAAAAAAGTAAGACTCGCTGATCGCAGGTTACATTGATTTTTAATAAACCCTTTTATGGCTCGTCTTAAAAGCAAAAACATTCCAACAACCCCTATCTAAAAACACCTTACAGAAAAGTCCTGTGATTGAAAAGAAAAAAATCATAGAAACGACGAGGTGGAGACCCGCGGTTTTAATCGTGGGAGGAAACCTCGCTCCTCTTTTTCTTGCTTTAATTCCTGTAGGTTGTTAATATTTCCTATATGAAAATAACT
>JAFGFA010000006.1 GCA_016931275.1 Parachlamydiales bacterium
CTAAACAATTTTTTATATGCTTCTATAATTAATACTTCCCGGGCATTGAGAAGTTTCAACGAAGCCATTAGAACTTCTGAGGGATCCGTTCTAGGAAAAATCTACCTTATTGGAATATCTGTTTTATTAACCTTGAGTAGTTTATTTTTTTATACTCCAAGGAACCTATCCTAATAAGTTAATAAAAATTTTTACATTTGATGCTATCTTTATCTTTCTTTAGGAGAGTAGCATGAAAAAACTTTCACTTATTTATCAGATAAACAATAGCAAACAATTTGAAAGCTGATAAACAGCTGTAAGAAGTATTCCAAGAGCTGATTTAAGAAATATCCGGGATTCAATTTTTCTTAGGAGAAGGTGTAAGGAGATTATTTTTCTTTTAAATGCTATCATCTGTATTTCTCAACCGTTCTTCTGAGATTTCTTTCAAAGGTTTTCTTGTAAAAAATATTGATATATTTCAAACAGGATAATTTAGGACATCTCTATTTTGGAGAATTAGAACATTTTCATTTTGGAGCTGCAGAGTCAAGGTTTTTCTTGAAAAAAAAGAATGTAATCTTAAAAATTATTTTATTTTATATAGCTCTAGAGAAAAGATGATGGATCTATGAGAAGAATTATAGGAGATTTTTTATGGTAATGCCAATAAGTCGAGAAAATCTTGCAGAGGCGGTTGCAGATGCTTATACAATAGCCAATATATATAAGTTAACTGTTACAAGACCCTCTTACTTCTATAGAGAAGTTGCGATTTTTAATGAACGTGCATTAAAAAGTTGGGCCAGGCAAGACTCCAGATTTACAGATTTTGAAAGAGAAAGACTGCTACAAAAAATCAATGCTGGGACAAAATATGCAGCAATAGGAGGTGTTGCTTTAGGAACTCTTGGGGGAATTGGAGGTGCTGCAGGAGCTAAAGCTTTAATAGTAAATGGCATTATTGCTACTCCAGCAAATCCTATTGTTGGGGGAGTTTTAGTAGGTGCCGGTGCGGTAGTAGGTACTGTTACCGGACTTGCAGGAGGGATATATGCCGGCGCAAAAATAGGAGGACTTCCATCCAGTGATAAAGCCTTGGACGCTGTATATAATTCTCATGACGATCTCCTTACCTTTCATATTTTTAGAAGTCTTCTATCTCCTGCACAAATAAACAATTTGCAAACATCTATGTCGCGGGAATTTTTTTGTCCTCTTACCGAAAATAGCTTGCCGCAGTTCCCGGTAAAAGATACTTGGAAGGAAAATAAACTTATTAATACTCAATATTATGAGTATGGAAGCTTACGAGAATGGATTGAGGATCATCCGGGGAAATTAAACTCCTATCCGTTGCAAGACCGTGCGGTATCATTAAATCATGCTACGGATTATTGGCCTAGGCTATCGGAAGAATTGCAAACCAACTTTGAAATTTCTTTTAATAGGGATCAGTTTGAACCTAATCCGGAAAATAGGGCCTTTATACATAAGTGTTTCGTGCAATTAAATAGCAGGGAAACCGAATATATCAATGATGAGATCGACTATCCTGCAGGTTTATATGGAGTGTGTAAGGAATTTTTGATGGCACAAAGAAGAAAAATTCTAGTACCGGATCGTTAGATAATTTTTATGGGAATAAAATCAAGATAATCTGCAGAGGTCAAATAGTATTGTATTCCGTTTTTTTCTCCTAGGAGGGGGGCTTTTTTTTGCAAGGCATGTAAGTGACCAAAGACACAGATATTCACTTGAAATTTCTCTAGAAGATTTGTGACGGGCGTAGATTGCATTTCCGAGCCTATAGGAGGAAAATGGGTCATGGCAATACGTATTTTTGCCTGAGGGTTAAGAGAAGAAAGGCTGCGTTCTAAGCGCATAAGTTCTCTTTGAAAAATTTTTTGATCCTGTTCTCGTTGTTCCTCTGTTTTCAAAGCTGTTGTTTCTTTTAGAGGGATGGAGGGATCGTCCCAAAGACGGGTTCCTCCGATGGCGATCTCATGAAAATAGAGACTGTTATTATGAAGAATATGTAGAGAAGAAGGCATCTCTTTTTGCATTTTATTCACCGAACTCCACCAATAGTCGTGGTTTCCTTTGAGGATAATTTTTGTGCCGGGAAGAGAATCGATCCATTGTAAATCGGCCAGGGCATCTTGAAAATGCATGGCCCAAGAGATGTCTCCGGATATGAGGACAAGATCTTCGGGATGAATGTTCTTTTCCCAAGCGGTTTTGATTTTTTCAGGATAATTCATCCATTCTTTCCCGAAAATTTCCATCGATTTATCGGGAGTGGAAAAACAGAGATGTAAATCGGAAATAGCCCAAACGTTCATGAATTTTCAAAAAACATATCCATCGGGAATACTAGATCCGGAAGTGACAATAGTAATACCGTCACGGACAAAAATACCATGCTCCCCATCGTGGGAAGAAAGGTTGTTTTTGTTGGTAATCCGAACATTATTCCCAATATGGACATGTTCATCGATAATGACATTTTTAAGCAAACAATTTTGACCGATCCTAAACTTTCCGTGAGACTCTTCTTCATTGTCTCCAGGAAGATAGTGCGTATTTCCTAAGATGATGGAGCGGTAGATTTTTGTTCCGGTTCCGATTTTTGTTCGTAGCCCGATGACGCTTTCTTGGATTTCTTCGGCTTCTATTATGCTGCCCTCACAGAGAATCGAACGATTGACGATCGTTCCTTTTATGAGACTGCCGGGAAGGTAATTGACCCTGCTATAGATAGGATTTTTTTCGTCCTGCATTTGTAGTCCTATGTTCTTTCCATCGACTAGAGCGAGATTGGCTTCATAAAATGAGGAAATTGTTCCGATATCTTCCCAGTATCCGTCGTAGACAAAGGCCGCAGTTTTTCCTTTAGTTAATTGTTTTGGGATGAGGTGTTTTCCAAAATCTTCGCCTTGCTCTTGGAGAAGGGAGAGAAGAGCTTCTTTTTTGAAGATATAAATTCCCATAGATCCTAGGTATTTTTTTTCTGCATGGGGAAGATGCATTCTGGAGAAAAAGGAAGGAGGGAGGCAAAATTTTTGTAAAATTTGTTCTTCTTGGGGTTTTTCATAAAAATCGGTGACGATAGAATGATCATCCGTACATAAAAGCCCCATTCTTTTGGCTTCTTTTTCGGCAATGGGTAATGTAGCAATGGTGAGGTCTGCTTCCTTATCGATGGCAAATTCAAACATTTTTTGGAAATTAATATTATAAAGTTGATCTCCTGATAATATTAGATAATAATCTACCGGTAGCTTAGTAATTTTATCGAGGTTTTTTCGAATAGCATCGGCGGTGCCTTCAAACCAGGTTTTTTGTCCGGAGGGGTATTCTTCTGGAGTAAGGAAGTCAAGCATTCCCGGGAAAAAATGATCGAATTGATAGGTTTGAGCCAAATGATGTCCTAATTCTGCAGACAGGTATTGTCCGATGACAAAAATTTGCCGGATATTGGAATTTAAAGAGTTAGATATTGGTATGTCAATAAGCCGATAGCGTCCGCCATAGGCAATAGCAGGTTTGCTATGATGCAGTGTGAGGGGAAACAAGCGGGTTCCTTTTCCCCCGGCGAGTACAATACTGGCAATATTTAATAATCTATTATTTTTTTGTATTCGGTTCATTATTATAACTAATCCCTTCCTCTAATTTTGAGATTAGTTATTTTTTAATTACA
>JAFGFA010000007.1 GCA_016931275.1 Parachlamydiales bacterium
AAAACGATATCTAATTATTTCTCCAGTTCATGGGCTTTTTGGGCTAGGTTCAAAAGAGTCGTTTCTGGAAAGAATTTTTGTAAAATCATGATCGCGTTTGCACCATGTTGCGCCATGGACGAAGAAGAATATAAACAAAGTCCTACGCCGTGGCCGCGACCATATCCGACAAAATGTAATTTATCGTTCTCTAAATTTACTTTCAAATCATTGCTTAGTATATGATCTGTTCCTAGAATTCTTTGAAAGTCAAAAAAAGAAAGATCTAAAGAATTTTGTGTATCTTTTATTCGAACCGCATAGGTTTTTTGTGATTCTTGATCGATAAATGTTTCTATTGCAGAAACTCCAGTGAGCTGAAAAAGCGAGGCGAATTCTTTCTTGGGAATGGTGTAACTCCATTTAGATTCTTTTCGATCCAGATCAGCTTGAGGTGCTGAAACCCCATAAGAAGTGCTAAAGAGGTTTTTTCGAAATATACTCTGATAGGACGCCGTTTTCCCTGCGCTATGTTCGGTCCAAGAGGCCATAAAAGGATAAATTTCTCCTTCAAAAGATTTTACCAAAATCAGATCCCTCGTTGCATCGACAGCTTTAGATACGGGACTGTTAGGGATATTTTGAATGCTTCCTTGATAATCCACATCAGAAGCGCAGATATGCCAAAAAGCATTTTTATTGCTCAACACTTGCATATAGGCTGTTGTACGAGCTGCTATAGAAACTGCTGCCATTACTTCACTTTCATAAGGATAGGGAAATTTAAGAGGAAGGGTTGCTTTAAGATAAGATTCAATATCCAGTTTGTTGATGATGTTGAGCTTATCTCCCACTTTATAGACGATGATTGAACCTTCATATTCTATGCCATTTAAAATAATGGATGTTTTGTGGGATTTAGGAACAATGGTTATTTGATGATATCCGACAAATTCTTCTCCCCATTTAATTCCGGTGGTAATGGTTCGCAAGAGATATCTTTTGCCAAACAGTCCAGAAGAAATTTTGGTTCCATCGTATGGATTGTATATTGAATAAGGGCCTCGCACTTCTAAAAGCGCTTCCGAGACATCTTTTTCTAGAAGAATTGCTATTTTTTCCGGGTTAGTAGGAGTGCTCATTGTTGCTGGATTGGCAAAAAGAGCAGATCCGATAAAGATAAAGAAGGAAATAAAATGACTTCTTTTCATGACATATCTCCATGATTATTGGGAAGACTTTTTCGGTTCATATGACTATAAGCGAGAGCAGTTGCTTCTCGACCTCTAGGAGTTCTTTTTAAAAACCCATGACGAATTAGAAAAGGTTCATGAACCTCTGTCAATGTGTCCGGTTCTTCTCCTAGGGCAACACTAATAGTTTTAATACCGACAGGTCCTCCATTATAATGATCTATAATAACATTTAATATTTTTTTATCGAGCTCATCCAATCCTTTTTGATCGATTCCCAAAAGATTTAATGCTTCATTTGCTAGAGGATTCGAAATTGTTTTTTGTTGATGCATTTGCGCAAAATCTCGTATCCAACGAAGCAAATTATTGGCAATCCGAGGAGTTCCTCGGCATCTTTGGGCAATATGCGTCGTCGCATCTTCATCGATATCAATATGTAGAATTTGCGCTGATCGTTTTACGATAACAGCTAGAGCTTCTATGGGATAATAATCTAAACGCGCTTGAATCAGAAAACGGGAGCGCAAAGGACTAGAAAGCAGACCAAAACGGGTCGTTGCTCCAACAAGAGTGAAGGGATTTAATTTTATCTGTACACTGCGGGCATTAGGGCCCGAATCAATTAAAAGATCCAAAATAAAATCTTCCATGGCCGCATAAAGATATTCTTCAATTTGTTTGGGAAGACGATGAATTTCATCGATAAATAAAATATCGTTTTTTTGCAGATTGGTTAAAATGCCTGCTAGGTCAGCAGGTTTTTCAAGAACAGGTCCAGAAGTAATCGTGATGTTGGCATTCATTTGATGAGCTAGTATATTGGCTAGGGTGGTCTTTCCTAGACCTGGTGGTCCTGAAAATAGAATATGGCCTAAGGGTTCTTTGCGCTGAAGAGCAGCGCCAACAGATATCTGTAATCTTTTTTGAATACGTTCTTGCCCGATAAAATCCTCTAAGCGTTGAGGTCGTAATGGTTGTTCGTATGATTCATCAATATTCGTCCACGATGACTGGATAAATGTTTTTTCCATTCATGTTCCTTAGAAAAAAATCTTTTTCAAATTTTAGTCTAGCAAGAAAAGTATTTCAAAGGCTATATCTATTTAAAAAAAGCAGGAGTTGGTATGCCTCTTCCCGATCATTGGATTGAAAAGATGTGTGAAGAACATAAGATGATTGAACCTTTTGTTTCTAAACAAATCAAAGAAATCGAAAATCAAAAACTAGTCAGTTATGGTTTGTCTAGTTATGGATATGATTTAAGGGTTGCTGATGAGTTTAAAGTATTTACCAATGTTCATAATTCGATGGTTGATCCGAAAAATTTTTCGGATAATGCATTTGTCGATATTAAAGGCCCTTTTTGTATTGTGCCTCCGAATTCGTTTGCATTAGCTCGCAGCATGGAATATTTTCGCATTCCTAGAGATGTTTTAACGATGTGTATAGGAAAATCGACCTATGCGCGATGTGGTATTATTGTAAACGTTACCCCTTTTGAACCTGAATGGGAGGGATATGTTACCTTAGAAATTTCTAACACAACTCCCTTGCCTGCAAAGATTTACGCAAACGAAGGTATTGCTCAAGTTATCTTTTTTAAGGCAAAGGATATGTGCAGGGTTTCCTACGCAGATAGAAAAGGAAAATATATGCATCAAAAAGGAATTGTAGTACCGAGAATTTAATGTTGCATTTAATTGTTTTGTAAATAAAATGTAATTATTGGTAGATAATAATGAAAACTAATAAATTATCTCGTTCTGTTTTTAATAAATATTGGTGGATATTTTGTGTTTTATTAATCGGTGCTTTTGTATATCATCAAGCGATCCAATCCAAAAATCATGATATCGAAGAGAGTACCCATCGGTTGCAAGAATTAGAAAAAGAAAAAAAATTGGCTTTGCAAGAACGAGAAGATCTTCTTTTACAAATACATTCTCAGAGTGATCCTGCATGGATAGAGCTTGTTTTAATGAAAAAGCTAGGTGTTGTTCCTATGGGACAAATCAAAGTCCATTTTACTAATCAAAATCGTCTCTGAATGTGATGTTTATTGGTTTAATCATTTTGTTAATAATGTTGACATTTTTGTCGGCAGTTATGTCTGGGAGTGAAACGGCCTTTTTTTCCTTACCTCCTTATACATTGCAAAGTTATCAAAAATCTGGAGATTCAAGGAAAAAAATCGTCGCTTCTCTTCTTCATAAACCCCAAGAACTTTTAGTGACTATTTTAATTCTTAATATTTTTTGTAATATCCTAATTCAAAATACTGTGTCGTCGCTTTTTGGAACGATGAGCGGGTGGCTCTTGAAAGTCGGAGTGCCCTTAGCAATTACCCTGGTTATCGGAGAAATCATTCCAAAATCATTAGCGATATCGAACAATGCTTTTATCTCTCAAAAAGTTTCTGTGTTTCTTCAATTTTTTTATAATTTAATTGCACCTATACGCATTGCTCTGACTAAAATAACGAATTTTTTATCTCATTATTTATTTTTTTTTCTCAAACGATCCAAGCCTTTGACCAAAGATGAATTACAAATGATTGTCACTATCTCAGAACAAGAAGGAATTCTCGATCCGATGGAAAAACGGGTTATTGATGGATATTTGGATCTTTTACATACGTTTGCAAAAGAAAAAATGCGTCCGCGTGATGAGATCGTGTATTATCGAATAGGAGAGCCTATAGATCAATTGATTCAATGTTTTACAAAGCGAAAAGCAGAAAAAATACCTGTTTGCCAGGATGATCTCAATAATGTTTTAGGTATGATCAATTTTGATATGTTTTTTGAAAATATCCATGTTATCAAGAATTCTAAAGAAGTACGACCATATCTATCAAAGCCTTTATATCTTCCTGATACGACCTTGTGTTGGGATGCTTTGATTCTCATGGAACAGAAAAAAGAATTTTTTGCTTTGATCGTTGATGAATATGGTATTATTTGTGGAGAAATGTCTAGAGAGGATCTTTTTGAATCCATCATTGGTGAAGTACATGGCGTGCGGGAAGAAAAACAAAATTTTCGTGTTGTGGAAGAAAATGTGATTATAGCAAGCGGCAAAATGGAAATTGAAGAATTCGAAAAGTTTTTTGGTGTGATCTTATATAGCAAAAGTCATCCAGCGACAATAGCCGGGTTTATCCTGGATCAGTTGGGAGACATTCCTCAATCAGGAACTAAATTTAAAACACAGGATTTTTTGTTCTATATTCTGGGTGCTGATGAAAAAAAGATCGATAAGATTTTTATTCGAAGGTTAAAAATATTATGAACGGTCAGTGGATCCATTTCTTAATATTGTCTCTTACCTGTGTGTTGGTACAAGGTTTTTTTACCATGTTTGAAATGGCTTCTGTTTCCTTCAATCCCAT
The DNA here is from genome assembly GCA_016931275.1 of Parachlamydiales bacterium. GTDB lineage: Bacteria > Chlamydiota > Chlamydiia > Chlamydiales > SM23-39 > JAFGFA01. The sequence continues at coordinate 4,567 of JAFGFA010000007.1, forward strand.
AAGACTAAAATATTTTTCCGTGAAAAAAAATATTCCAGCCTTGCAGTTACAGTATCTGTTAGATAAACCTTCTCGGCTTTTTGGGACGACACTTATCTGTATGAATGTGGTATTGCAAATTGGCTCAGAGGCTTCTCGTCGTTTTTATGAATCATTGCATTGTCCTGCAGAATTTGCTCCCGTGATGCAAATTTTTCTTGTACTCTTGTTTGCCGAATTGACTCCTCTTTTTACGGCAAGACGTCATTCACAACAAATAGCACTAGCGATAGTTCCCATAGTATATTTTCTCTCTAAAGTTCTCTTTCCATTTGTATATCTTATCGATCGGTTTTTTTCATGGGTCAATCGTTTTTCGGAAAAATCGCCTTTAACACTATCTCGAGATGAAATTTTACGTGCATTCGAACAGTCAGAAGAAGAGATTTCTGAAGATAAGGTTGTGGAGAATATTCTCTTTTTTAAAAAAAAAACGGCTAAAGATATTATGCTCGACATATCTGAAGTTTCTTTGCTTTCCTCCGTTGAGAAGACTCTATTGTATCAACCTATTAACAATCCTCTTTTCCCCTATTTTTTAATTTATCAGCATCAGCCTTCTCATATCATTGCTACAGGAGATTGTAGAGATTATCTCAATATGGAAACTCCTACACAGCTTATGACTAAAGCTAAGGCTCCGTGGTTTGTTTTAGAGAATACTCCCTTAGTTCAGATCTTGGAGCAGTTTAAAAAAAATAGTCAAAGATTTTGCGTTGTTTTGGATTCTTTAGGAAATAGCAGGGGAATTATTACCCTTGAGTTATTGATTCGAGTGTTGATAGGAGAACAGTTTTTACAAGAAAAAAACGAAAAAAATATTCTCATTGATCGAGTGGTCGATGCGAATCTTCTCCTTTCAGTTTGTAACAAGGACTTTCACCTCAGTATGCCGAAATATGAAAAAACTATTGGAGAGTATGTCGAACAGAAATTAGGACATCTTCCTCATTTAAACGAAAAGATTGAAGAGGATGGATATGAAATTATCGTTGAAGAAGTGACTCTTACTGGTGTAAAAAAAGTGCGAATCCGTTCGAAAAAATAATGGTCGCAAGGTTTCTTAGTTTTGTTAGGGGTTTTCAGAAGTATTACTTAGTAGGCGATTTCTTTGATTTTGATCATCATGACCGTGATGTTATCGCGACTCTGGTTGTTCTTGGCGTTTTGTATTAAGGTGATCACTTGTTGTTTGACACTTTGTGTTATTTGTAGGGTTTTGACGATTTCTTCTTCTGAGACATAATCGGAAAAGCCGTCGCTGCAGAGCAGTAAAAGATCTCCCAGCACGAGAGGGTGAAAAGCAATCTGGGGAGAAATATTCCAGTTGACGCCTACAGCCTGAGTGATCCCCCTTTTAAAGGGAGAAGAAAAGGAATAGCCATGGTTTTCTTTTGCTAGCGTATGATCAGTACTAAGTTGTTGAAGCTGTCCATTTCTATATAAATAAATCCGGCTATCTCCAACATGAGCGCAAATAATGTAATTTTTATAGATATGTACGCAACTTAAAGTAGTGCCCATTCCTTGTAATTCTTTTTCCTTAAGGCTCATGGAATAAATAAATCGATTAGATTTTGTAAGAGCCTCAAGGAGAAAATAGGCCATTTTTTGAGGCGAAGGCAAAAATTTTTTTTTCATGATTTTATCAATTTGCATACAGAAAAAGTCGGTGGCCTTCGTAGAGGCAATCTTTCCAGCACGATGTCCGCCTATACCATCAGCAATAACAAATAATCCGTATTGTATAAGCGCTGCAAAGCTATCTTCATTATTTTTCCTTGTGATGCCTTTATCTGAATAACCGTAAATTTCCAAAAGAGGTGTTGTTTGCATAATCAATTTAAAAAATAAAGATTGATAATCGTAGAAAAATTAAAAATGCCATGCAGAGCAATAGAGGAAAAAAGAGATCCTCTTTTTTCGTAAATAAATCCTAAAAACAACGAAAAAATAAATAGAGAGCCGATAATGATAATATTGGCAATTCCCTGTAAGGGAGAGTAATGAAAAATCGCAAAAAATAAGGAAGAAAATATAATTGCGTAACTAGGAGATAAATACTTACGTAAAATGGTTTGAAAAATTCCTCGAAAGAGCACCTCTTCAATGATAGGGACTATGCAAACAATTAAAAATGCAGCCAAAATGAAAATTACAATATCATGTTCCATTTGTTTTAAAAAAGAAACTGCAATTTGTTCTGATAATTTTGTTTTTGGAAGTAGTAATAATTTAAAAATTTCAAATAAGTGATTATAAAAAATGATGATAGGAAAAGCTATGATCCAGCATAAAATTGCGGCGGAGAGATCTTTTCGGAGAGAAAAAGGAGATTTTTTTAACCAAATCTCTCGTCGAATATTCGATTTACTCCTCATGAAAAAAAGGGTAAATAAGGAAAAAATCATCATAGTATTGAAAAAATTTCCTAAGAAAAAAGGGATATTGCCTTGAAACGAGGATAATCGAAGGATTCGAAAAAAAATAGGAGTTATAATAAAAGAAGTTGCAAAATAGGCTCCAAAAAAAATAAGAGCATGAATAAGAGATAAGGAGTAACTGGAATTTTTTTGTGCATGAAAAATTCGAAGAAAATTATGTTTGCGCGCTTCTACTAGGCTAATAATAGATATAATACCAAAAACAAACACAAAAATTATATTGGACCATAGGTCTGTTGCCAAAAAAGAATTCATCTGTTTTTGGCTAGCAAAATATAATCATCAATTCGTTCTGCGATGTTTTTTGTAAATTGATCGTGAGCCATTGCCATCGGCGATGATTTGTATTCATTAGTGCCCCAAATAGCAACATTGTAATCGATTTTTAGGATATTTTTGGCAATGTAATAAGAATCTCGATAAATTTCTTGTAAAATAATTTGAGGAGAAGAATTTCGCGTATCTACGATACGAATGCGGGCGCCCATGTTTAGATGAGAAGCATAATTTTCATAAGCAGGTAGCTCTTTGTCGACTATCGGAACTTCTTCATGTTCAAATAATTCAATGAAAACAATAAATTGCGAGGGACTATACATATGCTGAACCCAAGAAATGTCCGTCCCGAAGGGATTGTCATTAAGAGATAAAGGACTTTGCGGTTCTTTTGGAATAAACAGATTTCCGCTTGTTGAGATTTTTTGTGTGATCGCATAGGTAAATTCTTCTGATAAACTCCATGGAGTATCAGAATTAGTAGAATCTATGATAGAAGTTACATGGACAACAGGTTTTGCCCTGCCATCATCATAAAAACGAGAGATTTCTTGACCTCGATCGTTACATCCAAATACGATAAAACTGCATATCATTACGATCATAATACGAATTATGCTACTCATACTGCATCCTCCAAGAGAAGATTATTTTTCAATACTGAGTCTAACAAAAGATTTTTATTCTTTACTAGAATATTTTCATCTTTATCAAAATGAGCCGAAAAACGTATTTTTTAGGGGAAGGAGAAATCAATAGAGAAAAATAAGAGATTTTCAGTACTTTGCGCCCTCTGAGAAATAGGTGTTTTCTTGCGATTTATTTACATTTTTTAAAAAGGATTATTTAATTCTATAAAAATGCTTTTTATGTTAGGACGTGACAGGAAAATAATTTTGAGTAAATCGATTAATATGATATATTTGCTTAATAATAGATTTGAAGGAGGATATACATGTCTTATGAAAATGCTAAAGCTAATCTTAAAGAATTTGGAAAAGAACTTAATTTGGAAGGATTAGATTTCGATGCCAATAATACTTGTATCTTAGGTATTGATAACACATTTTCTTTGCATTTAACATATGAGCCCAATTCCGATCGTCTTTATTTGTATTCTCCACTTCTTGATGGCTTACCTAAAGATCAAAAAATTCTTTTAAAGCTTTATGAAAGACTTTTAGAAGGTTCTATGTTAGGAGGCCAAATGGCTGGTGGCGGCGTTGGAGTTGCTGTAAAAGAAGAATTAATTTTATTGCATTGTTATATTGAAATGGGAGTGGGTACGGATGCTTCTGCATTGCGAAGATTTGCTCCTTTATTTGTTGAAGTGGTCGAAAAATGGCGAGACATTGTCGGTAAAATATGTGCGGGACAAGAACCTGAACCTTTTACATTGCCTTTACCTGGCGGGAAACAGATGCCGATTGATAAGAAAAAACCTTCTGCACCCGGTGGTCCTGGCGAATATATTAAAATATAATTTTTTGTTTTTTAGAATAGAAGCGTTCAATTTAATTTTTGATAGCTTCTATTTTTTTTGTAATAGAAAAACAAGAAGAAATAATTGCCGTATTTTGTTTTTCTAGCTCTTTTTGGATAGATTTTACGTTTGTCATAACTGTGGAATGGTCTCTAGAAAAGATCGAACCGATTTTAAGATAGGGGAGGTCTAGTAATTTTCGGCATAAATACATGGCTATTTGTCTAGGCTGGGAGCATTCTTTTGTTTGAGATTTTCCGACAATATCTTCGAAACGTAGTCCATACTGAGCAGCTACAGCATGAACAATTTTTTCTGGTGTGATGGTTTTAAGCTGTTCTTTCTCTAGTAAATCTTTCAAAACTGCTTCGCTTTCTTTTAAGCCATAAGAGCTATTAGGAAAGCGCAAAGCCAAAGTTTCTAAAGCTTGGCAGACCGATATGGTTGAAGAGAAAGATTGTATAATAAAGTGAATAATATCTTCTTTAAGATCCATATGGAGTCTTTTTGCCTTATGAAGAAGAATTTCTTTGCGTTGCTCTGCGGAGGAAGATGGTAAAAAAAGGGTGATTCCCCATTCAAAACGGGATATGAGACGAGGTTCTATCTCTTTGAGTTCATTAGGAGGAAAGAGGCTTGTAATAATAATTTGAGCACCCTTACCGTGGAGTGCGTTGAATGTGTGAAAAAATTCTTCTTGGGTAGCATTTTTTCTGGAAAAAATATGAATGTCATCGATGATCAATACGTCTATATTCCGGTAGTCCTGACGAAATGATTGCATCTGAGATAATCGAATCGCTTCAACAACATGATTAGTAAAAGTTTGTGCGTGAATATAAAATACTTTCAAGCCTCTTTGCGATAGTGCATGGGCGCAACCTTGGGCTAAGTGAGTTTTTCCCGATCCTTTATATCCATAGATAAAAAAAGGATTGAATGAATAAGGTTCTTGGTGAGAATGGGGAATGTAGTTTTGGGAGAGCTCTAATAAAAGTTGGAAAGACATTTCAGAAGATGAGTCGATGAAATTCTCAAGGGTCATGTCAGGATTTAATGAATCAGGTTCTACTCTAAAAGGAGAGGAAGGCTGTTCTTGTTTAAGAGCGGGTTTTTTAAGGGAATTAATATGAACTTTGATAGGACTGCCATTGCTATTGATAAATTTTTTTAATTTTGGACGAATATGTTCTTCAAACCAAGTGATTTGAAAAGAGTCTTGAGCCTCTAAAAAAAGATTACAAGCATCGAATTTAACGATTTTTAAAGGAGAAAGCCATTGATCAATCGTTTTTTTTCCTAAACTTTTTTCTAGATTAGATAAAAACTCCTCCCATGCTTGCATATGAAATTTATTTTGTTTGCAGGTTCATTTTTTTTGTTGTGTACCATTGTTGAATCATTCCCATAAGCATAGAAGATATCCAATATAGGTTAAGTCCTGAAGGAAAATTATAAAAAAGGAGGGTGAAGACGATGGCCATGATGTTATTCATCATTTTTTGCTGTTTTTGCTGATCGGTCCATTCTTTTTTGTTTTTCGGTAATTTTGAGGAAATTTTTTGCTGCAAGAACATGACCCCTCCCAAAAGTAATGGGAGTAGATGAAACTCGGTTCCTAAGAAAAGAATAGGATAATTCCAACTAAATAATACATCCGGAGCCGTTAAATTATCAATCCATCCAGGAATAAAACCTACCCCACGAAGTTCAAAGGTAGATTTTAGCAAATCGAACATACCAATCAAGAAGGGCATCTGTATAAGAATCGGGAAACAACCGGTTAGAGGATTGACTCCTGCTTCCCGATAGAGCTTCATGGTTTCTATCTGCCCTTTTTTAGGATCTTTCTTATATTTTGCTTGAAGGGCTTTAACTTTAGGTCCAAGTTCTTGCATTTTTGCTGTTGACCGAATAGACCAAGTATTCAATGGATAAAGCATTAATCGTAGGACAAAGGTCAAAAGGATAATCGAAAAACCCCAAGAATGAGTTAATTTAAAGAAAAACGACATCAATAAAAACAGAAATTTTGCAAAAGGTTCCGAAATAAATGAGAACCAACCGTGGAAACTAATAGCCCCCAGATAATCAGGATTATATCCGGTAACAGGATCGGAATAAATATCATCGGCAATTGTCAACAAGCTTTTTTGAAAAGGACCTGTATAAACACGAAAATTATAGGTGCCTGATCTAGCTGGAAAGGGGAGCAATAGCTCGTAAGCTGGAAATTTGTCAGCGGGATAAAGATTATATTCGGGATCTATCAGAGTTAAGCGAGAAGGAGCTGTTGTTCCTAAAATTTTTCTGGATTCGTAACCAAGACCCATTTGAGAAAGAGGATCAATAATTAATCCAAAAAAACCGTTGGCATTAGAAATCCAATTAGGGGAAAGAGATGTCACAATACTTTTTGGCTTTGGAAGAGTAATTTTTTCGACAGTGTTTTTACCGTTTTTAGAGATTTTATATTTTAGGGAAGGAAGGGAATTTCCTGATACAAGTTCAACTTCAGGAAGTCCTGAAGTAAGATAAAGCCCTTGAGGATTGCCCTCGATGGAGATAGAGGCTTCAATGATATAGGGAGCCTTAGTAGAAAAAGAGAAGGTTTTTTTTATTTTTCTTTGTGAAGTGGTGGCTTCAAATTCAATAAAAGATTTTTCAAAACGTGTTACCCGAAATTTTATAGTTTCATTGTGATCTATAATAGCAAGAGCATATAATTCTGGTAATAGTCGGGTTTTATAGGTTCCGTTTTGAGCGATAATAGAGCGTCTAATAAGAGGATAGTATTTGCCGCTTGTACCTTTATCATGAAGTATTGAAGTGTCGTAAGTGTAATAGCTTTGTAAGGGGAACAAGGCGTTTTTCGGATTGTCTTTTTCAATTTTTTTATCAAATTCTATAGGATGAATAATACTTTTATTATTGAATTTTGCTTGAAAAGGAAGATTGATTTCTGAGAGCGCTCCACCGTAATTCGAAAAAACGAGTTGTAAATAGTCATTTTCTAAAACATAGAATTTTTCTTCAATACTCTGGTCTGAGATACTAGGGCTAACCCCCTTTTTTTCTATTAAATGAGAAAAATTGGAAAAAGTTTGAAGAGGTACAAGTTTTTGCGTTGAAGCATCGTAAAAGAAAAGGAGATGATATTTTCCCTGCCAATAAAAGAGGGCTAAAGCATTACTCTGAGGACTTTGAAGAGGAAAACGGATAAATCCATCTTGATATTGGCCTAAAAATATTTGAGGTTTTTCTTGATCAAGAGTCACCAGTTGAAGATCAAAGGAAGAGCCTGAAGGGAGATCTGTGGTGATGATGGGATGAGACCAGTTACTATAGAGAACGGGTTCGTTTTTACGGATATTTTTAAAAGCCAGCTGCACCATGCCATCTTTTGTATACAGTTGTTCCGGTAGATGCGAGTCCCAAGCCAATGTGATGTATTGCCCTTCTGTTTCCACAGCATAAGTTAAAACCTGTTTTTTTTCCTTGTCACTATATATTGGAACCAGGGGGAGATCTTTCAATTCTGTGATTTTATTGGATAGATCTTGTTGTAAAGTTTTTTGCTCATGTTGAAATTGGGTGATGCGGTTTTGACTTTTTTTCTTTTCACTTTCAGCAAACCATGACTGCATAAAATAAAATGACAATGCTAAAAGTATGATAAAGAAAATTGAACGCTTATCCATTTATAAACTCCGTATATAAAAACCATAAATTTATCATATAAGCGATTTTAAAGGCAATTTTCTCCAGATAAATAAGGTGATTATATGGAAAATTGTGAAGATGAAGAGGGTTTTTATTCTCTATTGCTGCTGATACGGGAGATAAAATTTTTGAATTGCTCTAAAGAATGGAGGTTTTCTAGCCAAATATCTTGCATAAGATCATCGATTTCAGGAAGGATGCCTTCTTTATAGGATTTGATTAAAAATTTCATAGCGAGTTTATACTTTTTAGAAAGAGCATATAAACACGCTAAATGATAGGACGCATGTTGGTTACCTAACAGACCTGCTTTTTTTAGTTTCTTTTCTGCCTCGGCAAAGAGAAGGTCTTTGGAAGAGGATTCATCTTCTAGCGTGCATTCCGCCAAATTAATAAGCAACAAACCCCATTCTAATGCGGCGAGATCATTTTCGGGGTTAAGGATCTCTTCTTGTTGGAAAGAAGCAATTGCTTGATAAAAGTAGTCGGATTCCCCTGTAATGGTTGCTAAATGAGACCAACAAAGCGCCCTATTATAGGATAAAGAGGGATAATCAGGGTGAATCAAAGATACTTTTCGATAGTACTCTATCGATAGGTTATGAAATTGTTCGTTGTCTTGGCTTTCTCCAAAATAGTCCAAAGCTTTGGCATAATGAAAAAGTGCTTGTGTATCGAGTTTTGTAGTCCATTTCTTGGAAAATTGTGATTCAAAAATATAAAGGGCTTCTGAGAGATATCGATCATTATTTGTTTCACTAAAAAGAATTGTACAAGAAATAGCCAGATCTATTTGCAATCGATAGCATGAAGGTTGTAATTTATTCGCTTTGGCAAAAAATTTATTGGCTAGAAGCAGGTAGCTGATGTTACCTTCGCTTTGACCGACGTCCATGTAAGTTTGAGCGAGAAGAGACCAAGATTGAGTATTGGTCCGATCCAAAGAAAGTCCTTTTTGAAAACAATCAATGGCTTCTGTTTTATAGAGAGAATCGGAAAAATATTGGCCTTTGCAGAAAAGAGTCATGCCATAGGCATTCCAGAGTTCGCTTTCATGAGGATAACGGGAAATATAGGTTTGAGAATTTTTTTCAGCCTGAAGTATGAGATCCAATCGGTGAGCATTTTGTCCCAGAACAGCAGTGAATTCAATCCATTGCGCAATAATTTGAGGATCAGAGGAGGTGATGGAAAGAGCTTTCTGAGCAAGATCTATCGCTTTTTTTATTTTTTTTTGATCTTTGTGAATTTTTCCGGAATCTCCTAGAAGACGGGAATATTCTGAAAGATTTTTTGCGCATAGTTTAGTGGATTTTTCCGCTTGCTGATAAGCATTGCAGGCTTGCTGGAGGAAAGTCTCATTAGAAGTGTTTATATATAATTGCGCATAGGCATTAGCAATTATAAGTAGTTTGTGACCCTCATTCATAATGCCATTTTTTTTGTTTTCGAGTAATTCAATGGCTCGAATGTAGAGATTATTGTCATTGACAAGCGTGGCAAGTTTTATATAGCAAGTCGCAAAATCTAAAAAGAACTCTTGGGGAGGAAGTTCTAAATGATTTTGAGCTTCTTGAAAACAATAGATTGCATTGCGTAAATCGTAGGCTTCTTTAGAGTTTTTCCCTATTTCAATATGAACCAGTGCATAATCCCAGTAAAAATCTCCTAAAGCCGATTCGTTGGCAAGAGGAGATCCCTCCTCGAATCTTTTTTTTGCTAACTCGAGATATTTTTTTGATTTGGAAATTAAGTAGAGTTGTCTATAGGCATTTCCGCAAAGCCAAATAGATGGAAAGTGAAAAGGAGTGATAGAATCGACTTTTTTAAAAGAACGAATGGCTCGCAAAAATAAAAATTTTTTTTTACTTTTTAACCCTCCGAAGTAATAGGCAAGGCCTTCACGATAAAGTAAGGAAGGTTGATTGGGTTGCAATTGTAATGCTTTTTCGTAAAAGAAAGCGGATGAAGTATCCCCATTAGCTAATTTGTCTTCAGCAAGTTGTAAATACTTGTGAAAAAGAGGTTGTGATATAACTTTAGGAAGGTTTGGAATGTTCATCATATATATACAATAGAGAAAATTATATCCTAAAATAGGATTTTAAACATCAGTAAATGTTTTTTTTATCGAGTGGTCATGTTTTATGGTAATGTTCTGTTTGATATAAGGATGTTTTTTAAAAGATTGAAAAATTTACTTGAGGTATTTTTCTCGAAATTTGTTTTAACCATGGCCATTAAAATAGGAAAGAAGTAAATAATGATTTGTCCGAAAATTTTTTTTTGATAAAGTTTGTAATATAATAATAATGTCATGCAATGGTTATGAAAAGATTTTTTTTATTTTTTACTATTTTTTTATGTTTAGGCGCTTTGATATTTCTCGGTAAAATCATTTTTAACAAAAAAATAAGAAAAAAACATGAGGAGAGATTTTTTTCTTTTCGTGAACTGCCTCCCAATTTAAAAGATTTGAAGCAAAAAAATCGGGGAATCGTTTTAAAAACGACAAAAGTGGAAATTCGAGGGATTGATTATCCTTATAATGCTTCGATTGTTGAGGGAGATCATTCCTCGCCCTATTATCTTTTTTTTCGATATGATCTTCTGAAGGAAAATAATGATAATTGTCGGGTTTCTTTTAATACCTATATCGGGGTTGTTGGGCTTGATGAGAATTTTCATGCCATAGATGATTATAAGACCTTGGATACACAAAGTATGCATTCCGAAGATCCTAAAGCTTTTCGGCTTCATGATGCTTATTTTGTGACTTATAACGATCTTTCTCCTTCTTCTGTTTATTCCAGAACAATACGTCTTGCAAAATTGGATCGAGAATGGAACGTGGAATATATTACTAATTACGATCAGCATATTTCTCTTATTGAAAAAAATTGGATCCCGTTTGTTTATGAAAAAAATTCTCTTTCTTTGCCTCATTTTATCTATCAGATGAATCCTCATAAAATTTTAGAAATCGTCGATACGCGTAAAAATGATTTGCACCATTTGATTTTTCCTGACTGTCCTCCTTTGATCAATCCAACATGGGAAAAAAGATGGGGGAGATTTTCCGGAGGGACTCCTGCGAAAATAGTTGATGGCCAATATTTATCTTTTTTTCATAGTTTTTTTTATCAAAAAAGAACCAAAACTTTTTGGTATGTAATGGGAGCTTATACTTTTGAACCCAATCCGCCTTTTCGGATCACAGCGATTTCCGAGGTTCCTTTGATCTATAGCGATATCTATAATACTCGAGGAAATCCGATTTTAACGAAGAAGCTGCGTTGTATTTATCCTTCGGGATTTGTCTTAGAAAAAAAGGATGGTCGTGATCTTTTGCATGTGTCTTGTGGAGAAAACGATTCTGCTGTAAAAATTTTAACAATCGACAAAAAAAAATTGTTAGAATCCTTAAAACCCATATCTGCTCCTTGAGAAAAGCAGGACAGATCATGCTGCGGCAAAAAGTCATGCTTTAATCTTTAAGAAATGCTCTATTTTTTGGAATAGTTCCATCCATTGTACGTCATGAGTTAGCTTTTTATGAAAATAGAGGGATTTTCTCCAAGAAAAGAAAAGATTTTGTGATTTCCAAAGATTCCAGGGTAAGGAAAAAGGAGATAAGATATCAAAAAATTCTATGATCTGGCCTAGAATATTTTTATCTTCCGGTTTTTGACAAAAACGTTCTAGTAACATTTCGATTTTTTGGGTAGCTAAATAAGTGATATTTTTTTGATCTAGTTCAAAAGCCCAGTAACGTATTTTTTCGACAACATTGCGAAGTTCTGATGGGATGAACTCCTCTTTTTTTAAGATTTCTGCTAACTGGGTATTTAAGAGAAGATCGAGCGTTTTCATTAAAATAGGAGGAATAGCGATATTTTTGTCTTTCATATCTTTGATGACAGAGTAATGGAGTTCATGAATGTTTTCTAAAGAGGCTTTAATATCGCTGATAGCAGTCCATAGCAATTGTTTTAGTATCGTTCTTTGATCGTCTTTGAATAAATCCCAAAAGGAAAAATCATGAAATATGAAAAATGATTCTATTAAATTTTGAGTTACTAGAATGTTATCTTGCGTAAAGGCTTCCTTTAGTTTTTGAATAACACTCATATAAGTAGTCTTGTCCATGTTTTCTTGAAATCCGATAATGATTTTATGATCAAAAAGGTGTAAGGCGACGAAGGAAAAATCACTTTGTTCCAATGTGATTTTGGAGACCACTTTCGCTTGGCCTATAGAGAGCCTTTTTTCTTCCAGAATTATGGTTTCATGAGATTGAATATCAAAATAGTAAGAATACACATCACAATGATCGTTTTTTTCTTCAAAAAGAGAAGAAATAATAAAGTCGATCGCAATATTTTTTAGGTCTAAAATTTGAGGCTTTACGATTGTTTGATAGATATAGGCTCCGTCTTGCATATGCGGTTCATTACTTTTAGCTTTGGATAAAAGAGAGACATATTGTTCTTCTAAATAGACATTGCAAGATTCTTTTGCAATTTGAATGGCTCTAGCGGCGTACGATAGGATCTGTATTGTTTCAATCCCTGAAATATCATCAAAAAACCATCCGCAGCTAGTGTACATGAGCATTGCATGCCGTTGCATTTCTAATAGTTTTAATATTTGTGATTTGTTTTCCAAAGAGCGGATTTGAATATTATTTTTTTTGAAAAAAATATCGATATTTTTAAAGGATCTATTCAGGATGATCTCAATATATTGATCTCTAATATCCCAAGGGACATTCGTATAAACACTCATATGCTCCTGATAGACGGCGCTAAGCTGATCCCGTAACCAGTCCATTGCATTACGGAGATGTTCTCTCCATTGCTGGTTCCAGTTAACCTTATTTTCAATACAACATCCGCAATCACGGCTCCATCGGCCGACTCCGTGAGCACAGCTCCAAGCGCTATTTTGAATTAACTGAACTTCTCTTGAAGGGGGATTTTTTTCTAAAAATAAACTATAAACAGTCATCGTGCTGCTAGGCTCTTTTCGAATATAATGCAAGGCATATGCAAGAGCCATATCCCCGAATGCCTTATGGTGTCCGAAGGTCTCTCCATCGACAGCAATATTGATGATTTTCGGTTCTTGGGCATTGGAAAAGGCGCTCAGTAAGCGGTTGGCTAAAAAGGACCCATTTTCTAAGAGATTGGAAAAGGCGATTTCCTGAGCAATGGCTCCTTGATAAAAAAAACAGGCAATAGATCTTCCAGAAGGTAGTTTTGCAAGATAAGGATATTGAGGATCAATTTTTCCGTTAAGGACATCCTTCCATTCCGTTTCGTTAATGCTTCTCCAGTTCCTTGCCTGGAACGGAGAAAGAATGATAAATTGAATGTTATTATCGCAGAGTATCTCTAACGTTTCGTCATCAACAGCAGTTTCTGGTAGCCACATTCCTTTCGGTTTTCTTTGAAAACGATATTCGAAATCTCGTATTCCCCATAATATCTGAGTTTTTTTGTCCCGAGAATTTGCCAGAGGCATGATCATATGGTTATAACATTGGGCAATAGCAGATCCGTGACCGCAAAAGAGCAATTGACTTTTTTTATCGGCCTGTAGAATGTTTTGGTATATGTCCGGCTGATTTTTTTCAAGCCATGAGATAAGCGTAGGACCAAAATTAAAACTGATAGTTGAGTAATTGTTTACAATATCGATGATAGATTGATCGCTGTCGACAATACGGGCAGCTCCGTTTGGTGCATAGCACTCGGCACATATTTTTTCATTCCAGTCATGAAAAGGAAAAGCGGAATCTTGTTGTTCTATTTCCTCTAACCAGGGATTTTCTCTTGGAGGTTGATAAAAATGGGCATGAATGGTGATGAAACGGTTCATGAGTTCTCTTTGTTAAATTTATATATTGCAATGGATAAAGGAGCGAGATTCAGACACAGAGAGTGAGGACGTCCATGACAAGGGATCGATTCCGTCACAATTTTAGAAGAATCTGTGCACCCGGATCCTTCATAATCCACATCATCGCTATGAAGGAGCTTGCTCCAGCTTCCGGAAGGAATTCCTATTCTATAATTGTAACGAATAACAGGGGTGAAATTGCAAAAGACGGCAATCATGCTATGAGGATCATTGCCTTTTCGGATAAAAGAGAGAGTACTATTTTCATGATCTTGGCAATCAAGCCATTCAAATCCCATAGGGATAAAATCTTTCTCATAAAGAGCTGGTTCCGATTTATAGATGCTGTTGAGGTCTTTAATCCATTGATGGATTTTTTTTTGATACTTGTTCCAAGAATTCCATTCGAGCATAGTATCGTGATTCCATTCAGAAATTTGAGCAAATTCCGATCCCATGAAAAGCAATTTTTTTCCGGGATGGGTATATAAAAATCCGAATAAAAGGCGTATCTGGGCATATTTTTGCCATTCATCTCCAGGCATTTTTGAAAAAAGAGATCCTTTACCGTGAACTACTTCATCGTGAGAGAGAGGAAGAATAAAATTTTCCGTAAAGGCATAATTAAGGCTGAAAATAATTTGGTGATGATGATATTTCCTATGGATTGGGTCTTTAGAAAAATAATATAAAACATCATGCATCCACCCCATATTCCATTTTAAGCCGAATCCTAATCCTCCTGAGTGTACAGGATGTGTTACCGAAGGCCATGCAGTGGATTCTTCCGCAAATACTTGAACATTAGGAAATTGTTGATATATTTGCGTGTTTAATTTGCGAATAAATTCTATTGCCTCAAGATTTTTATTATTTCCGAACTGATTAGGCTCCCATTCACCATGTTTTCGAGAATAATCCAAATAAAGCATGGAGGCGACTGCATCAACTCGTATTCCGTCGACATGATATTTATCAAGCCAAAAAAGGGCGCTGTTGATTAAAAATTCTTGTACTTCTATCCTTCCATAATTAAAAATAAGGGTGTTCCAGTCAGGATGAGTTCCTTTTCTTGGATCGGCATGTTCATAAAGATGCGTTCCGTCAAATTGGGCAAGGCCATGGTCATCATCAGGAAAATGGGAAGGAACCCAGTCTAAAATAACCCCGATGCCTTTTTGATGAAATTGATCAATGAGAAACATTAAATCTTGAGGTTTTCCATATCTACTTGTAGAGGCAAAATATCCGGTAGGTTGATATCCCCATGATCCAAAAAACGGATGTTCTATTAATGGCAAGAGTTCCACAAAAGTGAATCCAAGATCTGCTATATAGGTAACTAATTCCTCTGCCATTTTTTTGTAGCTATAATGTTTTTGCCGTTCTTTCTTCCAAGAACCTAAGTGCACCTCATATATGGAAAAAGGGGCAGTTAACAGAGTTTTTTCTGAACGTTTTTTCATCCATTCTTCGTCATTCCAATGATAATTCAGATTCCATATGATGGAAGCTCCGGAAGGGGGTTGTTCACAGAAAAAGGCATAGGGATCGGATTTATATAATTTTTGTGATCCATAGGGAGATTCTATATAATATTTATAGTTCGAGCCTTCAGAAAGACCCGGAATAAAACCTTCAAAGATCCCAGAGCTGTCCCATCGGTTGGCTAAAAGGTGGGATGTCGTATTCCAATGGTTAAATTCTCCTACAACTGCGACGGATTTAGCATTTGGAGCCCAAACAGCAAAATAGGTTCCTGCAATATCCTGAAAAATAAAGGAATGAGCTCCCATTTTTTCATATAATTTAAAATGGGTTCCTTCTTTAAATAAGTAAATGTCCTGATCCGTGAAAAGAGTAGGACCATGTATTACTTTATTAATCATTTTATATATTCATTTTTTAACTTTTTATTAATACAAAGAAAATATTATTTCTAGGTTTTTTATCTTGAAAAAGATGGTTCCCGGATTGAATGTATTCAAAATAAGGAAAAAACTGAAGTATTGTCGAGGACTAGATAAGCTTCATAAATAGATGTGAGTCGGAAACCATATTTTTAGATAATTTTCCGATTGATTTTTTGCATTATTTTTTATAAAATGTGCTTTGACGAGAGTCCTTGAACAAATGGTGAAAAGATAAAAAAACGTTTTCCGACGGAGACTAGTTTTAAGAAGATTTCGACAATTATACCGCAGTTTTTAGCTGGATTGGAAAAGAATCAGACACAACAAAGTTATCAGATTTTACAGTATTGGTACGAGATTGTTGGAGAAAAATTATCTCCTCTTACACAGGCGGTGTCTTTGAAAGAGGGGGTATTGACAGTACGTGTAAAAAGCACAACCTTATATAGTTTGTTCTGTCAGCATGAAAAATATCGTTTGTTAGGACTCCTGCAAAAAAAATTTTCAAAGGATGTTATTCGAAGTATAAAGTTTCGAATGGGATAACTTCTATAATAAGGAAGGCATATGACGATGACGCAAGAAAGTAAATATGATGCAAGTTCCATAACCATACTTGAAGGGTTGAAACCAGTTAGGGAACGACCCGGTATGTATATTGGTGATACGGGAAAATTTGGTCTTCACCATCTTGTATACGAAGTAGTTGATAATTGTATTGACGAAGCGATGGCCGGTTTTTGTACAGAAATTAATGTTACAATGAATAAGGACGGATCCATTACGGTAGAAGATAATGGACGGGGGATTCCTGTAGAACGTCATGCGGGAGAATCTGATCGGCAAAAACGGGATGTCTCTGCTTTGGAAGTCGTTATGACGAAATTACATGCAGGTGGAAAATTTAATCGGGAAACTTATAAAGTAGCCGGAGGTCTTCATGGGGTAGGAGTTTCTTGCGTCAATGCCTTATCAAAACAATTGATTGCTATAGTATATAAAGGGGGCTTTGCTTATGAAATGGAATTTTCTCGCGGAGATGTAGTCAAATCTTTAACAAAAATCGGTAAAACAACCAAAAGAGGAACAAAGATTATATTTCTTCCTGACGAGAAAATCTTTGCTGAAATAAAATTTGATTATGATGTCCTTTTAACACGATTAAGAGAATTAGCTTTTTTGAATAGGGGTATTGTGATCAATTTCATCGATGAAATTGATGAAGAACGAGATGATGTTTATTTACATTATGAAGGGGGGATTTCGACATTTGTTTCCTATCTCAATGAAAGCAAAGGAGCTCTTTTCCCTAAACCTATTTATTTTCAGGCTTCCAAAGAGGCTCATGATGGAATTGTTGAATTAGAAGTGTCGATGCAGTGGAATGAAGGCTATACTGAAACGATCTGTACTTATGTAAACAATATCTCTACGAAGCAAGGAGGAACCCATCTTACGGGATTTTCTACAGCGCTTACTCGAGTGTTGAATAATTATGTCAAAACGCATCAGCTACTTAAAACTCAAAAAATATCGCTGACCGGAGAAGATATGAGAGAGGGTCTCACTGCTATCGTATCGGTTAAGGTACCCAACCCTCAATTTGAAGGACAAACGAAACAGAGATTAGGGAATAGTGATGTAGGATCTTTAGTCCAACAGATTACTGGAGAAGAGCTCACAACATTTTTAGAAGAAAATCCATCGATTGCTAAATCCATTGTGGATAAGGTTATTATTGCAGCGCAGGCCCGTGAAGCGGCTAAGAAAGCGCGGGAATTGACTTTGCGCAAGACGGCGATGGACAGCGCCCGATTACCCGGAAAGTTAACGGATTGTCAAGAATCAAATCCTGAATTATGCGAATTATTTATCGTTGAGGGGGATTCTGCAGGAGGATCTGCCAAATTGGGAAGAGACCGCCGTTATCAGGCAATCTTGCCGATTCGCGGAAAAATTTTAAATGTTGAAAAATCCCGACTTCAAAAAGTATTGAAAAACCAAGAAGTGGGAACCATAGTGTCTGCCTTGGGATGCGGCATTGGCAAAGATAATTTTAATATTCAAAAATTGAGATACCATAAAATTATTATCATGACTGATGCGGATGTGGACGGTTCTCATATTCGTACGCTTTTACTTACATTTTTTTATCGACATATGATCGATTTAATTGAACACAATTATATTTATATTGCCCAACCGCCGCTTTTCCGCGTTAAAAGAAAAAAAGAGATACAGTTTATTCATAGCGAAAGAGAAATGGATGAACACTTGTTAAAGTTGGGGGTGAGCGATATTCTCATTCGTGTTCATGGAGAGAAGGAGTTCCTAGAAACTACCCAGGTGCAAAAATTGCTTCAGGTGATTGTGTCTGTTGAGGGATTTATTACCTCTATTGAAAGAAAAGGTTTGCCTTTTAAAGAATTTTTGTCTGCTCGTAGATCAAATGGATCCTTGCCTTATTATAAAGCTACTATCGGGGATAAAGAGCTTTTTGCTTATTCAGAAGAGGAAGTTGTGGCACTAAAACAGGAATATCAGGAAAACCAAAAAGCCCGTTTTGAGGAAACGCTTGCTTCCATTCCTCCCGAAGAACTTACGGAAGAGATGAAAACTTTTCATCCCAAAAGCCTTCCTGTTTTAGAGATTTTTGATCCTAAGGATTATGAGAAAGTAGAGAAGGGATTGTTGCAATTTTCTTTGAAATTAGAAGATTATTTTACGGGTGATGGGATTCTTTTTGATCTTTTGGAAGAGGGAGATATTTCCGTTTCGATCAATACTTTAAAAGATTTTATTGACCATATTCGAATCAATGGAAGAAAAGGAATAGAGATTCAACGTTATAAAGGTCTTGGAGAAATGAATGCGGATCAGCTCTGGGAAACAACAATGAATCCGGAGAATCGTACTCTTATAAAAGTTACATTGCCGGATGCGATTGCGGCCGACCATATGTTTTCGATGTTGATGGGAGAGGAAGTAGAGCCTCGTCGGCAATTTATTGAACAACATGCCCTTTCCGTAAAAAATTTGGATATTTAAGCGAAGGAGAAATAAAAGATTATGACCAATCAAGAAGGATCTATTGTACCTCGTAATGTCGAAGAAGAAATGAAAGACAGTTATCTTCGCTATTCCATGTCGGTGATTATTGCTCGTGCCCTTCCAGATGTACGAGACGGGTTAAAACCTTCTCAAAGAAGGATTTTGTATGCTATGCGTCAATTACATCTTAGTCCTGGAGCCAAGCATAGAAAATGCGCGAAGATTTCTGGAGACACCTCTGGAGATTATCATCCCCATGGTGAAACTGTCATTTATCCCACCTTGGTGAGGTTAGCGCAAGATTGGAATATGCGTTATCCTCTGATCGAAGGACAAGGTAATTTTGGTTCTATCGATGGCGATCCTCCTGCTGCGATGCGATATACAGAAGCTCGCCTTACGCATTCAGCTATTGCTCTTATGGAAGATTTGGACAAGGAGACGGTTTTTTTCACTCCCAATTATGATGATACTAAAAAAGAACCTGTTGTTTTTCCTTCAAAATTTCCCAATTTATTGTGTAACGGTTCTTCCGGTATTGCTGTCGGTATGGCGACCAATATTCCTCCTCATAACCTAGCTGAATTAATTTCTGCCATCCTTTTATTGTTGGATGATTCCAAAATATCTATTGAAGAGATTATGAAAGTTCTGCCAGGACCCGATTTTCCTACAGGAGGAATGATCTGTGGATATCGAGGTATTAAAGAGGCTTTTCATACCGGTCGGGGTAAATTAATGCTTCGGGGTGTGATTACATTGGAAGAGAAACCAACAGGAAAAGATTCTTTGGTCATTTCAGAGATTCCCTATAATGTTAATAAATCACGTCTTATCGAACAGATTGCCGAATTGGTCAACAATAAAACGATTACCGGAATATCGGACATTCGTGATGAATCCGATAAAAATGGTGTTCGGCTTGTTTGTGAGCTGAAAAGAGGAGAAATGCCCGAAGTTATCATCAATCAGCTCTACAAGTTCAGTGATATGCAAGTTACTTTCGGATGTAACATGTTAGCGCTGGATAAAGGATTGCCTAGGTTGATGAGTATCAAGCATATGATAACCTCCTGGATCGATCATAGAATGGAAGTGATCCGTAAACGAACTCGTTACGATCTCAATAAGGCGCAGAATAGAGCTCATATTTTAGAAGGATATCTCAAGGCATTGGATCATCTGGATGAGGTTGTGAGGATGATTCGGGCAAGTCATGACAAGGATAAGGCTCGAATTGATTTAATGTCTCATTTTGGATTTACCGAATTGCAGGCTAATGCTGTCTTAGATCTACGACTCTATCAATTAACAGGGCTTGAAAAAGAAAAAATCGATGAAGAGTATAAAGACTTATTAGAAAAAATTGCTCATTATCAGGCTATCCTTGCCAGCGAGTTGATGGTAAAGAATATTATTCGTGAGGAATTGGAAGAGATCAAAAAAAATCACAAATCACCTCGTAAAACAAAAATAGTTCCTGCAGAGGGTGAATTCCAGATGGAAGATCTTATTGCCGATGAGCAGGTGATCATCGCCATTTCTGATGATGATTATATTAAAAGGATGCCTTTGGATACTTTTAGAGAACAACGAAGAGGTGGAGCCGGTGTTCTTGGAATGGATATGAAAAAAGAGACGGATACTTTAAAAAGTATTTATGTTGCTTCGACGCATGATCATCTCATTATTTTTACGACTCTGGGACGATGTTACTGGTTGAAAGTGTGGCAGATTCCTGAAACCGGAAGAAGATCCAAAGGGAAACCCATTATCAATCTCATTGAAAAGCTTCAGGAAAATGAGACTATTTCAGCTATTTTACGTGTGAAGTCTTTTGAAGAAGAAGCTTCTATTCTTCTTTCGACTATGAAAGGGGTTGTTAAAAAGACCGAGCTAGCAGCTTATAGCAATCCTAGAAAAATGGGCATTAATGCCATTAAATTAGATGAAGGAGATGCCCTTATAGCTGCACGGCTAATCTATAGCGGACAGCAGATCATGCTATTCACTCGTTCGGGTATGGCTGTGCGATTTGAAGAAAGTCTTGTTCGCTCGATGGGAAGAGTTTCTCATGGAGTTCGAGGCGTTCGATTAAAAGATCCTAACGATAAAGTGGTCGCATGTGAAGCTGTGAATGGAGATGAAAGTATTTTAGTTGTCTGTGAAAATGGCTATGGAAAACGTTCTAAAATAGATGATTTTCGTCAGACAAATCGAGGAGGAGTCGGTGTTCGCTCGATTGTAACAAGCATACGTAATGGATTTGTAGTGGGAGCTATTCGGGTAAATAATGATGATAGTGCTGTTATGATGTCTATTTCAGGGCAGACTCTTAGAATGAGCATGAAAGATGTTCGTGTCATGGGTCGTTCTACCCAAGGGGTTCGTCTTGTGAACCTTCGAGCGGGAGATAAACTCATTGCCGTACAAAAAATTGAATCTATAGCAGAATAATATGGCAGGGGTATTTCTCACATTTGAGGGGGGAGAAGCTTGTGGTAAAACAACTCTGATTCAGGGAGTTTTTAAGGAATTAGAGAACAGGAATCTTCCTGTCTTGTCTGTACGGGAGCCAGGTGGAACCCATTTAGGAGAAAATATCCGAAAAACTCTCTTGAGTACCAAGGAACATATTATTCCTATGGCAGAGTTATGTCTTTTTTTAGCAGCGCGAGCTCAGCATATACATGAAGTGATACGTCCAGCAATGGATGAGAATAAAGTGATTTTGTGTGATCGTTTTAATGACTCTACTATTGCTTACCAAGGTTTTGGGCGCCGTTTAGGGCCTAAAGAAGTCGCGCATTTTTGTAACTATATATCAAGTGGATTGACGCCTCATTTGACCCTGTATTTAGATATTGCTCCTGAAGAGGCTTTTAAACGCGTTTCAACCAGAAAGCAAGATCGGATTGAATTAGAATCTATGGAATTTCATAGAAGAATCCGTGAAGGCTATTTTTCTATGGCTGCGCAAGAACCTAATAGGCTCCATATTATCGATGCGACTAAAACGCCTCAGGAAGTCTTAGAGGATGCCTTAGCTCATATTAATGAGGTGCTATTGCTTTATGGGATGGGATGACATTATTGGCAATGATGCTGCTAAAAATTATCTGCAGCATTTGATGATAAGTACAAAAATTAGCAATACCCTTTTTTTTCATGGCCCCGATGGGATAGGTAAAAGCCTGTTTGCATTAGAGTTCGCTTCTCACTTGATGTATCCCCAGGGATATTCTAAAGCGCTAGAAGGACGCATTTTTCAAAATAATCATCCAGATCTGCATATTTATTTTCCGGAAGGGAAAACTCTTATGCATCCGATTGCTTCCATTCGAGAATTGATTGCACAAGTTTTTTTAGCTCCCTTTGAAGCTTCGAATAAAGTGTTCATTATTCATGATGCAGAAAGAATGCTTTCTTCCAGTGCTAATGCTCTTTTGAAAACATTGGAAGAACCTACCTTGGACAGTTATATTATTTTACTTTCTTCCAATCCAAATGATGTTTTGCCAACGATTCTTTCTCGATGTCAGAAAATCTCTTTTGCTCCTTTAAGTGAGGATGAGGTCTACCGTTATCTCTCTACAAAGATGTCTCAAGAAAAAGCACGTCATTTTGCGGGGATCTCTCATGGATCTATAGGGAAGGCTTTAGCTTTTTATAACCATCCGGAACAGGACAAAGCTAAAAAGTTGCTGGTTAAAATTTTATCGAAGAGCACGACGCATTATATTGATTTTATACAAGCGATTAAAGATCTCAGTGCCATTTATAAGAAAGAGAATAATGAAACACAGTGGCATAAAGACAAGGATATGCTGTTAATGCAAATTCTTTTATGGTATCGCGATCTTTACTCTTTGAAGGAGAAACAGCAGGTTTTCTATTTTTCTGAAGAGATTGATTTTTTAAAAAAGATCAATCTCAATTTTCTTCCCTCTTTTTCCTTGGTACAGCAACATATTGAGGAAATTCGTCAGGCTCTTGATCGTAATATGCATCTTTATTCCTGTTTGGAACATCTTTTCTTAGAATTAGATCTCATATAGTTAATTATTAAAAATTTGAAAATGACGAGGTTTTTATAAAAATATTTTTTTGAAAAACGGTATTAAATTTTATAAGGTCCTGTTTTTTAGAAGAATACAGTATTTTGAATAAAATGTTTAGTAAGACGCATTCTTTAATCGGGTTTTTTTGACTTTATATTGAATTTTATTTAAAATATGTAATTCAAAATTAATGAAACCAAAAATATTATGACTATAAGTTTTCCTTGTGAAAAGTATAATATGTCCCATCTAGAAAGACCTTGGGCAGCAACTGATGCTCCATTGTCTATTTCTTCAATCCCAGACGAATTAATTATCAAGATTCTAGGTTATTTGCCTAACCCCAACAGGAGATGCGCAGCGCAAGTTAATCGACAATGGTCCTGTTGTGCCCTTGATGTAGTTAAAAATAGAGCATATCATTCAAAGACATGGATCGTTTGTTTAATAGCGTATCTTAAAGAAAATGCTGTTCTTATGGAACAAGACAGAAAAAATAATATGGAGCGAATTGCTCAACTGGAAATGCTTGTTAAAAATTTTGATCCAGATGGAAGAATTGAGAGTTCTCAAAGTCTGTCAGAAGTGAGATCTGTAATTTTAGAAATTCAAAGAAAAATCATAGTAATTTTACAAACTTTGAGCAGAGAAGAATTATATTTTTTAGAAAAAGGTTATCAGGATCTAGAATCAAATCATGCTGGCTATTTTCCTCAATCCTTTCAATCATTTTTTGAGTTAGAAAGGTTTTATTCTCGAAGAATTGAAGAATCTGATTTGAGAGGGATTGTTAAAGTTTTAGTAAGGCAAGGCAATATAGAAAAAGCCCTTGAGGTTGCCGAGAGGATCCGCGATAGGAATGTTCTAGAACAATCTTTGGCTTTGGGAGATATTGTGAAAGCTTTAGCGAAGCAAGGCAATATAGAAAGAGCCCTTGAGGTTGCCGAGAGGATCCGCGATAGGAATGT
Source organism: Parachlamydiales bacterium (assembly GCA_016931275.1). Classification (GTDB taxonomy): domain Bacteria; phylum Chlamydiota; class Chlamydiia; order Chlamydiales; family SM23-39; genus JAFGFA01. The sequence continues at coordinate 28,429 of JAFGFA010000007.1, forward strand.
TCTAGAACAATCTTTGGCTTTGAGAAATATTGTTAAAGTTTTAGCGAAGCAAGGTGATGCAGAAAGAGCCTTTGAGGTTGTCGATATGATCAACGATAAGGGGGTTCGAGCACAATCTTTGAGCTATATTGTGAAAGCTTTAGCAGAACAAGGCAATATAGATAGAGCTCTTGAGATTGCCAATAGGATCACAAATAGTACTTGGAAAGTAATGGTTTTGACCGAGATTGCTATCCTTTTAGCAGAACAAGGTGATGCAGAAAGAGCCGCTGATGTTGCGTATCGGCTTCCTGAAGATTCATTTATTCTACTTCGAGAAGAATCTTTGAGAGATATTGCTATAGCTTTAGCAGAACAAGGCAATATAGATAGAGCTCTTGAGATTGCTAATAGGATCACAAAGAGTGCTTGTCGAAAAAAATCTTTGAGAGATATTGCTATAGCTTTAGCAAGGCAAGGCAATATAGAAAGAGCCCTTCAGGTTGCCGATAGGATCCGTAAGAGGTCTTTTCTAGAAGAATCTTTGGGAGATATTGCTACAGCTTTAGTAGAGCAAGGCGAGATAGGAAGAGCCCTTGAGATTTCCGATAGGATCAGCGATAGGGGTGTTCGAGCAGAATCTTTGAGCTATATTGTGAAAGTTTTAGCAAGGCAAGGTGATGCAGAAAGAGCCCGTGAAATTGCCAATAGGAGCTTAAGCGGGGATAGTCAAAAAAAGACTTTGTGCTATATTTTTCTAGAGACATTTTTTAGAGCAACTTTAGGCTCTTCACGGTAATCTTCCCGACCATCCTAATTTGGATCGTAGAGTAGAGAAATAATCATGTCGATCTAATTTGGCTAAATGAAAAGTTTTTGTGCTGCGATGAATGGTAAACATTTCATTAGAACGAACCGGAAGACATTGGCAACCATCCGTCCGTATCTCTATGGGATGCTCATATTCTGAAAGATATTGTATAGCAATAGTATGATTAGGGGTAATGACGATGGGACGGTTGGAAATAGTATGAGGCGCAATAGGAGTGAGAACAATACCATCAATTTGTGGGGCGAGAATAGGACCTCCGGCAGCCAGAGAATATGCAGTAGATCCCGTAGGAGTTGCAATGATAAGGCCGTCAGAGCAATAAGTATTAAAATATGTACCGTCGACGAAAATGGCTAGCTCGATAAGACTATGATTGCATGCCCTATGGAAAACGATATCATTGGCTGCAAAAAGGGTTTGGTGAGAGGGGGAGTGGGCTTCGAGTACAAGGCGTTTTTCGATAGTATAGCGTTGTTTTATGAGATCTTCTAGGCTGGGATAGATGTCAGATAAGGGAATATCCGATAAAAAACCGATGGTGCCTAAATTGATGGCAACAATAGGAGCATCGATATCATGATATTGATGAAAAAGACGAAGAATTGTTCCGTCCCCTCCCATGCCTATAAGGAAATGGATCTTATTTTTATCGACGGAACTGAGAGGATCCGCATGAATTTTTTGAGCAATAGCATCTTCAGTTACTATTTGATGGTGATCCTTCTGAAGAAATTGAACAATGCCTTTTGCTAGTTCAAAGGAATGTTTTTTTTCCTTGTTGGGAAAAAGGGCGAAAATCATTTTTTTCATCCTTAAACAGGTTGAGTATAGCCTGTGTTATATGTTCTGGATCTAATCCTAGCTCTTTTCTAATATCTTTTAAAGAGCCGTGTTCTACAATTATATCCTCGATGCCGAAATGAAGAATCTTGGGAGAGAAAAAGTTGTTCCGGATAAGAAAAGAATCGAGAATCGAGGCGAAGCCAAATTGCATTACGTGTTCTTCGATAGTGATAACGGCATCATGAGATGCGCATAGTGCTTTTAAAGTGTTTTCATCAAGAGGCTTTATAAAAATAGGGTCGAAAATCGTTGCGTCGAAGCCATGAGGCTTTAGTAATTGACGAACTTCGAAGGCAATATCTAAAGAAGACCCGATGCCTATCAATAAGACTTTTGTTCCCTGAATGAGGACTTCTCCAAGACCAACAGAGCGTGAAGCTATAGGCAAAGAGCTTTGTTCTGTAGGTTGATTGGGATAACGAATGGCGGAAGGAGAGGTCCACTTCATGGAAGCATATAACAGTTCTTTTAGAACATGGCCGTTACGGGGTTGTGCAAGGATGAGATTTGGCATAGCGGCTAAAAAAGCCAGATCATAAATTCCATGATGAGTTGCTCCATCAGGAGCATTAATTCCAGAGCGATCAATAGCTATAGTAATGGGGATATTTTGTAGGCAAATATCATGAAAGACATTATCTAAAGCTCTTTGCAAGAAAGAAGCATAGATGGAAACAATAACTTTCATTTTTCTTTTGAGAGCAAGTCCGGATGCAAAAGTAATAGAATGGCCTTCTGCGATGCCTACATCAAAACATCTTTGAGGAAAATTTTCTTGAAACAAGCTTATATGGGAGCCTTCGACCATAGCAGGGGTAATGACAGCAAGATTAAGATGGGAACGTCCTAATTCCACGATAGTTTGACCGAATATTTTAGGAAAAGTAATGCTTTCTTTTTCTATAGCGATGCCGCTATCGATATGAAAAGGTTTGACTCCATGATAGGGAGTGGGATTTTCTGCAGCTTTTGTCATCCCTTTTCCTTTAGTGGTCAATATATGTAATAGGATTGGTTTTGGATGGTTTTTTAGTTTTATCAGAGTGTCGATCAGCTTTTTGATGTCATGTCCATCAATCGGGCCAATGTAGGAAAGACCAAAGGGTTCGAAAAAAGAAGCCGGGCTTACAAGATGTTTTAAAAAATCGGTAACTTTTTTACCACTTTTAGCTAAAAAATCTCCAACAGCAGGTACTTTTTCCAAAATACCTATAATTTCCATATAGAGTTTATTCGTTGCAGGATTGTTGATGAGACGACTTAAAACATTCGTAATGTTTCCGACATTTTTAGAAATGGCCATTTTATTATCATTTAAAATCAAAAGAAAATTTTTTAGGTTTTTAGGGATTTGATTCAGAGCTTCCAGGGTCAGGCCACAAGTTAAAGAACCGTCGCCCAGAATCGAAAGGATATGGTTTTTTTCATCGAGACTGTCTCGAGCTATAGCAGCTCCTAGTGATGTGGAAAAAGCCGTTCCTGCATGTCCTGCAAAGACGTGATCATGAACGGATTCTTTAGGATGGGAAAAACCGCATATTCCATGATTCTGGCGAAGGGACTGAAATTTTTTATTTCGTCCGGTGAGCAACTTGTGGGTGTAGCTTTGATGACTGGTATCAAAAAAGAAAAGATCATCGGGAGAATCGAATACATAGTGAAGAGCTAGGATCAATTCGACTGCGCCAAGGTTTGAGGCAAGATGTCCTCCTGTAGAGGCAACGGTGTTAATAATTTTTTTTCGAATTTCTTCGGCAAGCAATTCCAATTGTTCTATGGGCCATTGTTTTATGTCTTTAGGGGTGTTGATATGTTCTAATAATGACATCTTAGTTTTGGGTTGGGACCGTAAAAGGAGTTGTTTGAGGATTATCAAGATCATCGAGAACAAGTTCTTTTTCTCGATTTTTAATCATCATCTCAATTTTTTGTTCTGCGTTATTTAAATAATGATTGCAGTCCTTGATCAGAGCTCCCGCTTCTTCAAAAAGTGATAAAGAATGATCTAAGGATATTTTCCCTTCATTAATGATATCTACAATTTCTTCTAAACGTTTTAAAGAATCTTCAAAATTAAGTTTTTGCATCATTTTATTTTCTCTTTAATTGTTGCTAATAATTTACCATCATATAATTGAATAAAAATAGGATCATCTTTTTCAACTTGTTCAGCAGATAGGATAATCGACCCTTTCTTTTCCGAAAAGCATATACTATAACCTTTTTCTAAAAGATTTTGAGGATCAAGGGCTTTTAGAGTATTGACATGTAGAGTAAGGCTTTGCCTTTTGATTTGAATACTTTTTAATAATCCTGAATGAATTTGTGACAAGAAATTTTTAGAAACCAGGGCATTTTGGAGGAGCTTAAGGTAATTCTGCATGGAATTTTCTAGCATAAGTGTTAGATGTTGAATTTGTTGCTTTCCAAAATGAATTTTTATTCTAGGGTTGAGGATGCGGGTTTGACGTTCGAAAAAAATGATTTTTTCTCGTTTCTTATGAAGAAAATGATGCGCAAAGTGAAAAAGTTTTTCTTGGAGTTCATCTAATAATTGCAGTGGGATTTTTAATAGAGTGTATGGAGAGGAAAAAAGTGGGTGTTTTGCGAGCTGGAAAAGGGCTTTTTTTTGCGCTAAAATTTTTTGACGAATGGCAAAAGTTATCTGATGAGCAGAGGTTTCAAGAGTTTTGTATAGCTGTATTTTTTCTTTCAGGGCTATTTCTGCAGCAGCAGAAGGGGTTGGAGCACGAACATCGGCGACAAAGTCGGCGATAGAATAATCTGTTTCATGGCCAACGGCAGAAATAATCGGGATGCGAGAATGAAAAATAGCTTCAGCTACGATTTCTTCATTAAATGGCCAAAGATCTTCTATGCTGCCTCCTCCTCTTGCTATGATGAGGAGGTCACATACGTTATATTGATTACAGTCTTTAATGGCCTTAGCGATTTCTTCTGCCGCACCTTCCCCTTGTACTTTTACGGGATTGAGAAGAAGGTGAAAATTGTGAAAGCGTCTTGTAAGAACATGGACAATATCTTGGATCACGGCTCCCGTGGGACTGGTAATTACTCCGATTTTTTGAGGAAGTAGTGGTAAGGATTTTTTATGCTTTTGATCAAACCAGCCACGTTCTTTGAGCTTTTCTTTTCTCTCTTCAAGCATTAACAAGAGTTCGCCTTTTCCGGAGAAAGTAAAATTTTTTACGAGAATTTGGTATCCTCCTCTTGGAGGATAAACCGTCAGATCTCCTTTGACCGTTATTTGGTCTCCCGCTTTCGGTAAACGGGTAATTCCTTGGGTAAATCCCTTGAAAAGAACGGCCGAAATTTGTGCCTGCGCATCTTTTAGGGTAAAGTACAGGTGGCCCGAGGAATGAAGCGTACAATTGCTAACTTCTCCTTGCACACACAGGAATCGAAAAGGAGGTTCTATACAAGCTTTTATGGCCTGAGTAAGATCGGAAACGGTAAAAATTTGTTGAGATTCCATGAGTGGACAAATATTATTTTTTCTATATCATTGTGAACTCTTGAAGAAAATTGTTAAAGCATAATATTTCTTCTTGAAAATACTGAGAGGATGTTTTTATTATCTTTTTTTGAAAAAGGAGCTGTTATGGAAAAAGAGCATATTATTGTGGGTAACTGGAAGATGTATAAGACGGAACAAGAGACTGTGGAATTCCTTCAAACTCTTGCTCCTCTCGTAGCAGCGGTCAATGCGCGTGTATATCTAGCAGTTCCCTTCACCTCCATTCCTACCGCTGTGAAAGTGACTGAGAAGACCAATATTGTTATTGGGGCTCAAAATATGAATGATGCTACAAAAGGAGCTTTTACAGGAGAAATTGCAGGGATTATGCTGAAAGCATCCGGAGCCGAATTTGTTATTCTAGGTCATTCTGAAAGAAGAGAACTGTTTAAAGAGGACGATGATTTTATTAACAGGAAAGTGATCAGGGCTTTAAAAGATGATTTACAGCCTATTCTTTGTATCGGAGAAACCCTGGACGAACGAGAGCTCGGAAAGACCGAGGAAGTTTTAGCACGACAGTTACAGAAAGGGTTAAAAAAAGTTTCTATGGAAGATGTTGAAAAAATTATTATAGCTTATGAACCTGTATGGGCTATCGGAACAGGAAAAACAGCGACTCCTGAATTGGCTCAGGAGGCGCATAGATTTATTCGCCAGACTCTTGGCACGCTATTTAGTGGAAAAGAATCGAAAATATCGTTATTATATGGGGGTTCTGTTAAACCAGACAATGCTGCTCTTTTGTTGAGCCAAAAAGATATTAATGGAGCTTTAGTAGGAGGAGCTTCATTAGATCCTAAGAGTTTTGCAGATATTATAAATGCTTGTTAGGAAGTGATATATGACTTTTATTTTTTATTTTCTATTATTTTGTTTTTTGATTTTGTGTGTTTTATTGCTCTTTGTCATTTTAATACAAGAATCAAAAAGTTTGGGTCTAGGGGCTTCTTTTGGAGGAGATAGCGGAGATTCTTTATTTGGAACCTCCACAGCGGATGTGCTGAAAAAGTTTACGGCATATCTTGCAACAATTTTTCTTGTTTCCTCAGTTGTCCTTTCTCTATGGTCATCATCTTTGAGTCGTGTCAAAACACAAAGGACAACGGTTATTGAAGAAGTGGAAGAGTAATATGATCTATTCGTTAGTCTATTATGGCAATCCTCTTCTGCGAAAAAAGTGCCATAAAATTGAAAAAATTACGGATGAGATTATAGATTTTGCTCGAGATTTGGTCCAGACAATGGACGCTTCGAATGGTGTAGGACTGGCCGCTAATCAGGTCGGCAAGCTTGTTAAAATGTTTGCCGTAAGGCCTCTTGTACAAGATAATGAGGGGAATACAGCTCTTGGACCGGCAGAAGTATATATCAATCCTGTTTTGTCGCATCCCTCTGAGGAGACGGAAATGCTGTCTGAGGGATGCCTTTCTTTTCCGGGACTGCACTATTTTATTGAAAGGCCTAAAAGCATTCATATAGAGGCGCTTGATCTGGATGGAAAGACGGTTTCTAAAACTGTTGAAGGATTCTATGCTCGAGAAATAATGCACGAAAACGATCATCTCAACGGCGTACTATTTATTGATCGCCTCGATAAAAAAACGAGAAAAGAAATCGAAAGAGAACTAAGAATGATTAAAAATAAATATCGTTCTTAGCTTTTTTAGTTGAGATGTATTTTTTCAGCAGTTTTTTCTAAAAATTCTTCGTAGTATCTTTTTTTGTCATAACCGATGGTTCTATAAAGAGCTTCTTTAACTAGCATGCATATAAAAAACCAGATAAGAATGTAGATCCAAGAATAAGCAACATATTTCCAGCCGATGCCCATAAAATCGGTAGTTCCAAGACCGTAGACGGCAACGATCGTTCCTATGGTCAAAGAGACGATAGTGGAGAGAAAAAATTTCCATTCAGGAAGAGGTTTCTGCCAGATGGCTCCTACATTTCTTGTCAGATAGATAGTAAGATTGCCTCCGCATAAAATGCCCATAAAGGCCAAGGTACGTAGATAATAAAACTTTGTAGTAGGATCCTCAATAGCAGCAAACCAAATCCGATCTCCGATCCAATAAAGTCCAAATGTAGAGACCACTCCCACGACAGCCAGCCCAATAGAAATCGTTAATACTTCCTTCATATTCCACAAAACGGGTTTGGAATGAGTTCTCATATGGTCATATGCAATCATCATGATAGGGATGTCATTTAATAAGGCAATGACGATAATCATGATAGCGGTAAGAGGATGGTCGTTAAATGCCATCATGGACGCTCCTAAAAATAGTAGAAGTCTACATGTTTCTGTAATGCGATACATGGCATAACTCTTCATACGGCCAAAAATTTTCCGAGCTTCTTCAATCGCATGAGATATCACTAGAAGTCCAGGCTCTGTTAAAATAAGATCGGCGGCTTCTTTAGCTGCATCAGTTGCTCCGCTAACGGCTATGCCAACATCCGCTTGTTTCAAGGCAGGAGCATCGTTTACTCCATCACCGGTCATGCCGACGATATGTTTTTTGTCTTGAAGTGTTTTAACGATATTAAATTTATGTTCGGGAAATACTTCAGCAAAACCATCCGCTTTTTCAATTTTTTCTTCTAGATCGGCCGTAGTATGGTTTTCTTCTAGTAAATGTTTAACAGGTAAAATGTTGGATTTCATGTCGAGATTTTTTGCAAGCTCTTGAGCAATAGCCACATGATCTCCTGTAACCATTTTTATTTGTACTCCCATGTTTTGTACATGCTGCATGGTCTGTTTTGTGTCATCGCGTGGAGGATCAAAAAGAGGAATAATTCCTAAATAATTCCAATGATCGTTTTCCTTGCGTGCGACGCCTAAAGTTCTATAGCCTTTAGAGGCGCAAGTGGTAATCGCTTCTTGAACTTTTTGCTCTAATTCTTTGGAAGGAGCGCATAAGGTTAGAATCACCTGCGGAGCTCCTTTAGAGAGAATAATGGTTTTCCCATCAGGAGTAATAACGGTAGCTTCTGTTCTTTTAATCGAGGGATCAAAAGGAATAAATTTTTTCTTCTGATATTTTTTTAATTCTTCTGGATTGCTTACTTTTTCTATAATAGCGCTATCGATTGCATCATTCCCTTCTATATTTGATGCTAATGCAGCGTCAAATAATATTTCGTTGTTATTTTTTGCTGTGAATAAATGGATCTCTCCTACTGTCAATTGATTTTTAGTGAGAGTACCGGTTTTATCAGAGCAGAGGATATCCATGCTTGCTAGTTCTTCTATCGAGGTAAGTTTAGAAACAATCGCTTTTAATTGGGCTAATTTATTGGCTCCTATGGCAAGAGTGGCAGATAAGACCGCCGGTAAAGCGATGGGAATGCCGGCAATTACCAATACAAGGATGAAAATAATGATTTTGCCAAGAGATTCATGGATGGTATGGGTAAGTTCTAATCGATAAAGAGAAACGCTTAAAATCAGTGCACAGATGGTTAATGTTGAGATAATCAAAAAACGGCCTATTTTCATGACCACCTCTTGAAAATGAGAAGAAGCTTTAGCTTTTTCGACAAGTTGCGCTGTTTTTCCAAAGAAAGTATGGATTCCTGTGCTGGTAACCAATCCTATCATTTCTCCTTGTTTGACAATTGTTCCGGAATATGCGTCTTCTGCTAATTTTTTATCGACAGGAAGAGATTCTCCTGTAAGAGCAGATTGGTCAACAGAGATGTATTCTCCTGAGATGAGCTTAATGTCAGCGGGAATAATATTTCCGAGTTTTATTTGAATAATATCTCCGGGAACGAGATTTTTTGCTTCTATTTCTTTCCACGTTCCATCTCTCAATACGCGGGAACGAAGAGCTAATTTTTTTCTAAGAGCTTCGATAGCATTGCCGGCTTTATATTCTTGAAAGAATCCCAATATTCCATTGATGATCAACATCGCCAAAATCACGATAAAATCAGGCCATTTTTCTAAAAGAGCGGATAAAAAAGCCGCAATTTCAATCATCCAGGGAATAGGTCCCCAAAAATAGGAGAAGAATTTACGGAAAAGAGATTCTTTTTTTATCTCCAGAGTATTCTCCCCATAAGTGGCCAGTCTGCTTTGAGCCTCGGAAGAGGAAAGTCCTTTAGCGATCTGAACATTAAAGATTTTTAACGCCTCTTCTGAAGACATTTTAGGATCGTATTTTGGCATATTTTCTGACATGAGTTTCCTCAATGCTTATTCTCTTTTCTTTTATCACATAACAGGAAAAAGGGTTTTTCCTCTATCATTTATTTTTTAACGAGGGACAAGCCAACATTGAATCGGTCATCTGTTTGTGTATGCTGATAAGAAAAGCGGACTTTCCAACTCGTGCTGATCATTCTAAATAGATCTATTTTAAATTCATTGTAGGAGGATTCGTTTTTTCGTCCCCATCCATGGTGAGATTCCATGAGACAGCTCCAGTAAGGAGTAAAACGAAAAAATCCCTTAAAAAGAAGGGTGTTTCTTCGGTCGGATAAGGGAGAACTTAACAGGTCTTCTTCAGAACGAGTTACATCAAGGTAAAAATTGGTGTGGTCTGTTTTTCTCCAGTCATATTTGGATCGGTGACGAAATTCTGTGGCGAATGCAACGCTGGAACTTAATGTCCATCCAAGGCGTGCATTGGTATAATCGAAGAGATTTTTCTTAATGTTCCATGCGCTGTTTAGAGTGAATGTCACAGAAGAAAGATTGCATGTGCCGTCAAGATAGATTTTGGGTAAGATATCATACCCATCGAGAAAGGTCCGATTATACAAATCAATATTAATGGATTGGAAATGGGGGTGAGTAAAACAGAAGAAATTTCCTAACCCTGCGGTACAATAGTTTATTTTGTGATAGCCATCATCAATGCTAAAGATAAATTTTTCGCCTAGAGTCGCAGTAGGTTTGGTCAAGCCGTCAAATCGGACATAAGGCTTTATACGATGTGTTGTTGAAGCATATTTTCGTTCTAAATTGAGATGGGCGCTTCCTCCATAGTAAAGAGCAAACAATCCTTTGCTTTCAGAATGATTGGCATATCCTATGGCATTGATGCCAATTTCAGGAGTAACCGTGAGTGGTCCTTTTGTAAACGGTTTGTATAGAGAACTTTTACCCTGTATACGTCCGGCATGGATATTGTTGAGATAATCAGATAATTGATCTGAGTACGCCAAATCGAGATAAGAAAAAGAAAGCCATTGGGCAAAAATTATTCCTGTGGGACAAATCGTCAAAGGACGAAAATGCAAAAAGAGATAAGGGATCTCTTGTTTTAAAGTCTGAAAACTGTTTACGCGAGGAAGTACATGAAAAAAGGTGATGAGGTTTTTTTGTTGATTTCTAATAAGCAATTCTGTTTTTTTTGCAGTATTAAGTTCAAAATCCTCGCTTCGAAAATCCCCCGGCATGTGGATGTCACTATACTTGTCGAAAGTGGCATGGGCTGTTGTTTTGTTTTTTTTGCTGTGATGGGATAAGAAACCCTGAATCCGGTAACGTCTTCGTTTTTTGGGATCATTAGGTAACATGTCATTGGCAATATAACTTCGAGTATCGAAAAGGGTACGCTGATGCTCCGGATGATATTCTGTTTCTAAAGCGGCGCCCAATCCTTTGGAGAGTTTTCTTTTTAAGCGATAATCGGCACGAATAAACATAAGAAAATCTTTCCAAGAGTAGACTTGATAACGCAAACTAGGTCTGGGGCCGGCCTTTTTATCCCATGTAACTTTATATTGCATGATGGGTTTTGAGAAGAATTTCTTTAAGTTCATTTTAAACGAAGGAAGCCATACTGTGGGGATTTTAAAGAGGCGGAACCGAACTTTTTTGGCAAACAATAAATCCTTTTGGAAGACATCGAGTTTTTTTGCATGGATGTCCCAAGAACTGTCCTTATTTTCACAAGTAGTGATAAAGACGTTTTTAACCTTGTAACTTCCGTCACTGTGAATTTTAATTTTATCGCCCCCTAAAAACCATGGAGCGGCAAAAGTTTTTCCTTCATATATAACCCCTGTTTTTTTGATAAAATCATATTCCAATTCTTCTCCGACAAAGACATGTTCCCTGTAGCGGATCATGAGGTCTCCTTCCGCTTCGACACGGTGAACCCATTGCCCTTTTTCTTTTCGCTGAATGTATTGAATGGTTTTTGCTTGTATCCGTATTTGATCGCTATAAATGACTCCTCCTTCGTGAGTCACTAAAATTCCATTGGAATAGGTTGGATTTTTTAGATCTACAAAAACTTCTGCCGAAAGAGGGAGCTTTTTTGGTTTTTTTGTATCAGCGCGAAGAATCCCTTTTTTGATGATCGTGTTGCGAATATCGTTAGCTTCAAGATGGCCAAAACAATAAAACAAGGCTAAAAAACTCAATATGATTTTCATGAGCAGGAATGAAAAATTTTAACATCAGTCTAACGAAAAAGAGATTATTATTCTGCTCTTTTCATGAGATAACCTGCAAAAACATACCTATTGAAAGGATGAATAGACATAAATGCTTCCAAAAACGCATTGATATCCTCTCCTTCATCCGTAAGAGCAGCGAAAGTGTCGATGAGCAATTTGGTCGTTTCATCGGAAGAAAGATCATAGGGCGATGTATCGGAATGATTTTGACTAGGCGTAGGAGGGGAAATTCTTATGATATGCGATGTTCCAATTTGCTGGATCCAGCGAAGCATATTTTTTTTAGAACCTTCTTGTTCTCCTAATCGGAATAAAGCTACATTGCAATAGTTTCGAATAAGAGGAGAACCTAATATATTGGATCCTTCTTTAAGTAATTCAATGGCTTTAGCGGAGCGGACATTTTCTAGAAGGTCAATTAGAGTTGGAATGAGAGGATTATTGCGCTCATAAAATAAGGTTCGGGCAATAGAGAGAAAAGTTTCTTCGGGGAGATCAAGAGTATGACGCAAAAGATATTCTTTGACTCTTATTGTTACTAACGGATCGATTGGATCCTTCTGTTGAAGAGGGGAAAATACATAATGCCAGGATTGGAGAGATCTTCCGGGAGAATACTTCGATATGATCGCCGCATCTCCTTCTTTAACTCGAAAAATTTTTAGAAGATTATTATAGCAGCGGGGGTCTTTGCGGAGCAATAAGGAGATTGTTGCATTTAAAGATACGTCAGGATCCAAATCTTCCTGGAATTTTGCGAGGAGATTCTCTCCTCCAGCAACATCTCCTAAAAGAGAAAGGGCAAAGAGATTTTTCTTCAGGGCTAAAGCAATAATTTTGTCTAAAACTTCGCCTTGTCCCAAAGACAAAAGAGCTGCATTAGCTGCTAATTGGACATTTTCAATAGGGGAGATACAGAGTTTTTTTATTTGTTCTAGACAAGTATAATCATGGAGTTTTCCGAGAACTTTAAGAGTCGCTTCCTTTTCGGCATGTGGTGCTGAAGACAATTTTTTTCTAAGGATAGGCAAAAGATCGTCTCTTGAAAAATTTCCAACACTATGAATTGCTTCGAGGCGCACATCGATATTGGGATCGGATAAAAGATCATAAAAGACCGCTTTTGCTTGATAAGTCGGAATCATTGCGAAAAGAGGCGGAAAAAACGGTTTAAACATGGAAGGAAGGCGATACATCAATGCTTCGATTTGTCCTGCAGCAGCGCTGTGATTACGGGAGGCTAGAATATAGGCGGCTTCAAATCTGATCGGAAGAGAATAAGAACTCATTGCTTTAATAAGTATAGGATCGATTCGATCATCATTTAAACGGGATAAAAACTGAATTGCCATCATCTGAATAGAAATGTCCATACTGTGGACACCTTTTTCTAATAGGTCTAAACATCGGGAAGAAGCGGCCATGCCAGCTCCTATCATTGTTAACTTTTGAATTTCTAAATTATGATTTTCTATGCCTCGAGCGAGAAGTATATAGCCGATGTTTTGCAACAATGTATAATCATGCCCTTCTTCTTTAGCTTTTGATCGGTAGGCTTTAACAGCTTCTTCAATTTTATCGGACTGAGCAAGGTATAAAATATGAGCAGAAGATAATGTCTCATCGGCATACAACAACGAAAAAAAACATAGAAAGATTATGCTTCGTTGGATAAATAGTCCCATAAATCAATGCCTATTTTCAATAAGAGCTCTCGTAATGTGTTAATCGGCAGTCCCATAACGTTATAAGGGCAACCGGTCATATGTTTCACAATAATGCTCCCGCTTTTCTGTATAGCATATCCTCCTGCTTTATCAAGAAAATAAAAATGGCGATGGTACGCTTCTATCTGTTTTTCCGTCAGCAAATGAAAGAGAATTTTTGTTTCTTCCGCTTGAGTGTGAAAATGGTTTTGATCAACGACGCATACCCCGGTGAAAACGGAATGTTCGGTTCCGGAGAGTTGTTGTAGCATTGTATGCGCCTCTTGTTCATCTTTAGGCTTGGTATAGAGAGTATGGTTTGCAAAGACGACCGTATCTGCCGTGATAATAATATCATTAGGATGTTTTTTAGCGAGGGAAAGAGCTTTTTCATAGGCCAGCGTCTGACAGTATTTTTGGGGATTTCCTCCAAATAAAATAGCTGATTCATCAATAGAAGGGTCTATTTGAACAAAAGGTAAGGAAAAATAGGACAAAATTTCTTTTCTTCGAGGAGAACAGGAACCTAATATAAACATTTGTGTTGCTCCATGTTGATCATCTATTATGAACAATTATGACCAATTTTCAAAGAGATAGTTTTGTTTTTAGGGACTGTTTTTCTTGTTCTTTTCTAAGCTTATATTATTTTTTCTTTGGCTTCTGGGGAGAAGATAATGTCTTTTCCGTATGATAATCAATCCAGATAGGAGAGCTCCATGCGATTTCTCCATCTTCTTGCTCTACTCGCAAGTAGTAGTACAGAAAGGGAGTTTTAGAATTTTTGCTATGTAATGCAATGGAATCAATAGCTTCGCTATCATCGAGGGTAAATTCCCATTCGTTTCCTTGTGGATGAAAGGATTTGAATACTTTTCCGCATCGTATAAGAGTAATTTCTTTAAGAGGAAGTGTGCCGATAACAAATCCCGATATATGACGATTATACATAAGACCGGGTTTTTTGATGGTGTCGAGTTCAGAACCCATAGGCATTTCTGCTATGTTAAAACCTAGTAAGATCTGAGGCCCTGTCGTAGCGTAACATGATCTATTGTATAATGCAGTAAAAAGTGCATCTCTCGTTTGATCTTTAGCAATGATCGCCGTCAATCCGGGAGAGTACTGTTTTTGATCGGAGTCATAAAATGAGCTATATGCTCCTCTGTCATCCAGTCCCCCTGCAACAAAACCAAAACGACAATTATGGTTTAACGCCCGGATAATGGAACCCTCTGCTGCCTCGGTAGCTTTCTTTTTTTCCGTAGCAATCGGTTTTAAATTTTTTTCTTTAACGGTGCATTCAGAAGAACCCCATGCATTATAGATTTCTACAACTCTTTCAAAAAGAGGATGAAACTCTTCAAAGTTAAAAGTTGTTTTAGATCCCATCGTAAAAGTTGGGATAGAAAGAAGATCTTTTGGTTGAAATGACTTGTAGATTTTTTTTAAGGAATTGTATTTTGCCTCTTTTCTGCGAAGAATAGGCTTATGGTCCTTATGATGAATGAACAAACGCATGCCTTCCATTTTTGGTTCTCCTACCCATTGAAATCCTAAAAAGGTAGTAAATCGATCATCCTCATTAAATTCTGAAATATGAATATCGATTTTTTTCCATATGTCAGAGGACGTTTCCGTTTCTGCATCAAAAGAAGAAGTTGCAAAAAACTGCATTCCTCTATCATCACGAAAATGTCTTAAACAAGCATCGATATTTTCCTCAGAATCCACTCGTTCCGATTCGCCATGTAAAAGACCCCAGAGCAATTGATTTTCGTTGTCAAAAAAGCATTTGATTGGATTGGAGAAGTAGACTTGTTTTGTTTTTAGATTGGTCAAACGAAGACGATAAGTTCCCGGTTCATTGAAATAGAGGTTGGGAAGGGTTAAAAATCCCGTCTCAGGAATAAATAATTTCCAAGACAAGTTTTCCCTAAGATTTTCATAGGAAAGTTCGATAAGCGTTCCTTCAGGAGCATTGTTGGTGAGATTTCCAAATTCATCTTCAAAACGAATGATTACATCAAACCGTTTATTGCGCATGACAAATGAGGGAGTAATAATATTGAGATTTTGCAAGACGTTTCCGCGAATATCTACGAAAAAAAAATCTGGTTCGGAAAAATTGTTTTTTCCTTTTATATCATAGGAAAGAGAAAAAGGCTTTTTTCTTTGAGTATATAATTGTGCACGATTTCCCTGTTTAAGAGCTTCCTTTTTTGTTGCAGAGCCAATAACAATAGAAAAGGGTTGTTCTTCGTTAATGGTCAAAGGCAACTTGAATTCAAATAAGGATGTGTCTCCTTTTACCGGGGATCCTTGCACTTTTTTGTTATTAGGAAGTTCTAGGAATATAAGATTCTCTTTCAGTTTAAGATTGGTTTGGGGGATTTCCCAGTCATAATATCCCTCTTCGGAGTGGATGTTAAAACGAATCGAAGTGCCTTTGGGAAGAGTTTGAGTAGGAGTATAGACAAATTTCCACTGTCCGATTTCTCCTGCACATATTTGTTGAGGTTCACAAGCACAAATAGCATGTCGCATAAAGTTCTCCCAATTTTGTCGTCGTGATTATGGCAGATAAAAATTTGTTTTTCAACGCATTTATAGGAGGATCATAGAAATAAGGAATGTGAAATACCTTTTTGTTCTCGGAGGAATTTTCGTCTCTGTTCACAAAAGAAGTTTTCTTTAAAAGGATTGTAGAACTCTTCAAAAAAAGATGTTTCAGTCCTTTTCTAGACAAGAATCATTGGAGAGTTAAATTTTTTCTTTGAAAAATGTGTTGAAAAAAAAACAAAAAATCGCCTTATTGTAAAGAACAATTTTTCGAGTAACACAAATGTTACGAGAGTTATTAAGGTTTTTTTGTATATGAAAAATTTGTTTTTAACGTGTTTGCTGTGGTGGGGAACTTATGTTTATGCTCAATTGGATTGGTCTCCTCCAATAAATCTGTCAGATCCTGGTTACTCTTGCGACAGTCAGCAAGTAGCTATGAATGATTTAGGGCATGCGATTACTATTTGGCGTCAAAAAGATGGATCTTATTATAACATTTTTGTTTCATATACCGCAGATTATGGTGCGACATGGTCTTCTCCGCAGCTTATTTCGCAAACGGGAAAAAACAATTTAACTCCTCAAGTAATTCTCAATGATTTGGGACACGCTATTGCTACCTGGAGTTCTAACAATACGATACACGTAGTGTCTTCTGCGGATTATGGGGCGAGCTGGTCTTCTATACAGACTTTATCTGCAGGATATGCGATCGACCCTGAAGTGGACTTAGACGCTTCAGGGAATGCGATTTTGATTTGGAGAGAAATTTCAGGTTCGGTTCGAATAAAAGTGTCTCATTCAGCTGATGCTGGAGTAACTTGGTCTTCAGGAATGTTTATTTCCAGTGCTGCTTCCTATTCTCCTAAAATAGTTCTAGATGCATTTGGACACGCTATTGCGGTTTGGCAGCAACAAGGCACAACTTCTTATATCATTGTAGCTTCTTATTCTTTGGATTACGGAGCGAGTTGGTCTATTGCTTCCGATATATCGGAAGTCACAGTGAGTTCCGAATTTCCTCAAATCACTTTGGACAATAGTGGAAATGCTGTGGCTGTTTGGCGACAGCAGAGTAACAATTCCGTTCAAATTTCCTATTCTTCGGATTATGGAGTGAATTGGTCAGCAGTTCAGACTCTTTCTATCATAGGAAATGTTGTCCAGGATCCTCAAATCTCTATGAATACATCCGGGAATGTGGTTTCGATATGGAGAGAACTTCTCTCAGGAACCACTTATGGCATTAAAGCCGTTTATTCTTCCGATTATGGAGCGAGCTGGTCTTCTCCTGTAACGATATCCGATCCTACCCATTCTGCGATAAGGCCTAAGATCGGTATAAATGATAGCATGGCGATTGCAACTTTTCAGCAAGCTTTAGGAGCTTTTCAGGGAATATTTGCCACAGATTCTTCTGATTTTGGCATCACTTGGTCTTCTTTAGATACTTTATCGGAAATGGGATATTATTCTCTTATGCCGGATATGGCGATTACTAGAAGTTCTATTGTCGTATGGGCTCGGTCAGATGGAACGAATGCTATAATCCAAGCTTCTTATGAGCATCCTTTACCACCATCTCCTACCATTTATGGATCGACGAGCAAAGAGGTCTTTCCTCTTAGGATCGATCTTCAAAATGTCATTATCTGTGATCCTATAGAAGATTCGGGTACCTATAAGCTTTATGCGGACAGTTCCCTTACCATCTTGTTACAATCGATTTTTGCAACGAATACAAGGGTTTATTTTTATGATCATCTGCAAAAAAAAGGAGAGTCAAAAACCTATTATGTCACATGGACTAGTGAAGGAGGGGATGTGTCGGAGCCCTCATCTGTAACTATAGTGCGATGAAGATATTTTTTAACATTGTTAGGGGAAGTTATATGAATAAACGTAGAGAGTTGTATTGGATATTTCTTGGTGTTTTTCTAGCGGTTTTGTTTACTCATCATGAAGCAAGAGCACAACAAACCAATGTTCCTATAAAGGAGAACAAATACAACTCTTTTAAAACCATATGGGAGATAAAACCTTCCTATTTTCATTTTCAGGATAATACTTTTAGGGATATTTTGGGCTCAGGACATGGAATGTTTAGCGTTGAGATAGATTGGCTAATATGCCATTTCTTGGCTTTGTTTGCCGAAGCGGGCTATCTTTATACTAAAGGCCATACTCTTCAAGAGCAGATACCAACCTCTTTGCAGGTAGTTCCCCTATCTCTAGGATTAAAAGGAATTTTTTCCATGAACTCCTTAGCCGGATTATATGCAAAAATAGGGCCAAATTGGTTATATCTCAAAGAACATAGCGATTATTCTTATTTTCAGCATAACGTAGATAAAAATACTTTTGGGGTTACTGCGGGTGTAGGACTATTTCTCCATATTGCAGAACATATGTGTTTAGATTTTTTCTCGAATTATCTGTATGGGAAAAAACATTATATTGATCGTTATAGCAATACTAGAATAAAGAGATATTTTGGGGGTTTTCAATTCGGAATTGGCTTCGCTTTTGCTTATTAATGGAAAGGGTTTATAAGGGAATATGTTTTGAATTTTTCAATATTTTTTTTGCTATCAAAAAATTCTGTAGTTTTAGTTGTCTTACACTTCTCGTTAAAGAGAAAAAATTCTTGCTAGTTGAATTTAGAGGGGATTTATCTTGTATTATTCTGATTTTTAATTACTTGAAACTGCTTTTTCGATTTTGTCTTTTATGGAAGTGTAGAATTAAAATTTTAATTAATTAAAGCTAAAGAGTTTTTAAACAAAATTAAACATTAAAACCGTTTATTTATTTTATTTTAATCGGTTTTTGTTTATAATAATTTATTATTAATAATTTTTTATATAGGAGATAAATTTATGGCTATTCCAAACTTTCCTTGTATTCTATGCTTCGATCCAAGAGGAGGAGTTTTTGGCGTTCTACCAAATTCGAAACATGAGGAAGGAAGAAATATTTTTAGGGAATTAGTTCGAAAAATGTCTTCCATATCTTTCTTATTTAGCCTAGCTATGGAATCTGCAAAGAGGTTTGCAGAAGAGTCCGGTACAAGGCTAGCTAAAAAGGTAAGTAATTGGAGTGATCATTTTGATCTCTGGGTCAATAGTACACGTTTGGCTAAAAAAATAATGGCTTTGAATCATCGGATTTTTCCTCAAGATTCCGTATTGAAGAATGAATCTGTCAGATCTTGCTCCTCTCTGGGTTTATAATTAAGTTTTTTTAAACCTTAAAAACGCAATTCATTAAAAGTTAATGAATTGCGTTTTATCTTTTCTGAATATACTAAAAAAATAGTGATGAAATCCCTTAAAAGTGCTATCCGGATAATTATGAGGGAAATATGAAAAAAGTAGGTTTTTTGTTGCTATTTGCTTTGTTTTCGATTGGTTTTTGTGCTGATTTGCAAGAATCTTCTCTGGATAGGATCGATCGTTCTATAGATAAGGCAATCCAAAGCATTGTAAGGATTCAGGCCAATAGTGCTGATACTGCTGTATTGCGCAATCAGATGGTGGATGAAATTTTGAAAAAAGAACATTATTTTGATGAAGCCTTGGAAATATTAATCTATGATATTATGCAAAATATTCCTAAAAACGCCCCAGATCTCAATGAAAAATTAGTATTGATTCATTCTGCAATCGTGGGGATTAACATAGCTCGAAAAAATATTGAGATCGATCAGATCAAAGAAATTCGAAGGGATTTAAATGAATTAAAGAAGTTCATGAAAAAAACCAACAAGATCTCTAATAGAAAAAATTCCGTTACGAAAAGACCTATTCAATAAGAGCCAAAAAAACGATCCCCAAAATCACCAAGACCCGGGACAATGAATTTTTGTGCATTAAGCTCGGGATCTGTTGCTGCAACATGAATAGAAATCGAAGGAAATTCTTTTTTTAGGCGGTCTATTCCGGTCTGAGCCGCAATAATGCCTACAAGGCTAATTTTCGATAAGGGAATATTCTTTTGAAGGAGTCTTTTAATGGCTTCTATAGAGCTTCCTGCTGTCGCTATCATTGGGTCGAGTATCATTACAGAGTTTTTAGGAGATAAGGAAGGAATATTTTCGTAATACACCTCCGGAAGAAAACTTTTTTCATTACGACGCATCCCGAAAAAACCAACTTTGGCATCAGAAAATATTTCCAAAAAGGGAAACAGCATAGCAAGTCCTGCACGGAGAATTGGAATGAGAATAGGCTCTTCCCGGAGGGTTGCACCGGAGGCTTTTCCGAGAGGTGTTTCGATGATTTTTTGTTCCAATTTCATCGAGCTAGAAATCTCGGCTGCCAATAGATAAGATAGTTGTTGTGCTGCATGACGAAATTCAGATAGCAAAGTGTCCTTATCGCGCAACTTGCTGAGATACAATTGCTTCATGATCTTTTTCGGCTTTGTAAAGGGGTCTTGCTTCAAATCCAATCTCTCGCATGCCAAATATAAGCTTTGCTATAGAGATCCAGGGAGCGTCTTTGTCAATATGCAGTAAAATTTCTACTTTTTCTTTATCTTGAGGAATTAATCCTAGCTTATATTGATATTGGAGTTCTTTTTGAATATTTTCCACTGAGGACATAGGATAATCCGCAAATTCTGAGACCCATTGATAGCTTCCAGTCTTGGAAATAGTAACATTTACTTGAAAAGACTCTTGTTTTTGATTGATTTGAGTTGTATTGGTTTCTTTTTTTAGTTCCGCAAGATTGAGTTTGGTGTCGAAAAGGGTTGATCGAGTGACAGCAAGCGTAGCAAAAAAAGCGAGCATTAAAAACAAAAAGTCGATCATCGGAGTAAGATTTATCGTTATTTGAGGGTGGAGTTTGTCATCTGGAATAAGGCTCATATATTATCTTCAATCTGTTTTGGTTTTATTAAAGAACTTAAGGCCACAGATTCGTTTTCCAGATGGGTCAGCATTCTCATAAGGCGATATTTTAGTGTGGCATGAAAGATCATGGCTATAATCGCCACGATCAGACCGGCAACAGTGGTACCAACAGCAATTCCAAGACCATCGAATAAAGCTGAGAGGCTTTCTGCAGAACGGTTGATGTCATAAAAAGCATAAAACATTCCTAAAACTGTTCCTAAAAGGCCTAACATGGGAGCAATGATGACGATATCATTAAGAAGAGCTATTCTTTGCCATAAGTCAGACGTAGCTCTTTTCCCTTCGGATTTCATGGCGTCGATGATGAATTGAGGGCTATATTTTCGCGCATTGATACCGGCTGTGATGATCTTTGAGAATATATTGTTTTTATATTCACAATAGTTCAAAGCTTCTTTGTAATTATGAGATGAGAGGTGGTAGCGGAGATCATTGATCATTGTAGAAGGCATGACATCTTTTACACGAAAGGTGAACAAAGAATAAAGCCATATTACAAAAGAAGCGATGGAAAGGATAAAAAGGGCTGAATAAATAATCGGAGATGAAGCGAAAACTTCTTTGATGTTTAGGGTTGTAGGAGAAAATTTAAGGGATTTAATAGAGGGAGAATATTCGGGATTATCCGTTACCATAGGGTCCTGTGCAAAATTTTTAGAATCATTGACAGAAGGGGTAGAAGGCCGAGGAGCGTTTGGATAAAAATTTTCTCTGGAAGTCGCATAGGAAGATATACCAAGAAAAGAGATAAGCACTAAATATATAATTTTTTTCACTGTAAATTTTCTCCGTTATTTTTCCTGTCTTGAAAATACCAAGTTAATTTAGAATTATTCAAGTAAGAAATTGCAATCTATCATTTTCATGAAAAAACAAGATTTTTGGCTTCCTTTTTCTTTTGAAGAACGTAGACCTCACTTGCTTAAGAGACTTTTATTTATTCCTAAATATTTTTTGGAGCATGATAAATTTTCGGCTCTCAGTATCTTTGACCGTTCTTTTGAAAAGTCTCAACCAATGGCTATTGAATATTGCAGTGGTAATGGGGAATGGATTATAGAGCAATGTAAAAAATATCCTAAAATCAATTGGATTGCGGTCGAAATGCGCTATGATCGCGCTCGTAAGATATGGTTAAAAATGCATAATCAGCACTGCTTTAATCTTTTTGTAGTTTGGGGGGAGGCTTTCACTTTCACTAAATTTTATCTTCCCAGCAATATGATTTCTTCCATATTTATTAATTTTCCCGATCCTTGGCCCAAGGAAAAACATGCGAAACACCGCCTTATTACCCCGTCTTTTTTAGATCAGTTATCCAGAGTAACTACAGATAAAGGAAAAATTACTTTTTTATCAGACGACTTATCTTATGCACAAACAATGAGTTCCTGTGCTGAAGTTCAGGGAGGGTGGTTGCCTCGTTTTGCTTTTCCCTACTATTGTCCTGATATTCCCCAAGATTATGGCTCTTCGTATTTTCAGAATCTTTGGCAGGGGAAAAATAGAAAAATGCACTTTATGGAATTTCAAAAAAAAATCGGGGCAGAGGGATTTGAACCCCCGACCTACTGGTCCCAAACCAGCCGCGCTAGCCAAACTGCGCTATGCCCCGATTGAAATAACTAATTTATCGTAATGGGGGAATTTTGAGCAAGAAACCATTCTTCCTGTTGACATCCTCTTACTAAAAAGGAGTTTTTCAGCGTGATTTGATAAAATATTATTATTATTTTTTTTAGGGTAAACCTTTTCGTGAAAGGTCATAGTTATTGCATATTTCTAAAAAAAAATGCATTTTTAATTTAAAATGTGTTTTTTACCGGAGATGCCGATGTTTTATCAATACCCTAGTGTTCAAAAACTCTATCAATTGAGTAAAAACCCCATTGATTTAACGGATCCTCAGTATTTAACCGTTGAAAGAATTCAAGAATTTTTAATTCAGACGGAAGAGATTCTATATTTCTATGGTATGCAGCGGGTGACTTCGGAAGTGCTTGATCTTTTATATCGTCTGGCAAAGGAATCCCTATGTGTAGAAAAAATGAAGGCAATGCAGAATGGAGAAATTGTCAATAGCATTGTCGGTTTTGCCAGCGAACATAGACAGGTACTGCATACAGCAAGTCGCGATTTTTTTGATCATGCTAATGAGTCATTAGAAGCTAAGAAAGCAGCTAAGACTGCCTTGGAAGAGGTAGAAAAACTACAGATGTTTTGTGCTCAAATCGATCGGGACGATCGATGGACTGATATCGTTCAAATCGGCATCGGAGGATCCGATTTAGGGCCCAGGGCTATTGCTACGGCTTTGGAGGCATATTATAAAAAAAATCGACGGATCCATTTTATTTCCAATGTAGATCCTGATGATGTCGCTGGTCTTTTGAAACAATTAGATCTTTCTACAACCCTGTTTATCAGCGTATCTAAATCCGGAACAACTCTGGAAACGCTGACCAATGAATATTTCGTAAAAGAAGCTTTAAAAGCTGCAAGGCTCCACCCTAAAAACCATATGATTTCTGTCACCGGTAAAGGAAGCCCCATGGATGATCCTTCACAATATTTGGCCTCTTTTTATATATGGGATTATATTGGAGGCAGATATTCATGTACTTCAATGGTAGGGGGCGTCGTTCTGGCTTTGGCTATGGGATTTGACCGTTTTATCGAATTTTTACGGGGCGCGCATCAAATGGATGTAATGGCGAAAATAAAAGATCCTTCTAAAAACTTGCCTCTTCATGGTGCGCTTTTAGGAATATGGAATCGTAATTTTCTGTCTTATCCAACAGTAGCTATCATTCCTTATGCGCAGGTACTTCATCGTTTTTCAGCACATTTACAGCAATTAGATATGGAATCTAATGGTAAACAAATCGATCAGCAGGGAAAACATGTTTCTTATCAGACAGGGCCTGTCATTTGGGGCGAACCGGGAACCAATGGACAGCATTCTTTTTACCAATTTTTACATCAAGGAACGGATATTGTTCCTGTAGAGTTTATCGGTTTTGTCCAAAGCACTTATGAGAAAGATCTTTCTTTCGAAAAAAGCACCTCGCAAGAAAAATTATTAAGCAATCTTTTAGCGCAAAGTATTGCATTGGCACAGGGATATTTTGACAAAAACCCGAATAAAAATTTCCCGGGAAATCGCCCGAATTCTCTCATGTTTTTTTCTAAATTGACCCCTAAGACTATGGGGATGCTTCTTTCCTATTACGAACATAAAATTGCTTTTCAAGGGTTTATCTGGGGCATCAATTCATTTGACCAAGAGGGGGTACAGTTAGGAAAAAGAATTGCCGAGAAAATGCTTCATCTTTTTCAAGGGATCGCAGAGGATTTTCCTTTAGGCGCCGCTTTTCTGGAAAAAATATTTACTTTGAAGAAATAATTGTTCCCTTTTCTATGGTAAAAGAAGCTACTGAAAATTCTTGAGGAAAAACAGGCTCTTCTTTTGGTGTTGTAATAAATATTTGTCCTGTTTGACATAAAAGATTTTGCATATCTTTTTTTCGATCCTTGTCAAGATGTATGTCCATGTCATCCATACAAAATAAGGGAGAATGTCCTGTTGCATTTAATAATTGCTCATATTCTGCCATGCGTAAGGAAAAGATCAGTGTTCTTTTCTGTCCTTCACTAGCATATGTTTTAGCCGGTTGTTCGTTGATAGTAATGGAAAAATCATCACGATGAGGACCGATTTGAGTTCCTCCTAAGAGCATATCTTTTTTTCGTCCTTTTTTTAAGGCCTCAAAATATTCATCAGTTCTCTCTTTAAAAGATAATAAAGGGGAAAGATAGCCTAGTTGAACCGTTTCATTATTTTTAGTTAACAATCGAAGATATTCATTGATGGGGGAAATGAGATTTTGAAGCAAAAGCTCTCTTTTTTGAGTAATGTAAGTTCCTGAACGAGCTATTTCCTCTTCGAATACTTCGAATCCTTTGCTCTCTTTGGATTTTAAAAGACAATTTCGTTGTTTGATTGCTCGATGATAACGGCCTAAATGATAGAGATAGAGAGGGTCTTTTTGTGCAATGTGGATATTTAAGAATTTTCTGCGTAGAGAAGGCGTTCCTGTAATTAACGATAAATCTGAAGGCAGTTGTGTTACCGTAGGCATGATGCCAAGCAAAGGGGTAAAAGAAGGAAAAACACAATCATTATGATATAGCACTTTTTTTTCGCCATCGAAATATAGTCTTATGGTTTGCTCTATATTATTTGAGATGACAACAGCTTCCATCAAAAAAAAATTGTTTTTATTACCTATGAGTTCTTTTAAACAAGTTGTTTTAAAAGAGCGACCAGTACTAATCAGATGTATTGCTTCTAAAAGATTGGTTTTTCCTTGAGCATTGTTTCCTTTAATCACATTGATCTTAGGAGAAAATACAAAGAAAGCTTCTTCATAATTACGGAAATTATTTAAGCGCAGGCTCTGTAGCTGCATCTGTTTCTGGGGTAGGTTCAGGGTTATTGAGCCGCATAGGCATTATGACGAAAATTGCATTGGTCGTATCAGTAATCATTCCTGGATTGAAAGCGTCATTAATGAAAAAATTGACGGTTTCTTCTTTGGAATGACGCAGAATATCCATGAAGTAAAACGGATTAAAAGCTATTTCTAATTTTTCCTGGGCATAATCTACGGGCATTTTAACAGTTCCTTCTCCAATATTTCGACTGGCCGCTTGCAGATTCAATTCGTTGTTCTCAAAAACAAAGCGGACGGAATGATTATCCTCAGCAGTAAAAAGAGAAACTTGTCGCAAAAGAGAAATGAGCTCTTCGCGATGTAAAGAAATCGTTATTTTAGGAGAACGGGGGATCACTTTATCGACATTGGGATATTGTCCGGATAAAAGTTTGGTAATTAATGTCACATTGTTATTTTCCAAAAAGACCTTATCCGGAGTTAAGGTTATGATAGCTCTTTCAGCGTTATCTTCCAAGATACGGATCATTTCTTCCACAGCTTTTAAGGGAAGAACATAGGATCCTTGTAGGGATGGATCGATATTGAGAGTGTTAAAAGTTTTTGCAATGCGTTTGCCGTCTGTTCCTATGCAAGTCATGAGTTGATTTTCGATTTTTAAAAAAATACTGTTCATCATGTATCGATTGTCTTCCCGTTCTGCGGCAAAACTTACACGGGATAACATGGATTTTAATATGGAAGAATCTATTTCAATTTGTGCTGCTCCTGTCGTTTCGGGAAAGGAGGGAAATTCACTCTTATGTAAGCCCTTTATTTTGAAGACAGAGGAACCGGAAATGATTTCTGCTATTTCATTGGATTCTGCAGTGATTTTTACTTGGGGAGCTATAAGTTCCCTTACTAATTGAAACAACTTTCTTGCTGGAAGGGCAATGGCTCCTTCTTCAATTATCTTTGCTTCGGCATAGCAGCGCATGCTTGTTGTTAAATCTGTTGCGCTTAATATAATTTGGTCATCGATCGCTTCAATAAGTACGTTGGCTAAAAAAGGAATAGCCGGTTTTGCAGCAACTATCGACTGGATTTTGCTGATTAAATTAATTAGTTCATTTTTAGAAATGACCGCTTTCATGGTTGTTATTCCTTTTTTAGGTAAGTCCTTTAAAATAAAAAAAAAATAGGGCTGTGTCAAGTAGATTATCGATTAGATTTCATCAGTTTTTCGATCTGTTTTTTAGCCTCTTTTTCCTTGATATGGGCTCTTTTGTCATGAAGTTTTTTTCCTTTGGCTATGGCAATTTTAATTTTGATTACCCCTTTTTTGAGATAAAGTTCTAGGGGAATCAAGGCAACCCCTTTTTCATGGCTTTCTTTTTTTAATCGGATTATTTCATTTCGATGTACAAGCAATTTGCGCTCTCTTCTTTCTTTGTGTCCGTAAGAACCTCCATATCGATAGGGAGAAATAGAAGCATTGATGAGCCAAAGTTCTTCATTTTTTACAACAATGTAAGCGTCCTGTAATGATCCTTCGTGATGGCGTAATGATTTTACTTCGCTACCCACAAGAACAAGACCAGCTTCCAATGTTTCTAGAATTTCATAATCATGAAAAGCTTTTTTATTTTTGACGAGATTGGTTATGTCGCTCTTTTCCATAAAAAAATACTATTGATTTTTCATAAGCATAAGATAAAAAGTTATATCTTGGAAGAACTCAGCTCTTTTTCTTTAAATTTTCGTAGTTTGGCAAAATATTCCAATCGTTTTTTCATTTCTCTTTCTTCCCCGATCTCCTTAGGAACATAAAAGGAGGCGCGGTCCATTTCTACCGGAAAATAATTTTGTCCCGAAAAGGCATGTTTTGTATCGTGGTCATAGATATAATTCTCTCCATATCCAAATTCTTTCATAAGCTGTGTAGGAGCGTTCAATATGGTGTTAGGAGGAGGTAGATGAGCTGTTTGTTGGGCTGTTTGCAAAGCTTGATTGAGCGCGAGATATGTCGCGTTGCTTTTAGGGGCTAAGGCTAAATATAGAGCACATTCGGCTAAGGACAGTTCTCCTTCAGGAGATCCTAACATATTATACGCTTGCCAAGAGTTGATCGCTATTTGTAGTGCTTTTGGATCGGCCAATCCAATATCTTCCGTAGCCATTCTTATCAAACGCCGGCCAATAAATAGGGGGTCTTCTCCTCCATTTAGCATTCTGGCAAGCCAATATAGAGCCGCATCAGGATCAGAACCCCGAATCGATTTGTGAAGGGCTGAAATAAGATTATAATGTTCATCGTAATGCTTGTCATAAATAGGAGGTTTTTTTTGCAGGTGTTTGACAAGTATGGAGAGATCGATCTTGTCTAAACCAAGCATCTCTAAATTTTCAATCATATTTAATAAATGACGAGCATCGCCTCCGGCTAATTGTATGAGGTATTCTTGAGCCTTAGGGTCTAGATGAAGAGATCCGATTTCTTTTTCATAACGACAGAATATTTCGTTTAAGTCTTTGTCTGTCAAGTGATTAAGTTTTAATACTCGTAATCGGGAAATCAAAGCGTTGTTGAGAGAAAAAGAAGGATTTTCCGTAGTTGCTCCAATGAGAATTAGGGTGCCTTCTTCCAGAAAGGGCAGGAACGCATCTTGTTGGGCTTTATTAAATCGATGGATTTCATCTATGAAGAGGATTGCTTGATTGCCTAAAAGAGGGGTTTTTTCGATTTCCTGCACAATATTTTTTATATTATTTACTCCATGGAAGATAGCAGATAAGGTATAGTAACGAAGAGAAAAAGCATTGGCATAGAGGCGAGCAATCGTTGTTTTACCCGATCCAGGGGGGCCATATAATAAAATCGAAAGGGGAGTTTTTGCTTTGATCATGCGGGTGATCCATCCCTCTTTCCCCACAAGATGATCTTGTCCTGCAATATGATGCCATTGGTGAGGACGAAGCCTTTCAGATAAAGGAATTTTTTTCATCGTTGTGCTCTTATTTTTTAAAATTATCTTGCATATAAAATAATATAAATATAATAGAAAAACTAGAGAAATAATTCTATTTCCTAGGAGGAAAATATGAAAAAACTGGATGTTTTGGCTTTAGTTCTTCTTATTATCGGAGGACTTAATTGGGGCATTTATGGTGTTTTTGATTTTAACTTTGTCGATTACTTTTTTGGCAAGATCTGGATTGATAGAGCGATCTATTTTCTTGTAGGCGTTAGTGCGGTATATGCCATTGTCGCTTGGAAGTCTTTTTGTAAGAGATGTAAAGTTAGCAAATAACGCATATTCAGAGTTAGCCCCTTTGATTTTCTAAAGGGGCGCATTTTTCCCAATCCATAATTTTTTATAAAACAAAACTTGGTCTTAACAAAATAAGGCTAAACAGTGTATTGTCATATTTTGATAAAGAGGGAGATAATCGAAGATGGAAAAAGATTTCACTTATTGTATATCTTGCGGTATGCCTTTGCGCGAAAAAAAAGATTATCCTTGTGGAGATGAGTCGAAAAATTTTTGTGTGCATTGTGGGGATGAGAAAGGGAACCTAAAATCTTATGATGAAGTTCTAAAAGGAATGAGCGGGTTTTTTCAAAAAGAACAGGGAGTTGATGAACATACAGCACAATCCATTGCTAAGACAGTAATGGCGAAAATGCCTGCTTGGAAAGGACTTTGAGCATTAATTTCTTGCATTTTGATAAAAGCTTGTTTTCTTAATCTTGATTTTGGTGCCGTAAAAGATGGATGATCTCTTGGTCCGTTATTTGAGGAAAATCTTCATAAAATTGACCAATAGCATAAAAATCATCAGGAACTAAAAGAACAACAACTTCATCAACTTTTTTTTGCAGTAGTTCTATTATAGTTTTAGGGGCAACAGGGACGGCTATAATAATTTTTTTGACTTTTATGGCTTGAATCGTCGCCATGATAGTGGCTCCTGTTGCGATGCCATCATCGATAATAATCACCGTTTTATAGTCTCTGTTTCGGCTCTTTTCTTCTCCCAGATATTTTTTCTTCCTTCGAGAAGCCTCTAATTTTTCTTTAAGGATTGCCTGCTGAATATATTCAGAAGAAATCTTGAGCTCTGTAATAAGATCATTGTTAAGAAAAATAGAATCTTCGCAAAGACCTCCAATGGCCAGCTCAGGATTATTGGGAGCTGGAATTTTTCGAGGGATGATAATATCTAAAGGAAGACCTAAAATCTTGGCAACTTTAGCTGCAATGATAACACCGCCTCGCGGTAGCCCGAGAATGATATGATCTTTCTTTTTTTGATATTTTTTTAGAGCAAGAGCTAATTGTTCTGCCGCATCAACTCGATCTTTAAACATATTGATTCCTATGATTAAATTGTAATTATGAAAAAATTTCTGTGTAGGAAAATTAACGATAGAGTTTTTCAAAAACTTTTCAAACAGCAAGAAAAAAAAGGTGGTCTAGAAAATTATCGGGATAGCCAAAAAAATTCAATGTTCCATTTAGCTGTATTATGCAACGCTTTTGAGCTTGCCTCCCAACTTCATAAAAAGTATCCGTCCTTAAATAATATCCAAAATTCCTACGGACATACCCCATTGGATCTTATTAAAATTTTGCATAAAGAACCTTGCTTTTCTTTTCTCTTTCAAGAAGAAAAACCTATTAAATTGCGTTATAAGGATCAGTATCATGAATATTCTTCTTCAGAATTCTACAAAAGCATGGGAATAAAATATGTTCCTTATTTGATTTTTGAAGAATATGAATACTTTCAGAAAATCTACGGAAAATGCCAAAGAGCTTTGAAAAAAACTATGATCGATGCCTCTCAAAAATGGTATGGAATGTATTATGAAAAAGAATTAATGAATGGTGATAGGCCCGATGTATTGATACAATGGATCGATCCAGTTGTTCGGTTTGGGCTTTTTGCTAATGAAGATCTAGAACCCGATACCTATGTCGGGGAATATGGCGGGATGATTCGTAAAAGAACACGGTCTGTAATCAATAAAAATGATTATTGTTTTGAGTACCTCATTGGAAATGAAGAGACAACTCCTTTTACAATTGATGCTCGTCAAATAGGCAATCATACGCGTTTTATCAATCATAGCGATCAGCCCAACCTAACCCCTGTTGCTGTTTTTTCTCAAGGTTATATGCATGTAGTGCTACGAGCCAATCGATATATCCAGAAGGGGACTGAGTTAACATATAATTATGGCCCAAATTATTGGAAAAAAAGAGAAAAACCTATCCGTCGATAATCTTTTCGGAAGAGGAATCCTCAGAAGCTCGGGGAATAAGCATCCATCCTAAAAAATAGAGTAATAAAACAGGGAAAAATGGCGGGATGAAGAGAAAGAGAATGGCAATAATGCGAACAACCGTTGAATCAATATGGAAAAATTCTGCAATGCCGCCGCACAAACCCGCAATTTTTCTGTTTTTAGAAGAGAGATAGAGTTTATGAATTTTTTGAGGGGTAGAAGATCGTTCTTCCGAAGGTGTAATGATACAGCAGATAAAATAGGCAATGATGGCCGGTATAAAAGCTGTGAATATCCCAATAAACAGGCATCCTAACCGAATCCATGTGGGATCTATATTCCAATACTTTCCTAAACCAGCACAAAAACCGCCAATAATACGGTTTTCTTTAGGGCGACAAAGTTTTTTCATTTCATAATCCTCATGGTAATTTTACAAAAATTATTGGTTTTAAGGAAGTAAAAAATTAACTATTAATCGTTTGTTTTCGAGGTTGATTACATCAATGAATTGATTAGACATCATAATAATAATAATAAATAATTTTTTAAAAGTTTTTATAAATTGCATTGATATTATACAATGATCACACAAAACAAACGATTAGAAGGCCGTTCAATCTTTTTGAGAGTCTTCCTTCAGAAGTGATTTTAAAAATTTTATCCTTGGTCTTGTTTACAAATATTGGAACGCATGTCTTTCTTCCTTCAATGAGACCCATCTGTTTCTGTAATTTCTGCTACGGAAAGAGAAACTACTGACAGTCATTGTTCTGTAGTGTGATGTTTTTCTAGCAACAATTTTCTTGAAAAAAACAAATGAATCGCTAAAAAGGATCCATTACCGGAAAATATAAAATGATTTGTTGTTGAAAAATTCGAAAGACAATAAAAAAAGATATCTAATAAAATTGTTAGTCAAACGATGATTTTTATACCAAGTGAATTGGAGAATTTATGAAAAGTACAATGGTGATTATGGGGCGTAACTGTCTTAAAGAGATATTGCTCCATGCTTCCGAGAAAATTATAGAAGTTTTTATAGCCGATTCTGAAAAACATTCTCGTAAAAAAAATGATCTTATTCGTCTTATAGAAGAAAAGAATATTTCGTATACCTTTGTTCCGAAGAATGCTCTGACTTCCATGGTAAACTCCGATTCTCATCAATCGTTTGCGGCCAAAATTCTAGAGGATAATGTTTTATCCCTTTCAGATTTAAAAAATGATATGGTCAAAAAAGAATTTTATCTGGCTTTGGATACTATTTACGATCCTCATAATTTTGGAGCGATTATGAGAAGCTGTGAGGGATTTGGTGTTGATGGGATTATTTTTTCTAAAAATCGCGGAGTGGGCATTACCCCTGTAGTAGCCAAAGCGAGCTCGGGAGCAGTTGCTTTTTTATCTCTTTATGAGGTCTCTAATCTTTTTACCACTCTTCAAGTTATGCAGGAACACGGTTTTGATATCGTGACAACGACTTGTGTAGAGGAAAAAGGGATTACCTTAGAAAGATTTAGATTTCCGCAAAAATCAGTTCTTGTTATGGGATCGGAAGAATTGGGAGTGTCTTCGTTAATAGAAAAAAATGCGGATCATTTTCTTTATATTCCTATGAGCGGGATGATCCGATCTTTTAATGTGTCGATTGCCACCAGCATATGTTTATATGCAAAACACATACAAAAAATTATGTAGCCGGACGATCCGGAACAAGGATCCGTTAATTGGAAAAATAGTGCTAAAAGCGATGGTAATTGCAAAAAAAGGAACTTATTGCCCGGATAAAAAAAGGGTTATATCAGGCCATTCCAACTCTAAAGAACTTCTTCCTTCTCGTGAGAGCCACGAATCCAAGTTCCTTTCAATCGTTCGACCCCGAATAATGATCGTTTCCAGTTCTTGTGGAATGGTGATAGAATCTGTCTGATCCACAAGGTCCGTTATTTGGTTATATAAAGCGCTTTCAGGGTCTGAAAAACCTTCCTGTGATATTGTGTCTAGATACATTTTTAGCACTTCTAAATTGTCCATGATCGTGTCTTTCAGGGCTAAAAATTTTTCAAGTTGATTTCTGTCCATGAATTGATTCTTATCAGATCCATGAATTTTTGACTACTTTGGGAAAAAGTTATTTTTGACTATCGATGTCGCAAGCTGTTAACCAGATAAAACCATAAATAGGATACATATCGATACCAGTGCAAAGGATCCTCTATAGACTGTAAATGATCGCTAATAATACGATAAGAAATTTCGGAACAATTTTGCCACGAAAGATTAAAGGTAGAACCGATCCGCATTGCGTAACGATAGTATTTCCGTACATACGCATGAATTTTTTTATCAAAGGCTCCATAGGGATAGATAAACGTCATGATAGGTTTTTGTAATTTCTCTTCTAAAATAAGTTTCGATTTTCGTATTTCCAAATCAAGGTCTTGAGAAGAGTCCAATAAATTGGCATGAGTAAAACCATGAGAGGCTATATAGACATAGCCGCTTCTGTCCATTTCTATAATTTCTTCCCAAGTGCAAAAAGGGGCCTTTTTATAATTTTCATCGTTCATGGCTAAGGAAGAAGAAATGCTCAGTCTTTCCTGTTCAGAGCTTGTTGTTGAAGGAAGAATCTTACCGACGGGAACTCCTAAAACGGCTCGTATTTGCAATTTCTTTAAAAGGGGAAACACATAATGATAAAAGTCAAAATATGCATCATCAAAAGTGAGGCATATATCCGTTTTTAGAAGAGATATTTTTTCTCCGGGGACAAGAATTCGATATTTTTGAGAGAAATAACGAAATTGTTTTTCAATCATTTCCAGAGAATTGGAGTATTTTTCACCACATACTCGATGATATAAAAAAGTTAAGAGCATTTTTTATTTTCTTCTTCAAGTTTTAGGTACTTATAAAAGCAAACATTCGCATTATAGATAGAAAGAATACAGCCAATTTTTCCGTAAAATATGCCTCTTTTAAAAAAATAGCTCTTAAAAAATGAAAAGAGAGCATGGAAAATAGCTTTAGAAAAAGACCCTTTCTTTTTAGACGCATACTGATGGGCAAAAAGCGAGGAATATATTTGCATTTTTCTCAAAAAATCTTCCGTGCTGTGATAAGAGAAATGATGAATATATCCTTTTAGAGCAATAATTTTTAAATTCTTGATGATAATAGCCTCATGGACCAGATCTTGGTTGAAGGAGGTGCTTTTTCTGTTATAGATCCGTATATGGCTTTCAGGGTACCATCCACAGCATTTGACGCATTTATTTTGATAAAAATTCAAAAAGGGGAGTTGGTATACAGCATTTTCTTCGAGAGGAAGATGAAAAATTTCCTCTACCAGCATTTCTGAAAGCACTTCGTCGGAGTCTAAAGAAAGAATCCAATCCTTGGATGCAAACTGTGCAGCTGTGTTGCGTGTGTTTCCAAATCCCTCAAAAGAACCTGTATGTATGCTAACATTTGAAAATTTTTCGGCAATTTTTAGCGTGTTATCCGTTGAGCCGGTATCGAATAGAAGGACTTCAGAAAATCTTCGAAGGGAATCTAATGTTTTCCGGATTGTTTTTTCACTATTTTTTGTTAAAATTACGACACTAATCATAAGCTTATCATATAAAAATCATGATAATTGCGCTATTTTAAAGTCTCTCTGGAAACATTTCTTCAATATGGGTAAAGAGGTAATAAAAAAGCTCATTAAATATTAGAATATATTCTTTTATTTTTTGAAGAATTTCTGAGTTGGGATAAGGAAAAAGAGATCCTGCATACATAGAGGAAATTCTTTTTTTGTGTTCTTCTATTCTTTCCTCTCTTTCCTCTAATGGATCCACTAAGAGCTTCAATTGTTGATTCGTTAATTGACGGATGCATTGTAAATGGAGAGATATGTTTTTTTGCTCTTCTTGAGAAAAGGAGTGTAACAAAGCAGAAGCGGCCTGTTTTATGGGGCTGCTATCATTCTTAAATCCACCTACAAGCATGGGAGACGAGCAGTCTGGTTGAAGGATAGCCTGTACTAATGCGTTATATTCTGAAGAATTAGAAAAAACCGTTAATGAGTTTTTTCTTGTTATATCATCTCTTAAAAAAGATTTATATAAATTAAGCGCTTGATGAGCATCTATCAAGTGGTGTTCCTTAAGGACAGAAAATGGCACATGAAACAAGATAAAAATAGAATTTGGAGGCATCGTTCCATGAGCAGTTCTTTCAATGGAAGGAATGTTGAAATACTCTAAATTGTCCATAATGATTTGTTGTAGTTTTATGGCCGTTTGGGAACAATTATATTGAGCTATGGGTAATTGACGCGGACTTCTAAGAGATTTTTGTATTTGATTAGACTTCGAGGCCAGTGTTTTTTTAACTTGTTTACTATTGTCCAAAAATATTTTTCTGCTTTCTTCTGCTAAGGGAAGCAAAACATCAAAAAGAATAGAAATATTTTCTATAGTTACTGGGGAAAAATCTATATTTCTAAGCGTTCCTATTATGCTCGAAAAAAGGTGTACGCGATCTAATATAAGAGATGTTTTTGAGGGGCTCTCTGGAAAATACAGTAAAAGCACTTCTCGAAAAGGGAGGTCTTGAAGAGAGCGCAGAAACGATTCTTCTAAAGCATTTTTTAAGACGGAGGGAAAATTCTGATAGATAAATTGCCCCACAGGAGTTTGAAAAAATAAAATTCTTCTTTGAGTTTCTGGAAAGATAAGGGGATTATCAATCCTAAAATGAATCGTCTGATTGAGTATTGCTAGAATAATGGAGGATAAATCCATATTTTGAAACAAAAGATCCAATAAAGCAATTTTAACAAGATCCGTCTCTTCGATATTATAATTTGTTTTGTTTTCCCAATCGGAAGAGGTAAGAAATTTTTCAAGAGGGCTTGCATATTGTTCTACTCCATCCTGATTCATAGTGAAGCATTCTTTGCAAAAGAGGGAAGTTCTATCCCCTTCGGATTCAGAAAAAAGGGTACAGACACGAAGCTTTCCTTCCCATTCTAAGAAAGAGAGCATATGATGAAAAGCCATCTGGTCTAGATGAATGACAGATAAAGGAACGGCAAATCCTAATACAATTCCCAATCTAGAGCTAAAAATTGCGTATTTTTCTTGATGAGAATTAGTGCGGTATTTTTCTACGGAATCCAATGCTAATAATTCTTCAAGACTTCGAGATTCATTGATAAAATTATCGGTAGGATTTTGATTATAAACGTTCTTAAGAATAGCAGAGATGTCTTGCGCTCTACTCTCAGTCGCAGATGAAGATAACGGTTGAGCCTGAAATGAAAAAGGACTAGTAGGTTTTGGCAATTGAAAAGGTGGTCTATAATGCTCTTCAAACCAAGCTTTTGTTCTTTCTGCGTTCTGCGTTTGCAAAGAACAAGAAGTGACCTCTTCCTGTAAGCTTCGTATGTATTCTCTATATCCTCCGATAGAACGGATTCCCGTAGACATTCTTTTTATATCCTTATTTGCAATAATTTGTTTCGATTATATTTCTCTAAGAAGAAAAACGCAATTTTTAATGTAAAAATGAAAAACAACGGTAAAGTAAATTTTTTAATTTACATTTAAGGAAATCAATAGCTCAATATATTAAAAAACTTTATAATTCATCCACCTATTCCTCAGGAAAAAATGTTTAGGAAGATTGTCCATTATTTTACTCATGCTCCGGCCAGAGAAAAAATATTTGTTTTAGCTATTTTTGGTTGTTCTTTTTTTGTTTCCTTAGATTATGGAATTATTCGTCCTGCTAGCACATCGATTTTTATTGAAATGTACGGTGCGCAATATGTTCCTCATGCATGGTTAGCGAGTGTTCCTTTAAATTTTTTCCTGATTTCGATGTATAATTTTTTTCTTCCTCGATGGGGAAATCGGAAAACTTTTATTTGTTTTGCGATTCTTATTATTGGTGTTCAAGGTTTTGCGGGATTTTATTGCAATAGATTTTATTGGCTATCTTTCATACAAAACATTTTTAAAGATGTATACATACTTCTTATTTATAAGCAGATTTGGTCTTTGATTCATTCGACGATTTCCAAAGAAAACGCTAAGTTTTTATATGGGTGGATGTATGGTTTTGGGGGAATAGGTTCTATGGTAGGAGGGATCATCACTTCCTGTCTTGCCGTTAGATTTTCCTCACAAAAATTGTTTTTAGCAAGTCTTCCGTCCTATATTTTTTTAATCATTTTCTATTCCATTGCCCATAGAAATAGTGGCATAACATCGAAGCAGATTAAAGAATCTCTCATTAATAAACCCAAACCTAGCGAGGGATTTTCTCTGATTAGGAAATCATCAGTGTTGACTGCAATTATGTTGTTTGTGATTTTGTTTCAGGTGATGGTTTCTCTGACCACTTATCAATTTAATTTATCGTTAGAAGAACATATAGCCAATGTCGATTTAAGAACCGAATATACGGGAAAACTGTTTACGGTGATTCATGTTTTTATGACCCTTTTTCAGGTTTTAGGCAGTTATTTCCTTATAGAGAAATTAGGAGAGAAAAAATCACACTGTCTTATACCTATCATTTTAACAATAAATAGCTTAATTTTTATGATCCTGCCATCTCTTTTCATGGCTTCCTATTCTTTTGTTTTTATCAAATTTTTAGAATTTTCGTTCTTTGGAATAATTATTGAAATACTATATATTCCTTTAAGTTTAGACGAAAAATTTCGAGCGAAAGCCGTGATAGATGTTTTTATCAGAAGAAGCGCTAAAGCGCTAGGCGCTGTGATCTTGTTATTGATTGCCTTAATTCAGACCGTTCATCATCGTTTTCTCATCGGATTAATGGTTTTACCAATTATGATAAGTTGGATAAGTATTGTTCGATCCTTCTTTAAAGAAACCTCTAACCCTTTAAAACCAGAATCGCAATTGTAATAATATTATTGTAAAATTAAAAAAAATAGTATAATAAAATTATCAAGGAAATGAAGAGTGAAGAAGATAATCTTAATACTCTTAGCAATAGGTATTTACACCTATATCATGTCAGAAAATAAGAGTGATTTATTTTTATCTGCAGGTAAATATCTTTATAATTATTGTCATAAATACGTAAAAGAAAAGAATTTCGAAATAGATGTGAATCATTGGTCATCGAATACGGATAAGAGAATTGAAAAAAATCGTTCTGTTCCATCACACAAAAACATCAAAAAACGTCAGAGATGGTAGTTTTTTACTTAAAAACTAGAAAACAGTGTTACCAATAGTCCCATTTCTATACATTGCGAAGAGGGAAAAGATACCATGCGAATTCCTGATTGATAGGAATGTTTGCTCCCTCCGATTCCTCTATAGATAAAGTAAGGGGAACATTGAAGATA
Source organism: Parachlamydiales bacterium (assembly GCA_016931275.1). Taxonomy (GTDB): domain Bacteria; phylum Chlamydiota; class Chlamydiia; order Chlamydiales; family SM23-39; genus JAFGFA01. Next base: position 66,355 of record JAFGFA010000007.1, read on the forward strand.
AGTCGCTTGTTGGAGAAAAATATTCAGAGGGAAGGAGGTATAAATTTGCGGCCGATTTTTCAAGCTTAATTTTGTGAATGCTGATAAGCCTCTTCGTATCTCCATATCACAAAACGTGGACATTCCGCCTTTAATATCCACTCCGAAAGAATTTTTATAAGGTCTATAACTGATATGGAGTCCTCCTAAAAAGGAGATCCAGCTGAAACATTCTTCTAAGTTTTTTGCTTCACGTTCCCAACGATAATATTCTGCTCCTAAGAGAGGGATAAATTGCCATTTTTTTCGAAGGAAGATATGTCCTTGTAAGCCTTCGATTGTCAATATGGTGCTGTCTGTTGTCGAACGAAAGGGGATTGTCTCATAAAAATTATAGACTAAGGTCCCGTCATAACGAACATTTCCATAGGCAGCCCCTATTCTGAAGCGAGAAAATTGTCGATTTTTCCACTCTTTTTCATATCCAAGCATACCGCCATAGTGCAATCCGTATTCATCTGATTTCCGGTCATCGGAAAAATGTTCATGAAACATGCGGAAAAAAATATTAGGGGAAATGGTGAAAAACTGGTCTGTGTAGATAGGTAGGGGAATATAAAAGAAAAACAATAGTAATAATAGTACATAAAAATTTTTCATAGAATTGATTAATTCTAATCATTTTTTTTGTTTGAAACAATATATTTTGACAATTTCTTTTCTAAACATACAATAAAGATAAAGAGAGAGTTATATGAAATTCATTGTTTCCATAATTTGTTTCATTATTTGTGGATGCGCGGGAAGTCCTTTAGCTACAGGATTTGAAGCGGATAAAAATATTACGAACATGAGTGATTTAGAAATTGGAATGACTCAACCCCAAGTATTACAAATCATGGGAAAACCATATAAACAAGAAACAAAAATTATTGATCATGAAGAATATACTATTTGGTTCTATATTACAGAAGCGGTAGGGCTTACCCAGACAAGGTATATTTCAGAAAATTTTACGCCTCTTATTTTTAGTGAGAACGTTTTGCGTGGATGGGGATATCAATATTATAACTTTTTATTAGATATCGATAACGCCAAAGGAAAAAGAGCTGAAGAAAAAAGACAACAATATACAGATGATCCTGATGAATGGCCCCCTCAAAAAACGCATGCGATTATCGACATGCAAGCACCTCCGGATGAGAAAAAACCGCCTGAATTGCAAGATGTGCTTGAATCCATTATTGAAGAACCTTCTTCTTCCGTTCAAGAAAATATGATTCCTTCTCAAAAACAAGTTGGGGAAAATCCGGCAAATGAACCTTCAAGCTCTCCAGAGGAGTTGCCTCCTGAAAAAAAAGAGACTGTTCCTCAAGAACAAAAAATTCCGGAATGCAAAGATATAGAAAAGGATCATCCGAATTACAACTGGTTAGACTAGGGGATCCAAAAAGCAGAAGCTTGGAAAATTTTTCCTGTTGTGGTTGTGCTGAGTTATTTTTATTTGTAATGGGCAAGAGTATTATTTTTTTTCATTGCAGAATACTAAAAATGTAAATAAAATATTTTAATATTTTTATTTGCAAGACGTATTTAATGACCTATCTTTTAGAAAGATCCCCATTCGTTTGTTTTTCAAGAAATTCACTAGGGGAGGAATTACTGGATTCTACGTCATTGCCATCTCTTTCTGTTGATGAACCCTTATTATTAACACGAACAGCCTATTCTGAAGAACATATCTCTGAAACTAATGATCTTGCAATAAAAGCTTTAAAAGAACAAAAAAAAATATTTGACGATTTTATAAGTCGAGGATGGTTTTTTAAAGCTTTTTCTGCGCTGAAACAAATAAACATCCAGTGGATCAGAAAAGAATTTAAGCAACAATTAGAACGGGAACTTAAATTAGAAATACAATCGCAGATTCGAAAAACACAATATTCTAAAGTTCTCTCCTTATTACTCTTAATCAATTCTTCTGAAAAACGAGAAAAAACATTACAAAGAATCCGCACAGTTCAAAAGATTAGAAAATTGCAGGCGGAAGAACAAAGGCTCATCAAGAGTATTCAGGGGTGTCTGCGACAAGGTTGGATAGACATGGCTCTTTTTTTTTGCCGGTATAATTCTACCCGATCCCATTTTTATTTTTACAGTATGGTTATTAATCATTTAATCAGCATTGGGTATTTACAACAAGCTCAACAGATCTTACAGACCTTAAATCCATCTTCAGTAACACAATCAATATTTATGAGAAAAATTTTTCAAAGAAAGGTGCAAATGATTCAAAATAATCCGTCTCTTTTAGAGGATTGCCTTAATTGTTTGGAAGTTATTAATTCACGGGTACAAGTTTTTAAAATTTATTCTCAAATGCAAAATTATACAAGGAATGACAGTATTGATGATTTAATGGTTATGTTTTATAGAAAAAGAAGGGATTTTTTTCGTTCCTGGCATGAATTGCGAACACAAATGTATTTTGAACGGGGAGATTACGATCGATGGCTAACATTTTTTAATATAGATTCTGCTATTCAAACATTAAATCTGCATAGATTTTGTCAAAAACTGCTAAAAAAATGGAATGCGGACACAATTCCACAGCTTAGATTTATTATGCGACATTTTCCTCGTTTAGCTTATTTGAATTCAGAAAAACAATATAGAAATCGACTGTTTAGGTTAATTTGTGAAAATTATTTATTAGATTTAAATTTCAAAGCGGTTTTGAAATTTGCTCAAAAGAATTTAGAGGAGAAGGATTTGTTCAAAATACTGAAGAGAACGGTTTATGCCATATCTGGTGAATGGAATGCGGATAATCGAGATATTTTGCGCAATACTTTAAGAATCGATTCACCTGTATCATTCTTATTAGCTCAAGGCAATCGTTTTCCTCGACAATACATAGAAGATGTTTTTTTTGAAAAATGTAATGAAGGGAGCTCTTGGTAGTTGTGATTGTTAAAGTTTGTCGCTCTTTTTATGAAACATAATATGTATTATCAGACGTTACGTTTTTATCTTTTTTAAACGGTTCCTGATACGTTTATACGAGATAAAACTTTGCGGGCAATTTTATAAGTACGTACTGCAGCCATAGAGGCAAGACCGCAACATTCCAAGATACGTTCTTTTTTTCTTTCTTCAATAGCACTATAGACTAATCTACCTATTGTGAAGAGAGAACAACCTATGATTAACCATAATGCCCTATTCCATATAGTAGCAATGCGGAAAATATCGTTTAGTAACAAAGAAAAATGCGGGGCTACTTCTATTAGACTATGATGATGATGAATATTTTGGACTAATTGTATGGAATGTTGAATAAAAGCATAGGATGATCCTGCCAAAAATCCTATCGGTAAAGAAATCAAGATTCCTGTGATGGAAAGAATGGAGAGAGAGATTTTTATGATGCAAAATATAACCTTTTTTTTGCGCTTTCTGTTTTGCGTTGCCTCAGGATCTTTTATATAACGAACGATTTCAATAATTTTTTCATAGATGGAATAAGAATTTTTTGTTAGCGAACTGACCTTTCCAATAGGGCTATATAGCTCAAAAAAAGGAAGAGCCACTTTTCCGACTCTTATTGCTATATCTCGATAATTTGTAGAGGATGTTTCTCTATGAGCTTCAACCGGAGCTTGTGCTGGCTTGGTATGGGGACTCTTAACCGGATTTTTCAACCATTCTGAATAGACAGGGATTTTAGTATATTGCTCTTCTAATCTGCGTTGTAACTGTGTGTAAAGTTCTATAGGAACCTTATGGTAATTCATTTGTTTTATGAACATCGTAAAACCAATTTTTATCGAATTAATTATACATAATTTCGTTTTTATAATTAACTAAAATAATAATTATTAACTTTAATTAGTTTGTTTTGTGAATTGCGCTAAATAAGGTTTGAAATTAAAAAAATTTATAGAAGGTGTTTTTAATACTTATAGGATCATTTTCAGTTAAAAAACAGCTCTTTCCCCCATAAACTTAAGGAACTTAATTAATGACTTGAGCTTCTTTGCAGAAAAGAAGATCGCAATATCGGAGTTATTCCTCCGTCATTGCATTGTCTTGCATAGGGCGCAAGAATAGGATGCTCTTCCTTATTGCTCCTTAACACTTCAGAAAAATGCATGGACAATCTCATAGGGGATTGATAAAAAATGGACATATGATTTGAAAACGTGGTATCAGATTGATCTTCAGATTCTGCGAGAAATCCAGTAGGATAAACGAGTTCTTTCCAAGTTGGCAAGTCTGTTTGACATACAGAAACCATCGTAGCAATTGCCATTATGGCACACCAAAATTTAATGAATGCATCCGAGGTGTATAATTCCTGAATCGCCTTTACAGCTTCTCTTGGTTTAGTAGTAGTTTCCTGAAGAATAGCTAGTTGTTCCTGAGCTTCGGCTAAAAAAGAAAATTCATTTGTTTGTGTGTTAAAATGAGGTTTTAAACACTCTTGAATTTCTTGCAAAAAACGATGGGCTATATTTTTTGTTGAGAGAGATGAGGATCGTGAGGGTGACCTTGATCTTTTTGTTAGATCAGCAGTGACATAAGGATTTAATTGAGCGGAAAATTTTTCTAACCATTCTTTAAGTTCTGTTGCCTGTTTTAAGAGTTTTTTTCGTTGAATATTTTGGGGCCTAAAAAGATTGGAAATGTTCTCTATCCAGGCAGCTTTCCTTTTTATAAGTTGCTCAGAATAGGTTGTGCTAAACTTTTCAACGACTGTTCTAAGAGTTGTAATTTTATTTAACAAATCCGGTTCCCCTATTTGTCTTAAGCTTATTTTTGATAAAATGCTTCGAGTAATCGTTTGATTTTTTGATTCCAGGGTAAATCCATCAGGGGTTTTAAAATAAAGCAAAGCAAAAATATTAGCGGCTCTATATCTTTTTTCATCTTCATTCTGAATGTTATTTAAAAAGTTTATGCAAACTTGAACGAATTGATTTTGAAAAATCTGATCCACCAAAAGAGCTCGTAAAGTGCTTCTTATCTCTGCCTGGTGATCAGAAGAAAGAAAATAAAACTCTTCGCTTAGCGATATAAAATAACGAGCAAGAGGTTCAAAAACAGAAGAAGGAGCAGGCAAGCCCTGTGCGACTAACGGGTTGCTTCTTGTAGCAGCTATCGGAAGAGAGGTTCTTGATTTCTGCCACTCAATAAGATCTTGAATAACTCTTCGAAAATCTTCAGGAAGATTTTCAAATTTTTTTGTACCCGTACTAGAAAAATTCCGAGAGATATAAGAACAAATTTTTTCGATCTCCGGAGAAGTAAAAATTTCCCGCAATTTTGCATTAATGCTCTCGATACTAACTTCATTTTGGAGTAATAGGTTGATCTGTTTTGGCAATTCATTAATGACTTTTTTGTAAGATTCAAGCATTTGCTGATCGAAAACTTTAACCTTGTATTGTAAAGATTCAAAATGCTCCGATAATTGACATATTAACTCTTCTTTATTCTCTTCATTTAATGTCGTTCTCAGATAGGAAATAATCTTGTCCCATTGCCTATCTTCTTTTGATGGAAGAGACGATGGTTTTTTCAAGATCGCAAAAACGATTAAAGAACATATTAACGCCCCTCCCCCCACTATAATCGCAGCATTAATAAGAGGAAAAGCAGCAACATAAGCAAAACCGGCTCCAATCAGAGCGAATATCACCGGTGTTGCAAATAATATTTTACGAGTAGTAGTAGAAATTACAGTATTGGAAGGTTCTTGAGTAGATAAACTCTTTTCTAGATTTTCAAGAGAAATTGGTCTAATGCCTACCGTCGTCATATTACATTTTCATTATTTTTACATATTATTATACAAAACAATTCAATTTAATTCATTTGTTTTTATAAAAATTTATTGGTTAATTTCATAAAAAGCTCTCCCAGAAAGTGTTCGTTTATGGAAATTCATCTAATAATTAGATGAAAATAGACAACTTCATAGACAGAATTTTTCGCAAGTCAATAATAATAAGCATCTTAAGAGCTGATTTTTAGAGATTTCAGCAATTTTTTTTTATGTTTCTATTGTTGATATTTAATCAAAATAGGATTATAATTATTAATTATAATAATAAAAAAATAATAGGTTGTAATATGTCGTCTACCAATATCGTTTCAATCATGAATCCCCAACCCGGGGATGTTTTTCGAAAGTCCTACCAACCATGGTATAATGGGCTTATTTCTCTAATTAACCACATAGTATTCAAACTTTTTAAAACAGAAAATTCTATGTGGAGACAAATGGCAACATATTTAAGAGATTCCTTAAATTCAGAAACTTCAAGAACAAATCTACAAGATAGAATACAACGCGATAGAATACAACGCATTGTAACTGCCTCCTCTTCTCGGGAAATTTCTCGGATTACTCGAGATATCTTAGCAACAGAACTGCAAGAGCCAAATGACTTTGCGGGACTGAAACGTTTAAGTACTCCCCCCAATAGATTACGCTTTTCTGCTATTACAGGATTTTTAAATACTTTGCAAAATGTGCCAATTGTTTCTGGATGTTTTCAGCCTGAAAATTCATTACCCTTTGAGTCCGTGAAACGACAGATTGATGAGGCTATCAACCAGAACGATGCTGCTCAAAAAATTCTTATTCCTATTGCAGTCGGTAAACCCACTCTTGGAGAATTAGGAAAACATATTGTCCTTCTAGTACTGGACCCGCAAAACGAGGAAATTTGGTTTTTAGATTCCAAAGGTTCTGATTATCGCCATCCGGCTAATAAAATATACGATTCCGCCGAAGGCAGTTATACTATTAGAGATGTCGTTGATTATTGTCATACCAAGATGAGGAACCCGCAAGAAATAACTATTAAAATGCTCTCCACGGCCTGTCAAGAAGATACGTCGCAATGCGGAGTTTTTGTGTCATATTTCGCTGATCAAATCGCTCAAGGACAAACTATAGAGCAGATTGGTCAAAATCTACCAACTAGCAGAAAAATGGTTCCATTCCGAGCAGAGATGATGAGCCGAATTGTCGCTCATGTGTGTAATAAAGAAGAACCTATAACACAAGAACCTATACAAAAACCTGTTGCGGATGAGCCGGAGTACGATCTTGGGGAATGATAGAATAAGATTTAATTCTTTTTCCATTTCTTGATCTAAATATCTTTCTTTAAAATAAGAAGTTCCTTAAAGGCACACACTTAGGTCTGTTGAATATCTATGCTGTAATTTTTATATTTTGTTTTTTTTGGTGATTGAAAGCTTTTTAAGCATATAAGAATCGGGTTAGCGGCACTCGGATTCGAACCAAGGACACGCGGATTATGATTCCGCTGCTCTAACCAGCTGAGCTATGCCGCTATAAATAAAAATGGCGGGGGGAGGACTCGAACCTCCGACCTTTGGGTTATGAGCCCAACGAGCTAACCACTGCTCCACCCCGCGGCAAATTATGAGAAAAATATAGCACTTTACAAGCGCCTCATCAAGAGTTTTTTTTCGGTTATTTTTTTGTGGTCTTAAGAATCTTTCCGTTATCGGTATTCTCGATAAGTTCTTCAATGATGTCTTTTAGAGAGTTTTTTAGTTTTCTTTGAAGGTTTTTTACTCCTTGCTGAAGTTGTGATCGAACCAAAGAATTATTTTTAAATTCTTCCAGATAAGAATAAAGACGATCCAATCCTACCCCCTGCCCAGCCATTTCTGTTTCCACTAAACGCTGAAACTCTTTTTGCGCGTCCATATAAGGGCCAAAAATAACAGGAATATTGCAAAAGATAGGTTCCAAAATATTATGTCCTCCAACGTTTGGGATAAAGCTTCCTGCAACGATTGCCAGATCGCTTAAAGAATAACATACGGGTAAAAAGCCCATAGTATCAACGAGAATAACGCTTGCTTTTTCCAGTTCTACAGGATTGCTGAAGAGAGAAAAAGGAAGCTTTTCTTTGACCAATAAATTTTTAACTTCTGTAAATCTTTCCGGATGCCTAGGAGCTAGAAAAATTTTCGTAGAAGACGATAAAAGAGGACGCAAAGCATGCAGCAACAATTTTTCTTCAGGATAGTGTGTAGAAGCGATCGTTACGACAAAATGATCGGTGATGCAAAAATGATCTTTCCATTTTTTTTGTTCTTCTAAAGACAATGCTGAGATATTAGCGCTCAATTTAAGATTAGGGGCAATCTTGAGTTTATCAGAGGGGATATCTAATGTTAAAAACCGTTCTTCATAAAGAGAATTTTGAACGTAGATCCTATCGAATAAGGAAAAGAGCTTTTTACTAAAAAAAAGACATTTTTTATACCGCCTAGCAGATCTTTGGGATATTTTGGCGCTGAGCGCTACAATTTTCGCGCCCTCTTTTTTAGCATATTTTGCAAAGTGAAGCCAAAAATCCGATTCGATAAAAATGACTAAATTAGGATGAGTTTTTCGAAGGATTCGTCGCATTAAAAAAGAAAAATCGAAAGGAAGATAGATACGCGCATCCGCAGCGACGGATTTTAAGGCTTCTTCCATTCCTGTAGTCGTGATCGTAGAAAAAATAATAAAAACAGAGGGATATTGTTCTTTAAGTTCTCGAATAAGAGAAACGGCCGATTTCGTCTCCCCTAAAGAGACCGCATGAATCCATATTACATAACGCCCTTTAGGAACCTCTAGGGAATAAAAAAAACGGCGAAGATGATGCTGAAAGCTTTTTCTTCTAAAAAGTCCATCGAAAAGGATCTTCGGCAGCAAAAAGAAAAGATAGCCCAAGAGGATCATGTTATAAAAAAAAGAAAAACCCATTATTTCATCACGATATTTAAAAGCTTATCGGGCACAAAAATGATTTTAACCATTTCTCCCTGTAAATGTTTGGCTATAGCAGGATGTTCTTTTGCGTAGAGAAGAATGTCCTCCTTTAAAGCTCCTCGAGGCTTTTCACATTTTCCGCGAAATTTTCCGTTGACCTGAATGACAAAAGTAACCGTTTCATCGATAAGCATTTTTTCATCGACTACCGGTAATGCTCTATAGGCAATCGAGCTCTTTTCTCCCAAATCTTCCCATAGTTCCTCTGCAATATGGGGAGCTAAGGGATATAGCATCTGTACTGCCATCTTGATCACTGTCTTGGGATACTGATCAAGGGCCGTGAATGCATTGATAAATTCCATCAATTTCGCGATTGCCGTATTAAATTGCATAGTTTCAATGTCGTGAGTTACCCCGTTCACTAAACGATGCCCCAATCGAAGAGCTTCCTCTGTATCAACATCTGTAACTTTTTCTGAATGACTCATATCATAAAAACGGTACAAAAAACGATAACATCCGTGTACTGCATCGGTGTTCCATATTTTTTCTTTATCAAAAGGCCCCATAAACATTTCATAAAGCCTTAATGCATCTGCTCCAAACTCATGGACAATTTCATCTGGCGTGACTCCGTTGAGTTTAGATTTCGACATTTTTTCCAACTGTTTTAACACCTTTTTTTGAGTGGATGTTTGAATAAAATTCCCCTCTTTTTCTTCGACTTCTTCAAAAGGAATATATGCTCCGCTCTCTAATTTATAAGAAGGCGCTGTGACTATTCCCTGATAACGATATGTTTGGAAAGGTTCTTTTGTATGAACTAGCTGTAAATCGTAGAGGACTTTATGCCAAAAGCGCGCATAAAGAAGATGCAACACCGCATGCTCTGCTCCTCCAACATATAGATCTACAGGCATCCAATATCGTTCTTTTTCAAGGTTCCAAGCCTCCTGACAGTTATGAGGATCTAAAAAGCGTAAATAATACCAACAAGATCCTGCCCATTGCGGCATGGTATTAATTTCCCTGTGAGCTTTTTTTCCGGTTTTTTTATCGACTATTTCCACCCAATCGCGAACGTTGGCTAAAGGACTTTCCCCTCCTTTACCTGGATGAAAATCTTCGATGTTTGGAGGAATTAAGGGAAGTTCATCAAGATCTAAAGGACGAGCGGTTCCATCATCAAAATGAAGGATCGGGATCGGTTCTCCCCAATAGCGCTGACGAGAAAATAGCCAGTCCCGTAATTTATAAGATGTCGTTCCTTTTCCCAAATGCTTTTCTTCCAGATAGGCAATCATCTTGTCTTTAGCTTCTCCTATGCTAAGGCCATTGAGGGAAAAATCTCGATTGGTACTGTTGATCACTTTTCCTGCTTTTTCCCAACATTTTTTTCCATTTAGAATTTGTTCTCTCACCATCTTTGCGTCATCAAAAAATTCTTCCTGTAATAGAGCCGGGTCAGGATCATAGACAGGACGAATGACAATAGAAAATTTCTTCGCAAAGTCAAAATCTCTTTCATCATGGGCCGGTACGGCCATAATCGCCCCCGTCCCATATCCCATAAGGACATAATCGGAGATCCAAATCGGAATTTTTTCTCCTGAGATTGGATGAAGGGCAAACGCTCCAGTCCATTCTCCGGTTTTTTCTTTAACAAGATCCGTTCTTTCCAGATCACTCTTGGTAGAACTTGTCTTTTGATATTTTTCGACAGCCTCTTTTTGTTCTAATGAGGTAATTTTGGATACCAAGGGATGTTCCGGAGATAAAACAAGATAGGTTGCTCCAAAAAGAGTATCTGGCCGTGTTGTAAAAACAGTTATCTTTTCTGAAGTTGTAGCTTCTATAAAATCAATGGCGGCCCCTTCGCTTTTTCCAATCCAGTTTCTCTGTAATTTTTTTAAATTTTCAGGCCAATCGAGTTCTTCTAAATCTTCCAATAGCCGTTCGGCATAAGCAGTAATTTTAAGCACCCATTGTCTCAATGGTTTTCGGATAACAGGATATCCCCCTTCTTTAGAAAAACCGTTTTCCACTTCTTCATTGGCCAAAACAGTTCCAAGATCAGGACAATAATTAACCAGTAATTCAGCCTCATAGGCTAAATTTTTTTCATAGAGCTTAGTAAAAATCCATTGAGTCCATTTATAGTATTCGGGATCACTTGTTGCCATCTCACGGTCCCAATCATAGCTAAATCCTAACGATTGTAACTGCTTTCTATAAGTGTCGATATTTTTTTTGGTAGTGATGCGGGGATGAGTTCCTGTGCGCATAGCATACTGTTCTGCCGGAAGGCCAAAACTATCCCACCCCATAGGATGAAGTACATTATACCCCTTTTGACGCATATAACGAGCTAGGATGTCGGTTCCGGTATAACCGGTTACGTGACCTACATGAAGCCCTGCACCTGATGGATAAGGAAACATATCCAAAATATAGTATTTAGGCTTTTTAGGATCGATTTGCGCCTTAAAAGTCTGATGATCGGCCCAGTATTTTTGCCATTTTTTTTCGATGATTCGATGGTTATATTTTTTTCTCATGGTGATTTCCGTCGCCTTTTATCAATTAATATAACGAAGAGTCTAAAAGAATTCATCCTCTTTGCATAAATTCAAAAAAAAATTATCATGGTTTTCCCTTAAGGAGGTATTTATGACAGAGCCTGTTAAAACCCTTACTCAGGAAAATTACTCTCAACAATTATCCCATTTTTGCATCTCAAAATGGCACTTGGCTAATGCAAAAACCATAGAAAATCCTTTGACGGCGTTGGTTTATTCGTTAGCGCTAAAAGTTTTTTCTTCGTTTCTCACATACGGATTTCAAAGCATCGGATGCTATTTTGGCTATCCTATTTTTATAGCTTCATTGATATTTGATATGTTCCTCTTAATCAATATCCCGGAAATTATAACAAGAAAGAGCACTGAAGCTATTCAAGCTCTTGATCCTCGGCCTATAGTCCATCATGTCCAGCAAAGTATTCAGCAGAAAATAGTGGAACCTGTAAGAGAAAAAACTGCTATTGCCTATGAAAATATGCAAAAATCAGAATCCGGGGCACAATTCATTGAAGATATGAGTTGTGTCAAGTTTGTGTTATGGAATTCATGGTTTGATCCTCTCAAACAATTTTTTTCTCCTTCAAGTAACACTTCCAAAGAATGCTGTCCGCATGAATAACAGGAATGTTCTTTTGAATAAGCACTCCTTTTTTATAGAGATCGACATGATCTTTTTTAGAGCCGAGAAGCCCTATGTCAGCATCTCCCATTTCTCTAAGCCCATTGACGACACATCCCATCACGGCTACGGTAATCCCATGACAGGATTTCATTTTTTCTTTAACCTTCTTTGTCAGCGTTTGGATGTCATAGAGAGTTCTTCCGCAACCGGGACAGGAAATCACCCTTGCCTTTTTATGGGAAGAAAACGAATAAAAAAGATGAGAAAAAATTTCTGCAACAGGAGATATTTTGGAGGATTGAATGACAAAACCATCCACAAGGCCTTCTACTAAAATGCTTCCAAGTTCCCCTCCAATCTGGAGTATCGATTTATCCTGTACCCCATACAGTAAAAAAACAGGAAGACCGATATTGCTTTTAGATAAGTAGTCCCGACATTTTCTGAGAAAAAAAAGAGGTTTTTCTGCAACATCCACCAAAATCATTTTTTTGTTATTCCAGAAGCATTCTGCCTTATGGATTTCCTCGAGTGTCGAAATTTTACAAATCGAAGAAGGATTTTTTAGATTACAAGCATGATTATCTTCGATCTCTTCAGTAAAAAAACAATTTGTCCATTCTTTGTTCATCGTTTCCATATTTCTGTCTTTGAATAGCTTCTTTGACGTAAAGATTCCAAAAGGATAGGACAAATGATCCTGCAAAAGAGAATCGAGGTTTTGATCGTCTATCATAAAAAATAGCTGAGGATCAATTATGGATGCGCGAAAAAGAGAAGATCGATGCACAACACGTTTTGTAGAAGAATAATAACTTTTATAGAGCTGACAGAGCTCTTGACAGGGAGAAATTTCATTGAAAGGATCTTCTGTTAAGGAGACGCGAATTGTATCTCCGATTCCCTGCAAAAGAAGGGTTCCTATGCCAATAGCGGAATGAATTCTTCCTTCTAATCCTTCTCCGGCTTCTGTAACACCAACATGAAGAGGATAATCCCATCCACAATCGAGCATTTCCAATACTAATTTTTGATAGGCCTTGATCATGATGGAGGTGTCTGAAGCCTTTAAGGAAAAGAAAAAATTATGAAAGTGATGATTACGTAAAATTTTTCCAAACTCTAAAGCCGACGCCACCATTCCCTCAAAAGAATTTCCATACAACGCTTCAATTCTAGGAGAAAGAGAGCCATAATTGACCCCAATACGGACAGCAACGTTTCTTTTGGAACAAAGAGCCAGAAACGGACCGATTTTTTCATCAATACCCTCCAAAGGGTGCTGCTTTGTATCTCGACAATAGTTTCCGGGATTAATACGTACTTTATCGACAAATTCTGCTGCAATGAGTGCCGCTAAAGGATAAAAGTGGACATCCGCCACTAAAGGGATCGTATACCCTTTTCGCAACAAAATATTCTTAATGTTCTCACAACTATAGGCCTCTTTTTTTCCCTGAACCGCAAGCCGAACAATTTCACACCCACCGTCTGCTAGGTGCATAATTTGGTCTACGGTAGCCGCGACATTGTTGGTATTGGTATTCGTCATGGATTGTATGCGTACAGGATTGTTTCCTCCAACAGGAACAGATCCCACAACAACTTCTCTAGTAATAAAAGATTTTTTTAGATTCATCATAATAAGCATACCAAAAAGAAATCTTAATATCAGTGAAAAATGACGGCTCTTTCAGTTAATAATTAAATTCATGAAAAGGAGGCTTTATAATCCTTTTCCCATGGCTTTTACATAAAAAGTCTATTTTTTCTGTATCAGCCTTTTCAAGAGAAAAATCAAACACATCAAAATTTTCTTGAATATGGGTTTTAGATGTTCCCTTTGGAATAACGGCGATTCCTTTTTCGATGAGCCATCGTAGAGCGATCTGCCCGGGTGTTTTATAATATTTTTTGCCGATTTCGATCATTTGAGGATCTTTAAATACTCTCCCACGGGCTAAGGGAGAATAGGCGGTGATTAAAATATGATGTCGAGAACAAAAATCCAAAAGATCTTTTTGATAAAGATAAGGATGAAATTCTACCTGATTCACAGAAACCATCATTCCTTGATCTAAAATATCTTGAAGATGATGAATGGTACAATTCGAGACTCCTATACTGCGAATTTTCTTTTTTTCTTTGAGGATTTGCATTTTTTCTAAAATTTTTTTCCAACATTTTGTCTTATCGGGCCAATGAACAAGTAAAAGATCAATATATTCTGTATTTAATTGCTGTAGAGCTTCATCACATGCGGTTTCTACTGAACCGAGATCTAATTGATCCAGCCATAATTTCGTAGTGATAAACAGCTCATTTCGTTTGATGTTCTTGATTCCTTCTGCTACCTGGAGATGATTGTGATAAATACAGGCTGTGTCAATGTGACGGTAGCCGAGTTCTATTGCCCTGGATACAGCTTCAGTACACGTCTTGCCTTCTAAAAGCCATGTTCCAAACCCTAAAAGAGGTATCTCAATTCCATTATTTAATGTTGTCGCTATTTTCAACATCAACCCTCACAAAAATATTTATAGAGAAAATTATAGTAAAAAACGTTTTTAAGCTATAATTTTACCGTCTTATTTTTTAAAAGACCGTCGACTATTACTAATGCCCCCATGGCTTCCACTACAGATACTGCACGTATAGCAACACAAGGATCGCATCGCATCGTATCCGGCATCGTAAATTCTACTGGATTTTTATCCATATCAAGAGTTTTCTGGGGTTTTTTAATACTTGAAGCAGGCTTAAAAGCAACGCGCACTATTAGAGGCATGCCAGTGCTGATCCCTCCGAGGGTACCCCCGGAAAAATTGGTTCTCGTCACAATCTTTTGGTCTGGATTTGTTGCAAAAGAATCGTTATGCTGAGATCCTTTCATTATAACTGCTTGAAATCCCGATCCCAATTCAAATCCCTGAGCCGCCGGTATGGACATCATCGCCTTTGCTAAATTAGCTTCCAGGCTTTCATAGACAGGATCTCCTATACCCGATGGCAACGGTCCTATAACTAATTCGACGATTCCTCCTACAGAATCTCCTTCTTGAGTTATTTCTTCAATTCTTTCCATCATTTTTTCAGACTTTGCGATATCAGGACATAATACAGGACTTTTCTGTACGCATTGTCTTAAAAGACTTATCTCAGAAATATTCGCATTTGCCCGAATATGTTCGATTTGCTTCAGATAAGCAATAAGATCAATGTTATGATAACGCAAGATTTTTTTGGCAACGGCTCCCGCAGCAACCCGACAGGCAGTCTCTCTTGCCGACGCTCTTCCGGCTCCTCTGTAATCAAAAATTCCGTATTTTTCTAAGTACGTAAATGAAGCATGCCCGGGGCGTAATAAATTCTTGGTCGATTCATATGTATGGGAATTAGCATCCTGATTGAAAATGATGATGGAAATAGGAGCCCCTGTCGTCAGTCCTTCAAAAAGTCCCGATAAAATTTCTACCTTATCGGATTCATTGCGCGATGAAACATACTGATTTCTTTTAGGCCTGCGCCAAAAAAGTTCTTGCTGGATTTCCTCTTCGGATAAAGGAAGTCCTGCAGGACATCCATCAATAACGACACCTATTGCCTTTCCATGCGATTCTCCCCATGTCGTTATTCTAAAAATATCACCAAAAAAATTAGAGGCCATAAAAGATCTCCTTGCACCGGTTTATGATCTTTTCTTCATTAAGTTCTGAAAGGAACAGAACCTGAGAAGGAATATTTTCATACACGGGAAGTCTGCGCTTGTAATATAGGTCAAAGTCTCGAATAGGATCAACGGAAGAAAAAAATGCCCGTACAGGTCCTGCAAGAAGACGCTTTTTTAATACCGCCTTTTCCTCTTTGAGATAAATCATCGTGCCGATTTGATGGAGAATCTTGAGATTTTCAGCATCAAGGACAGCTCCTCCGCCTAATGCAATGATACAATTTGTTTTCTTTACTAAAGAGCGTATCACCCGATGTTCTAGATCACGAAAAGTTTCTTCCCCTTTTTCTTTGTAAATCTCACTACAGGTGCATTTCTTGGAATATTGATCCAAAAATAAAGATTCTAGCAATGCATCGGTATCTATAAAAGTAAGCTGTAATGCCTTAGCTAAGCGTTTTCCCCAATAAGTCTTACCACTAGCAGCAAGTCCGAATAAAATTAAATTACTCATTGAGGAGCTCCATTTGAGCACCAATTTTTTGAAAATCCTCCACAAACGTCTTATAACTTTTCGAAATGCATTCTATATTCTGAATAACCGTATTTCCTTTGGCTCCAAGAGCCGCTATCGCTAAGGCCATCGCAATACGATGATCCTTGTGAGAATCTACTTTAACCCCGTGCAAATGCGAGGGAAAAACCAAAAGACCGTCACGATGCTCTTCAAGATGAGCGCCCATTTTCCGCAATTCTGTGGCTATCGTATGGATCCTATCGGATTCTTTTTTTCGGGCAATAGCCCCATTAACAATATGAATAGGCTTTTTTGCAAAACACCCTAAAACGGCGAGGATAGGCAACGCATCAATAATATCATTAATATCTATTGTTATTCCTCCCTCTAAATCTCCTCCTACTATCGTTAGAGTTTTTTCCGATTGATTTGCCTTATAAGAAGCATTCATTTTCTGTAGAAGATCTAGAATTTTTTTATCTCCCTGTATGTCATCAAAATCCAGGTTTTCCAGGGTTATGGTCGAGCCGGTCACTAAAGCTGCAGCGATTGGAAAGGCTGCTGAACTAAAATCTCCAGGAATCTTCATAGAAAAACCGGGATAATGCAAAGGCCCTTCTATTTTATAAAATGTGTAATTGTCATGGGTAATTTTTCCCCCGAATTTTTTTAGCCAAAAAAGAGTAAGGTCAATCCATGGTTTTTCCCCGGGATTCTCTACTTTTAAAGTCGTTATTCCCTCTAGGAAAGAGCATGCTATCAAAAGTCCAGATACCGGCTGAGAGTCTTCCCCTCTTATCGTCGCGGATCCGGGAACTATAGGTCCTTTAATAATAATCGGGGCTTTATCATCCCCATAGCATGACGTTGCAAACGCCAGAAGTTGTGTAAGACCGGACAATAAGGGTTGAACAGGTCTATTATAACACAATGAATGATCACCGGTAATAACTGTATACGTAGGTAATAAAGCGGCTAAACTACCGATAAAACGCAACACCTGCCCCGAATTTTTGGCATGGATCACCTCTTTAGTAGGTTGTAATTGTCCATTCATACCATGTATTACTAAGGATTGTTCGACAATTTCTATCGTAATTCCCAACAAACGAAAAGCCTCAACCATTGCTAGAACATCAGGAGATTGAAGGTAATTATCAATCGTTGTTCGTCCTTCTCCCATACATCCAAAAATAATAGCTCGCATTGTATGAGACTTGGAAGGAGGGATCATAAGAGAGCCTTTCAAACAAGAAGGACTGACTTTTAAGCAAACCATTGCAAAGCCTCCTTCAACATAGGAAAATCCATAGGGGCGCAATAAGAGCCGTCAAAAGGGCTTACCTTCCCAAGGTCCTCTAAAACGACAAAGCGAGGCATAGAGCTGCTTGCTTTTTTATCGAGTTTCATGATTCGAAAAAATTCCTCCTTCGACAATTTTTGGGGCAGGGATAAAGAAAATCCATAGTCTTCTAAAAGGGCCTTAATCGCGAAAAGCTCTTCTTCTCGGAGATAATTCATTTGACAACTACAATGCGCCTCTAGAAGCATTCCGATGGCAATAGCCTGACCATGAGAAATTTGATAGTTGCTCAAAGTCTCTATAGCATGCCCGATAGTATGCCCAAAATTAAGAATACGCCTTATACCCTTTTCAAAAGGATCTTTCTCTACGATCTCTTTTTTAATTCTATAACTTGGTTCAATAAGCTCATACAAAGAAACATGCTCTTCCAATTTCTTCAACAAATCCTTCGAGAAGACAAGAGCATATTTGACAATTTCCGCAATGCCATTGAGTATTTCAAGAGGAGAAAGAGAAAGTAAAAAATCGGGATCTATTATCATCATACAAGGATGATAAAAAACTCCGATAGAATTTTTGCTCCAGGGTGTATTAACTCCTACCTTTCCTCCAATGCAAGCATCGACCTGGGCTAATAAAGTCGTCGGAATGGACACAAAAGGAACTCCTCGACAATAGGTTGAAGCGACAAATCCTGCCAGATCCCCTACTACACCGCCTCCCAAGGAAATAATGCATATATCACGTCCTAAAGCGGCTTGCAGCATTTGATTTTCTATATGTTCTTTCCATTTTCTTGTCTTACTACTTTCTCCTACAGGGAATGTAAAACAATAAACGTTAAAGCCACATTTTTCTAAATCTTTTTTCAGCGATACTCCATAAAGCTTTTCGACATGATCATCGGTAATGATAACGACGCAATCAGCAATCGAATGCAAAGTTTCTCTCCAAAGACTAGTTTGAAATACCCCCTTTTCCATGAAAATATTGTTATTCATGGCCTCTAGAGGACAACTATTATAAAATGGGTACTCTCTACCAAACATTTATTTAAGATTTTTATATTAAGATCGTTTCATTATAACGAATAGATTGGTTTTATTCAGAGATAAAAAAGAGATAAAAGCTAAAAAACATAATATGTAAAGAGCTAAGAGACTTTCTCTGAATTAACATATCTTATCAATCCAAAGATGAACTCAAATTTTACAGAAAAATTGTTGCTTAATCAGATATTTTTACAATTCTGTCACTTGCTTAATATTTAATAAAACAGCAGGTCCTTCATTTCCTTGTATAACAGCTGTAAAATTGTCTGTTGTTCCGGTGCTATTACGTAAATAGGTGTAAGTACTCGTGGCACCAGTTTGAAAAAAATTATCTATGAGTCTCATGCGAATAGTTCCGTTTTGGAGATTTGTATAAAATCCTGAACCACCATTATAATTGAGTTGATTGCCAATAACATCATAGTTTAAATTTTCGGCGATTTCTGTTTGACCTACATTAACATAGATACAACTACTAACTGAATTATCAATAACATTTCGGCTAATATTTAAGTACCCCGCAGCACGAGAAGTAAAAACGATTCCTTCAGAAGCATTAGCAGCAATGATATTATCAAGGATTTCTAAATTCAGATCTAAAGAGCTTCCAGAAGCTATTGTATGGTTAAAAAATATTCCATCAGCTCCATTACCTGTAATCTCGTTCTGACTAATTTTACCTGTTACCCTAAATAATCCAACAGAAGTGTCATCAGGTCGAGAAATATGTATTCCCTCGCTGGGATTACCTATAATGTCGTTGCGAGTAATTAAAAGATCTATGCTAGCAGTTCCATTAATAGGAGTCCCATCTGCTTGACCAATGAAAATTCCATCATTCCCTGAAGCAGAACCTGTAATAATATTATCACTGATCTCAAAAGTTTTTTCGATTTGCACATCGGATGCCAAAAGCAACATAATTCCTGCATCACTCCCTGCTCCCGATCCATTATCTAATATTAGATTTTTTTGGATGCGTGATCCTATTTGTACTCCTGAACCATAAACACCGCTCCCACTAGAAGACCCAATAGCAATACCTCGTACCGTGTTGTCGTTAGCTAAAGTAATGCCAGGATTAGACAAAGTGGTACTTAATATCATTGGATAATTTCCCGGAGTCATTGCAGGAATAGTAATTGTGCCTATAGTTGTATTGATAGGATGCTCTATGCTAGAGCCAAAAAGGTTTTGACGATCTTTTAAAGTAATTCCATTGCTCATTCCTGAAGAAGTACCATTGCCATAATTTACAAAAATAGTATCACCAGCTTGTGCAATTGATTGTGCTTCAACAAGTGTAGGAAAGGGAGATTCATAAGTACCATTACCCGATTTTGCGGTGTTATTTACATGATAAAAAGTTATCGGCTCACCAGGATTTGGACTCAAAGCAATTGTTGATCCTTTCTGATTAGAAAGGACAATAATATCATAACGTTTTACTGGTTGCTCCATTCTCTTAGTTATAGCATGAAAACGTTTACAAGAATATTTTGTCTTTCTCTTTTTTTCTTTGCAAAAACCATATCGTAAAGATATTTCTCCTTGGACATTACAATGAAAGACTTTGTCATAAGTTATGCTGCCTCCGACAAATAGCCACTGAAATAGAGACGCATTAAGGCCAACTTTTCCTCCCAAAGCACTCTTTCCAAAATCTCCTTTAAAATAATAGGATCCTATTTCCGTTTTTACCTGAGCATTTTTTCTATCAAAAATTATTGCTTCCGCTTCTGCATCCAAGCCTGTCATAGCTATTTTACTATGTTTAGTTAGATATAAATTATTCCCAGCAAAATTATCAAAGGAATATCCAACTATTTTTTCTTTCTTGCCAACAGGAAAATATCCATTTATTCTTCCACTTATCACTTTTCCTAAAAATTCTAATCCCATCCCAAATTGATGGAAATTATGATTTAAATCTCTTCGATAATCATAAAAGCCATTGATTCCCAAGACCAGATATTTTTCCAAAACTTTTTTTCTTAACCCAACGCCTATATTAGCAGCAAGTTTTCCATCATTAAATATATGTCCACGACATTCCAAAAAGCGAAGGGATTCCTCTTCATTAAATTTTGATAAAAAAAGACCAAGCGTCGAATAGCCTTTCTGATATCCTACCCCTTCACCAGCAATATGATCCAAAAAAAATTGCGCAGGATACCTTTTGGTATCGCAAGTATTTAATTCTTCTGCTTTTATAGTTTTAGTTGTATTAAATGATATTTCTTTAGTTTCGACAGAAGGAATAACTTTTTCTTCAATAACTCTAGAAGCTATGCAGGAATTGTATGATTTAATTTTCCCTTCATGTACTTTGTCAAACAAGAATAATGTTCCAAAAACTGAAAACATCAATTGTTTTAACACATTCTTACCTATAATATTATTTATTTACACATAATATTACTAATAAACAATTCTTGTTTTTTGTTGCATCAAAAATATTGTGTTGTACAAGTTTTCTTTAAAAATGGATTTTTTTTCTATATTAAAGCTTTATCTTGAAAAACAGGGAGACTGAAGATCTCTGCTCATTTGATTAAAAATCTAGGATTTAATAATAAATTCCATTTTTTAGAAGAAAACAATCGATTTTTATCTTACGGCCGATTTTCCGGCTATCCATCCTGTTGTCCAAGCATTTTGAAAATTAAAACCTCCTGTTATCCCATCAATATCGATCATTTCTCCACAAAAGAAAAGATGAGGGCATTTCATGCTTTCCATAGAGGAAGTAATTTCTGAGCGTCTAACACCTCCGCAAGTAACAAATTCTGCCTTATGGTGACTTTTGCCGGTCATCGAATACCTATCGTTTTTCAAAACATCAGACAACTTTAAAAAATCTCTCGAAAACATCTTGCCTAATGGAGTATCCGGACTCATGCTTGATTTTTCACACAAACAACGCCATAAACTATTGGACAACGGAACAATCCGAGCTGTTCCTAGATGTTTTTTAGGATGATATTTTTTAAGTCTTTCCATTCCTTGATGCAATCGTTCTTTGGATAAGGAAGGCACCCAGTCTATTATCAATTCCGCCTTATATCGATGTTCCCCAAAATATCTGGCCGCCAATGAGGATAAGGTTAAAACTACAGGACCGCTTACTCCCCAATGAGTCACTAACAAAGGACCGGAAGCGCTGAGGGAAGTGTTTCTAATACAAAGAGCCACCTTGTCTATGCTAATACCGGCAAGATTTTTCTCTAGAAAAAAGGGAACTTGAAAAGAAAAAAGGGAAGGGACAGGTTCTTCAATTGTATGTCCCAAACTTTTCACAATCTCCCATCCCTTTCGCGAGCTTCCCGTTGCTAAAATCAATCGATCTGCAACAAAAGAGGTCCGTTTACAATCCAGAACAAACCGGTCTTGAACTTTACGAACAGAAACAAGTTCGGTATTTAATACAATCTCTACAGGACATTTTTTTGCTTCTTCCAAAAAACACCGCATGATGGTGTCTGAACTGTCCGTATTCGGGAACATCCGTCCATCTTTTTCTGTTTTTAAAAAAATTTTTCTCTCAGAAAACCATCGGACCATATCCAAAGGTTGAAACTGCTCAAAAAGAGGAATTAATTCTTTTCCCCCTCGAGGATAGTTTTTTGCCAGCAAAACAGGATTAAAACATGCATGAGTGACATTACACCGTCCCCCACCCGATACTTTTACCTTTTGCAGAGGAGCTTCGGATTGTTCTAGAAGCACTACTTTTGCAGAAGGCTTTGCAGTTTTTGCAGCTAATGCTGCAAAAAAACCGGCAGGGCCCCCTCCAACAACGACAATTTTTCTAGAATATTTTTTAGGGCTCATGTCCATGAGGATATCTCTACTAAAAAATTAAATATAAATGCGTAATAAATCGTTCATCAATACAAAACTTATCATCTGAAAAAAAATTATGTCGACCCATGAATTTTTCTTTTTAATTTTATTAATTATCCAATTTAACAATATTTTTTCTTAAAAACAAACATATTCATAAAAATCATGAACAAATATTTAATGTAATTGAATATCATTTTTAAAAAATGACCAATAACAAAATCCTCTAAAATTTGTAATTTTTCTTGAATACATTTTTTACAAAAAATCACGAATTAATACAAAATATGTTTTATTAACGAAATTAAATTAAATTAATTTGTTTACAGAAAACTAAATTGATTTTAAGCTAACAATTAGCTATTCTATTAAGAATTAATTCTTAATAGGAGATATATAACAATGTCAATCCCTTCAGTTCAAAATCTTTCTCAACCCCTAATGAATCGGGAAGGCTTAGAAAGATTACCCTACGAGGTAACCGTGATGATCCTAGGTTATCTCCCTTTCCAACACATGGAAACCGTTGCAAAAATTAATCCTTATTTGAAAAGAGTTACTCTAACGGCTTTTCAAGTTAAAGCTGTTGATTCTATAGAGTCCTGGATCGGATCTTTAATAAATAACCTCGATCCTGAAACAAATGCTAGGCAAATTACCGGGTTATCCCGTTTTCTTGAAATGAATGATCAAGGTACAAGAATAATGAATGCAACAAATCTATTTTCTGTAAAATCTTCTATTTCAGATTATAAAAGAGAAATCATCAAAATTTTAAAAAGTTTAAGTCCGGAAGAGTTAGACCTTTTAGAAAGAGAAAACAGATGGTTCCCGGAATTCTTTGAAAAAATTTTTAAGGCTGTAAGGCTCTATCAAAAGAGAGATGAGATCGTCCAGAATCTGCCTCCAGAAGAACAAGGTCAGGCTTTGGCTGATATTGCGGATGGTTTAGCTGAACTTGGAGAGATTGATGAAGCGGTTGAGATTTTCAATACTATTACTGATTCTTCTTCCCAAGATTATGCTTTGGCTGGAATTTCTTATGGTTTGGCAAAACTAGGAGAAATTGAACATGCCCTTCATGTTGTCAAAACTATCGAGAAGCCTATAGTACTAGATTGGGCTTTGGGATATATTTCTAGGGAATTAATGAAGCAAGACAATATCGACCGAGCTCATGAGATTGCATGCACTATCGACAATTCACAAGAACGAGATGTTGTTTTAAGAGAAATCGCTCTAGCTTTCATGAACTGTGGACAAACCACAAGAGCCTTTGAAATTGCCAGGACTATTCATGATTCAGAAGAACAAGACTTGGCTTTATCCGCTATTTTTACTAAAGAATTAAAACAAGGCTATACGAAACAGGCTTATGAGATTGCTTGCTATATTAACCGTCCTGAAACGCGAGATTGGGCTTTACGCCAGATTCTCTTCATCTAATCTAATGGAATCTAAGAGAGACCGCTTGCGAAGAAGCATTACATTTTTTTATATCTATTCAACAGCAATAACTATTGGAAAGCTAAGATCCAAAATCTTATACTGTAGGAACTAAAATTCTACCTTCAAAAAAATGCTTTGTATCCCTATTATCGGACCTACCTTGCAGGAAGCTAAACTGCAAATACAAAAGGCTCTTAGATTCGGCAATCTATTAGAATTTCGTTTAGATCTTTTCGAGTATTTCGAGTATGGCGAAATCAAGAAAATGAGAGAAAGCATATCGCTTCCGGTCATTTTTACGCTGCGTCATAAAAGGCAAGAAGCTTCTACCAGAAAGTCCAAAACCATTTCTTTTCAAGAAATCTATACGCTTGCATTATGCAACCCCGACTATTTTGATATCGAATATGATCTTGCAGGTGCATGTATACAAGATATTAGGCAAAAATTTCCTAACATTCAATGGATCCTTTCCTATCACAATTTTTCTCGTACTCCCAAAAATCTTACAAGAATTTTGAAAAACATGAAAAAGTACCCGGCAAGGTGGTATAAAATAGCCTGTATGGCAAATTCTACAAACGACGCTTTGAGAATGATGCTTTTTGCTTCTTCCCATTCAAATATCATAGGCTTATGCATGGGAGAAAAAGGAGAAATTACTCGCATCTTAAGTCCTATAACAAAAAATCCTTGGAGTTATGCTGCGATTTCAAAGAGCCAAAAAAGCGCTATAGGACAACGAACAGTCGAGGAACTTTCTTCTGTTTATTCCTATCATTCTATTGGATCAACTACAAAAATTTACGGGCTTATAGGATCCCCTGTTCATCAGAGCATTAGTCATCTTTCCCATAACACACTCTTGAGAGCTCTGCATTGCAATGGCGTGTATATAAAGATGGATATGACCAGGAAGGAGCTCGATGAGTTTTTCCGGCTGATAAAAACTATCCCCTTGCATGGATTAAGCATTACCACCCCCCTCAAAACAGAAGTGATTTCCTTTTTGGATTATATCGATATAGAGGCTCAAAAAATAGGGGCTGTAAACACAATGACAATGCATCAAGGAGAACTGCATGGGCATAATACGGATGGGAAGGGAGCGTTAGATAGTATCGAACAACACACTTCGGTTAAAAGAAAAAAAATTGCTGTATTAGGCGCAGGAGGGGCGGCTCGCGCGATTATTTATGAAGCGAAAAAGCGAGGGGCTATAGTATCGGTATTTAACCGTGATGTCATAAAAGCCCAGTTTATAGCAAAAATCTTTCAAATTCAGGGACTTAGTTTAGATAGTGTGGCTTTTTATGATTATGATCTCCTCATTAACGCGACATCTTCGGAAGATCCGGTACCTAAAGAGGCCATAAAATCTAGCACCATTGCTATGGATATCCATACCGTTCCAATAATGACGCCCTTTTTACAAAAGGCCTTGGAAAAAAACTGCAGGCTTATATTCGGTTATGAAATGTTTATTTATCAAGCCGCCTATCAATGGCAATACTGGGGGTTCCTTTTACAAACCAGTGAAAAAATTTTACAAAACGAAGTCAGGAAAATACTGGAAAATTATCGTGATAATCCATTGAGATAAGCGCTGGTAGTTCCCCACGGAAATGCAACAGATATCTCTTTTTTTACGTAAAAATCATTCGAATAGTCACTTAAAGGAAAACTAATCGTAATGATTTTTGTATCCGACGACAAAAAAGACGCATTACGGATAAATCGATGGATCTCTTCTTCTTGCATAATAGTTCCATAAAGATAAATAACATTTGCTTTAGAATAATCAGCTTCCAGAAAATCTCCATGATGAAACTCGATGTTTTTAATATGAAATAGCCTTTGGATGCTTCGAGCAATATTGTAGAAAATAAAAATCTGTTCTATAGCGATCACATGGCATTTCCAAAAAGTTGCAGCCCAGAAAGAACCTTTTCCCCGTCCACACCCCAACTCATAAAAACAATCCTGTTTAGTAATCTCAAAAGCTTGGAATATCTTTTCCAAGGTCGTTAAAGGAGTTTCTCCGTATGCATAAATATTAAAAGCTCTTTTTTTCTTTAGGTATCTTTTGGAGATTCGATAAGGATTGAAAAAGAGATACACTATGGATAAGGAAAGATCACACAATAAAAAATACAGCTTTCTATAATAAAAAAAAATCGTCTTGAGCTGTTCTTTTAAAAGATAAAAGCGGACTTTGAAGAAAAGGGATAAGACAGGAGCATCACCAGTTGACATATTCACCGGGCTCAAGGACAAAAAAACTACTTAGATCTAGGGAAGCTCTTTTCATCGCTAAAAAAAGATCGTAGGGCGGTTGATTCATATGTTCATCGGAAAGGCGAAATGTTTTCCAATGCATTCCGATACTTTTACGAGAACGAACTTCCTTATGGATTTTTACAGCATCTTCCGGACTAATATGAATAGGTTTCATAAATCTTCTGGGTTCATAGGATCCAATAGGAATTAAACTTAAATCAAATCCTCGAAAAGTTTCTCCTATCTTCGCAAAATCTACCATGTTATAGGCCGTATCCCCAGAAAAGTATATCTTTTTTTTCCCAATGGTGATCACAAATCCGCACCAAAGAGTTTTGTTATAATCAAATCCCCATCTTCCTGAAAAATGCTGTGCCGGAACGGCATCGATACGAACGATCCCCTTTTGAAAATGTTTCCACCATCCCAGCTCTTCGACATGATAAATCCCTTTGCGTGCCAACCACTTTTTTAATCCCAGAGGAACAACCCAACAAATCTTAGGAAACTGGCGCGCAAGCTTTTTTATAGTAAAAAGATCTAGATGATCATAATGATTATGACTGATCAAAACAAAATCAATATTCGGAAGATGTTCGATAGGAAACGGAGGAAGATGTTTTCGTTTTCCAATAATCCCTATAGGAGAACAAGTATTGTTCCAAATAGGATCCGTAAGGAAGGACACTCCCTGAACATGAATAAGAAAAGTACTGTGATTAACCCAAACAGCATAAGGATGCCCGATATGAAAAGGCTCCCTGTTTTGGGGATATGCAAAATTCTTGGGAGGCGATGACTTTATCGAAAAATCAAAATATTTTCCGGCCTTCCATAACAGAATATCTCTAAAACTTCTCTTTTGCCCTAAAGCATGAGGATTTGAAAATCTCATGTATTAACCTCTTCTTGCTTCATATCAAATATTGTCGTTTTTAGCATCTAGAGATTAGTTAGATTTCCTCTGATTCGATCAAAGAATAGTGGGCCAGAACAGGTTTTTGCATACGGATATTCGAATATCCTGAAATATCTACAGGTTCATAATCTCCGTGATTATTAAGATAATATGCCTGCCCCTTTTGATTGAGTTTCCAACAAGTATAATGACCTGTACTCCCGTTACCATCATACAAAATAATATAATCCAGATAGTATCTTCTTTCAGGATCTTTAAAAAATTGCCATCCGGATATGATCGGATCAGCATTGCGAGTAAATTCATTTAAAGACAATGCTAAAGGAAAATCAATTGAGATGTTCCTTATTTCAAATGTGATAGTAAATTCCTGTAACATTTCAGAAAATTGATGAAGGGTTCTTTGTACTGGATAAGGCCCTTGCTGCTGAACAGGAATAGGCGGTTCCTTTTCATTGTTTTCACATAATAAAGCACCGACCACCTCACGCAAATTAAACGTTTTTGATGCATTCGAAATATAAGGGCCTAATTGTCCAAAACTCGGCTGTTCTGCAGGTTCTATTGTGAAAACCCCTTGCTCCTGAAATATAGTAACATTGAGGGGAAGAAACGCTGGCTCATGATCTTGTGTTGAGAAAATTTTCCTAGTACTCTCATTTAGAGGATAAGTACCAATCTCTTGCCAGAGCTTGCCAATAGCCTCTCTCGGATCCTCCATTGAATTTCTTGAATTTCCATAGAGCCACTGACGAAATAATATACCATACTGGCCATCGATAAAAATTCCTTCTTCCTGCCTTTTCTGAGCGGATTTATACAAATTAAGTAAATACGCTAAAGGAAGGAACCTATTTTGAGTATCTTCATTGTGAATTTTCTCCGCAATCGCCCCTAACAAATTTGAAGAACAGAGGATATACGGGATCGTTCCATTAATAGCCCAGCAATTATTCATCAGGAGTTCAATAGGAACAGGAGGGTCTTCTCTCACTGAAGATATAGTTTGAAAATTCTCTAGTATTTGTTGTTTGTTTTGCACGCAGCGGGTCTCAAATTGCTCATAATTTTCAAAAGTTAACTCTTCCGAAAAGATTTTTTGCGGTAACCGGTTTTGATTGGGAATGGGAGGTTGAAGAGAAATTCTTTTGGATAAAGTATTTTCTGGCCCTGTCCATCCCCTTTCTAAATGATAATTCTGAATTTTTACAACAAGAGTCATCACACCGGCTATGCATGCCGTTCCGAGGAGAGAGGAATAAGAGACATTCATCACAAGCACAAGAGGAACGCTGGCATAAACTGCAGCAGCTCCTACTATAGAAACCATAGCAAGGGAACCAAAGACATAATAAGCAATTTTTCCAACCTTAATCGTTAAATCATAACCATTTTGATAATCGGAATCGAAATCATTAGAAGGAAATTTTTCGGAAGGACCTACAGGATCACACATGGCTCTCCTTATTTTTAAAGATGAAAACGCATAAAAGAATAAATAAACATAAAATTTTTTACAAGATTTCCTGAAAAACTTTCTATTTTTTTATCGCGATTAACAATCATGAGAATTATATGTTCCGTGGTTTTTTTCATAAGTTGTAGCATCCATCGTCTCCTGCAATTCAACCCTTTATACA
Organism: Parachlamydiales bacterium; assembly: GCA_016931275.1. Taxonomy (GTDB): domain Bacteria; phylum Chlamydiota; class Chlamydiia; order Chlamydiales; family SM23-39; genus JAFGFA01. The sequence goes on from JAFGFA010000007.1 coordinate 95,035, forward strand.
AACCTTAGGATCTCTTAAATTAAAAAAAATCTCTGATAGTTCCTTCTAAAGTACATCAATTGACATACTCCCCATGGCTAAAGCCAGGGGTATTACGCCGACAGTGATAAAATCCTCTGTAAAAAATTTCACAAATCGATTGAACTAAAAACTTATTTTTATAAAGGTAATTTATACCCAATTCTTGAATTGGAATGAGTATAGATAGGTGTGTTGATTAAGATGTTGGATTAATACCCTAGATTGTTCTGAAGAGAGCTTTTCTTCGGAGCCTCTATTTTCAGGCTTTAATTTTTTTGATACTTGGTAGTCTTTAAGATGTCGTCGTAAAATTTCTTCTGAAAGTAATAATGCATCAACAATTTGCATCCAAGTCCATCCTTTATCTCTCAAAAGCACAGCTTTAATACGATCACGAATTCTCCCGTCTCTCTCTCGTTATCCCCTCCTACGCTAAATTCTAAATATTAATAAAAACATAAAATTTTGTTAATCTTCTCGATCTTCAGATCTTCTTCTAATTCTCACTTCTTGAAAATGCAAGGAACGTAAACCAATCCGACGCGACGTAGTGCAATATTCTAGTATTTCTAGTATTTGAAGAGCCACACGTGCAACTTGCTTAACAACACCACAACAAGTAGTTTCTTGTTCTTCTTGCTCCACATTAAGACCAACCCTATCAAAGGCCCTTTGATCAGATCTTCTTCGACGACTTTCTCCATCTATTGGATTAGACATAACTCTCCTCAAGTTTTTTTTGCAAAAAAAATATAGAAATTAAAAAAAAACACAAGGAAAAATGTTCTTTTTGTTCTTTTAAATTTTTCTGAAAATTTTTGTAAACCGACAAAAAGTAAGTTTGCCTAAAATTCACACTGAAGGCTCTCGGGTATTGTATCCGTCAGCCGGATATCTCCGTTAAATTGCATTGGTCCAGGAAAGAGATAGTGATCTTCAATCATCCATTCTTTTCTTCCCGCTTGCAATGTCATAAAAGCCTTTCCTTTAAGAGATACAAGAGCTTTCTTAATAACAGGTTTTTCCTTGCCTTGACGAGTTTCCATATTCAGCATGGTTGTCAAGGGAATTCCTTGGGGAACCCATTCTTGGGGAGCCAGATGAATTTTTGTGATACAGCTCATATACCCCGTAAAGCGATCCCTAATAAGCAGTGCCGCCATCCGGCCTAAAGAATAACAATAATTTGCATCAAAATTGGAAGGATATCCGGCTCTTCCTTCATATCCAAAAAAATGGGTTATCGGATGAAAAGATCCTTTGAAGGTTCCTTGATCGGAGCGGCGTTCCAGTTCTGTTGTAACTGTTTCCACGAACATTTTTTCTGTCTCTATTTTGGATACTTGCACATTGCCATGAGGATCGCGATCGAGTAATAGTTGTTTTTGGATACTTTCCGGTAAAGAGACAAAACAATTCGCTGCCTCAGGCTTCAATAATTCCGTTACAAAAGAAATTTTCTCTGATAAAGAAGAGAAAGTGTCTATCTGTTCCAAATGAGGACTGTCTTGAGCCAATAAAGCATTTAACTCTGTAATTAAAATTTTAATTTCCGGAATAAACTCGATAACCCCCTCGGGAATTAAGATCACTCCATACTTTTTTCCCGCATGAGCTCTTTTTTCAATCAGATCTGCCAGTTCAGCAGTGATAGAAGACAGAGTCTTTTTTTCAGAAGCAACTTCTTCACTGATAAGAACGGCGTTTGGATGAGTTTTTAAAGCACATTCTAATGCAATATGAGAAGCAGACCGTCCCATAAGTTTAATAAAATGATAATATTTCTTTGCTGAAAGGGCATCACGAGCAATATTACCAATCATTTCCGCATAAGTTTTACAGGCGGTATCAAACCCAAAAGAAATTTCGATAAATTCATTCTGCAAATCTCCATCAATAGTTTTAGGCACTCCTATAACTACCGTCGAGCAGTTATTTTGTAAAAAATATTCCGCTAAAATTGCAGCATTCGTATTGGAATCATCTCCGCCGACAATCACTAATCCGTCCAATTGGAGTTCTTCCATACATTTTTTGGAAATCTCCAACTGCTCCGGCGTTTCAATCTTAGTTCTTCCGGAGCCGATAAGGTCAAAACCGCCTTGGTTGCGATAAAGAGACAACTTTTCTTGGCTGATCTCTATATATTTTTTTTCAATAATACCGCTAGGCCCTCCTAAAAACCCTATAAGAACACTTTTAGGCATCATCTCGTATAACGCATCAAAAAGGCCTGCGATGACATTGTGACCGCCTGCTGCTTGTCCTCCCGAAAAAACAACTCCTACACGTAAAGCAGCGCTCTGTTTTCTCTCCCCTTTGCAAAGGGTTACGATGGGACGATTTACCGTTTTCGGAAATAAATCTTTTATCTCGTTTTGAGCCGGCAATACATGTCCTACTGAAAAATTCATTGATACAATTTCTTTTAATAAGGAAGGAAATTGAGGTTTATATTCCAATCTCGCCTTGTTTAGAGAATAATCGTTGTTCATAGCAATCCTTTTTTATTTTCTAATCATAGCAAATATTTTTATTTTCACAATCCCTGGAAACTTGCGAATTTTTTTATTTTACTATATCATAGGTACATGAAAGAAAAAGTTTTTGCTCTTATACCTGCACGCCTTAAAAGCAGTCGGTTTTTTGCTAAGCCTTTGGCTTTAATACAAGGAAAATCTTTAATTCGACGCACTTTTGAAAATGCCTTTGCGGCACAGCTGTTCGATGAGATTATTGTCGCTACTGATGATCGCTCCATCTATGACCATGTCAAGGCTTTTCATGACAATGTCGTGATGACTTCTTCAGAATGCCCCTCAGGAACCCACAGAATAGCAGAGGTTGTTTCCCAACTACCTTATATCAAAGATAATGATATCATTATGAATGTACAAGGTGATAATCCCTGTATTCTACAAAAGACTTTTGCAAGCGTCATTTCTTCTTTGCAAAATACGCAAGAGGCCGCTATAGCCACAGCGGCAGCTCCCATAGAAGCTTCTATCGCCACCTCTCCCCACGTGGTTAAGGTAATATTCGATCACAATAGAAAAGCCATGTATTTTAGCAGATCTTTAATCCCTTATAACCGCAATCCCTACTCTTTTTATTACTATCATATTGGACTTTATGCTTACCGAGCATATTTTTTAAAAAAACTACCCTCTCTACCTTCCGGGAAATTATCTCAAGCAGAAGATTTGGAACAACTACAGTTTATGGAAAACGGATATGAAATATCCGTAGCCTTAGTGGACGATCCTCATTTATCTGTCGATATTCCTGAAGATATAGAAAAAATAGAAAGGTACCTGTCATGCCTATAAAATATATATTTATCACCGGAGGCGTTATTTCATCGCTCGGCAAAGGCTTAGCGGCAGCTTCTCTGGCAAAATTACTAGAATCGAGAGGAATCAAAATTGCCATGCTGAAACTCGATCCTTATCTTAATGTAGATCCCGGCACTATGAGTCCCTTTCAACATGGAGAAGTGTATGTAACGGACGACGGCACTGAAACAGATCTCGATTTAGGACATTATTTTCGTTTTACCAATTCTCCCCTTTCTTCACACTCAAATACAACCACCGGCCAAATATACGAAGCGGTTATCCAAAAAGAGCGGAATGGAGATTTTTTAGGAAAAACTGTACAAGTCATTCCCCATATTACCGATGAAATCAAACAGAGAATCTATGCTTGTGCCTCCCAAGAAAAAGATATTCAAGTGCTCTTTGTAGAAATCGGAGGTACTGTCGGAGATATTGAATCCCTTCCTTTTCTGGAAGCTATACGACAATTCCGTTATGATCATCCGCAAGATTGCATCAACATTCACCTCACCTATGTTCCTTATATTCAAGCTGCCGGAGAGATGAAAACAAAGCCTACCCAACATTCTGTACAAATGCTGCGCGAGATTGGCATAATCCCCGATATCATACTATGCCGATGCGATAAACCGCTTTCAGCAGAGATAAAAAATAAAATTTCCCTTTTTTGCAGTGTCAATAAAAATGCCGTTTTTGAGGCCATCGATGTACAAAATACCATATATGAAGTCCCTCTTTTATTTGCTCAAAAGGGGATCGATGAAATGCTTTGTGAAAAACTGTCGTTAAAATGTCACCGTAGAGACTTAAAGAAATGGGAAAAAATGGTCGACAAAATGTTTCACCCCAAGGGAAAGGTTACGGTAGCTATTGTGGGGAAATATCTTGACCATCAGGATGCTTATAAGTCTGTTTTTGAAGCCCTTCAGCATGCAGCGACCCATTTTAATAGAGAGCTTATTATTAAAAAAATTGAATCTGATAAAAATGTCCATTTAAAGAAAGAGCTGCTTCAATGCGATGGATGCCTTGTTCCAGGAGGATTTGGAGAACGGGGATGGGAAGGAAAAATTGAGGCAGCCACCATCTGTCGCACTAAAAATATCCCTTTTTTTGGAATTTGTCTTGGCCTTCATGTGATGATTGTCGAATTTGCTCGCAAAGTTCTTCATTATGCAGAAGCTAATTCGACTGAATTTGATCCTTCTACCTCTTTTCCTGTTATCGCTTTATTAGAAGAACAAAAAAAGATTAAGGGATTAGGAGGTTCTATGCGTTTAGGAGCCTATCCCTGCTCATTAAAAAAATCTTCCAAGGCTTTTAAGGCATACAATAAAACAACTATTTCAGAAAGACACCGCCATCGTTACGAATTCAATAATGAATATAAAGAAGCTTTCGAAAAAAAAGGCATGGTTTTTTCAGGCATCTTTAAGAAAGATGAATTATGTGAAATCGTCGAAATCAAAAATCATCCATGGATGCTCGGTGTACAATTTCATCCGGAATTCCAATCAAAACCCATTTCCTGCCACCCTCTATTTCTAGCTTTTGTACAAGCGATGATCAAGGCAAAATCATAGAACCATATGGGAAGAATTGCGGCTGTCGATTTTGGAACTGTGCGTATTGGGCTGGCTCTAACTGACAGCTCGGGTATTATAGCAATGCCCTTTAAAACTATTGAAACTAAAAAGACGCTGGAACTAACGGCAGAAAATATTCTCCTTCATTTATCTCCTTATATGCATGAAATGGAAAAAATTATTATTGGCTTTCCCCTTCTTATGAATGGTACGGAAGGAGAAATGGCACAAAAGACAAAAGATTTAAAAATCCAGTTGGAAAAGAAAATCTCCCTTCCTATTATTTTAGTTGACGAACGTCTCACAACCGCTCAAGCAGAAAAAGATTTAAAAGAAAAAAAAATCTCGAGGAAAAAAAGAAAAAAAATCATTGATCCTATTGCAGCTTGTCTTTTATTAGGTAATTATTTAGAAAAAGAAAATTTATGAAACCAATGCTCTTAGATGAGTTGTATCAAATTCTAAAAAATGTCCGTGTCGATAATCCCATATGCCAATATACCCCGCAAAAATGTGCGCTTCTTCTACCTTATATCAACAAAATTAGAGCCTTAAAAGAAAAAAACAATGCTTTGGTATTAGCGCATTCTTATGTCCATTCCGATATAATTTATGGTGTTGCCGACCATTCCGGTGATTCTTATGAACTTGCAAAAATAGCAAAAGAAACGGATTCTTCCATCATTCTCTTTGCTGGGGTGAGATTTATGGCAGAAACCGCAAAAATTTTAAATCCTCATAAATGCGTGATTGACCCCAATCCTAACAGTTCCTGCACTCTTGCGGATAGCATCACCGAAGAGGATGTGCACCGGTTACGAGAAAAATATCCTCATCATACCTTTGTTTGCTATATCAACACATCTGCCGGTATAAAAGCTCTTTGTGATGTCTGCGTCACCTCTTCTAATGTCTATACCGTTGTCGCAAAAATTCCCAATGATAAAATTTTCTTTTTACCCGATCGATATATGGGAGAAAACGTAAAACAGTATCTACAAGAATCAAAAATCGATAAACAATTCCTCTATTATCACGGAAAGTGCGACGTCCATGAAAAATACGAAAGCGCGCATATCGATCTCATCAAAAATAATCATCCCCATACCATGGTCATTGCGCACCCCGAATGTAAAAAAGAAGTCGTCCAAAAAGCCGATATGGTTGGATCGACATCACAAATGATGCGTTACGTACAACAACACCCCCATAAAGATTACCTGATCCTTACCGAATGCGGCATCTCTTCTCGTATACAAATAGAAAATCCTCAGGCCAATATCGTGGGAACATGTATGCTCTGTTCCTTTATGCGAGCCAATTCTCTGCCGGCCATTATATCTGCTCTTGAGAATCCATCTCCTTCCCAAATAATAGAGATCGACAAAAATATCCTTATAAGGGCAAAAACATGTATAGATGCGATGTTTAGTTATGGATCTTGAAAACACTTTTATTCTTGAAGAACCCGGGCGAGGAAAAAAATTTGCAGACCCTTGTATTCTTGTCATATTTGGCGCAACAGGCGATTTGACACATAAAAAGCTGTTTCCGGCTTTATATAATCTAGGGGTTGAGGGATTGCTCCCATCGAATTTTGCTATCGTTTCTTTTGCTCGACGAGACAAAAAGAAAACGTTTCATGAAGAAATCCGAAAATGTATTGAAAGCCACACACGCCTAAAACCATTTAATCCTTTATTTTGGGATCATTTTCGCCAACAAATTGTGTATCATCAAGCAAGCCTTGATGACGATCTGGGATATCAAAGCCTAAAAGACCTTTTATCTGAATTAGATTTTACTTTCAAGACACGGCAAAACAGAATTTTTTATCTGGCAACCCCGCCGAAATATTTCCCTATTGTCATAGAAAAACTTGCGAAAAACGGTCTTATCTACGATTCAAAGCAAGAATCGGAAAAATGGTCTCGCGTGATTATTGAAAAACCCTTTGGACGGGATCTCATGTCGGCAAAAAAATTGCAAAAACATCTCTCGCAATTTTTAGAAGAAGATCAGATTTATAGAATCGATCATTACCTCGGTAAAGAAACAGTACAAAACCTATTGGTTTTTCGTTTTACCAATCCCATTATTGAATCTCTATGGAATCATCGCCACATCGATCATGTTCAAATTACCGTTGCCGAAAAAAATGGCATCAATACCAGAGGACATTTTTTTGACGAACAGGGCATTATTCGCGACGTTATGCAAAATCATCTTATGCAGCTTCTCGCTCTTATTGCTATGGAAGTTCCTCACGATCTTTCCTCTAAAGCGATCCGAAAAGAAAAAGTACGCATTATGAAATCCATCTGCTGTCCTAGAAAAAAACTGATTCGCGACAACATTGTCATTGGCCAATATGATGAAGGGTATATCGATGGACATAAGGTTCCTTCCTACCGAGAGGAAAGCGACATACCTCCCTATTCTACCACAGAGACTTATTGTGCCCTCAAATTGAAAATTCCTACAAAACGATGGAAAAACGTCTCCTTTTACTTACGAGTCGGAAAACGCCTTCCCAAAAGAACAACAGAGATTGCCATTGTTTTTAAAAAATTTGAATGTACTATTTTTGATCGGGACACGATGACTTCGTCCAACGTCTTAACTTTGAGAATACAGCCCGATGAGGGCATAGCCTTGAAAATTAATGCAAAGGTTCCCGGGCAAAATAATATTATCCAATCTGTCATGATGGATTTTAAGTATGGATCCTATTTCGGTCATACTCCGCCAGATGCTTATGAACGTCTTTTACTGGACTGCATGCTTGGGGACAACTCTCTTTTTATCGGAAATGAGGAAGTAATGCATGCGTGGCGGGTTTTCACCCCTATTTTGCGCTATCTTTCTCAAAATCCGTCTAAAATATTTCCCAATTATCACGCAGGCTGTTGGGGCCCCAAAGAAGCCGATGATCTTATAGAAAAAGATAAGCGCAAATGGCGGATGATATAGCAATGAACACAATAACGGTTTCCTGTGATCTCATTGAAAAGGAATTAAGTAATCTTTGGAACAAAGAATCTCCTCAAAAAACTAAAGCCTCTCTTTTCACGCTTGTCCTTTTTTCTGCTAATTCTTCTAGAGAACCCTATCTTCACGACATCATCCATGCCGTCATAGAGCATTTTCCATGTCGCATCATTTTTATCTCTTTTGGTCATGAAACATTAGAATCTCAAATTTCACTGATGTCTCCTAAAAACCATCTTTTTGCCTGTGATTATATTCATTTTACTCTTCCTTCCAAAGACCTAAATCTTTTTCTGTATTTGATACATCCTCATTTAATTCCCGATTTACCCTCTTATTTATTATGGGGAGCCGATTTAAAGACCTATTTAGCGATGCCCTCTTTAAAATCACTTTTTCACCGGATCATTTTTGATTCAGAGTTCTCTCCCAATCTACCTCATTTTGCCTCTACTCTCTTGCACACGTATAAAAAAGAACAAATCGAAATAGGGGATCTTAATTGGGCGCGTATAGAGAATTGGCGCAATCTTTTTTCTATGGTCTTTTCCAAAAATCAAGAAAACTTAAAAAATATACATTCGATAAAAATTGTCTACAATTCTCTGGAAAATCAATATTTCTGTTATACTACTATAAAATCTATCTATCTTCAGGCTTGGCTTGCCACCCGTCTTCATTGGGATTTACAAGAAATCAAAAAAAAAGAGGGAAATCTATCTTTTTCCTATCGGGGAAAAAAGTTCCCTATCCTTATAGAAATCATTCCTCAAGAAATTTCTCCGATAACCAGCGGTTCCATCTATTCTGTGAAAATACAAACCAATCATAATAAAGAATTTCTTTTTCAAAGGGACAGAAATGACCTCTCGCAAATTCGTATAGATATTTCGACAGCACATCATTGCGAAACGCCCTATTTTCATAACTTTGAGCAAGGAAAAAGAGGATATTCCCTTGTAAAAGAAATCTACTATCAAAAAATAAGCCCGCATTTTCTCGATTTATTAGAATACCTTCAAAAAATGAACCAAGGCAATATATGTTGAACGCTTATATGCAGTCCTGGGATGAAAATAAAGATTTAGTAATTCCCGGGGATGCCAAGGATACTATTACATTTGTTTTCAATTATCTCGTAAACATCTGCCAACAATCCATCCAAGATCACGATTTCTTTTCAGTGGCCCTTTCAGGAGGAATTACTCCCCTTCCCCTTTTTGATAAAATCAGGCAAGAACCGATGGCTTTTAACTGGGAAAAAATAAAAATTTTTTGGAGCGATGAACGAGTGGTAGCGCCCACAAGTGCTAAAAGCAACTATTTTCAAGCTATGAATCACTGTTTTTCCCATGTTCCTATTCCTCAAAAAAATATATTTCCAATACCCACAGACTCAGACCTCGAAATAGCCGTCAAAAAATATCAGAAAACGATCAAAAATATTCTTGGAAAGTCTCTTTTTGATCTCGTTTTACTAGGCCTTGGAGAAGATGGTCATACGGCCTCTTTATTTCCCCAGGCGCCGGCTCTTCTAGAACAAAAAGCCCTTGTGACAACAGCACAAAACAATAGCATGCAGCGTATTACTCTAACCCTTCCTTGTATCAATCACAGTCAAAAGGCGTGTCTTTTAATCCTAGGAGAATCGAAAAGCGATATTGTCAAAAAAATACTAGTAGACAAAGAGAATTTACCAGCCCAAAAGATCGGAACCCCTGATAAAAAAGCTCTATGGATATGCGATAGACAAGCCGCAGAGAAAATCATGCGTTTCTAGTCCTTAAAGAATTCTCCTTGCTCTTGCAAATACTGTTTATTTATAATAGATAAAATCCTCAAGGAAACCATGTATATTTTAGGAGTAGAAACAACCTGCGATGAAACAGCGGCCAGTATTGTTCGCGATGGAGAAACTATTTTATCCAATGTTATTGCAAGCCAGGCCGAACTTCATAAAAAGTTTGGAGGAGTTTTTCCTGAATTGGCTTCTAGAACTCATATAGAAAATATTATTCCAGTCATCGATTCGGCAATTCGAAATGCATCCATAACAGAAAAGGAGATTGATCTTATCGCCGTTGCCAATACTCCCGGCCTCATAGGATCTCTACAAATCGGTATTAATACAGCAAAAGCGCTAGCGCTAGCTTGGGGAAAACCCCTTATCGGCATTAATCATGTAGAAGCCCATCTCTACGCTTCGATGATGTCTCATCTTAAAAATCTTCTCTTTCCAGCTATAGGCGTTGTCCTATCGGGGGGACATACCATGCTTTTGAAGATTGAAAGTATCGGATGCTATCATACAATAGCCTCTACCATTGATGACTCTATTGGAGAAGCTTTTGATAAGGTCGCCACAATATTGGATTTTAGCTATCCAGGAGGGCCAGAAATTGAACAAAAAGCTCATTTAGGAGATATTCATTCTTATCGATTTCAAGTGGGAACGGACGAAAAAGCTCCTTTAAATTTTTCTTATAGTGGTATTAAGACTAAAGTCTTATACACAGTCAAAGGGCAAAAAGCAAACCGCTTTTCGACAACCCTTATCGATGAAAGTCAAAAAGTTCATATCGCAGCCTCTTTTCAGCACACGGTATTTCAAGATCTTATAAAAAAAACCCTTCTTGCAGCGGATCAATATCAAGCAAAAGCACTGTATTTTGGAGGCGGAGTTACCAATAATCAAACTCTAAAAAAAATGTTTACTGAAAAAAATACCGACTATCCAATGTTCTGGCCTTCTCCGGGTCTTAGCTTAGATAATGCCGCTATGATTGCCGGACTTGCCTATCACAAATACCTTGCAAACCCTGATCATCCTGATATTTTTGATATATTTCCCGAACCTCGCATGAAAATGGTTTGATTGATATAGGCATCTTGCTTAAAATTATAGAATACAATAAGGATTTGACCTATGGCAAAAAAAGGAAATAGAGAAATTATAAAACTTAAAAGTTCAGAAAGTAAGCAGTGTTATTGGACTACCAAAAACAAAAAAAACAGCACTGAACGCTTAGAATTAAAAAAATACGACAAATCTATAAAACGACATGTGATTTTTAAAGAAGCAAAATAAATGTATGAACTTTTTTTTGCTGTTAAATATCTAATACCTCGAAAAAATTCTCTTTCGACTGCTCTGATTTCAATCATTTCTGTTTTTATTATTTCATTGGTAGTTTGGTTGGTACTAGTTTTTTTATCGGTTACATCAGGCATGGAAAAGGCTTGGCTTGAAAAGCTGACCTCCTTCAACGCTCCTCTACGGATTACCCCGACGGCTCGATATTTTCACTCATATTTTTATCAAATCGACAAATTCTCTCATGCTTCAAATTTTTCTTTAAAAACATTGAAAGAAAAAATCACATCTTCTGTTAACCCCTATGATGTCGATAAAGACACCCCTCTTCCAACATCTTTCCCTGCTATCGACTTACACTCCAATAACCTCCCTATCAATCCCGTTCAAGAACTCATCGATATTTTAAAAGAAAAAAATGTGTTATATGATCCTTATGAAATGAGTGCAGCCCTTTTGCGTCTGCAAATCAACAGAAAAACTAATTCCAGTGTCCTTTCGCAAATGAGCTACTTGATCTCGTTTTGCCCCAACAATCCCCATTATCACAAGCTTGAAATAACCACCGAAAATTTACAGGATTCTTTTTTTGTACAAGATTCGGCAACTCTTGATAAAATTCCTGTCTTTCTACCTAAGCCTCTCCAAAAAAATGGGGCCTGTATAGGAGATGAGGGCTCCCTTCAATTTCTAACAAAGAGTTTTGGTTCTGTTCAAGAACAGTCTTTGCCTATATATGTTCTGGGATTTTACGATCCCGGTGTTTTTCCTGTCGGTTCCAGAGCCTTGATCGTTCCCTATAAAATTTCAGCTCTCATCAATACTTCTTCTTCCTTTTTTTCCACCGACGGAACTCCCTCATCCGGGTTTTATGTGTGGCCTAAAAAAGTTTTGGATGTAAAAAAGCTGAAAATGCACCTGCAAAAGGCTCTCGCAAATAAAGAAATTGCTCCATTTTGGACCATAACGACATTTCATGATTACGAATTTTCCAAAGAATTAATGCAGCAATTTCAAAGCGATCGAACACTGTTGACAATCATCGCTACTATCATTCTCATCGTCGCTTGTTCTAATATCATTTCTCTCCTTATCTTGCTCGTCAACGATAAAAAGAAAGAGATAGCTCTCTTGCAAGCAATAGGAGCTCCTAAAAAAAATATCGTCTTTATATTTGGCCTTTGCGGCATTACCATGGGCCTTGTAAGCACCATGATAGGAACCATTACAGCTATTATAACATTACGTCATATTGATCGTCTTGCCAATTTTATCAGTTCTCTCCAAGGCCATGACCTGTTCCACGCCTCATTTTTCGGAGCTCATCTCCCATCGGAACTAACAACGAATGCTCTCTTATTTATCCTTCTATGTACCCCTCTTATTGCTCTTGTTGCAGGAATTATTCCAGCCTGGCGAGCCAGTAAGATATCCCCCTCAGCAACATTGAGGAGCCAATGAAAGCTCTTTTAGAAGCAAAAAACATTTCTAAAGCCTACCCGTCAAGTCTCGTTTTGCAAAATGTTTCGCTCTCCTTGTTTCCACATGCTTCTTATGCTATTATGGGAGCCTCCGGTGAGGGTAAAACAACCCTTTTACATATTTTAGGAGGACTGGAAAAGCCCGATCAAGGCATCATTACCTTTCAAGAACGTCCCATTGAGTCTCTTCCTCTCACTAAATACAGAAACAGTCATATAGGATTTATTTTTCAATCGTTTAACCTTTTAGAAGACCTTTCGGTGATGGACAACGTACTTCTTCCCTTTCGCGTTGCCCGCCATCCCATTGCAAAAGACTCTCCTTCCTATAATCAAGCAAAGAAGTTGCTCCAAGAAGTGGGACTTTCCTCTCATATGAATAAATTAACAAAATATCTTTCAGGGGGGGAAAAACAAAGAGCCGCCATTGCTCGCGCTTTTTGCCATAATCCTGATATTATTTTGGCCGACGAGCCCTCGGGGAATCTCGACCATCACAATTCTGCTATAATTCATGAGCTTCTCCTATCATTTTCCCGCCAAAAAGGAAAAACACTTGTCATCGTTACCCATGATCGAGAATTGGCTGCTTTATGTGATACAATTCTTATCTTATCGGAGGGTAAACTTCTTCAAGAAAAAAATAAACTCAAGAGTTGATTCTTGCATTTGTTCTGAGTTACACTCAATACGTCCAAATTATGAGAATTTTCGGAAAATATCTATATAGTCATAAAAATATACATATAATTTTTTTTTGAAGTTATTGAGCAGCAACCTTTAATTTCGACCTGCACATAAAAATTGAATATAATTTGATAAAAGGATTATAATTTTTAATTATTATCTATTAGATAACTGAAAGAGAATAAAAATGTTTCGTAAAATGCCTTTTTTTCTAATTGGTCTGATTATTGTATTCGGAATTTTTCACACCAAAATCCCTCTCCATTATCAAGAACTGTTTTACGGCATAAGCATTTTACTAAAATCAGCGATTATATTTGTCATGCCGTTTTTGATTTTTGGATTACTACTAAAAACCACCCTGCAATTTTCCAAACAAGCTTCAGTAGTTATTTTAGGAATTTTAGTATTGATATGTCTTTCTAATTTTATCTCAACCATGTTGAGCTTTGGAATAGGAAATATTGCCTATCATTTTGATCTTTCCCTGCAGATTCCTACCAATACTCAAGAACTGCAACCCGTTACATTTTTTTCTTTTCCGCAGTGGATTACAAATACCCAAGCCTTAATTGCAGGATTTTTGACAGGAATCATACTGGCCCGAAGAAAAAACACATTTGTCGCCCGTTTAACTCATTATATAGACAAAGGAATTCATTTCCTTTTGCAAGGAATACTTTATTGTATCCCTCTATTTATTTCAGGATTCCTCTTAAAAATGTATCACGACGAAATGATGGTTCATTTAATCGGATGCTTCGGTAAAATTTTTCTTTTGATTGTATTGTCCTTAATAGCATATATAAGCCTTTTATACCTGATCGTTAATCGTGGAAATTTCCTTTCTTTCGGAAAAAATGTCAAAAATATGTTTCCTGCCGTGATCACGGGGTTTGGTAGCATGTCCAGCGCGGCGGCTATGCCTTTGTCCATTATAGGTACGGAAAAAAATGCCCGCTATCCGGATCTCGCTCGTTCCGTTATCCCCATTACGGTTAATATTCATCTCATCGGGGATTGTTTTGCCATTCCTATTTTAGCTTTTGCCATACTCAAGAGTTTTGGCATGCCAGCGCCTTCCATCATGGCTTATATGATTTTCGCAGTTTTTTTCGTCATTGCAAAATTTACAATAGCTGCAGTTCCGGGAGGAGGAATTCTTGTCATGTTACCTATTTTAGAAGCCTATTTAGGATTTAATGCTACAATGCTTTCCTTAATCACCACGTTATATATTTTGTTTGACCCCCTCATTACAAGCGCCAATATTTTAGGTAACGGCGGTTTTGCCTTAATCGCCTCTAATCTCTTTGGTAAAAAAGTTTTTTCGGAACAAACAGAGAAAACTCAATAATCATCAAAAAATATTTTTTAAACAAAATTTTTAAACAACAACACATTGTTCATCATCAGAATCCTCTTCAGGATCAATACTTCCAAACCATTTTTCTCCTCTTCTAACAAATAAAAATTGATTCATTTCAGCAAGAGAACACTCATGGTCTTCACAACTTTTGGTATGGTGAGCAAAATAATGTGGATTATCTTGGTGCAAACTAAAAACTTCTATATTCCGAGCCATCAGCATTTCCACATAAAAAGCAACATAATCTAGGGAATTTATGCTATCTTCGCCAAAAAAACAGTGACTGGCTTTTTGGACTTTTGCAAATTCAAATATTTCTGAAAACTCCGGAAGCCCCTCTTTCCCAGCTAAAATTTTTAGCGTATGCCCCTTAGAAAAAAGCTTGATCACAGGTTTTTCCGTTAATATTTTAGAAGGAGCGGGAGACAATATTCTATATAAATGAATATTATTTTCGTCCCTTCTAAATTCCACAAAATTCTCTAACTCTTGTAAGGAAGATTGATGGAATTTCCCATCAGACCCCTTCCAAAAAAATCGTAATGATTTTATAATCAACGGATTAGATTCAATTCTTCTTTGCAAGTCTCGTAAATACCGTAAATTTTCTTCATAACCGCAATTTGGACTAATTTTCAATTCATCAGGAACGGGTTCCCTCAAAACCTGTATAGAGCACCCAGTCCAATCAACAGATATAGAATAACAAGGTCGTCGAGTAGTTGGATCTCCTAAGCCTCCTAATGTTGTCATAATTTCTCCTTTCTTTTCACTTTATAAAAATAAAAAATTTTATCCCGCACGGCGTAACCATCAGTCCCTTAGATTTGGAGTATCAACCACCTTGTGTTAAATTCCGCACCATAGTACTCTTTTCGCATCGCCACAGGAATGTATGGCGAGGGTATTCAATCCCTGGAAGCTCTTGCTTTTAAGCGAGAGAGCATTCACAGTAGTTAAAAACTTTACCAGATTAAGACTTATAATTTAACAAAATATATTCCTGCAAATTGTGGATTAATTTTATAAAAAAATCGTACAAGGAAATCTATGAGAAAAAAATTTTGGTCTCCGTACATCGCCGGTATCATTATTGGATTATTACAAATTCCAATTTTTTCATTGCTTCACGCATCTTTAGGATTATCGGGATCTTACGGATCGCTCTATTGTTTTGGCCGTAATCTATTGTCTCCTCTTGAACAAGAATGGAACTGTTTTCCTTCTTTAAAAAACTATTTACAACTCTCTTTAGTAATCGGAATCATTATTGGAGCATATATCTCATCTAGACTAGGAAAAATGAGAAGAAATTCTTTTTCTCCTTATTGGAAAAAACCTTTAAAAAAGCCTACCCTTCTTAAAAGAATCATTATGGGTTTCACAGGAGGATTTTTACTTTTATTGGGAGCCAATATCGCTGAAGGATGCACTAGCGGAAACGGGATCTCCGGCATGGCCTTGCTTTCTTTGGGATCTTATGTCGTGATTGCCTCTTTATTTGTAACAGGAATCCTTTCTGTTCACTTCTTTTCGTTTTTAAAAAATATTAGGAGTAAAAAATGACGATTATTTCTACAAGCCTTCTTGGCTTAGTCCTTGGAATTATTTTTGGAATTACTTTAGAGAAATCTCGTGTTTTTGAACCGGGTATTATTCTAGAACAATTGTATCTAAAAAAATTCATTATGCTCAAAGTATTTTTAACCGCTATAATTACAGATCTTATCGTGTTCGCCTTCTTTTTTACTTTTGGATGGGACCGGTTAAGCTGGAAAACAACTCATTTCTGGGGAGATATCGTTGGAGGATCCTTACTGGGCCTTGGTATCGCGATATCCGGCGCTTGCCCAGGAACTGTTTTTGCCCAAATTGGAGCAGGATACAAAGATGCCTTAGCAACTTTTTTTGGGGGAATTACAGGAGTTGCCACATTTATTTTCTTTCGCCAACCTATTAGAAACGGATTGCATTTAGACAGCGGAGAAAAACTCACCATCGATACCATGATCGATCTACCCTTCTTGCCAACAGCTCTAGTGATCGTTGCTGTTTTCTCCTTACTTCTTGTCTTCTTAGAAAAAAGGCAAAGCTGGCGTAAAGAAATCGGAAAAAACGGCGACGGCACAAATAACGAATAAGTTTAACGAATTCGTCAGTTATCTAATTTAATTGTAATGTTTTCTTTTGTAACTGTTGCAACCGTTGCTTATCCACATTAATTTTTTCGGGAATTCCTATTCCAAAATATTCAAATCCTAAGTCATACATCTCTTTCGAAGAATAAAGATTTCTACCATCAAAAAAACCGACACCCTTCATTCTTTGTTGAATAGCCGGAAAATCAATATGCCGAAACTGTTTCCATTCGGTAAGAAGAGCTACCGCATCAGCTCCCTGTGCCGCTTCATAAGCATCCGAGCACCATACAATATTTTCATGGGAAAGAAGTGTTTTGGCGTTACTCATAGCCACAGGATCAAAAAGACGAACTGTTGCTCCTTCTTCTAGCAAAAGAGGAATGATGGTCAATGAAGGAGCTTCTCGCATATCATCCGTATCCGGTTTAAAAGAAAGTCCCCAAATAGAAATTGTTTTCCCTTTAAATCCTCCGCGAGAAGAAAAATAATTTTCCATATCATCAAAGAGAAGTTTTTTTTGCCGCTGATTGATTTGTTCTACGGCTTGCAAAAGTTGAGGAGTATACCCAACAGAATGGGCCGTCGCACAGAGGGCCCGTACATCTTTAGGAAAACAAGATCCCCCATATCCGACTCCCGCATATAAAAAATCATATCCTATCCTAGAATCCGACCCAATCCCCTTTCGAACTTCATTAATATTGGCACCGACTCTTTTACAAATTTCCGCCATTTCATTCATGAAAGAAATTCTTGTCGCAAGCATAGCATTGGCGGCATATTTCGTCATTTCTGCAGAAAGAATGTCCATCATCAATAAGCGTTCATGATTGCGCATAAAAGGAGCATATATTTCCTTCATAAGCGTTTGAGCTTGCAATGATTCAACTCCTATTACAATACGGTCCGGTTTCATAAAATCAGTAATCGCATCGCCTTCTTTAAGAAACTCCGGATTAGAAACCATATCAAAAGGAATGTCTTTTCCAAGATCTCGTAAAATTTTCTGCATCGCATCCCGTACATAAAACGCGGTACCAACAGGAACTGTAGACTTGTCGACAATCACCTTGTATTCATCCATATAGCGTGCGATATTTCCGGCTGCATCCATTAAATAGCTCGTATTACAAGAACCGTCCTCTTTGCAAGGAGTTGGCAGGGCTAAAAAAAGCACTTTGGCCTGCTTTACCCCGTAAGAATAGTCCGCAGTAAAGAATAATCGTTTTTCCTGGACATTTCTCAAGACAATGTCTTCCAATCCTGGTTCATAAATCGGGATAATCCCTTTTTGTAGGTTAGTAATTTTTTTTTCATCTATATCGAGACAAATAACCGTATGTCCCATTTCCGCAAGACAAGCACCAGATACTAATCCTACATATCCCGTACCAATGACCAGAATTTTCATAAAAATTTTTCTCCTATGATAAAAACGGATTATAAAAAAATCCCTTCATTATCCTCAAGAAAAGACCCTGTTTTTAGAGAAATTTTATACACTTGTTTTAGATAGTAAGCGTCTGTTATTGCCTTAAGTATGTGATTTCTGCTTTTGACAGGATAGGAAGTATCGATATAAAATTCAGTGAACTGATAAAGTTTTAATTTTCTCTTCTCAAAGACCAGTCTGTTATTGTTAATTGTTCTTCTTGCAATACCATAAAAAACAACCATTCCTTAGAGGAAAAAAAATTTGAAAATAAACGATAGGAATCTTCCGAACAATGATTTATCACAATAACTCTCCTATCATCCATTACAACAGAAGAAATCGTTGCACAAACATACTCAAAAGAATCGTAAAAAAGATCAAATCGCACCGGTTGCGACATAAAAACCCATTATAAAATAAATTTAATACTATTATATCCAAAAAATCAGTTCTATACAAGTCTATTTTTCTCTCTGAAAAATCTCTTAAGATTTAACTTCCTATAGCAATAACTTTTATAAACTACGAAAATAATATATAAAATATTGATTACATTTCTATCCTAGAAGGAAAACCCTTAGAGAAAATCATCAATTTTGTGCTACTATGAAAGGATACCTATGAAAAAAGACGGAATTTTCTTAAAAAAAGGCAAAGAAGCGATTTTTGCCCATAAAAACTTGTGGATCTTTTCCGGAGCTATTGCTGATTTCCCAGATAATTTCCAAGAAGGGGATATTTATCCTGTTTATAGCCACGATAAAGAGTTGTTAGGCTATGGTTATTTTCATAGCCGCCTAAGTCTTGCCGGAAGAATTGTCTCTTTTGGCTCTCAAGATCCATGGAAAACTATTTTTCATAATATGGACAATGCTATTTCCCTTCGAAATAACTTGTTTGATCCTCAAATTACTAATGCCTATCGTCTTGTCAACGCTGAGGGAGATCAACTTCCAGGATTCATCATCGATCAATATGCCGACTATCTCGTTTTACAAAGTAATACCCTGGGCGCTGATACAATGAAAAAAACTATCATAGACTATTTACTATCCAAAAAAAGATGGAAAGGCATTTTCGAAAAATCACAATCCTCCTCGCGAGAGGAAGAACAGATCCCTCCCTGCACGATGACTCATTTTGGCACAGATCCCAACGAGATTGAAATTAAAGAAAATTCTTTTCGTTTTATGGTCGATTGGAAACAAGGACAAAAAACGGGCTTTTTCCTAGATCAAAGGGACAACCGCTCCCTTATATATTCTATAGCACACCAACGAAGGATCCTCAATTGCTTTAGCTATACCGGCGGCTTTACGGTCTATGCTTTAAAAGGGCTTGCTAAAAACGTCGACTCTATCGACATCTCTTCTTCAGCCCTTGCCCTTGCTGAAAAAAACCTTTCCTTAAATAATTTAGAAACACAAAATACACGCTTTATTAAACAAGATGTTTTTCGCTTTCTTCGGGAAAATCCTCTTGATTATGATATCGTTATTTTAGACCCTCCTGCTTTCGTAAAGAAAAAAAAGGATTTGTCTAATGCTCTTGCGGGATATCGGGAAATCAACCTACAAGCAATAAAAAAAATGCCCAAAAACAGTTTTCTCCTCACCTGTTCTTGTTCGCATTATGTGACACAAGAACTTTTTCAGACGGTTTTATTCCAAGCGGCTCAGAGCGCTAATCGAACGGTTAAAATCATTCGTCAAAACAATCACGGCTTCGATCATCCTATCAATATCTTCCAGCCGGAAAGTCTTTACCTAAAGTCTTTTTTGCTGTCGATAGAATAATGCCAGGGAAGCCTCCTATTCCTTTCTTTTATCAACAAAAGACATATGTTAACCAAAGAGTGTATGGAAAATCTGTGGATAAACATGAAGGAGGAGACAAGCATCTCTCGAAAAGGTGAAAAACTCGTTGATGATTGTCAAAATTCCCTTTTTTTCTTAAAATTGCAAAAAAATATTTTTTATGAAGCAACATATGCATCCCTATCTTCGTGTCAAAAGAATTTTCGATTTCTATTGCAGTCTTTTCTTGATCATCATTCTGTCTCCCTTGTTGCTAGTGATTGCCTCAGCGATAAAATGCTCAAGCTGCGGAACAATTTTATATAAAAGCCGTCGTATTGGTCTTCATAACAAAGAATTTTGGTGTTTAAAATTTCGAACAATGTATAAAGGATCCGATTTTTATCTGAACCATTTAATGATCCAGAATGATCATTGGAAAGAGGAATGGAAAACTTTTCAAAAAATAAAAAATGATCCAAGAATCACTCCTGTTGGACGTTTTTTACGTAAATTTTCATTCGACGAATTACCCCAGCTCTTTAATGTTATCCGGGGAGACATGAGTCTCGTCGGTCCACGCCCCTTGACAAAAGAAGAAGTCGTGAAATTTTTAAACGACAAAGCCCCCAAGATCTTATCGGTACCGCCGGGCATAACAGGACTATGGCAAACCTCCGGAAGGAATCTCATTCCCATGAACCAAAGGATGAAGCTCGAAGAAAAATATGTCGATATGTTTTCTTTTAAGAACGACTTCATTTTGATCTGTAAAACCATCCCTGCTATTATCAAAGCAAAAGGAGCGTATTAGTGCATATTCTCGTCACCGGAGGAGCGGGGTATATAGGCAGCCATACCTGCAAAATGCTCCATCAGAAAGGATTTGTTCCGATTACTTATGATAATTTATCTACGGGACATAAATATCTTGTGCAATGGGGGCCTCTCGTTGAAGGCGATTTAAGAGATCAAGCCAAACTTTCTAAAACTTTTGCCGCCTATCCTATCAAAGCAGTAATCCATTTTGCAGCAAAAGCCTTAGTGGGAGAATCTATGAAAAATCCTCTGGACTATTATTCCAATAATGTCCTGGGAACCATCTCTCTATTGGAAGCTATGAAACGCCATGAGGTACCTTATATCATCTTTTCCAGCAGTTGCGCTACCTATGGGCATCCTATGGAAGTTCCTATTACGGAAGACCATCCTCAAAAACCTATCTCCCCCTATGGTATGAGCAAATGGATGATCGAGAAAGTTTTGCTCGACATGGCCTTAAAACAACAAATATACCCCGGCATATTACGGTATTTTAATGCGGCAGGCGCTGATAGTGACCTTATGACAGGAGAAGATCATACTCCGGAAAGTCATCTCATTCCCAATATCCTGCTGTCCATTCTCCATAAGCGTCCTTTTTATCTTTTTGGAAGGGATTTTTCCACAAAAGATGGAACTGCTGTTCGCGACTACATTCATGTTACAGATCTTGCTGCAGCCCATATTCTAGCCTTACAATGGATCCTTGAAAAACACACTCCTCTTTGTGTGAATTTAGGGACAGGAGAGGGGTTTTCCGTACAGCAAATGATCGATTTATGCCGTAAAATTACCCATAAAGAGCTCGAAATTATTGATTCGCCAAGGAGAGAAGGAGACCCCGCCATCTTGGTCGCTTCCAATCAAAAAGCTCTCGACTGTCTAAAATGGACTCCTCAATATTCACAATTAGACAACATTGTAACAAGTGCTTGGGAATGGCATAAGAAAAAACCATGAAAAAAATTATCGCCGCATTCATTCTCTCTTTTTTAGCGATGATCATCGGTTCTTGTTATTTCAGTCCTTTGAAACTCTATTATTTTGCCCCTTTTTTAGTATTAGTTGCTCTTAGAACATCATTCAATAGTGCTCTATGGATTGCTGCTTTAACAGGACTTTTAATCGATCTTCTTAACTCTTCCCATCACTTTGGGACATATTCGTTATGCTATACTCTTTCCGTAATGCTATTAATGACACAAAAAAAATACCTCAACGATAAAGCCGTGAACATGGGGTTCTATACTTTTGCATTTTCCTTTATTACCTCACTTTTTCTCATCATCAGCAGTTATATTTTTGACCGAGGTGTTGTCCTATCCCCTTTATCGCTTATCACTATTTTTTTTCTTATGCCGCTGATCGACATGATCTATGCCCTTCTTTGGATTGCCCTTCCCCTGGAACTATATACTTTTTTCCTACGTTGGTGTGTTCGATTTAAGCAGGGAGAACAATGGTATCGCTTCCGATTTTTCCTACAAAAGCTCAAAAGATTTCGTTTGAGATAAAGATTTTTTTTCAAAAGAAAACAGTCTTCTCAAGGCAATAGCTTTATTCTTGGAACAAAAAATGCTATACTAGTTTTTAATAGGAACATGACTAGACAAGCAGCCTTATAAAGGAAGAATATGATTATTGAGGGAAAAAAAATAGCGGCTCAGCTCAACGCCTCTCTAAAGAAAAAAATTGATCTTATTCAAGGAAGAAAACCAGGATTAGCATTTATCCTGGTAGGGAACAATCCTTCTTCGATCACTTATGTAAATATGAAAAAAAAAGCCTCTCAAAAGCTGGGCATATATTCTCAAATTATTCATTTACCTGAAAATACCTCCCATCAACATTTGATAGAAGAGATCGACAAACTAAACCTCGATCCCCTTATCGATGCCATATTGATACAGCTTCCTTTACCGTCTCATTTACCCGTCATACCGACTATTTCTCTCTTGGACCCAACCAAAGATGTCGACGGTTTTCACCCGTACAATTTTGGCAAAATGCTTTTAGGAGATCTTTCAGGACTACTTCCTTGCACTCCTTTAGGCATCAAGGTTCTTTTCGAAAAAAGCGCCATTGAGGTCGAGGGAAAGCATGTCGTTATCCTTGGACGCAGCAATATCGTAGGAAAACCCTTGGCTGCTATGCTGATGCAGAAACACAAAGGATGTAACGCCACAGTCACGATAGCTCATAGCCATACTCAAAATCTCACCGATCTCACTCGTCGTGCTGACATTTTAGTCGCTGCTATAGGAATGCCTCTTTTTGTTACAAAATCAATGGTAAAAAAGGGAGCTGTCGTCATTGATGTCGGCATTAATAAGATCCATGGTACCATGGTAGGCGATGTCCATTATGCTCAGGTTGCTCCGATAGCCTCTGCCATTACTCCCGTTCCCGGAGGAGTCGGTCCTATGACTGTCGCTATGCTCATGCGCAATACTTACCATTGCTTTATGCAACGAAACAAGAGATAACATCCCGTGAAAAAATTTGATCGTACCAGAAAATTTGAACATTACTTCAAAAAAATGAAGGATTTTTTTCAAGACCCCCAGTACAAACCGATAATGCTGCAAGAAGTGCAAGAAATATTTCCGTATCCTACGCCTTTTTTTTCATCGATTATTCATCGTTTGGAAAAAGAAAAAATCATTCAGATAAAAAACCATCGTGTCTTTTCCCGAAAACCTTCGGCTGTTCGAGGAATTTTTCACTTGCATTCCAGAGGGTTCGGATTCGTTTCTCCCGTTCATAAAAAAGGCCCTGATATTTTTATCCCTAAAAAAGGGGTGGCTCACGCAATCCATGCAGATGAAGTAGAAGTGATGATCACAACAGTTTCTCCTAAAGGGCCTGAAGGGATTATTATTAGCGTGATCAAGAGAAACCGTCCGATATCTGTCGGTATTGTATGTTCGATCCTCCCGACACATTACCTCGTCTACCTGCCCTCTCTTGGAGAAGAACGTAAAATTGAATTAAAAACAAAAGAAAAATTATCCTATGGAGATCGGGTAGCCATCAAAATCGATACGACCCACCCTAAAACACACTCTTCTTTGCATAAGATTTTAGGACCTATTGCTGATGCGGCTCTTGATATCGATATCGCCATAGAAGAACACGGTCTTTCGAAAGAATTCTCTCAAGAAGCATTCGAACAAGCCCGTTCTTTTGGAAATCGAATAGTAAAAAAAGAATGTGCTCATCGGAAGGATTTTTCCACCATAACCACTTTTACGATAGATCCTGAAGGGGCAAAAGACTTTGACGATGCTCTGTCCATCTCCAAAGACTCCAAAGGACATTTTCACCTAGGAGTCCATATTGCAGATGTTGCACACTATGTCACTCTAGGATCTCCTCTTGATCTCGAAGCCGTCAAAAGAGGCAATTCTACTTATTTTCCTAATTTTGTTCTTCCGATGCTGCCTCATGAACTCTCTTCGGAATTATGCAGCCTAAAGCCTGGCGTACTACGTCTCACCGTCTCTGTACTCATGGAATATAATCTCGAAGGAAAATTGGTTAAATACGATATCGAAAGATCTTTTATCCGTAGTAAAAAACGGCTTACCTATGAAGAAGCATACTCAATAGTCTCCAACACGAAAGATTCTCCTTTCAAAAAAGAACTGTCCTTAATGATTGAGCTATGCCATCTGTTGCAGCATCAGAGAAAAATCCGAGGAAGTGTGGATCTTTCCATACCGGAGACAGTCATAAAGATCGATCATTTGGGAGAACCTATTGCTATAAAACATATCTCCTATGATATTACTCACCAGCTCGTGGAAGAATTCATGCTCAAGGCCAATGAAATCATTGCTACGGAACTGATCCAGCGAGAAAAACAATTCATTTATCGCATTCACGAACAACCTTCCCTTGAAGATCTGAAAGATTTTTTTACGCAAGCTAGAAACTTGGGTTTTTCCTTGCCTTCTCATCCAACTATCAAGGAGATACAGCATCTGTTCCATGAGGCCAAAGAAACTCCTCATGCTCAAAAACTCTCACTAGCATATATAAAAAGCATGAAACTGGCTTTTTATTCTCCTGATAATATTGGTCACTATGGCTTGGCTCTAGAACACTATACCCACTTTACCAGTCCTATACGACGGTATAGCGACCTAATGATTGAACGATTATTATTTGACGAACCCCCCTCAATCCATCCCATGAAAACAATCGCCCGCATCTGTTCTGAAAAAGAGAGAAACAGCATGCTGGCAGAATCCTCACTATGCCACTTAAAAAAAATTCGTTATCTTTTATATCTCCATCAAAAAAATCCTCATGATCACTATGTTGCCACTATCACCAAAATCAAAGCTCCTTATATGGATTTTGATATTGACGAGTTTCATATTACAGGAAGCGTAACACTCTCCTCTTCCCATGATAAACGAGGATCCATGACAAAAAGAAAGAACCCTAAAAAACTAAAACGAACATCCTTCCTCATAGGAGACAAAATTTCGGTGAAAATCGCTTCTGTCGATCTCATTTATCAAAAATGTCATTATCAGCTAGTGGAAAAGTAATATGCGAGCCCTTCCTTTGTCTTTCTACCAACAAGAAGATGCGCTCGTCATCGCAAAAGGTCTTTTAGGAACAGTATTGTGCACTCACTGGAAAGGATCTCCTTTAACAAGTGGCATTATTACTGAAACAGAAGCATATTGCGGCATTGGCGACCGGGCTTCTCACGCCTATAATGGTCGGTATACCGAAAGAACTAAATGGATGTACTATGACGGAGGCATTGCTTATGTCTATTTATGTTATGGTATGCATCATCTATTTAATGTGGTCACCAATATAGCAGGCATTCCCCATGCCGTCCTCATTCGAGGCATAGTGCCTTTTCATGGGATAAAAACGCTACTCACACGATGTAATCGAAAATCGTCTTCTCTCATCTCAGGCCCGGGAAATATTTCTAAAGCCCTTGCCATTACAAAAGAACACTCAGGCCATTCTCTATTATCAGAAGAATTATGGATTGAAGATCCAAAAACACACGATCCGGATACAGAAATCATCGCTTCGCCAAGAATCGGTGTTGCCTATGCCAAAGAAGATGCCTTAAAACCCTGGAGATTCTACCTAAAAAAATATCCTCCTCCCCTGAAATAAACATTGCAAAACCTAAATAAATCAGATTTAATTACATTTTGAGTTATCCATGAAGAAAATATTTTTTACCGGTTTAGTAATTTTCCTGCCATTAGCAGTAACTGTAGGCGCTCTAATATTTATCATGAATCTGCTTACGCAGCCTTTTATGGGAATAGTCCAAAAACTATTTTCCTATCTTCATATTTCTGACTTACCTTTTTTAACCTCTTCTCAGCAATTAACTCGGACAGTCTCCCAGATAGTAATTCTTCTGGGCATTATAATATTTTGCTTTTTCATAGGACTAATCACCCGATGGTTCTTATTTAGAACGCTATTGCGCATTGGGGATAAAATTTTGCATAGAATTCCTTTGCTCAACAAAGTCTATAAGACCATTCAAGATATGCTACAAAATATTCTCTCCGGAGAAAAAAAAGCTTTCCAACAAGTGGTGATGGCTCCCTTCCCCGATAATCACGGCATGTATACGCTAGGTCTTGTCAGCCGCAACGCTCCTCAAACATGCAATGAAGCCGCCCACAAGGAAATGCTTTCCGTCTTCATACCTACTACCCCTAATCCCACGACCGGATATATTTTTTTATACGACAAAAAAGATCTGATTGAAGTCGACATAAAAACAGAAGACGCCGTAAAGTATATTGTTTCCTGTGCCATGATTATCCCCGATAAGAAAAAACCATGTGAGCCCTCATGAAAAAATATTTTTTAACGGGACTACTGATCCTCACTCCTATCGTTTTAACCATAATCATAGCTATTTTTATCATCGATCTTTTCACCAATCCTTTCTTAAATCTCGTGTCAGAATTTCTTAAATCTTTTGAAACGAAAATTTCCTGGATGACCCCAAGAATTCTTACATTCCTGACAAGGATCGTTATCCTATTTCTCTTATTCCTTGTTATCTTTTTACTCGGTCTCTTAGGACGATGGTTCTTGTTTCGATCCATTTTAAATCTTATGAATGCCCTATTTAGTAAAATACCCCTGATCAAAACCGTTTATAAAGTTTCAAAAGATATTGTTTTCGCCCTTTTTTCCCATGATAAAGAAAAAGCCTTCAAACGTCCTATTCTTTCTCCCTTTCTCCATAAGGAAGGATACTGCATTGGATTTGAAACAGGCAAAGTCCCCGAAGCCTGCCAAGAAAAGGTACCATACCCTTTGACCTCTGTGTTCATCCCAACGGCGCCTCATCCAATATCGGGATTCTTAGTCATGGTTCCCTCCCATAAACTGCTCCCTATTCAGATGAATAATGAAGATGCTGTCAAATTTACCGTATCCTGCGGAGTCATAGATCCTACTCTTCCTCAAGAAGGCCCCTTGGATTATGGAAAAAAATAGTAAAATTATTTTTTTGCAAATACGTATCGTTCGTATGAAATTACAAAAAATTGTTCATGCAGCGCATTATCACTTTCAGAAAAAAGAACCCTTATTGTTTCTTGTACAAGATGATATGGCCGCTAAATATGTTGACCATCTCCTATGGCAACTCCCTGAAGAAAGCTTTTTGCCTCACGTGATCACCAATTCTCCTGCCAAGGATCTTATTGTCATTTCTTCTAAAAAAAAGAACTTAAATGGAGCTTCCCATTTTTTTAATCTCACTGATGCTCCCCTCTTTTTTGAAGAGTCTGTCACTGTCTATGAATTTGAGGATTATACTCACCCTTCCAAAATCAAAATCTTTCAGCAAAAATACAATGATTATAAAGCAAAAAATTTTGCTATAGAGTCTCGAGCTTAGTTCCATCCTCATTGACATACTCCCCATGGCTAAAGCCAGGGGATTCCTAATTCACAGAGAACAGCTTTGCAACAAATTATTGTTGCCGAGTCTTCCGCTCTCTCCAAAGGCTAACCCCGCCAGCCCG
>JAFGFA010000008.1 GCA_016931275.1 Parachlamydiales bacterium
CAAAACTATTTAAATTAAATAAATTAATTGTTATAATATTCTTATTAAAAGGTGATATTATGAGCACAACTTCTAAAGTCTCTCCAGAAACTCCCGTGCTCCTTAAAGTTGAAGGAACATGGAAGGGGCAAACAGAGCAACCTCTAATCGTTTCTCTCTTATCTGCTTATGGATATACTTTTACACACAATGACTTCTCTAACATCCATGAAATCAAGCAATTACCTCTCTATTTGCAGTCTCTTATCGAACACTCCCTCGTGAAGGTTTTAACAAGATCGGGATTTGCTCAACAGGAAAACAATTTTTGCATTATCCTAACGGAAAAAGAACTCTCCGTTGCTATCGGTGACCTAGAAGGCCCGACAAGAAAATATCTCGTTTCCGAATACGTTCTTCATGGAACAGAAAAACGGGTTTTTTACAGCCTCCTTAAAATGGCTAAAAAAGTCGCGAATTTTGCTCCAAAAATTATAACAAGCCCAAGAGAGTTTACTCCTCATTCTCCTTCTTGGAGAACACAAATACAAAAACGACCGTTCACTGCAGAAGAATTAAAAAAATTAAACGAAGAACGTGCTTTATGCCGAAGATTTACAAACCAACATGAGGCTGTAAGAGATGTCGATAACGTATCTTCTTTTTCACGATTGTTTGCACAAAGTTTGGAAGGACCTTCTAGTAAATCTATACCGGTTGCCTTTTGGGGCAATGGTATTTTTTCAATATTACGAGGTATTTTAAACCCGCTCTACCGTGTTAGAAACATGCAAACCCACTATTTTTCCCTAAAAGAAGCCCAAAAATATCATGACCGGGGAGGACAAGCTCTCGCAATGATCAATTTATTTGACCAAGGCGAAAGTTTTTTAACGAACGAAGTCCTTATGGCCTGGAATATTTGCGATATTGCTCGTAAATATTGCAGCAATGCTGCCCACGTTGCAAAGTTGACGCAAGCTGCAAAAATATTAGGAATGCTCACGAATATTTTATGGTTAATCATGTCTGCCGTGCTTATCGTATCGCAAAGTATAAAAATAAGAGAACTGAAAAAATTTGAGCGAGATTTTCAACATCTTCTTCAAGATCCGGAGGATGAGGCATGCCTTGCAAAAACAATGCAGTTTTTAAAAAGCCAACTGTTTATCACCCAGGCAGAAAAAGAAGAAATGTTTCTCAAGGCTCAACAAAAATACCGTTCTTTAAAAGAAGTCTTGCCGCAAGAATATACGAAAAAAGTTAACAAATACTATCAAAAATTATGTCAGCAAGCCGCTATAAAAAAGAAGATAAAACTAGAAAGACAACTAGGCTCTAAAGCAGCTGATAAAGTCTTGAATCATTTCACTACAGAGGCTCTTGACCCTAAAAAACTCATTAACGCTGTTCAAAAGGGATTACGAGCACAAAAATTCACCGCTCAAGTTTTATTGTATCTAGGTATTGTTATGACAGCTTTGAGTATTATCGGTTTATTCATCACTACAGGACCTGTGGGATTTGCGATTCTTGTCGCATGGGTCGTGATCATCGCATTATTTTTCTGGATTGATCGAGGTCATTTGGAAAACATTTCCAACAAATATCATAAAAAACATAAACGTTTTCCAAAAAATTCCGCTATTGCCTAATATCCCAAATTGCATAGGATAAAGATGAAAGAAGAGAGTTATGGAAGACCTTTTTCATCGCCATCTTGCAGCATTTGCTGCTTACATATTATCCGAAAAGGGACTGACCAAAAACACAGCGGAAGCCTATAACCGAGATATACAAGCATTTCTTTCTTTTCTTGCTAATCGCTCTGTTTTTCAATGGCAACAAGTGGAAGAAAAAGAAATTCTTTCCTATCTTACCTATCAGAAACAAAAAGGATATGCTTCTTCCTCTATTTGCCGCTCTCTTGTAGCTCTTAAAGTCTTTTTTCGTTTCTTAAAACGAGAAAAAATCGTCGCTATAGATATCGGAAAATATTTTGAAATGCCTAAATTAGCGCAAATACTCCCCTCTGTTCTCTCTTATCAGGAAATGGAACAGCTCCTTAATGCCCCCGGAAATCAAGATTTTATTGGAGCTCGAGACAAAGCAATTTTGGAATTATTTTACGCATCAGGAATGCGCGTCTCTGAACTTTGTTCCCTGAAAATTTCCGATCTCAATGATCATTCTGTAAAAGTCTGCGGCAAAGGACGAAAAGAACGGCTCGTCCCTATCGGAAAAAAAGCCTCGGCGGCAGTCGATTTTTATCTCTCAAGATTTAGAAATAGTGATCACGAAGGATATTTATTCACTTCGAAGTCAGGAAAAAAATTAGACCGAATTACCGTTTGGAAAAGAATAAAGTTCTATGCCCAAAAAGCCGGCATTACAAAAGATATCTCTCCCCATACCCTGCGACATAGTTTTGCTACCCATCTTTTAGAAAACGGAGCAGACCTTCGCCTGATCCAGGACATGTTAGGACATGAAGACATCTCTACTACGGATCGATATACCCATATATCTCAAAAACATCTTCAAAAAGCTTTTCAAAGCTTTCATCCGAGACCATAAGTTATTTAAAACCAGCAACTTATCACTAAAAACTCTTGTAAAGTTAAAGATGTTCATTTCTATTGTAAATTATTTTATACAAAGATACTTTTATTTATTAATAAAAACAATATAACAAGCAACAACTGTTGTTAAAGCTTGAAATAAAATAAAAAAATATACCGTTATATTAAACAACGAACTTTAAAAAAAACTATGATAGAAATCATTAAAACCCTTCCAGAAACATCTAATTTTACCAGAGAAGCTCTAGAACATTTTCCTTTAGAAAAATCACAAGAGATTGTC
Organism: Parachlamydiales bacterium; assembly: GCA_016931275.1. Taxonomy (GTDB): domain Bacteria; phylum Chlamydiota; class Chlamydiia; order Chlamydiales; family SM23-39; genus JAFGFA01. The sequence goes on from JAFGFA010000008.1 coordinate 2,845, forward strand.
TGGAAAAATCTTTCTAAAGCACAAACAAAAAACTTACAGACATCCCTACGAAAGTTCTAAAACAGATCTGTTAATAGACCGTATTCATCAATACATTGACAATCAATAACTTGCTTAACACCCTCCCAAAAAACTATTAAACCATGAAATACTCCTTTAACAGCAGAAATTATAAAAGATAAATTGAAATAAAACATGAATAATGTTAAAATTATTTATATAAGAAGTTGTAATAAGAAGATAATAATATGAATAACAAAACTCTTATGTCTAAAATAGGTCATCTGGAATCTAAAATAGATGTTCTGGAGACCGAAATTTCCATTTTGCATGAAATGCTTCTGGCCATCGGGTTTCCTAAGGGAATCTATACCCTTAAAGAAGCCGTGTATGAATTTCTCTCTGATAATGGCTCTTTAGAATCCGACTCTTGATTTATTTAGACTAGTTTCCTATGATGTTTCGATTATCATGGAGGAACTTTGTATGGCTCGATTGGTTTTTGTAGATCAGCAAGAAGAATTTGATTTGGAAGACGGTTCTAGTATCCGAGAAGCATGTGAAGGTATGGGAGTGCCATTTGCGTGTTCTGAAGGGATTTGCGGCAGCTGCACAATCACTGTTTTGGAAGGAATGGAAAATTTATCTGAATACACAGAAGCCGAACAAGATTTTCTGGGAGATCAGAATAACGAACGGCTTGCTTGTCAATGCCACATTCTGAAAGGAACTGTTTCCATAAAAATTTAATTTTGAAAAAAATCCAATTTTCTGTATGAACCCATATAGAAAAATCTTTAAGAAAAATTATTGTATTGGTTAAAATTTCAGCCCAAAGGAAGGGGTTTTTGATGAAAAGTGAACGTTTAAAAAAACTAGAAGCGGAACTGGAAGATCTTGAAAAATGGCTTAATTTAGGACTCGTACCAAAAAAAGATCTTGTCAAACACCAAGAAGAGATCAAAATAACTAGACAGAAGATTCGTGAAGAAAAAGAACGCCTCAGTTTTCTAAAGGAAAATGGCGAAGCGGAAGAATACATTGCTCCTAAACGAACTTCTGCTAAACAACCTTACTCAGACAATCCTTCCATTGCAGATATGGATCTTCATAATTTAGAAGAAGACATCGAATTCGAAGGAGATATCACCTTTGCTCCCGATGAAGAATTAGAAGAGGATGAGGAAGGGGCTTCTGAAGAAGGTGATGAAGATCCTTTTTCCGATAAAAATCGATGGAAAAGAGGAATTCTTGAAGATCCCGATATCGATAACTGGTAATATCAGCATTTATATTCATATTCCTTTTTGCCTTTCCAAATGTCCTTACTGTCCTTTTTATTCTGTTGTTTATACTGAAAATGCAAAAAACGCCTTTTTGGGTGGCTTGCACTCGGAATGGAACCGATATTCCGATATTATCCAAGAAAAAACCATTATTTCTCTTTACTTTGGAGGAGGAACCCCTTCCCTTCTATCCCCTTATGAGCTGGAACAAATTATCAATATAATACAACCACCAACAACCACAGAAATTACTCTCGAAGCAAATCCTGATGATCTTGACAAAGACTATGTGCAAGCACTGCTAAGTATCGGCATCAACCGACTTAGTGTAGGAATTCAAACTCTCAATGATCTCGAACTGAAAATCCTTAAAAGGCGCTATTCGGCGAAAGAAGCCATCAATGCCATAGACCTGTGCTATAGTTCCGGAATCCATAACATCTCTACAGATCTCATCTACGGACTTCCTACACAAACACCTTTTTCATGGGAACAAACCTTAAAACAAATCTTCCAGATGCCTCTTACACATCTCTCCTTATATGATCTTTCCCTAGAGCCTAATACCCCATTCTATCACAGAAAAAATTTACCGCTTCCCAATGAAACAACAATCCTTTCCATGCATAAAACCGCTCTTAGACAATTGCAACAAATGGGATTTTGCCGATACGAAATTTCTTCTTTTGCTAGAAATAATCATATATCCCTTCACAATGTGGGTTATTGGACTGGAAGAGAATACATAGGACTTGGCCCCTCTGCAAGCAGTTATATCGACGGTAAAAGAAAAAAAAATTTCTCCAATCTTATGCAATATGTCCAAAAAGCTTCCGATCAAACATGTTATGAAGAAGAACGGCTTCCCTATCCCTCTGCTCTACAAGAACGGATCGCAATCGGCCTACGATTAGTCGAGGGAATAGATCTGTCCCCCTTCCTTCCTTTGCCAAACGGCATTGAGGCCACTTTACAAAAATTACAAGAACAAAAATTACTCCACCAGAAGAACAACTGCTGGAAATTAACGAAAAAAGGACTTCTTTTCTACGATGAGGTGGCCATCGCCATCATTTAAACTTTTGCAGCAAAAATACAGCTCTCTTCTTATTAAATTCTGAAATGGTCCTCTTCTTCCATTCCTCGATCCGCAAGGTCTCAACAAGCTCCTCAGACATCGTCAACTCTGCCGCGACACATAAAAAAGTCTCATGGGACAATATCTCCACGCATGCCCGAATCATCTTTTCTGTCCTATAGGGAGCTTCGATCCATATTTGAGGTGCAGCAGCCGTATAGGATATTTTTTCCAATTCTCTTAAAGTTTTTTCAAGAGCCTGTTTTTCTCGAGGCAAATAGCCGTGAAAAGAAAATTTTTGTCCTGAAAATCCAGAAAGTGCTAACGCAAGAAAAACAGAAGAAGGACCGGGAATTATTCGGACAAAAATATTTTTTGCATGTGCATGCATCACTAAAGCTGCGCCAGGATCCGCCAAACACGGCATCCCGGCATCTGATACAATGCCCCATTTTTTTCCCTGTTCCACCAGAGATTTCAAATGAGCAAGCTCTTCTTGCTTCGTGTGTTCATTGAGAAGATAGATCGGTATAGCATTGACTCTTTCCAAAGGCAAAAATCTTCTTAAATATCTCTTCGCTCCCGCGAAACTCTCCGCAATCAATCCTTCTATACTTTCCACCTCCGCTCGCACCAAAGGAAGCAGCCCCTCACTAGAAAGGCTTTCATCGAGAAGATTGGGTAATAGGACGATTTCTTTGTAAGGCATAAGCAACTTCCGCTTGGAAAAGATGAATTAATATTTCCGGCAAGTCTACGCCGCTTTTGGATTGAAGATCAAGGCGAAAAAGGACCTGCAGTATCTTTTTATAAAACAACGTTCCCCTTTTTTGAGCAATCATTTGCTTGTAAGAAAAAATTTTAGGCGACATACGGGGAAATTCATTTTGGAAATCAGCTATTTTATAGCCTCTTTCGTACAATGAGGCTATTTTATAGCCAAATTCAAGCTGATAGCGAAGCGCCGGAACAAGATTATGGAAAAATGTGAGATCATTGGAAGGAATGGAATAGTTAATCCAAGGATCCTCTTGCCACAATATCGAGTCTGCTATCTGCCAAAAAGTATGTTCTTCACAAGAAATAGCCACCTTCATCACATCATCGATAGTCACCTCATCGCGCCCTCCCGCAAAGGTCAATAACTTTTCGAGCTCTTTCTCTACTGAAGATAAATTCATTCCCACCTTTTCCAAAAAAATCTTTTGCACATCCTGTGAAATAGTCTTTTTATAACGTACCGATATTGACGTCATAAAATCCAAAAACCGTTTTTCTCTATCCCAAGGTTTTTCATACATAAGATCTAGGACCAAACCCCTCTTTTCCACCGCATTATAAATATCACGAATCGGTTTACTGCTGGAGGCTCCCATGATTAAAAAAGCATGAAGAGTTGATATAATCTCCGCTAATTGCCGCATTTCTTGAAAATTCAATACATCAATATCATCGACAACGACTAAAGGATCTCCTCCTAGAAGAGAGGGAGAACAAAGCTCTTCTTTGACGGCACCAATACTATCTTTTCCAGCATAAAAATAAGAGATCCCATAAGTACTTTTATGAGGTAAATAACAGACTATTTCTTCAACAATCTTTCTTCGTTCATAAGCATGAGGATTTACTACCAAATAACTAAAACTTAGATTATTGGGGAAAGAATCCTCTAAATGCTTTCGAAAGGGTATCACATCCATGTAACGCATAGCATTTTTACAGTACGAAAATAATAGACCAAAAAGCAAGCAATTTCTCCATTGACAAACAAAAAAAGACCGACTAACATTCCGCCATAGAGAGGAAAAAGTATGCTCTTCAAAAAGATCAAAACAAAAGATAGACAAAAGCCTAAAATTTTGACCGCAAAAGGTCGAAAAAAAAGGGAAGATTCGTCTAAAAAAAAATAATCAAAAGTCTTAAAAAAAATCTTGTAATAACTCAGTATTAGGATTGTTTTTTGATTTTTTAATGTATCGAATATCATAAATATTCCACAATTCATGGACATAAATAGATGTTTTCTTCTTTAAAACAGGATTCAAACCATTTAGAAACACTATTTGAGATTTTTCCTTTTCCTATGTTATCATGCGATTTTTAAAACAAAAGGATTGTTCTCATGTTTCAATTAGATCTTCGAGGGAAAAAAGTGTTTATTGTTGGAGTCAGCGATGATCAGGGGTTCGGATGGTCCATTGCAAAAATGTTAGCAGAAGCCGGCGCAACATTGATCATCGGCACCTGGGTTCCACTCTATAAAATATTTATCTCAGCATTAGAAAAAAACAAGTTTGATGCTTCCAGAAAACTTTCTAACGGATCTATGATGGAATTTGCAAAAATCTACCCTATAGATGCCCTCTATGATACTCCTCAAGATATCCCGACAGAAATCTTAGAGAATAAACGATATAGTGACATCTCCTATTTTACCGTTTCTGAAGTGGCCCAAGCAATCGAAAAAGATTTTGGAAGCATTGATTTTTTAGTTCACTCTTTGGCGAATGCTCCTGAAATAAAAAATCCTTTATTAGAAACTTCACGTCAAGGCTATTTGGCCGCTCTGAGCTCTTCGAGTTACTCTTTGATTACCCTGATGAAACATTTCGCCCCTATTATGTCTTCGCAAGGAAGCGCTCTAGCTCTTTCCTACATCGCTTCCCAGCGCACCATTCCAGGTTATGGAGGAGGAATGAGCACTGCTAAAGCTGCTTTAGAAAGCGATATCCGAACTTTAGCCTATGAACTCGGAAAAAAATGGAATCTGCGTATTAACTGTATTTCGGCAGGCCCGTTAAGATCCCGCGCAGCAAAAGCCATCGGAATGATCGATTACATGATTGAATATTCTAAAGCAAATGCTCCGCTACAAAAAGAACTTCTAGCCGAAGAAATTGCTCAAACAGCACTTTTTTTACTTTCTTCTCTTTCTTCTGCAATCACAGGAGAAGTCCTGTATGTTGATAACGGCCTTCATACCATGGGACTTGCTATTGATAGCAAAGCTTTAGAAGGATATCTTTCTTGACATACTCCCCATGGCTAAAGCCAGTGGATTCCTAATTCACAGAGAACAGCTTTGCAACAAATTATTGTTGCCGAGTCTTCCGCTCTCTCCAAAGGCTAACCCCGCCAGCCCG
>JAFGFA010000009.1 GCA_016931275.1 Parachlamydiales bacterium
AACGTCGGCGACGCTCGACCGAGGTGATCACCTCGGTTCTTCTATTATTTATAGTCATAAAACTAGTCGTACTCCTATTGCTTAGGAGCGAATTACCTAGACCGGTCTAAATGGGGAGCACTACACAAGTTACGAGTTTATACGAACCTCTAATTATAGATGGATCAATTTATGGGGAGCAGATCAATTCTGATCGAGATGTGCTTCTAACATTTTTTTAGATATATAAGAATCGTTCCAAAGCCAATCTGTAGAATAATATTTAAATGGCCGAGGCCTTTGATTAATTTTTGTAATTTTTCAAACATTTTTGACCTATTATTTCCCAAATATCTAGATAGGATACTACATTCAATGAGGATTTGTTATGAATCTTCCGAAGAACCTATCTATAAAACCAGATTTTGCGGTGCAAAAACAGTGCAATGAACTTCGTAATCAACCAGTTTTAACTGGTATCTTTTTATCTTTTTTACTACAAACTTTTTTAAAGTAAATAATTAATTTTTAGCTCTTTACGTTAAAGAATCGCGAATCATCTTTATTGTAAAGACGGTTTGTTGTATATTTAGACTTATATGAAAGACAATATAAAACAAGCTATACGTTCTATTTTGAATGAATTTGAGCAAAGAGATTTACCTAAGCCGGTGCCCCGTGAAATTTCTCCTCCGCCCTTCCAAAAAATCAACAAAGCCTGGGTACTTATGGGCATGCGGCGTTCAGGAAAAACCTGGTCTGCTTATCAACATATTCAACTTCGACAGAATCAAGGGTTGCCCAAAAATACCAATCTTTACGTTAATTTTGAAGATGATCGCCTGGCTGGTTTTGAAATTAGCCATTTTCAGATTATTTTAGACACTTATTTTGAACTTTATCCACAAAATATCAACCGCCAAGATTTATTTTTCTGTTTTGACGAAATTCACATTGTTCCGGGGTGGGAAAAATTCATTCGTCGGCTAATTGATACAGAAAAAATGCAAATCTGTGTCACCGGGTCATCCGCTGAAATGCTCAGTAAGGAGCTTGGAACAACGCTAGGAGGACGTGCTTGGCCACAAGAAGTTTTTCCTTTTAGTTTCTCTGAATTCCTCCAATTTCATGCCATTGAACCCAATACAATCATGAATTCCAAAACTCAAGCTCAAATAAGACACCTAGCAACCGAATATTTACTTTATGGAGGTTTTCCTGAAGTGATCTTAGGCCCAAAAGAACTTCATAATACTCTTATACAGGGGTACATAGATGCAGTGATCTTACGAGATATTGTTAAAAGATACGCTATCAGAAATGCAGACATTATTCAAAAATTTATTGTCCGAATCTTAAGACAACTAGCAACTCCTTTAAGTATTACAAAAGTCTATAATACTTTAAAATCAATTGGACTGGCTGTGGGAAAAAATAGCCTATTTGAATATTTTCAATATTTTGAAGACGCCTATGCTATACTTTCCGCTCCCTTTTTCAGCCTTTCAGAAAAAGTCCGGCAAGTAAACCCTAAAAAAGTATACGCCGTGGATCCTGGTATTATTACCGCATATTCTATAAAAAATGATTTTGAAAAATCAGCTCGTTTAGAAAATGCTGTTTTTATACACCTGAGAAGAACATTTAACAATATTTGCTATTACAAAACTAAACACCAAAAAAAGGAGGTTGATTTTGTTATCACCAGGTTAAATGGAGAGCTTATTCTAATTCAGGCCTGTGTAAAAATGGATGATCTAGAAACACGAGAGCGTGAATTATCAGCTCTTATAGACGCTTGCCGCGAATTTGGTTTAAACCAAGGCACTATTATTACGGAAGATCATGAAGAAGCAATTAACCAAGAAGGCATTGCCATCCAATGTATTCCTTTCTGGAAATGGGCCCAGGTTAAACTAGCTCCTTAAAGAATTTTTAGCGTAGAAAGAACATTTTCTTGGCTAAAGAGAAAATGCAGAAGACTGCTTATGCGATGGGAGAGGAAGGTTCAAAATTGGCAAGCCTTTACTGTTCTCAGACTTATATTTATGTGGACAGAAAATTTATTGAGATAGGCTCCTCTGACACAACAAAAATTTATTGAATAATTTTTAGAAAATCCCCTCTTTAAAAAATATTAGAGTTATATGCTATCATAGCTAAATTCAAGTTAAACCAAGAAAGGCTACATGAAGAATTGGTTGACTATAGCTTTTTTATGCATTGTTTCATTTTCATTGGCTGGAAATGAAAAACCTGCAAGCACCAAGGAGATCATACTGGAAGAAACAAATCAATCCCCTCAATATCTTTATAAAATTCTTTCTCTTAGGAATTGGCAAGCAACTCAAAGTAGAAAGAACATTCAGCTATCAGCTAAAGATGATTCTTTCATTCATTGTTCCGCACAAGATCAGTTAGAGAGAATTATCGAAAAATATTGGGCTGATGCAGCTCAACTTGTCGTCTTAAAAATTGATAGCAACAAGTTAGAAGGTAGATTAGTGTTTGAAACAAATCCAGGAGGAACTACTAAATATTACCACCTTTACGATGGGTTCATCCCTTTCCATTCGATTGTTGAGTCTAAAATTATATATCAGAAACTTAATGAACGATTGATTGATCAATCATTAAATCAAGTTAAGGTCAATAACTAGAAAAGGAATAGAAAAACAATGAAATTCCGGCAACCGCTTTCACTAAAACCGGGCGATAAAGTTGGCATTGTTTCCCCTTCTTCTGGAATGCCTTTCCTTTTTCCATGGGTATATAAACAAGGTATAGAGCGTCTAAAAAGCGTGTTTCAGCTTGAACCTGTCGAATTTCCTACCGCCCTTCAAAGCCCTGAGTATCTATCTCGTAATCCACAAGCCCGTGCGGAAGATATCAATACAGCTTTTGCTGATCCCTCTATCAAAGCAATCATAGCAACGATAGGTGGCAACGACCAAATTAGAATCCTTCCTTATCTTGATAAGAAAGTACTCTCAGTCAATCCCAAAATTTTTATGGGCTACAGCGACTGCGCCAATATACATCTCTTTTTATGGAATCTGGGGATTATCTCTTACTATGGAGGAGCAATTATGACTCAATTTGCTATGGGAGGAGGAATGCAAGAGTACACCGTTCATTCAATCAAGAAAGCCCTTTTTGAATCATCTATTGGTGAGATTCAAACTGCCATGGAATATAGTGATGCAGATTTAGATTGGGGTAATAAGGAGAATTTAAACAAAAAGCGACCAATGTATCCAAGCAATGGATGGCTTTGGCACAATTGGAACAACGAATCCATCCAAGGAAGATTATGGGGCGGATGTCTTGAGGTTTTGGATTTTCACTTGTCAGTAAAACGCTATTTACCCAACTTTGAACGCTTGAACGATACTATTTTATTTATCGAGACCTCAGAAGAAATGCCAACAGATGGTTTTGTTTACCGCTTTATTGCTGCTTTAGCAGAGTTAAGTCTACTCAAAAAATTTAAAGCCATTTTAGTTGCTTATCCAAAGGCGCAATTTTGTAATAAGCTACCTCCAAGTGGACGAGAATTTTTCATTGCACAACAGCAAGAGGCGATTAAAAGCGCTTTAAGAGATTACATGGCTGATATTCCTGTCATCTTTAACCTAAATTTCGGGCATACTGATCCCCAGATTATCATCCCAAGTGGCGGTTTAGTCTCTATTGATAGTACTCAGAAAACGATCCGATTTAGCTAACGTTATCTGGAGTCGTTGTGAAAATAAATTTCTTTATTCTCTGCAAAGTTTACTCTTTAAATTTTCTCTTTTTCTCTTAGTCTATGACCTGCTTTTCGAAAACTGATGCCTTCTAAATGGATCCATTATGAGATACAGGTCACATGCACTGCAAAAACAAACAGATTAAATATCGATATTTTCTTCGAGGACAAGAATTATCCGTGGAATTTTTCCATTCATTACCAATATAATAGAAAGCCATGATTTTCTAACTTGGAGTTTTTATGTCGACTAATTTTGATCTAATAGAAAAAGCATATAATGCAGCTTCTCCGCCAAAATCAAGGGTCGAACAATTATTATCTTTACCAGAATTAGACATTGCCACAGTCCCGGATGGGATGTCTTACGTGAATGCTTTTTTCGCTCTCTATACAAATTCACTTCCCTCGATATTTTTTTCGATGAATATAGATTTATTACACATAGAAGAAGAAAAGATTTCAATCGTTGAAAATGTTGTTACGCTTTTTAAAAAACATGCGAGAGAAATTACTCGGTTATTTATAAATTTCGAAGGAGGACATCGAATAAAAGTATATTTTCAAGAATTTCCAATATTACATACTTATCACTATGATTTAGCCTATGGAATAGGCTCTGCTCAACAAGCATTAAACATCTATAATCAAACTTCTTCTAAAGCACGCTTCGATTCCTATGATCGACATCAATTTTCGGAGCTTTTTTAATGAAAATAGGAACTTCAACACAAGATTTAAAAAACCTTCCACTAATGAAAGGATCTAAGGAAGCTCCTGATCCCTATCGATCTTCCCCTGCCCCAAAAAATCTTTCTACAAGCGTGAATGCCTATTTAATTCTTAAGAAGCATGATAAGATTCTCTTACTTTTGCGAAGAAATACCGGCTATTTAGACGAACATTGGAGTTTCCCTGCTGGACATGTTGAATTAGGAGAATCCGCTACAGACGGAATGATCAGAGAGGCTAAAGAAGAACTGGGAATCACATTGTCCATTGAAGATTTGAAAGTAGTTCATATCATGCACCGCAAAACAAACAGATTAAATATCGATATTTTCTTCGAGTGCATTAGTGATCAAGGAGATATTGAAAATCGAGAACCTGAAAAATGCGGAGGGCTAGAATTTTTCTCTCCTATTTCCTTACCTTCCCCAGTAGTTGATTATACTATATTTGTTTTAAAAGCCGTGGAAGAAAAACGGTTTTATTCTGAATGGGGGTTTTCAAAAGCTTAAGAAAAGCTTCAAGAAATAATACAATGATCTATTTTTTCAAATAACCTGCTATTGTTTCAAAATCTTTTGTTAGGACCTCCAGTAAGGAGGGGTTGTGGCAAGCTGCAGAAGGATGGTATAGGGGAATAACCTTTACAGGTCCATAAGAAGCCTTTATTTCAAAAACCTTACCATGCATTTCTGTAATGGAAGAAAAAGGCAAAAAAATGCGGGAAAACAATTCCTTGGAAGCATGTTTCCCCAAAGTGATAATCACTTTCGGTTGAAGAATTTTCAATTGTCGATATAGATAGCAAGAACATGACTGAATTTCCTGCAAAGAAGGCGCCCGATTATGAGGGGGATGACATTTTAACACATTCGTAATGTACAGGTCTTGTCTTGAGATCCCGGCAACCTGCAATAACCCGTCTAACACTTTTCCTGCATTCCCAATAAAAGCCTTTCCTTTGAGGTCCTCGTAATATCCTGGAGCTTCTCCAATCATGACAATGTTTGCCCCGATATTGCCGTCGCCCACTAGAGGACGATTCCGGCTTATTGCCAAAGAACATTTTCGACAGAGAACGATTTCCTGAGAGAGTTGTTCCAACTCTTGTTGTTTTGATATAAAGCTAGAAGAACTTTTACAGGGAATATTCATGAACTTATACTAATAAACATGTAAAATTTTTTATACCCAAAACAATTTCAGAAGATATTGAAGGGGAATACTCCCTCACCTAAAAGCGAAAGCTTCCAGGGATTGGATACCCACGCTATACATTCCTAGGACAATGCGAAAAGAGTACTATGGTGTAGAATTTAACACAAGGCGATAGACCTATCATTTCCAATAGGGTTGTATGGTTTGTAGGATATGTGTAAAAAGAACCGTATATTCCGGGAACAATTGTACGACGGGCTTCATTTTTAAGGCCGCTTCGACAAAATTTTTACTATAAGGAATCTTTTGCAAGACCTTTAGTTTTTTTCTTTGGGCGAATCGCATGATACGGTTGCAAAAAGCGGTATCCAGATCATATTTATTAATAACAATTCCGGTTGGAATACGAAATTTTTCTGCCAGATATAGAACTCTCTTTAAATCATGTAATGCAGAGGGAGTGGGTTCCGTAACAGCCAGGACGTAGTCGCTTCCCGTCAAGGAAGCGATAACGGGGCAGCCCACACCTGCAGCAGCATCAATAATGAGTCCTTCTGCCCTCTCTTGTTGACATACTGTCTCGGCATATTTTCTTAAAGCGGTAACGATCTCTCCGGAAGCCGGTTGCCCTAGCTTAAGTTCTCCGGAGATTAAATGCACTTTATGATTCTCTCCTCGAGAAATCGTACCTATGGCTTTTTTCCCTTCGGAAATAGCCCCTAACGGGCATGCTACCAAACAGGCCTTGCAGCCGATACAAAGGTCTGCAAGAAAAACGGGACTTTTTCCGGAAGTAAAAGCAATGGCATTTTGTTTACAAACACTGGCACATTTACCGCACCGGGTACAACTAGCAACATTCCATTTAGGGATAGGCTGAAAGATGGTCTGAATTCTTTTAGTCTTGATCCCCAGCAATAGATGATCGTTAGGACATTCCACATCGGCATCGGCCAAAAAAATTTTTCTTTGTTTGGCATATTCCAAAGCGAGGGAAGTCGCTACCATGGACTTTCCCGTTCCCCCCTTACCTCCAGCAACAGTAATAATCATTATCTATGCTCTTTACAAGCATCTTGCATGCCTGCCTGCTGTAATTCTTGATTTTTCCAATGAGCAAAAAGTTCTTTAACTGAAGAACTTTCTCCCACATAGACCTGGATCTCCAGGTTCTTACAAAGTTGCAAGGCCTTGGGACCGATACCGTGACAAAGTAATACATTAATCCCTTTTTGATGTAAGAGTTCCGGAGGCAACCCGGTTCCTCCTCTGTGGGCACTGGTATTTTCTAGGGCTTCTAGTACATTTCCCTTTTCATCGACCACTATATAAAAGAGAGCCTGCCCGAAATGTTCGGCTACAAGTTCTTCAAGACCATTTTTTCCCATAGTAGGGACAGCTATTTTCATAATGCCTCCTTGATTGGATTAAGTTTACCTTCTATAAAGTGCTGGACAGATTGACGGATATTGCCACTGCTTCGGTAAACGGGAATCTGAAACTGATGTAATACCTCTTCTGCCCTAGGGCCGATATGATCGGATAAAACAACATCGACATGATGATCTGCTAGCGTCTGCGCTGCCATAATACCGGCTCCTCCTCTCATATCCGCCTGCTCATTTTTTATGGCTTTAAAAGAAGCGATAGCCCCATTTTCTATCGATATCAATAAAAAATAGGAACATCTACCGAACCGGCTATCCATATCGCCTTCCAAATCCTGAGAAAAAGCGCTGACCGCTATAGTCATCCGAGCAAGATCGAATGTTTGTTTTTTCATAATATAATGACCTCCTTCAATATTGATCGCTTTGCCAAAAACTAAAGCCTCGATTATTTTTTTTCGTCCTCCCTGAATTAAGCGATGAACGGTCGGCTGCGATACTCCCATTTGCATAGCGATGTCTTTTTGATCTTTACCATCCCAATCTTTCAAACGCAACGCTTCCAATTCTTCATACAAGAGACAAACAGACGATACCTCTCTCTGTCGGACCCCTGCAGGCTTAAAACAACGGATTTTAGGTTCTAAAAAAACACTTTTTTTTCTGGGAAGACGCGGCATGTTCTCCTCTGTTCGGCATATAGATTTTTACGCTGACCAGCTATTAGTTATGAATATGTATTCATATTACCCTGTTACAATTTTTATTTCCATTATTTCTTATTAGAGGTTCCCCTTTCTAGAAAACATTTCATCTCTACTGAGGACTAACAATAAAAAATTCCAGATCTTTAAAAAAAGATTACTATAAAAAGTTTTAATATTGATTAATTGCTATTATTCCCTAAGTTTTTATATTATATTTATGTTTTTCATACAGTTCTAACCCCAGGACAGAAGATGCCCTCCCCCGCCAGAAAAAGCGTTAAGGTATTGCTCATCAATGAGCAGAAAGAGATTTTACTCATGTGCGCTCATGATCCTAAAGTCACATCAAAGGACGGCATCTATCATGGACGTTTTTGGTTTCCTATTGGAGGAGGCATAGAACAAGGGGAAACCATTCAAGACACGGCCATTCGAGAAATTTTTGAGGAAACAAGTCTAACACCAGATCAGTTCGACATCGGCCCTATTGTTTGGCATGGCACCTTCGATCTCATCATCCAAGAGACGCTCACACATCTGGAACAGACATTCATCGTAGTCCATACCAAAATCCGCAATGTAATGATGCGCAAACTAGACGAATGGGAACAAAAAAGTGTCAAAACCATTTCCTGGTTTTCTTATGAAGATCTTTGTACTACCCAAGAAATCATCTATCCTGTTGTACTAAAAGACTATTTGCCTGACATCTTAAATGAGAAATACCCGAAAACCCCTCTTGAACTCGATCTTGGAAAACAACCAAATCAGACAAAACAGTAACAATTTTTATTCCGTAATAGATATCCTCATAGTTTTATTTTTTTGAACAACATAACAATTCATAAACTAAAATAATTTTATTAGTTACTTCAAAACGAAAAAATAACTTTATAAAAATTATGTCCTGTGAAAAAATGATCCCACAAAAAATTAGGTAAAAGAACTCATGAAAAACACTTCCTCGTTCCTAAAATGGTCTATATGGTCCCTTGCGGCAATATTTTATTTTTATGAATTTATTCTACGAGTGTCTCCCAGCGTGATGATTCCTGAGTTAATGAAAAGTTTTGGAATTACGGCCTCTGCAGTTGGGGTATTAAGTGCATTTTATTTATACGCCTATGCTCCCATGCAGCTCCCTGTCGGCCTGATCATGGACCGCTATGGAATTAAAAAAGTCTTAAGCGTCGCTTCCCTTATCTGCGGCTTTGGAGCTATTTTCTTTGGGATCGCTCAAACACTGCCTCTCGCAAGCATAGGTCGTTTAATGATTGGGGCGGGGTCCTCTTTTGCCTTCATAGCAATGGTATATGTGACTTCTTATTGGTTCGATGCCAAGAAAAGAGCTTTTTTAATTGGAATTGCCAATTCCTTAGCCATGTTAGGAGCTTCTGCTGGTACCGGTCCTTTATCGATGACCATGCGAGCCCTTGGATGGCGGACTACAATTATTTTATTTGGTACTGTCGGGATTTTTCTAGGAATTGCCGTCTATTTTATTTTTCAAGCCGACAAAAAAGATAAAAAGATAGAACAGTCCACAGAAAAAATTAAAGGACATCTACTTCATAATCTCAAAACGGTGATCACCAAAAAAAATAACTGGACCAATTCGTTAACGGCTCTATTCTTTTATATAACGACCACTGCTTTCGGAGGACTTTGGGGGATTTCTTTTTTACAGACTGCCTACGGGATCCGCAAAGAAACCGCCGGTTATGCCATTTCCATGATTTTTATGGGATGGCTTGTCGGAGGTCCTCTTATTGGACTCTGGTCGGATTATATCGCTAAAAGAATCTTTGCCATACGAACGGGAATATTCGGTACTTTTATCTGTCTGGTAACGGTCATCTATTGTCCCTTCATTCATATTTATCTCGTCTATGTCCTATTATTTCTTGTAGGATTGTTTTCTGCAGCGGAACTTTTAAATTTTAGTGTGGCGGTAGAATTAAATAGTTTGGTCTCACGAGCTACTGCTGCCGCTTTTACCAATTTCATCATCTCCTGTGGCGATGCGATCGTACAACCTTTAATCGGATTTTTCTTGGATATGAATTGGACTGGAAAGATTGTAGAAGGAATCAGGATGTATACAGCTCACGATTACCAAATAGCCCTTGCATGCCTGCCGATTGGACTTTTGCTTGCGTTCTTTCTCCTATTTTTCGTACGAGAAAAAGAGTCCCTCTAACTGTTTCCTGACAAAAAATTGACAATTTTTTTTATCGAAATTGTCCAAGTTCAGGCTAAAACCCCCAGAGATGATTTTTATTTTTTTATTGATCTTTTTTTTCACATTTTAGATACAAAGATTAAAAAGATAAAAGAAATTTACCATATTTACCCTTATAAAAAGCTTTTAGGCTCTTTTTATATTCTCTGTAAAAGCAACCCAAGGAAGGCCCTATGGACATATGTTTTATTCCTGCACAAGAAGCTCAAACAGAGAACCGTGAAAAGATCATGCAAAAGCTTCAGAGCTCTTTAGACGGCTTAAGCACTTCCACGGTTCAAGAAAGACAAAAAAAATGCGGTTTGAACATCATCCGGGAAAAAAAATCTTCCTTATGGCTTAAAATCTTACATTATTTTTGGGGACCGATTCCATGGATGATCGAAGCGGCCGCTATATTGTCTCTCATCGTTCAACATTTTACCGATTTTTATATTATTTGTTCTCTTCTATTTATCAACGGCTTTGTCGATTTTCTGGAGGAATTTCAAGCAGGGAATGCTATTGCGGCTCTGAAAAAGAGGCTCGCATTAAAATGTCTCGTAAAACGAGATAATAAATGGATAGAACTGGACGCCTCCCAGCTGGTCCTAGGAGATATCATCCGGTTAAGGCTCGGCAATATTATTCCTGCCGATGCAAAGCTTCTTGAAGGAGACTACCTTACCGTAGACCAATCCATGCTCACCGGAGAATCCCTCCCGACCACCAAAAAATCCGGAGATATCGTTTTTTCCGGATCCGTGGTCAAACAAGGAGAAATGAACGCCATTGTCACAGCGACCGGACAAAATACTTTTTTAGGACAAACAACACAACTCGTTGAAAAGGCAAAACCTGTCTCGCATTTTCAAAAGGCTGTTTTGAAAATCGGAGACTTTCTTATCTATCTAAGCTTGGGACTGGCTGCCATTCTGATCATGGTACAATTATCCCGTGAAACGCCTTTGCTGGAACTAGTCCAATTCGTGTTAATTTTAATAATTGCATCGATCCCTGTCGCTCTGCCAGCTGTCCTCTCTGTCACGATGGCACTAGGAGCCCTAAAACTCTCCAAAATGAAAGCAATCGTAACAAAATTAGAATCTATTGAGGAAATTGCCGGCGTGGACGTTCTGTGCTGTGATAAAACAGGCACCCTCACCCAAAACCAATTGTCCTTAGGAGAACCTGTCGCTATCAACAATAATGACAAACAACTTCCGATCCTCTTCGCCTCTCTTGCTTCTCAAAAAGAGGTGAAAGATCCAATCGATCAAGCCATTCTCAAAGGGCTGAAAAATCCCGCTATCCTCAATACATACGTTCAAGAGAAATTTATCCCGTTTGACCCTATTCGAAAAAGAGCTGATGCCACTATTCGCGATGCTCAAGGAAAGATATTTTACGTCACAAAAGGAGCTCCTCAAATCATTCTAAATCTATGCAAGATAGAATCTGATCTCGCTAAGAAAATGAATAATGCCATCGACACTTTTGCCCAAAAAGGCCATCGCACTCTTGGCGTCGCCCGCTCAACGGATGGAAAAACATGGGAATTTTTAGGACTTCTCCCCCTCTACGATCCCCTTCGAGAAGACTCTTTAGAAACCATCCAACATGCAAAAGAACATGGAATCATGATTAAAATGCTCACAGGCGACAATAAAGCGATTGCAAAAGAAATTGCCCACCAGCTAAATATAGGGGATACTATTAGCACCGCAAAAGATCTTTTAGACAAACCGGAAGATCTACAAAAATCTTCCGTGATCGATACAATCGAAGCAACCGACGGCTTTGCAGAAATTTTTCCGGAACATAAATATGAAATTGTTCAAGCCTTGCAGCATCGCAAGCATATTGTAGGGATGACTGGAGATGGTGTCAATGATGCGCCTGCATTGAAACAGGCAGATGTGGGTATTGCCGTTAGCGGAGCGACCGATGCAGCCCGTTCTTCGGCCTCACTAGTGCTATTAGCTCCAGGACTTTCCCTCATTATCAAAGCCATCGAAGAATCTCGCCGCATTTTCGAACGAATGAACAGTTATTCTATTTTCCGGATCACAGAAACAATTCGCATTATGCTCTTTATCGTAACGTCTATCCTCGTCTTCCAGTTCTATCCGATAACGGCTGTGATGATCATTTTGTTAGCGCTCCTCAATGACATTCCTATTATGACCATCGCTTATGATCATACATTATTAGATATAAAACCGGTAAAATGGCAGATGAAACGCGTCCTAACCATCGCTTCCATTTTAGGTTTTTTCGGGATCATTTCCACTTTTTTGCTATTATTCATCGCCAAGGATCTATTACATCTAGATATTGCGCATATTCAATCCTTTATTTTTCTCAAGTTATGCGTCGCGGGTCATCAGACTCTTTTTATTGCCCGCACCAAACAAGCCTTTTATACAAAGCCTTACCCTTCCAAGATCCTTCTCACGGCCATATTATCTACGCAAGTTTTAGCAGCGCTTTTCGTGGGCTTTGGAATATTGATGACGGCGATTCCGTGGTCGTACATATTTCTTATTTGGGGATATACCCTTTTGTGGATGCTGATCTTAGACAGAATCAAAATTCTCATTTACAAAAGCTTCAATTTTGAAAGCAAAGAACACCAGAAATTTCTAAAACGCATTAAAGAATCGTTCCATAGCAACCCTAAATAGCCTCTATAACTTTTATTGTAGCCTCAGACAATAATCATCATAACGATAATCGCTCTGGAAAAACTCCGGCAAGCTGACCACAGGCCGCTTGTATATCCCTTCCTTTCGCATATCTCCACGTCGTGGGAATAAAAGCTTTTTCCAATAAAGACTTAAAAGCAATGATATTTTCCTTTAAAGGCCTTTTCCAAAGGACTCCATCGACAGGATTGTAGGGAATGAGGTTCACACTAATCGGTCTTTTGCCTATTAAGGCAATGAGTTCTTTGGCATGTATCGGCTGATCATTGATGTGTTGAATCAAGGTATATTCGAACGTGATATTCCTTCTAGTCGCTGCAAAATAGGCATCAACAGCCTTTAACAACTGAGGAAGGGGGTTTTTCTTTGCCAAGGGAATAATCATCTGACGAAGCTTTTGTGACGGCGCATGTAACGATATGGCCAAATTGACTTTCAACTGTTTCTTTTGCAAGAGCATAATTCCTTCTATAAGGCCCACCGTAGAAATTGTGATACGTCTTTGCGATATGTGCAACTCTTTTTGAAAAAACAAGATGGCCTGACAGACCGGCTCGAAATTATCCAAAGGCTCTCCCATACCCATAAATACAATATGAGTAATTGGAGAACGTGCATTTTTATGAACAAAGAGGAACTGTTCTATGATTTCTGCAAGGGTCAAATGGCGTATTAACCCTCTTTTTCCCGAAGCACACATGACACATCTTCCCTTGCATCCAACCTGTGTCGACAGGCAAATGGTCGTTCTATGAGGAGCATAAATAAGAACAGACTCAATATAATGGCCATCTGATAGCTGAAATAAGAATTTTTCCGTTTCTTGAGTAGAAGAGACCTCTTTGTTCCTTTCCTGCAAAACTGGAAAAATAAAATGGTTGTGAAGGACATACAGAATATCTTTTCCTAGATTCTTCATGGAAGAAAAATCGGTAACAAAATGTTTGTACAACCATTGATAGACTTGTACGGCTCGAAATTTCGGAAGTTGCAATTCCCTAAAAAATTTTTCCAGTTCTTCTAAGGAAAGTCCTGTTAAAGGGATATTTTTATTCATACACACTATTGTCGTGAAAAACTCTTTGAGAAAAGTATACCAAAAAAAGCTTTTTGCTTCACTGTAGAACGATTTATTAAAAAAATTGATACTTATTTTTATATTTTTTTCTTACAATCCCCAATGAGGATGTTATGCGGATTTCAAAGAAATTTTTCTTACTTTTCTTGCCTTGGATACTTATAGCTCAAGATATTGAGACAATAATCGATAAAATCGACAAGCTTTTTCGTAGCGATTTTAGTCATGGAAACATTTCGATGTCTATCCATACCCCCAATTGGGAGAGGACTCTAGATCTGGAAGTATGGACCAAGGGAATGGAAGAAACTTTCATTGTAATACAAGAGCCTAAAAAAGATCGGGGAACAGCCACCTTACGCAAAAAAAATGAGATGTGGAATTATTTCCCCAAAATCGACAAAGTAATCAAAGTTCCCCCCTCTATGATGATGAGCGCATGGATGGGATCGGACTTCACTAATGACGATCTTGTTCGAGAAGTCTCTTTACTTCAGGACTATAAAGCTTCGTATCTCGATAAAGAACCGGTCTCGGAAGGATTTGTCTGGATCTCCTTAAAACCCAAGCAACAGACAGTAACTGTCTGGAGAGAAATTCGCCTTTTAGTCGATAAAGCAACGCACATTCCCCATCAGCAAATTTATTACGATGAACATGGAGAAAAGATCCGTATTCTGTTCTTAAGAGAGATCAAAGAACTGGGAGGAAAAATGATCCCTACAGTATTGGAAATGATCCCCCTTCACAAGAAAAACCATAAAACAATTGTGCGATACCGAGAAATGACATTTAATAAATCCCTAGACCCCGGTATTTTTTCTCTTCGCAATTTACAAAAAAAACGATAATACGATGAAAATTTTAATTGCTATCGCCTTTCGCAACCTCTTTCGCCAAGTACGTCGTTCTATTTTAACCTCCCTCACGATTATCATCGGATTTATTCTCCTCTCCCTATCTATTGGAGTCAGCTTAGGAAGTTATCATCATATCATCGAAATGTTCACTGCTGCCAAAACAGGACATATTCAAATTCATGAGGAGGATTATTTAGAAAAACCTTCTCTTTATAAGACAATGCCTATGACTATCGATGACAAGATGCAAAATATTCCCTTTATTCAGGCGTCTTCCCCTAGAGTTTTTTTTCAGGCTCTTGTTTTTTGCCATAACAAGACTTTTGGAACAGAAGTAATCGGAATAGAACCAAAAAAAGAATTTGCCACAACCAATATAGAAAAAAAACTCTCTAAAGGAACTTTCTCTAAGGAAGGAATTGTGATCCCCTATCGGTTAGCACAATTCCTTCGAGCAGATATTGGAGATGAAATCGCTTTGATTACACAAGGAGCTGACGGATCTATTAGCAATGATCTTTTCAGAATCAGCGGCATCCTCGGAACACAGGAGGATCGTTCGGAATATTCCTCATGTTACCTGGATCTGAAACAAGCACAGAACTTTTTAGTCCTGGGAGATAAAATTCATGAGATTGTTATCCGAACAGACCATTATCAAAAATCATGGGAATATGTTCATAAGATTCGATTAATTCTTCAAGACAAACAATTAGACATAGAACCTTGGCAGGTTGTAGAAAAATCATTTTATCAAGCCATGCAAACCGATATAAAAGGAATGTGGGTATCATTAGCTATTATTATGCTGATCATTGCCATAGGAATTCTTAATACTATTTTGATGTCTCTTTTAGAAAGGACCAGAGAATATGGAATTATGCAGGCTTTAGGGACCTCTTCCTTATTTTTAGTCGGTCAAATTATTGCAGAAGTCTTTATCTTAACTTGTATCAGCATTTTGATTGGAAGTATTTTGGCCTTTTTGGGAAATGCCCTGTTAGCAACTTACGGCATCCCTCTGTCAAAACCGATTACCTACGGAGGAATGGAATTTACCTCTTATAAGAGCATGGTTTCTTGGGAAACCTTCACCATTCCCTCGTTATTAATCTTCTCTACGGCTCTTCTCATATCTCTTTTCCCTGCTGCAAAATTATTGTATAAAAAACCTATAGAATCGTTGCGATACGTATGAGAGAAAAATGACGATCCCTTTTATAAAATTAGGTTGGAGAAATATCTTTCGTAACAAGCGACGAAGCCTTTTGACAGGCACGGTGATTGGCATTACACTGGCTTCTTTGATTTTACAAAATAGCATTATGCTAGGAATGATGGAAAACATTTTTAATCAGGCGACCCGCACTTTTTTAGGGCAGGCACAAATTCATAATAAACACTTTTTAGATACGTTAGACATCCATAAAACCATTCATAACGAGGCAGATCTCCTTTCTTTTTTAAACGCCCAGAAAAATATAACCTTTAGCCGAAGAGCTGTAGGGCCCGCATTACTTTCCTCTCCTAAGAATAGCATTTCCATATCCCTGTATGGAATAGATTCCCTTGAAGAGAAACGCGTATCCCGTATCCCTAAGGCAATACAAAAAGGCTCTTTTTCTCTAAACGACCACTCCATTCTCATAGGCTCCAAGCTTGCGGATCTTTTAGAAATTCAGCTTCATGACCATATTGTGCTTACGGTAGCTCAGGCAAAAACAGATGATTTAGAACAAGCTCTATTACGTATAGACGGGATCTTTGAGATGGGAGAGCCGATCTTTGATCGATCCTTAGCCTTTATCCCACTCACTTTGGCTCAGAAATTGTGGAACATAAACGGCATTCATGAAATCGCCCTTCAATTCACCCATGGAAGTCTAAACTTTTCTATCCCCCAGGAATTCAAACAAGAAATAGAAAAAACCCAAAATCAGCTACTAAGTTGGAAACAACTCATTCCTTCTATGGAAGCTCTATTAGAAATGACTTCCTATGCAACATTCTTAGTGATGATCCTTGTCTTTATCCTGGTCATTTTTATTATCATCAATACATTTTTTATGGCTCTGTTCGAAAGGATGAAAGAATTTGGAGTATTACGGGCCATTGGAACAAAACCTCATCAGCTTTTTATCTTAATCTTGATTGAAGCAGCATCCTTAGCCCTGATCAGTATCATCATTGGATTGCTGATCTCCTATTGCATCATTGCTATCTTATCCGTCCATGGTCTCAGTTTTATGGGAATTGATGTCGGAGGAGTGACGATAAGGGAACCTATTTATCCCATTTGGAACCTATCCCATATAACCCTCTATCCTCTTTCCGTTTTTGCCTTTACCCTTATTTCGGCTATTTATCCGGCTTTTTATGCTGCCAAAATAGTCCCTATAAAAGCCCTACAAAAAGAAGGTTAATCCCATGAACTATCCTATTATATCCATGGAACATGTCAGCAAGATCTATCAACAAGGAGAAATAAAGGTAGAAGCTCTTTCCGATGTTAACCTCACAATTAATCAAGGAGAATTCACGGTCCTAGCAGGCCCTTCCGGTTCCGGAAAAACGACCTTGCTGAATTTAATCGGAGGTCTGGATTATCCTACACAAGGTATTGTCCAATTAAACAATATCCCTATTCAAAAAATGAGCGGAGCAAAACTCGCCACTTTTCGTCGAGACCATATTGGATTTGTTTTTCAAGCCTATAACCTCATTCCCGTTCTTACAGCAAAAGAAAATATCGAATATGTGATGACCTTACAGAAAATATCCAAACCAGAAAGAGAACGGCGAGTTACATGGATCATGCAAGAATTAGGCCTACAAGGAATGGAAAATAGAAAGCCTTGTCAATTATCTGGAGGACAACAGCAAAGGGTTGCCGTAGCAAGAGCCATGGTTGCTCATCCTAAAATCATTTTAGCAGACGAACCCACCGCCAATGTCGATTCCAAAACAGGTCTTGATCTTATCAATCTTATGCTGCGCCTCAATGCGGAAAAAGGAATGACTTTTCTATTCTCCACTCACGATGAGATGATTATCAACAAAGCACATCGTATTATTCATCTGCGGGATGGAAAAATATATGAAATAAAAAAACAATCCTCAAAACAATGAAGCTTTTTCCCTATATTTTTTTCTTTTTATTGTACGTGTTCTCGTTACAGGCAGAGATCAATGGAAATTGCAAAAATTACGGTATTTATTATCATTGTAAAACATCCAAGGACGATATCCGTTTTCTAGATATCTTTCGACTGAAAATGTCTAAACAACTATCAGAGGCCGTATATGGTGAAATAACCTATGAGCTTACTCCTATGATCTCACGTAAGCCCATTATTGAGACCGTTTTTCCTCTTACGACTTTTTCTTACGACGGCTATAGTTATCGTATTGTCGATCTAAAAGATCCTCTCGTTCATAGAGGTTCCCACATAAAAGTTTTCCAAAATCTCGACCGGGTCATGCTAAGCTTGAACCTGCCTAACTGCGACATCACTCTCGGAAGACAACCGATCTCCTTCGGGGTAGCCAGAGCTGTAAGTCCTACCGATATTATTACGCCCTATCCCTATTATACGATCGATTCAGAAAATCGCATTGGCGTCGATGCCTCAAGAGCTATTTGTTCTTTTTCAGATCTTTCTCAAATAGATATGGGTGTGGTCGCCGGCAAAGATGCCAAAGTAAAAAATTCTCTGATGTTTATTTCTCCTTCTTTTAATGTCGCAAAAAATGACATAGCCCCTATTTTCATCTATTTTAAGAACAATTACTTACTTGGGCTCAATGTTCAACGCCCAATTTGGAATATGGGATTTTGGGTGGAAAGTGCTTACGTATTTGCAGGAACAGAAAAAGCTTCCATTAAGAATCGCAACTATTTTTCTTTATCGACAGGAATGGACTATAACTTTACCGATTCAATCTATGCCTATTTAGAATATCACTATAATGGCGCTGGAACAGTCCATAAACACAACTATCTATCCAATCTTTTTCAAGTGGCCTACTTTGAAGGAAATGTCTATTTGATGGGCAAACACTACCTAATCCCTTCGATAAATTATGAAATATCCCCTCTTTGGAATCTCAATGCCGTTCTTTTTATGAACCTATGCGACCTTTCCGCTTCATTCAATACCGTATTGGAATATAATATTGTCAAAAACACCTATCTCGACTTCAATGCCTTGATCAATATCGGTTCCCCTAATAGCGAGTTTCATCGATTTTCCGATCGTTATTATCTAGCGGTGAGATACTATTTTTGACTTGCAGATCGCAAGGCGAATATACAGAAATTTTCTATTTCTTATGCAGAGAACACCCTGACGCAACTTAACGATTACTTGCTTTCATTGATCCAATCAATCACAATAGACCCATAAAACCTAAAAATAGGAAGACCCTATATGGACATGCCTATAAGCTTTGCCAAAAATCCTGGCCAATCTCCACATAAATATTTGCTCAACCTTCTCAAACAATTTCACAAAAAAATTCTCCGTTCTTCTGATGCCGAAGAACTTAACCAAGAGATGGAAGCCATTATTAATGCCTCCAGGGATATCCCGTGGAAAGAAAAAAATGGGGCTATCCACAAAAAATCTGGTCCCAAAAAAACCTTCGACAAACTGTTTAATGAATTCAAACGATATTCTCTTTCTCTAGAAGCAAAAGAATTTATTTCCAACCAAGACCTATTAGATATATTAGAGGAGACCATTCATCTAATTGAGGAAGAGCCTATCCCCTAGTTTTCTAATACACATACTTAATAAAGGATCCTAAATATGCATATTTTATTATCTTGTTTTTGTTTTTTTATGGCCTTATTCCCCTTTTCTACTAAAGCTGCTGACATTGCAACAAAAAACGACTCTGGCCCTTTCATAAAAGCTATTGACCATAATTTTTCTTTGCAACAGATACAGTCTTTAATAAAAGACGGGGCCAATATTGATAAACAATATGATAGGGATTCCTACTCCTTCATGCCTATTCATTATGCTATTAAAGAAAAAAAGACAACGATGGCCTTACGCCTCATCGAAGCGGGAGCCGATATGGAAGCACGGGATTCGAATGGATTCTCTCCCCTTTTGCTAGCTGCCAGCCTTGATAATACAACTCTTGTTCACTCTCTAATAGCTAAAGGAGCCGATATCTACGCCAAAACAAAGGACTCTGAAAATCTTCTATTTCTTACTTCCAACAGAGAATTAGCCGCTCTTTTCCTGGAATTAGGTTTGGACATTCATGCTAAGAACCATTTTCTGCAAACACCCCTGCTCAAGGCTTCAAGCCTTGGAAGAACGGCAATGGTCCAACTCCTAATCGATCGTCATGCATATCTGGAAGATCGTGATATGCGGGGCAACACGCCTCTTGATAGAGCTGCTAAATATAATCATCATGAAATTGCCAAGAGTCTTATTCTAGCAGGCGCTCATATCAATACCCAAAATCACGATGGCCTCACTCCTCTTATGAGGGCAGCTTCAAAGAACCACGTTAATATGATACAATTGCTTCATCAAAACGGAGCAAACCCTCATCTAAAAACCTTCAAAAATATGCATTTGCCGGAATTCGATCTCTGTCCCTGCTGTATTACTCGTTTTGTTCCTAAAGGATCTTCCGCTCTGGATATCGCCAAAATTTTTTCCAATAATAGAGCAAAAAAAATCCTGATGACCCTAGGAGCCCCTTCCTATACTTACCCTCGATAGGAACTCCTCTTAAATCCACAACAAGCCTATTTGATATACTACTAACGTAATCACGTATGCAACCCCTGTCAATACGGCAAATTGCATCCATGCCCACTTCCAAGATCCCATTTCGTTCCTGGTCACCACAAAAGTACCCATACAGGGAATACTAATAAGAATAAACAAGAGGACACAAAATCCTTGCAAAGGGGAATAATGTTCCTGAAGCTTATTCTGCAATGTCTGAGGATGTTTTTCTCCGGCAGAATACACCACTCCCATCTGGGCGACAAAAACTTCTTTTGCTGCAAAAGCTCCCATCAGAGCCGTATCGATCCTCCAATCAAATCCCAGAGGACGAAAAAAAGGTTCTATAAAATGACCTATTCTTCCAATAAGAGTGTACGAAAGCATCTCTTTTTGCTTTTCTAATTGTAATTGGCTAACAGACCTTGC
Organism: Parachlamydiales bacterium; assembly: GCA_016931275.1. GTDB lineage: Bacteria > Chlamydiota > Chlamydiia > Chlamydiales > SM23-39 > JAFGFA01. The sequence continues at coordinate 20,768 of JAFGFA010000009.1, forward strand.
ATATTCCTTATATTGCATCACAAAATTTTTGGAGGTTATATTCGTCGGCTTCTCGAGAAACGGATTTTCCAAACTTCCATTTTTTACTTTGGCAGCATATTCTTGTATATCTGAAGAATCGATCTGCGCCAGCACATTTTCATACTTTTTTGTCAGAGAACGAAACGTCAAAGAATAATCCCTTGATAATTCTCTTTTAACAGGAAATACGCTCAAAACCCAAAGAAAGCACGAAAATCCTAAAATTAATGTTCCGGCCTTTTTTAAATAACTATAAGCCTGGAACCAGGTATGAATGATCATGATCTTTAGGGAAGGACGATGATAGGGAGGCAGTTCCATTACAAAGCCGAGATTTTCCCCTTTAAATAAGGTTTTTCTTAAAAACCATGCATAGGTCGTCGCCAGAACCACTCCTATAAAATAAAAAAGGAACAGAATAATAGGACTCCAAAAAGAGGAAAAAAAAGAGGGAATAAATAGGGTAAAAACCACTAGCTTAGCGCTGCATGCAAATAAAGGGATTACCATAATGCTCACAATACGATCGCGCTTGGTCTCCAATGTCCGAGTGGCCATAATCGCCGGTACACTACATCCAAATCCCAGAAGCATAGGCACAAAACTTCTTCCATGAAGGCCGATCTTATGCATAAAGCGATCCATCAGAAATGCGGCTCGAGCCATGTAACCGGAGCTTTCTAAAAACCCCAAAGAGAAAAAAAGCAAAACGATATTCGGAAGGAAGACCAGGACCGATCCCACTCCTTCCAAGAGGCCATTAATAATTAGAGATAGAAGAAAAGGATACTGTTCATCAGGCCAATGGTTCACAATGATTGTTTCTGTCCAATGCAAAAAATCTTTGAGCCCGTTGGTTGGATATTCGCCCAAACGAAAGGTGAATTGAAAAAGCAAAAATAATACGATAAAAAAAAGAGGCAATCCCCAATGTTTATGCAACAAGACCCCATCAAGACGGTCCGAAAAGCTTTTTTGTCTTTTTTCTGTAAAAGAAAGTCCCTTTTCGCATAAAGAATCGATAAAAGCGTATCGCTCCTGGGCAATGATCTCCTCAGGAGTAAGATTCATCTTCTCTATAATCTGAAATCGTAATGATTGAGCCTTTTTTTCGATATCGGAGATAAAATGATCGGTTTCATCCGCTTCCAAGAGTTTAATGGCATGCCATCGCTGAGACCTTTCTGTGCTTTGTTCATGCATCATAGATGTCAAGGCATGAATAGCTTCTTCTATCGATAAAGAAAAATTCATATTGACCCCAGCACGGTCTCTTTTTTCTTTAGCAATTTTAACGGCCTCTTCTAAAATTTTCGAAAGCCCCTTTTTAGACCTGCCGACAGTGGTGACAATAGGAAGTTCTAGAACAGCACTAAAATACGGTACATCGATGACCATTTGTTCTTTTTGAACCATGTCCATCATATTAAAAACTAGCAGCAAGGGCAGTCCTAATTCCATAAGCTGCAGTGTTAAAAAAAGACTTCTATGAATATTGGCGGCATCAATAATTTGCACTACAGCATCCGGAGATTCTTCTAAAAGATAGTTCCTCGCAATAACTTCTTCTTCAGAATGTACGGAAAGGCTATAAATTCCGGGAAGATCAATGATCTCTATCTCTGTTTCTCGACAAGAACAAAACCCCACTTTCTTTTCTACGGTGACTCCAGGATAATTGGCTACTTTTTGTTGAGCCCCTGTCAAATAATTAAAAATAGTTGTTTTTCCAGAATTAGGATTACCCGCAAGTGCAATGGTCAATTTTTGTTTCATACCACCTGGACTTCGATTTTTTCAGCAATACCTCTGCCTAGAACAAGACGGCAATTTTGTATCCTAACAATTAAGGGAAATCGACAATCATTGCGTACCACAACACATTTCACACCTACAACAATTCCCATAGAATGCAATTTAGTATGTAACTCCCGTCCCCCCATGATCTCAATGATTTGAACCGTCTGATTTTTTTGAACCTCGCTTAACAGCATGCCCACCTATAGGAGAAAAACAAGATTTTATGACAAAGCATATTTTATAGCTATGACCTTAAGTATTAACATCTCTTACCGAGACTACCTATTAAAAGTTAAATAATATGTTTATCCTTTCTGCCAATTTCTAATGAGAGACCAATGCAATAGCCTCTAATATCATCACAAAACAAGCCACCAGTAAAATCAATACTAGGGAAGGCTTTCCTCCTGCAAGAGGTCTTTCAGAAAGAAGTTTCTTTCGATATCTTCCTATCCACACAATCCACGCAGGCAAAATGCCATTAAGGAAGGCTTCTCCAAATCCTCCGGCGATTCCAAGGGCTTGTACAAAAATAGAAGGATCGAGGGTTGCTATAATAAATGGAGGGACAAAGGTGAGAAAACATAAAGAAATCCTATGATATCCGTGACGTTGCATCTTTAATCCATCTCCCAAAAAATCAACGATGGAAAAAGAGACTCCCAGCATGGACGTCACGATAGCAAAAAGACTAAAAAATTTCCCGGCCTGCTGTATCCACATTTTTCCGGTCAGCGCCTGCAGAGCAAATGTCACAGGTTGTCCGGCTTTTAATGTTTTTTCTACCACTTCTTGGGGAATAGAACCGATGATCAGCCATTGCCATAAGATATAGACTACCAGAGGAATGAGAGTTCCCCATAATATGCATTTCCTCATAACTTTGGCATTCATATGAAAGTGAGAAGTAAGAGACGGAATCACATTGTGATATCCAAAAGCAGCAAAGAGAATAGGGGCCGCATAAAAAATTTTATTCCAGTGCTGAACCTGTAATTTTTCTAGGACAACAATTTCAGTTCCTCCGCCAATCAAGGCTACATAAGACACAACCAGTCCTATCATAAGGATGTAATTAACTCGGCCGATGAATTTTAACCCAAAAGCAACAATCATTCCAAAAATAAAACCAAAAAGAGCAAACGCCCAAATTCCGGTAATTTCTGTACCAATAAAAGGAGTAATAAAGGACATGAAAACAGGAGTGCCTCCCGCAAAATAAGCAATCATAAGACAATAGTAGAGAAAAACAAAAACACTCCCAGAAAAAACGCGTCCCTTTTTTCCTAAAAATCGCTCGGCTATAGATAAGACATTAGCTCCGGAATGCAACCACAGAGTCGCTTCTAAAAAGAGAAGGCCTGTAGCATACATAAATAACCATACTAAAACCGTAATACCAATGGCTGGAATAAATCCCGCCTCTCCAGTGACAAGAGGTATTCCCAACATTCCAGCCCCAATGGTGGTTCCTCCAATCAAAAGAGATCCAGTAATAATGTCTCTTGTTTTCATTAAAATTCCATTTTTATAGAAAAATAGTATAATAAGATCTGAATTAAAGGAACACTCAAAATTATACGTATTTTAAAAATTAAAGTTATTCCGGGCGCTTCTAAAACCGAGATCGTGAATTATCAAGAACATATCCTCAAAATTCGCATTAAAGCACCTCCGGAAAAAAACAAGGCGAATATTGCTTTAATTACATTTTTAGCGCAATTTTTGCATATTCCTAAAACATCGATCACTCTCATACAAGGGAGTGCTAGCCGGATGAAAACTATCCGCATCGATCTAGAAGATCCCTCAAAAATTGATCATATATTACGGAGTCTGAGCTAACGAGATTTTTTCTTTTTGCAAATCTTCGATTTTTTGATTAATTTCTTGCACAAGAGCCTTTGAACTCTGAGCTAACTGCCAATATTTTTTAGCCGAGGAAAGTTCTGTATTCTGAAACTGCAATCGATTCGCTTCGGACTCATAAAATTCGATACGCCCTTCTAACCCTCTCTTTTCTTGTTGTAAAACGGTAATTTGTCGATCAATGTGCTCTATTTGCTCTTGTTTCGACAAGGCAAAACTTCCACATATCGGCATCAAAACCATCAAAAAACCTACCCACATTAAGAAAAAATTTTTCATTCTACGCTCAACTATTTCTTTTTTTACCATTCTTGATATACTATTTTTCTTCAAGGTTAGTTTTGTGAAATATTTTATAGGAATCTTTTTTTTCATTTTCACCTTATACGCAGAGCCTGCGACTGTTAAGGATCGATTATTACAAGGGAAAAAAGGCGATTTTATTATTTCTGAAAAAGATCACCTTTATACAGCTCTAATTATCCATGAGATTCAAAATGATTATATCATTTTAGAACAAGTATGCACTGTGCAAAAACCCGATAGCTGGAAGCAATGGCTGGAATCCGCTCGGAAAGGTGCTACCTCTTGGAACATGTTCTATATAGATCTCTATCATAATGAACTGATCGATATATATTCTCCTTTGCAAAAAAAACATTATATCCCCGAAACATCTTCTCATTTCATCATGACTTTATGTAATCTTCCTCTAAAACAAACCCCAGAAAATCAGCAAAAAAAAATTGGACCGCCTCCACCTTCGGGGGAACTGGACAGAAGACCCTTATGGAAACCCTCAAAATTTGTTGATGGGAAAAAAGAGCCTTTTAGTTCCCTAGATATTCGTACAATTCGCTGGCCTGACGATCACTCTGAATTTTCCGGAAAATTATGTGATCTCTATTTTGATCACGATTTTGCTTTTCCTTTTTGGGGACAAATACGAACAGGACATCTTCAAATTATCATGCATTCTATAGACTCTGGGAAAAATCTATCCAACAACATATCCTTTCCCGACTTACCACCCTCTCTTCTTGATCAAACTCTTGAAGAAGATTACATATTCTTGACTTTACAATCTTATCCTCGTCAACAAGACATTCTTCTGTACATTGTAGAAAACAGTCAATTCCCTAAAAAGATCACTCCTATAACATATTCTGTTGAGAAAAAAGGAACAAAAATTTATGCAAAAATTCCTATAGAACCCATCAAACAAATTCTAACACAAAATTCTCCCTATCAATGGATAATATCGAGCCGACAAGCTCCTCATAAAACCTTGGAAGTACCGGGGAAAATTTTTAAATAACCCTCGTTTTTTCTTAATAATTTTCCGACATTATTCTTAAAGAAACAATCTTTTTAAAACTCTTAACTGATTCAAAAATAGAAGAATAACAAATCCGGATTTTACACAATCTTAATAAAACAAGCGATGTTATGAACAACCTACCTCTCACAAATTGTACCTCCCTATTTTTAAAAGGTTTATATCCAAAACCTTTTTTATCACGATTTCTCAAGCCTCTTAAAATAAAGGCATTATGTGCTATTTTTTTTAAGAACCTGGACAGAAATCAAGATCAAAGACTCGAATCTGTACGCAAAAATTTTTTGAAGTTGTTAACAAATTTTCCACAAAAACGCCTTTGCCTTTTTATTTAAAGATGTTATGTTCATGAAATAAAAAGTGTTTTGCCCTATGAGAACATCTAAGCCCCTAAAAAAAATAAAGAAAGAACTACATTCTCTTTATTACTACTACAAAAGAAAAAGAGAGACCCTATCCGAAGAGACCCAAAAATCGTTTGAAATGTTATTGCTTTCAGCACAAGAAGCTATAACTCAAAAAGATCTTCTTGCTTTGCAAGAATACATGCAAGAACTAGAAAAATTACAAAAAGTCCATCTACCGAAAAAGAAATTCTACCGATATTTAGAATCTTTTCTAGGACTTATTTTCTTTATAATCGTGATCATTTTAATACGACAGATGTGGTTTGAAAATTACAACATTCCTAGCGGATCTATGCGTCCTACTTTTCGAGAAAATGATTTTCTAATCGTATCTAAAACACCTTTTAATATTAATACGCCTACGGTACTGGGACATTATTATTTCGATGATTCTCTACTGAATCGAGGGGATACTGTCATCTTTAGTGCCAGCGGCCTTGATTTTGTCGATACCGACACAAAATATCTCTGGATCATTCCTGGAAAAAAACAGTTCATCAAACGATTAATTGCCAAACCAGGAGATACCATTTATTTTTATGGGAAAAAAATGTATGGCATCGATGCTGCCGGCAATGAAATTCTTGAATTTTCCACAGATCCTTGGTTTAAAAGTATTGCCCATATTCCTTTTATTCGTTTTGAAGGAAGAACTAAATATTTAGAAAAATCTCTTCCTAATGTCGTTTCTTCCGTCATGATCTATCAGATGAACCAGCCTCTTGCCCAGATTTCTATTCTTCCTTCGGGAAAAGTAGAAGGAACTCTCCTACAAAAAAATGAGCTATTGCCAGTCCATGACTTTGGAGAATTTTGGGGTATTAATAATTATGGCATGTCTCGCATTCTGACCAAACAACTCGCTCAAATCTATAATCCAGAACCTATGCCGGAAGCTGATTATTATTTAGAAATCACGCATCATCCTTCCATCCGCCCTCCTCAAGCGTCTACGACTTTCTATGCAAAAAAATATTTTTCTTTTGTACAACCGGAATTAAGAACTTCCCGTTCCTATCTACCTTTGGATCAAAAACATCTTGAGAAAATCTTGCATCATATGACCACTTCTCGTTTTTATGTTAAAGAAGGTTTTGCTTTTGTTCGCAATGAAAAACAAACAAACCTCCCCTATTTTAAAAATGTCCCTAATGGATGTTATGAATTTATTCAGGGAAAAGCGTATCAGGTTTTTTTCGGAGGAATCCTGAAACAACTGTCTCCTTTGCATCCTCTATACAATACCAATCCGGAACAAATTATTCTTCTCTATAATTTAGGCATTGAATTCAGCACGTATTACGCTCCTAACGACTCTGATACTTCTTTGCACCCTTCAAGATATGCCTATTACGACTATGGGGATCTTTGCCTCATGGACGCTTCCATCTTTACACGGGAAGATCCTGTTTTAATTGACTTTATTCAAAGAGAACATGAAAAAGCTTCTTCTCAACTATTGAACATCCCCTATTTTCCTTTTGATGATGCCGGCGCACCTGTAGATACCAACGGGAAAATTAACAAAGACTTCATTCGACAATATGGGTTGATTGTCCCACAAGATCGTTATCTCGTTTTAGGAGATAATTATGCCGTAAGCGCAGACAGCCGTGAATTTGGATTTGTTCCTCAAGAAAATCTTCGAGGGAAAGCGAGTTTTATCATTTGGCCATTTGGCCCCCGATTCGGAAGAATTTTCCAACCATCAACACCCTGGATTACATTTCCGCATTGTTCTGTTTGGGGAATTGCTCTCATAGCTATTGTAGGAAGTATTTTCTATAACAGAAGAAGAAATAAATCAAAATTCCAATTCTAAGCTTTGTGAATTTCAATGGAAACAGGATGTCCATTAAGATCCCACGAAGTGCCCTCACAGTCCTTAAACTTCACAGATACGGCCAATACCTCATGATCAATATACTCTTTATATTTCTCATAACAGCTTTGAACGACCTTCGGAGCTTGCATCAGGACACAAATCCTATCCTGCACTTCAAAATCTGCATCCCGTCTCATCGTATTGAGCTTATTCACGATTTCTCGAGCTAACCCTTCTTCAACAAGATCTTCCGTCAATTGAGTCTCTAAAACAACAGTTATATTCTGATGATGACCGGCGGTTAACCCTTCCTTAATTTTCTTTTCTATAAGGACATCTTCAGGAGCGATCACCAGTTCTTTTCCTTCACAAGAACAGTGAAGAGATTCTCCTTGAGAAATTTTAGCCATCTCTTCCGTAGTAAAATGTTTTATTCTCTCCTGTACCTTAGGAAGATCCTTTCCATATTTTCTTCCAAGGACAGGAAAATTAGGTTTTACTACCCAATCCACAAATTGCGTTTCATCCCTTTCGAACAAAACTTCTCGAACATTTAACTCATCCGCAATTAATTTCTTTTGTTGTTCCAAAAAAGCAATAATCTCATGAGAAGCCCCAATATATGCTTTAGCCAAGGGTTGCCGAACTTTGATCCTTGTCTCTTTTCGAAGGCTATGCCCCAAACTCACCGCTTGCTGAACATAATCCATTTCTATTTCCAGTTCTTTATTTCTTCTTTCGGAATTATATTGCGGATAATCGCACAAATGAACAGAAAGAGGCATCACTTCGGTTCTCAAAGAGGAATAAATCGTCTCCGTAATAAAGGGAATAAAAGGAGCCGCAATCTTGACAAAACGGAGCAAGACCTCATAAAGCGTCGCAAACGCTTCGCGACGATCCGAAGTGTCCTCATCAGCCCAAAAACGCTCCCTATTACGACGAATATACCAATTCGTCAAATCGTTCACAAATCCCACTAAAGGAGCCACAGCTGCCGAAAGATCATAGATATCCATCGCAGCTTCCACATCCAAGATCAACTTCTCAATACGAGATAAAATCCATCGATCAATATCTGCCACAGGAACAATAGAGACCTCAGAAGGTACCCAATTGTAAATTTTAGCGTACGTTGCCAGAAAATAAAAACTATTCCATAAAGGAATTAAACACTGCCGTACAACCAGTTCAACTCCCTGAGAAGAAAAACGAAGATCATCCGCACGCATGGCAGGACTATTCAGCATATACAACCGAATCGCATCGGCGCCATATTTGTCGACAATATCCGTAGGCTCAGGATAATTTTTGAGCCTCTTAGACATTTTATTACCATCTTCAGCAAGGATAATACCATTCACGATGACATTTTTAAATGCAGGTTGATCAAAAAGAGCCGTTGAAAGCACGTTTAAAGTATAAAACCACCCACGCGTTTGATCGAGTCCCTCTGCAATAAAATCTGCCGGGAACCCTTCTTCCGTTATTTTTTTATGCTCGAACGGATAATGGTTTTGTGCATAGGGCATAGATCCAGACTCAAACCAGCAATCAAAAACTTCCGGAATACGATAATACTGCGCACCCTTATATTCAAAAGACAAGTCATCAATATGATGACGATGTAAATTATCGATTTTCTTTTTCGTGTATTTTTCCAGTTCAGCAACACTGCTCATCACAATCATATCATTCTGGGCATTCTTCCAAATAGGAATAGGGGTCCCCCAATATCGATTTCGAGATACGGCCCAATCCCTGGCATTTTCCAACCACTTTCCAAAACGTCCCTCTTTAATATGACCAGGAACCCAATGAATTTTTTGATTGGCTGCAATCAATCGTTCCTTAATCTTTTCGACGGCAATAAACCAGGTGTTCACCGCTTTATAAATTAAGGGAGTATCAGAACGCCAGCAAAAGGGATACCGATGGCGAATTTGTCCATGGGAAAAAACCAGTCCTTTCTCTTTCAAATGACGAATAATAGATTTATCCGCATCCTTCACAAACATTTTCCAATAAGGAGGAACCTCTTCGGTAAAATGGCCGTTATTATCTACAGGACAGACAATATCGATTTTTGCTTGCTGACAAGCATAAAAATCATCTTCTCCAAAAGCAGGAGCCGTATGGACAATTCCCGTTCCTTCCTCTAAGGTGACGAAATCAGCACTAATCACCCGAAATGCATCGGTCCTCTTTTCAAAATAGGGGAAAAGAGGAACATATTTTTTTCCGACAAGATCTTTTCCTTTATACTCACAGACTATAGAAAAATCCTCCTTGAAAAAATGAGAAACCCTATCTTTAGCTAGAATAAAATAACGTTCCCTTTTTTTATCATGCACCATGACATAATCAAAATCTTCTTTCACACAAAGCGCTAAATTGGAAACCAACGTCCAGGGAGTCGTCGTCCATGCCAGGAAAAAAGTGTTTGACGCATCTCTAAGAGGAAAACTAATAACAAGAGAAGGATCATCGACTTCTTTATAATTCAAATTGGCTTCAAAATTAGAAAGAGGCGTGCCTAATTTAGCCGAAAATGGCATGACTTTAAAACCTTCATATACAAGCCCCTTGGAAAAAAGCTGCGCAAATACCCACCAGACTGACTCCATAAAGGTTTTATCCATCGTCCGATAAGTTTGAGAAAAATCAACCCATCGTCCAAATCGTTCTACCGTTTTTTTCCATTCCGAGGTATACCGTAAAACAATAGAAGCACAGGCTTCATTAAATTTATCGATCCCGAATTGTTCAATAGACCTAGCTCCATATAATTCATATTCTTTCTCGATCTCATTTTCAACAGGAAGGCCGTGGCAATCCCATCCAAATCTTCGAGGCACATAAAATCCATGCATCGTTTTATATCGAGGAACGACATCTTTAATAGTCCCCGCTAATAAATGACCATAGTGAGGAAGCCCCGTAGCAAAAGGAGGACCGTCGTAAAAAGAAAAAAGAGGTTGATTCTCCTTAGATTCTACCGATTGCTCAAAAATCTTTTCCTTCTTCCAAAAAGAAAGAATCTTTTCTTCCCTTTTAGCAAAACTATCTTTGGACGTTTCAAACATATCTCTTTAACAACCTTTGTTTACTCATCCTCTATCTTCCCCAAAACCCCGAGTTTTATGACTTGCCCTATACACTTTTGTATGACAACTCCTAAAGGACTAACAATAGGCTATCAGCATGAAAAAAACAATGATATCTTCCCATCAAGCCCCAGAAAAACCCTAAAAAATTCTCTCTTTTTTCCTTCTTTTGCTTATAGAGAAAAATACAGCCTATTTGAAAGCTCTAATATAAGCAAAAAAACATCTTTTTTTAGCCCTTTTTAGATTCATTCTTGCAAAGCGCATAAAACCAATATCTTATACTTTGCCTTAAAATATCCTTTTATGGTATAATATAGTAAAATATGGGGGTGTCCTGGATTCGACTTGGAAGTGCAATTAAAAAGGCATGCAGAGGATGTCGGTTGGCCTCTTAAAAAACCGATAAAAGAATAACTGGCAAAGAACCTGCCATTGCTGCTTAAGACCTAACAGTTTTAGTAGCACAGTAGCCTAAAATTAGACCAAGAGTTTTAGAAATCTACTGTCATACATCTTGGTGTGAGAATATCTTTTCCCTTCCTTAAAGATAAATCTCGAGAAATTAAGGAAGAAACTTAGGTTCTATGTGGGGCGCCTTTCACCGAACTTAAGTAACAAAAAGGCGATAAGCATGTAGTCATTTTAATTAATCTGTCTAAGGACGAGAGTTCGATTCTCTCCACCTCCATTCCAAGTTATTTATTTTTCAGCTATATATGAAAAGATGTATACAAAAATAGTGTTTTTGTATACATTTAACGCTATGATGTATACAAAACATAAGGTTTTTACATATGTGGCAGAAAATAGGTAACTTAATACAACAACAAAATAATTTCAAAGCGTTTATTCCTCTACCTTTCCCTCCAAAGGAACCATTGATTTTATCACCTGAATTACAAGTTAAACATGGAGAAGCAATGAGAATGCTTGGAAAACTAGATGGCATCAGTCAATTGCTTCCCGATGTTGATTTTTACCTTTTAATGTTTGTTAGGAAAGAAGCAGCCTCATCCAGCCAAATAGAAGGAACTCAAGCCACTATGATAAACGCCATAGAAGCTGAAATATCTCCGCCATCTTTTCAAGCAAAAGATGTGGGTGATATAATTTGTTATGTACGCGCTCTAAACTATGGAATAGAACGATTAAAAGATATCCCTCTTTCCGTTCGTTTAATAAAAGAAATACATCAAAAATTAATGGACGATGGCCGAGCAACGCAACATCCTTTCCCTGGAGAATTCAGGTATACACAAAACTGGATTGAAGGAACTCTTCCTTCAAATGCAAAATTTGTTCCTCCTCCTGCAGAAGAAATATCCAGATGTATTGGAGATTTAGAAAACTTCATACACGATAAAAAAAGCTCTTTTTCTTCTCTAATCAAGGCTGCATTATTACATTCTCAATTTGAAACGATACACCCTTTTACGGATGGTAACGGTAGAACAGGAAGATTATTAATAACCTTATTTCTTTGGCAGGAACAATTACTAGATAAACCGCTGCTATACTTATCAAGTTTTTTTAATAAACACCAAGACTTGTATTATGAAAAATTACAAAAGTATCATAGCTCTAGAGCTGAAATACATGCCTGGTTAGACTTTTTCTTTGAAGGGATAATCACTACAGCTGATTCCGCTTGCAAAATCGCTTCTAAAATTAATCAAATTCGTGAACAGGATATGATAAAAATTTCAAAACTTGGCAAAGTTGCTTCTTTATCTGCTAGTGAAGTTTTAAAAAAATTATTCAGTCAACCAATCGTTGATGTAGCAAAAATTCAAAAATGGACAAAAACAACTAGAGCTGGCGGACAAAAAATTATTGATCGTTTTATTAATTTAGGTATTTTAATTCAAAGTGACCCTAAAAAAACCTATGGAAGGACATATGAATATCGTTCATACATGCAAGTTTTTGAAAATGATAGCGAATAATTAATTCACAATAGGGTTCTTCTGGTTTTTTTTGTGGATATAGAGTTCGATTCTCTCTACCTCCATTACCAAACATTGTAAAACCCTACCAGGAGCTGATAGTTTTTTTTCTATCCAAAAACAAGTAAATATCACTTAAAACTTTGGACTGCTCACACAATTTCTTTATAAGTGCGCTGGTGATTCTGCTACTATTTAAACTTTAGATTTGGGAATTCCAATGATACCGCTTACTACTTAGGTTAAATAATTTAAAGAATAGGAAATGAAAGTTTTCAATGATCAAGATCTTTAAAACCCGGTAATAAGGAACTATATCAACATCTTTTACCGTCAAATAGGGGACAGATTTGTGATCAAAAATTATACTTTCCCTTTCAACAAAACTATGCAATCCGACTCAATTTTGATTTTTCGTTGTTTATATAAAGCTCCTACGCACTTTTTAAACACCTTTTTGCTCATCTCTAATTTCTGAGAAATTAACTTTGCATCACTTTTGTCAGTAAGATACAAGATACCATTGTTCTCCTGTAACTTTTTAAGCAACAACTTCTTTGAGTCCTCAACTTGAGAGTATCCTTGCTTCTGCAAAGAAACATCGATCTTACCATCTTCACGAATGTTCTCAATGAAACCTTTAACCTTATCTCCCTTTCGGAGCTGCTTAAAAATTTTATCAAAAAAGAGAAGCCCTATGTGACGGTCGTTAATTACCACTTGCCACCCAAGCTCTGACTCGCGATCTATTAACAAGTCTACCGGTTCCCCTTCATGAACAGTTAATTCCAGGTCAGTACATTCATTGATTCTTGCTGAAGCAAAAAGACGATCCGTTTTTTTATCAAGACAAAGACAGACCGTCACTTTATCACCCTTTCGAAACCGCCCCTGGTACTCTGATAAAGGAAGAAGAAGATCTTTATCCAGGCCCCAATCTAAGAACGCGCCAATTTTTGTGACATCCTTTACTTCAAGCACGGCAAACTGATGTAATAGAATTTTAGGTGTAAGGGTAGTTGCTACAATACGATCTTCAGAATCTGTGTAGAGAAATACATCAATCGAATGATCAATTTCTAAGTCTTCCGGTACATACTTGTTGGGAAGCAACACTTCTTGATCACCGTCATCTCCCAAGAACATTCCACAGGTTGCCTTTCGTAAGACGCGCAATGAATTAATTTTCCCTAAATAAAGCATACACCCTTTATTTTTCTTATAATCATGCAAATATAGTACTCTAAAGTGAGTTAAAAGTAAAAGATAACAATAAGTTAGGAAAGTTAGATCTGACTTGATGTGTTTATTCTCATCTAGAATTAAGACATTTTTTGAAGTAGGCTAAAGGAAAGAAGCTCTCAGTAAAAAAATCTCCCTTGTAGAAATCATCCCGAGAAAAGGCAGTGGCCAAATCGGTTCTCCGTTTTTGCCTAGTCAAAAGTTCTGAACGCGTCCAACCACCTCCATTTTTAAAACATTCATAACCAACACTTAACGCTGTTGGTTTATTGCTTTTTTATCCACTTTACGCACTTGTTCTTTGAATTTAGAAGATAATTTTTCATTCAAATTGGATTTTCTCCTATCTTTTCAAGAAAAGCTGCTATTTCAAATAGCAAATTTTACACACTCGAGTAGATTAACTGTCTTTTGAAAAAACAATCTGAAGCAGCTCTTTGTTAAAATAGACCAAATTTAGTCTATTTCACTCAAACAGCTTTTCCCATTTCGTATACCTCGTTCATTTTATCTGGATGCTTTCAAATTTCTCCAGCTTCGTGGACGCCTAAACCACGAATAACACCAGCCAATTTTGCACATTCCGGACATTTGATCCAAACGCCGCTAAAATGCTTGATCCAATCTTCAATTTTTTTAATCACATTGTCAGTAAATTCCTTGCTTTCACCTGATGAAGCTGTTAACAAATACACATTTTGAAATCTATGTCTTTGTTCAAGGTTCAACTTCCATGGGAACAGTGGATACGTTCGATCTAACAATGTTTGCATTTGTCCACTTACTCCTCCAAAATAAACAGAAGCAGCAAAAACAACGACATCTGTTTCGTGTATTTTTTTCACGATTTCAATTGCGTCGTCTCGAAGGACACATCTTTGTGTGTTTTGACATACATCACAACCTAAACAAAAGTTAATTTTCTTATTGTTTTTGGCATTTTAAGACCTAATCAGAGATTCATTGTAAAATAAATATATCTTTATTATTAAAATGATTTGATCAAAGGAATGGCGCATGCAGAAAATTTTTTATCTATTAGAAGTTTTTGCAAAATGGTTGACTTATCAAGTATTTTCTATCCGACAATCCTCTTATCTCGGAAACTCTGTAGAATTTTTTATCTATGATATTTTGAAAATTTTTATTCTTTTGTTTATTCTGATTTTTTTTATTGCCTTGTTCAGGTCTTACATTTCTAAAGAAAGTATTCAAAAAGTTCTCTCTCACAAAAAACAATATTTGGGATATTTTAGCGCTGCTTTGATTGGAATTATCATGCCTTTTTGTTCTTGTAGCGCCATTCCTTTATTTTTAACTCTATTAGAAGCGGGAGTGCCTACTGGGATTACGTTCACTTTTCTTATTGCTTCTCCAATAATAAATGAAGTTGCTTTAATTATGCTTTTCAGCCTTTTCGGAATAAAAATCGCATTGATTTATGTCATAAGCGGACTTTTAATCAGTATCGTTTCAGGCATTATTTTAGGGAAAATGAAAGTAGATCGATTTATTTTAAATGACATTTTAATTAAGAACTTTTCTTCTAATAAAACTACTTGCGCGTGTCAAAAAAATTTAAGAAATAAAATAATCAATGCAAAAAACTATGCCTTCTCAATTTTAAAAAAAATATGGATTTATGTCATTTTTGGAGTTGGAATAGGAGCCTGGATTCATGGATATATTCCTAACGATTTTTTAATAAAACATGCCCGTTTAGATAAATGGTATGATGTTCCTTTAGCTGTTCTTATCGGAATACCTCTTTATTCAAATGCTGCAGGTGTAATTCCTTTGATAAGCTCTTTAGTAGAAAAAGGGCTTTCTATGGGAACCGCTCTAGCCCTTATGATGGCAGTAACAGGACTTTCTCTTCCGGAATTCATTATTTTAAAAAGGATCATGCGATGGAAACTCTTATTCATTTATGCCTCAATCGTGGGAATAGGCATAATTCTCATAGGATATGTTTTTAATATGGTTTTATAAAATTAAATCACTTGAGTTTTTTATTTATAAAAAGCGAATTATGAATTTTTAGAAAAATATTATGATTTATAAAATTTTTCCACTGAAAAGTTCTGAACGCGTACCACCACCTGTTCTTTCATAATCATCTGAAAAAAATGGCTTAAAAAAATCTTCTGATGAAAAGAATATATCTCCCTGCACTATGTGGAGCAAGAGCTGCGAAAGTTCTTTGGAAGGACAAAACCGCTTTTCAAGAAAATGAAACGTTCTCCTTATTTTATAATGGCAGAGGGTATTTTGTAGATGCTGACAAGAAAGATAATATCAAAATATTAGCGGTCTACGATGAAAGAAAAGAATGTGCCGCCATTGTTGAATGCCAAGTTGGATTGGGAAAAGCTATCCTGAGCGGAGTGCATTTTGAATATGACTATAAAATTCTGGATCCTAATGATCCATATTTAATCCCCATTCGAAATGAATTAGAAAAAGAAGATAATCATCATATGCAACTTATAAGGCATCTGTTAGAAAGATTAAATCTGCATCTAGCTCCAAAGCAGATGGTTCATTAATAGCTGTAAGCAAATCTCAAAACCTGCAATGATAACAGAAGCTATATGAGAAACCTTATTCTAATTGCCTTTTTAATAATCGTATTTTTTCCTCTTTTGGGAGAAGAAAAGCTTCCTCCTTCTTCTTTTTTTCAAGCAAGCCAACGACAACCCTATCATTTGTCTATAGGCGCTGTCCTTTTTAACCAAGAAGGACTTGTTGCCTGCCATCATTTTAAAGAGATTCAAGGGCATAAAGACCTTTATATTTTAATGCGAGAAACCATGGAGAATAATGAAACGCCTTTGATGACATTACACCGTGGATTAAAGGAAGAATTTGGCGCTACAGCAATCCCTAGCATTTTTAGGATGTTTGTCAGGATATCTTCCTGATTCTCGTCTTTCGTTTGAAAAGACCACTCTTTACATTGCCTGTCAACTTGTCGAATGGAATCCGGAAAAGAGGGATGCGAAAGATCCCGAAGCCTGCAGTACCATAGAATGGCTTAAACCGGATATTTTAATCTCCTTAATGCAACAACAAGGAATTCGGTTTCAACATAGGATCGATGCGGATGAATCAGAGATGGTCAAGCGCGCTTTGCCTTATATACAGAAGACATTCGCTCTTTTCTCCGAGCAGAAGTTCTAAAAAAACCGCTGATTTCTTACCCAGAATAAAAGAGGTTTTTCCTTTTTATCATCCTGTTTTTCATGCATTTATTTTATAGACACAAACAATGCATCACAACTATTTAAGAGTCCTTTACTCCCCTAAAAGAGGTAAGAGATATTGCCTTCTAATCTTCCGATTCTTCCGCTTCCCATCCTCCTCCTAAAGCTTTATATAACGATACGAGATTGAGCAATACGGATGTATCGGCCTCTACCAGATTTCTCTTGGAGGCAATCCATTCCTTTTCACTATTTAACAAATCAATCACATTCACTAAGCCTTTTTCATATCGTTGTTGCATCAAGGAAACAATACGATCCTGCGAGGCAACGGAACGAGACAGGTTTTCCGACGCAAGTTTATTTTCTTTATAAGAAGTCAGATACGTCTCTGCATCTTGTAGGGCTTGCAGCACCACTTTCTGATAAGTAGCGGCAGCAGCCGATGCTGCAGCTCTATTGGCTTTAAGATTACCAACTAACTTTCCTCCTTGAAAGAGCGGCATCGCAATATCTCCCCCATAAGACCACGCCTTACTGGACATTTGAAAAATATTTTTGATCTTTAAGGCCTGCAAACCAAGATCAGCACTTAACGTAATCGTCGGGAAAAAAGAGGCAACGGCAACGCCTACATTAGCAGTAGCAGCGGCCAGATCTCTCTCGGCTTTGCGCACATCAGGCCTTCTTCGCAAAAGATCAGAGCGCACTCCCAAAGCAATCTCATAAGGAGTTGTCGGAAGCGGTTTTTGTTCCCACATTTCTTTTAAAAGATATTCGGGGACATTTCCGGTCAATACACTAAGCGCATAGATCCCTTTGTATACCTGTCCAATCTCTCCGGGAAGAGAAGAACGGGCTTGTTCTAACGAGGCAACTACTGTCTGCATATCTATTGCATCATTGTATCCGCTGACAACACCTTTTTGAATCACCTCTGCATTTTGCTCATAAAGCATGATGTTTTTCTCTATGAGCTCTACCTGTTTTTGTGCTTTACGGATCTCAAAATAATTTCTAGCAACTTCGGCAATCACAGAAATCAGGACATCATTTTTCTGTTCTATAGCACTTTCCACCATAGCGCTTGCAGCCTGAACTTCTCGTCTAGTTTTTCCAAAAAGATCGAGCTCCCATGAAGCATCGAAAAATCCGTTAAACAAGTTTTGCAGCAAAGGAACCTGTGCTTGAATCCCCGAGGTATTTCCTATAGAAAATGCCGGTCCATTTTTACTATAATGGGAACGAGAGGCATTGGCATCGGCTAATAACCAGGGAAAAAGTTTCGATGCTGCCACCTGACGAACCCCTCGTGCTTGGGCAATATTCGCTTTTGCAACTAGAACATCGTTATTATTTTTCATGGCAATTTCAATATATTGAGAAAGCAGGGGATCTCTAAAACATTCCCACCATAATACTGGAGGTGTTTGCATAGAAAACAACAGGTCTTTTTCTTCACTATTATGCCACGCATCAGAAACATCATTCTCCGGCGGCTGATAATTAGGGCCTACCATACAGCCTCCGCAGCAAAGACCCAGCAATGTACTTATCCAAAATTTTCTCATATACGGTCCACCTTTTATTGTAATCTTCTACGAAAACACACACTTGCTCCTACGAGCGTCACCATGCAAATAATTCCCATAGGCCATAAATTATGCCACACGATCTTTGCCGACATCGCTTTAAAAAATAATCCCTTGGAGATAACCAGCATATACCGTAATGGGATCGCATAAGTGATGGGCTGAAGCCACGAAGGCATATTCTCAATAGGGGTTGCAAATCCCGAAAGCAATACCGACGGAAGCATAAAAACAAAAATTCCTAACAGAGCTTGTTGTTGTGTCATAGAAAGAGAAGAAATAAAAAGGCCAAAACCACTAACGGAACAAGAAAAAAGCAACAAGCTTGATAAAAATAACACAAAAGACCCTGTAAAAGGGACCTGTAACAGAGAAACACCGATCCCCCACATCACCAATCCTTCTATAACCCCGATAAGAATCCCCGGAATAATTTTCCCGATCAAAATCTCAATTGGCATCAAAGGAGAAACGAGAAGCTGATCAAACGTTCCCAACTCTCTTTCTCTAGCAACCGATTGAGAGGTCACCACTAAACAGCTAAGCATCGTCAAAAGAGCGACTAATGATGCGATATTAAACCAATAATAAATAATATTCGGATTAAACCAATATCTCGGCACCAACGCCATATTATTTTCTATAACACCGATTCGAGCCATATATTCTCGGCTAAACTGATTGATAATTGTATTGGCATATCCCATCAAAATCTGGGCAGTATTGGATCTTCTCCCATCCAAAATAAGTTGAATATTCGCTTCTTTTGCGGCATCGAAATTGCGCGAAAATTCCTGTTCTATAAATACGATCATCACTCCTTTCTGATGATCCATAAAAGGAGCGACATCCTCTACTTTTTGCAAAAAAACCACATGAGTAAATATTTTTGATCCATAAAACCTTTGTACTAATTCAAAGGATTTTTCTCCCTTATCGAGGTTCAAAATACCGATAGGGACATTCTTCACGTCTAACGTCGCTGCAAACGCAAAAATCAAAAGCTGAACCAAAGGAGGTAGAAAAATCGTAGTTCTACTCCTGGCATCTCGCAAAACCATTAGAAATTCTTTCCAAATTAGAGCTAAAATACGTTCCCAATTCATTGCGCTAATCCAATCTTTTAACAATTTTCAATCGGGCAATGAGGAAAAAAACAAATCCTAATGCAATCATAGGAAGAACATTAATAAAGACTAATTTTCCAACATTTCCGACTAAAAATAATGTTTGCAAGCAAGTGACAAAATATTTTGCCGGTATGAGATAAGTGAGATATTGAATAATAAGCGGCATACTGGAAATTTCAAAAAGAAATCCTGAAAGAATATAAGAAGGCAAAAAAGCTGCAATCAAGGCTATTTGAGAGGCAAAAAACTGATCTCTAGAAAACGTTGAAATCAAAAGCCCAATTCCTAATGCACAAAACAAAAAGATTGCCGAAACCAATCCTAAAAGAACTATGGATCCTCTAAGGGGAAGTCCGTAAAAAAACACGGAAACGGCAACACAAATAACCATTGATACCATGCCTAAAACAAAATAAGGAAGGATCTTTCCTAAAATAATTTCTAAAATAGTGGTAGAAGTGGCCATCATGGATTCCATGGTCCCTCTTTCCCATTCTTTAGCGACGACAAGAGCAGTTAATAAGGTTCCGATCAGGGTCATAATAATAGCCAAAGACCCTGAAAGTAAAAAATATCGACTTTCCAATTGTTCATTATACCAGACTCTGCTGTCGATATTAATCAAAGACAAATTTTGGACATTACGCAAAAACTTCTCTTGAAGCAACCAGTTTTGAAAAGCTCCTTGCACATAATTTTGCACGAAATTAGCAGTATTCGGTTCACTCCCGTCAGCAATCACCTGAATAGGAGCTATTTTCGAGTTTCGATATCGAAAGGAAGAAAAATAAGAAGGGACCACAACAAAACCACGAATATGGCCGCTTTCTAATTTTTCCAATACTTCTCGCGTATCCCGAACAATATCGACATCAAAATAATGAGAATCCGTCAATGCTTGGCAAAAACTGCGCGCATCGGGAGCCGTATCTTCTAAGACAAGTCCTATGCGGAGATGATCTAAATCCAAAGACACTCCGTACCCGTATAAAAATAAAAGAAGTAATGGTAAAAAGACGCTGATCAAAAGAGTGCTGGGATCACGGATAATTTGAAAAAACTCCTTAATAAGGATCGCCCGTAATCGCCGTCTTTTTCCTTTATTGATAGCTTGTTCAAGCTGATCAGAGAGGATTTTTTGCATCGTATTCCTCAATCAGTTTGATAAAAGCATCCTCTAACGTAGGATTGGTATTACTCTCGCTTTTCGCATCATTTTTTAATTCATCAGGAGTTCCTGTCATAATAATTTTGCTTCTATATACCAACACAATACGATCACAGTATTCCGCTTCATCCATAAAATGGGTAGTAATCATAATCGTCACGCCCTTTTCAACCAGGCCGTTAATATGTACCCAAAATTCTCGACGAGTGATAGGATCTACTCCTGAGGTCGGTTCATCTAAAAATAATATTTCAGGATGATGCATAGTAGCACATGCCAAAGAAAGCCTTTGTTTATATCCCAATGGCAAGGAATCTGCAGCATGATGTAAATACTGATCCAGATCAAATATCTCAATCATCTGTTGGATCGCTTCTGCTTTATGTGTTCCATCGAGGTTATAGATACCGGCAAAAAAGTTAAGATTTTGTTGCACAGTCAATTGACCATATAGAGAAAATTTTTGAGCCATATAACCAATATGAGACCGGGCTTTTCCCGGAGCTATTTGAAGAGAAACCCCCTTGACATATGCTTTCCCTTCTGTAGGATACATCAGGCCGCAAAGCATTTTAAATGTCGTAGATTTTCCGGCGCCGTTTGGCCCTAATAAACCAAAAATCTCTCCTCTATGTACAGAAAAGGTGATATTACTAGCTGCTGTAAAAAATCCGAATTTTTTCGTAAGTCCTTCTGCAACGATCAGATCCTCCACTTCTTTAGAAGCCACAGGCATAATATTTGCGAGTGCAGACTCTCCTCCCGGTCCTCCACCAAGAATATCCATAAAAGCATCTTCAAACCGGGGTTTGGTAGCCTGCAATTGGAAAGAGTTTTCTTGCTGATGAATCAAGGACATATCGATAGGTTCTTTAGCTGTTTCTCTTACCACTATACGAATGTCCTGTCCTTGAATCACTCCATCGAGAACATTCTTTTGCTTGAGCACTTGCACTAAAAGTCTACGGCGCTGCTCCTTCACCTGCGTGATAACAAAGACTCGATCTTTCATTTTTTGGGTTAAATCGGCCGGCTTTCCCTCATACAAGAGTTTGCCCGCGTTCAATAAAAGAACGGTATCACATCGCTCTGCCTCCTCTAAATTCGCTGTACTCCAAATAATAGAAATTCCCTCCTTGGAAAGATCCTGAATCATATCCCAGAGTTCTTTTCGGGAAATGGGATCGACACCAACACTAGGCTCATCCAAGAGCAGCAGTTCGGGTTTTTTAATAAGAACACAGGCCAGACCCAATTTTTGCTTCATACCTCCTGAAAGCCGTCCTGCTAAACGATTTTTAAAGGGTTCTAAATTGGTGAAATGGAATAACTTTTCAAATACCTTTTTTCTCTCTTCTCTGACAACACCGGATAAATCGGCATAGAGATTCAAATTCTGTATAACCGTCAGATCTTCGTAAAGGCCGAATTTTTGAGGCATATATCCGGTTAAAAAATGTACATATTCCGCCTGTTTGATCGTATCATAACCGGCAACACTGATAGAACCTTCTGTCGGCAATAAAAGCCCGGCTATTAAACGAAGCAATGTTGTTTTCCCAGCCCCATCAGGGCCAACCAGACCCGCAATATTCCCGGCAGGAATCATCGAATTGATCTTTTCTATCGCCATGACATGTTGATCATGAAAAAAACTTTTGGAGAGTTGAGAAATAGCAACCAGTGCATCGCTCATTTTTTCCCCTGCAGATTATACTTCTTGCCATCTAGCAGCAGTTTAATCGTCACGGGCATTCCCTGTTTTAAGTAATGATCGGGGTTATCTACATAAATACGTAACCGATAGACAAGATCTGTACGAAGTTCGGTCGTTTCCACGGTTTTAGGAGTAAATTCTGCCACAGGAGAAATAAAACCGATCTTACCATGATATATGGGTCCTCCTTCCGTATCTGTAATAATTTCCGCTGCCATGCCATAATAAATTTTGCCCAACTGTGGTTCGCTGACAAAGGCTCTAATCCATACGGGAGAAGCTACAGATATGGTATATACAGGATCGGAAGGATTAACCACGGTTCCTGGCTCTCGTATGCGCGTTAAAATAGTCCCCTCCGTAGGAGCATAAACTTCCGTATAACGAAGATTATCTTGAGCTACCACTAGAGCAGCCTCGGCATAAGAGAGATCAGCGGTCAACACTTCCTGATTTGTTCGGGCATCATCCAAATCTTCTTGAGAAACGCCTCCAACTTTTATTAATTCTTCTCGTCTTTGAACCATAATTTTCGCATTTTCCAAATGAGCTTGAACAGCACGGATACGAGCCTGCGCTTCTTCCACCTGGCTCACATAGGGCGTTTTATCCAATACGGAAAGCAGCATACCTGTTGTGACAATATCACCCTCCTCAAAAAACAATTGTTCAACCTGTCCTGCCACCCTAAAGCCGATATCCACTTCTCTCACATCGACATTTCCATATAGGACCAATTCTCTTTTGTTTTTCGAAGGATGAGATATCACATAAGTCACAATAGCGGTCGCGAAAATAATAAGGGTTAGAAAAACTCCTAAAAATAAAAATCGTTTCATATCATCTATTCATAAATTTACTTTTTTCATATCTCTTAATTCAAAATTTTTCAATAACTACTTTAAAAAACAATCTATTAAAACAAACATAATTACTACGAAATCTTCTGGAAATTACTGTTATTTTTAAAGAATTTTCTATTCAGCACTAAGCATTATTTTTAACATTAATAAAAATTTTTATTGAAGATCATTTCCGTTTCCTTTATGGAAAAGAAAGAAACATATGCTCGATTAAGGAATCAAAATGAACTTAAGCCTCTATTCATGTATAGAAAATAGCATAAGACAAGTGAGCAACTAATATGAAAGATCTTCTTGCCCCAACTTTTATTCTTTCCACCCTTTTTCTCCTCTCTGAACAAAAGCTTTTAACTATCCTTAACATCGGGACATAAAAATTTACACCTATAAAAAAGGAGTCATTATATGTTACATATTTCTCTAGCATTAGAGCTTTTAGCATTCGTCGCTGGCGTGGCTTTGCTCATTTATATTAAAAATCAAGCTAAAGTAAAGAGCCTATGGCTTAATTTCGTGGCATGGTTTGTCATTATAATATCTGCTCTATGCATTATTTGTTCTGGCTATTATCTCATCACGTGTTGTTCTCGTGGAGAATGTCCTTATCGCATGATGCAAAAAAACATGAAAGAAATGAAATACAATAAATCTCAAAAAAATTATTAACCATCATTTTGAGGATCTTAATTAGGGCGAACAGAAGGTTCGCCCTAAAGGTTGTACCACAAAACTTATGGAAGAACGACAGAAGCTGGCTGTACAGTAGTAGAAGCTTTTTCTACCATCTCTAATGCATAAGGCAAAGCCTGATCAAAATCAGAAAAAATATAATCCTTCCGTAAGGGAAAATTAGCTTTTTGCAGAATTTCCTGAAGGGTTGGTTTAACACCGGATAAGAGCAAAACAATTCCTTCTCTTTTCGTCTTTTCATATATATCTTCCAAAGCCCTAATACCGGTAGCATCGACAATCAAAACATGACGCAGGCGCAAAATCAACACTTTAGGAACTCTATGAATCCTTGTAAGAGCAGTCTTGAACGATTCTGTAGCGGCGAAAAATAAAGGCCCATAGACTTCAAAAACTTCAATATCTCGAGGAATTTTTTGCAAAAGAGCTGCCGTTGACTCATCTTCTTCTACCTCGGCATTGAGATATTTTGCATGGGTCATTTTAGTCATACTATTAATGAATAAAAAGGCCGCTAATACCACCCCAGCTTGAATAGCAACAACTAAAGAAACGAAGACCGTTAATAAAAAAGTGATAAGAAGAACTATAATATCATATTTAGGACTGCGAAAAATTTTTGCAAAATGCCTCCATTCGCTCATATTATAAGCAATAACAACTAATATACCGGATAAAGAAGCCATAGGAATATATGAAAACCAAGTACTACAAAAAACAATAATCATAATCAAAGTGATTCCATGAATAATCGCTGCTATGGGTGTTTGTCCTCCGTTCTTGATATTCGTTGCTGTTCGAGCTATAGCTCCTGTTGCTGGAATTCCCTGGAAACAGACAGACACAAGATTTCCCACTCCTAAAGCGATTAATTCCTGATCGGAACAATGTTTCTTTCCTGTCATTCCATCGGCAACTACAGCGGAAAGGAGCGACTCTATACCAGCAAGCACTGCTATGGAAAAAGAACACGAAAGAAGCTCCAAAAATCCACCTGGAAAAGAAAATGAAGGAAAGGAAAACGAAGGAAAAGAAGATTGGAGAACTCCAAATTTTTTCCCGATTGTGTCCACAGGAAAATGAAAAAAATAGGCTATCAGAGTTGTTACAATAATGGCTATTAAAGACCCTGGAATTTTTGTCGTCACACGAGGCCAAAAAACTACGATTCCTATCGAAAGAATCGCAAGGAAAAAAGCAAAAAAATTAAATGTATGAATATGGGAAATATACGCATGTATGGTATGAATGACTTCGGAAGTACTCGCCTCCATACGCAACCCAAAAAAATCTTTCAGCTGACCAATAAAGATCACCGTTGCTAAGCCGCTAGTAAATCCTATTGTAACGGGATAAGGGATAAATTTAATAAATGTCCCAAAGCGACACAACCCCATCACAATTAAAAAAACCCCAGCAATAAGAGTTATAAGCACCAAATTCGCATATCCATACTTCTGAACAATACTATAGATTAAAATAACAAAAGCTCCTGTAGGCCCTGAAATCTGATATCGAGAACCTCCTAGAATAGCAATAACAATTCCCCCTATGATTGCCGTATACAAACCTTGTTCAGGACGCACTCCTGAAGCAATGGCAAATGCAATAGACATGGGCAATGCCAAAATCCCCAAAATAATGCCGGCATATAAATCTTTCGTAAAATGAGAAAATCGATATCCCTCTTGAAATACCGTTAATATACTAGGATGAAAAAAGCGCTTCATACAAAACCTTGTGATATGGCTAATAAAGATGAAAAATAAAAGAAAAAACCTTCTTTTTAAGACAATTTAATTTTCGCACTTCAATAAGTTTTATGTCAACAAGCTAATAAGCTTCATATTTTAAAATGTTTTCTATTATTAACATTGGCATTAAATACAGAGTTTTTATCCCAGATCCACATCAAATTATTAAAAGCTATTCTCAAAAATCCCTTGTAGAAAAATCTACAAAACAATAGATTAATAACATAATTTTTGGGCGTATAGCTCAGTTGGTAGAGCGCCTGTCTTACACACAGGTGGTCATAGGTTCGAGTCCTGTTGCGCCCAACGAATTATTTTGCGGGAGTAGTTCAATTGGTTAGAGCACCGGCCTGTCACGCCGGAAGTTGCGGGTTCGAGCCCCGTCTCCCGCGTTTAAACGCCTATGTCTAAAAATATTAAATCAAAATCTTTAAAAAAAGTAGTCATTAGTTATATTGCTATAACCATTGGTGCTTTATTAGCTGCAATAGCTATCCGCATTTTTTTATACCCTAATAAATTAATTGACGGAGGTGTTGTCGGTCTTTCTTTAATCGGCGCCCGTCTTTTCGGAGATCATTACCTCCCCTATTTCCTATTGGCTTTAAATTGCCCTTTTATCTATCTCGCCTATCGGTCGATTCGAAAATCTTTTGTCCTTCATATGCTTATTTCCGTTCTTTTATTTGCCGGCTTTTTATTTATTCTACGCAATGCTCCGACATTTCATGGAGATCTTCTAGAAATTATCGTGATCGGTGGCGCCTTACTAGGAACAGGAGTAGGTCTAATTATTCGTAATGGAGGATGTACAGACGGCACAGAAATATTGGCGATTTTAATTAATAGAAAAAAAGGGTTAACGGTCGGTCAAATTATTCTGATTGTCAACATCATCATTTTTTCAGCCTACGGATGGATCTTCAAAGACTGGCATATTGCCTTTCTTTCTTTAATCATGTATATCGTTGCTTTCAAAATGATCGATCTTGTCATCGCTGGCCTTGAGGAATTAAAATCTGTTATCATTATTACTTCCGAACCTAAAAAGATCTCTGACATGATCATGCATGAATTAGGATTGGGACTGACCATTATACCCGGTATTGGAGGCTTTTCCGGAAAAACGCAAAGGATGCTTTATATCATTGTGGAACGGTTAGATCTCGCTGCGCTCAAAGAAGTGGTTCTTCGTGAAGATCCTTCCGCTTTTATGGCCATTGAAAACCTGCATGAAGTTGCCTATGGAAAACACGTTTCAGAAATCTCTAAGAAAAGAAAAAAAAATACCTCCCATTCTTCCGAATAAAAGCAATCGATTTTTTTATATTTTTTAAAAAACTATTCGTCAATCGATAAACCGTCAAAACATTTTTTTTCGATCAGTTTATCTACATAATCGATGGAATAATTTCCATTAAGAAAGGTTTTATCGCTGAGCATATATAAATGAAAAGGGATTGTCGTATAAACTCCTTGAATATTAAACTCTTTCAAAGCCCTTTTCGCAAATCTAATCGCCTCGTCTCTATTTTTCCCTTTTACAATCAATTTAGCAATTAAGGAATCATAGTTCGGAGGAATAGAATAGCCTGAATAACAGGCGGTATCTACACGGACATGCGGTCCGCCCGGAGAAAGAAAATGATGTAATTTTCCGGGAGAAGGAGTAAAATTATTGGAAGGATTTTCCGCATTAATCCTGAATTCTATAGCATGCCCCGAAAAGAGGATTTCTCGTTGTTTTTCTTTAAGCTTTTCTCCCATAGCAATTTTAATCTGTGCTGCCACTAAATCGTAATCTGTCAAAATCTCAGTCACAGGATGCTCTACCTGTATACGAGTATTCATTTCCATAAAATAGAAATTCTTATTTTTATCAACTAAAAATTCAACGGTACCTGCTGAATAATATTCGGCCTCTTTTGCAATATCAATTGCGGCCTGTCCCATTTTTTTTCTTAAAGAAGACGAAATAATAGGACTGGGAGATTCTTCTATCAGTTTTTGCCGTCTTCTTTGAATACTACAATCTCTTTCTCCCAAATGAAGATAGTTCCCCTTTTTATCCCCTAAAATCTGCACTTCAACATGGCGAGGATTTTCAATTAATTTCTCGACGTAAATATCGGTATTATTAAAACATATCTGCGCTTCTGTCTGAGCTGCAACAAACTGCTTTTTAAATTCCTGTTCATGATATATAGCTCGGATACCCTTGCCTCCACCTCCTGCTGAAGCCTTTACAAGGACTGGGAACCCAATTTTTTGAGCAATTTTCAATCCCATTGCCGCATCATCGACAATTCCGTCCGAGCCTGGAATAACAGGGCATTTGGCTTTCCGAGCCAAAGATTTGGCTCGAGCTTTATCTCCTAGCAAAGCAATAGCCGTATGATGAGGTCCAATAAATTTAATGCCACAGCTCTCGCAAATAGAAGCAAAATTAGCGTTTTCACTGAGAAATCCATACCCCGGATGAATGGCATCGGCTCCCGTAATCTCACAGGCAGATAAAATATTTGCTATTTTAAGATAAGATTCCTGAGCAGCGGCTTTTCCAATACAAACCGCTTCATCCGCAAAAAGAACGTGCAAAGCTTCCGCATCCGCTTCCGAATAAATCGCAACAGTCGCTAATCCCAAATCGTGACAAGCACGAATAATGCGTACAGCAACCTCTCCTCTATTAGCTATTAATACTTTCATTCTATTCTGATCAAATGGGTTCCAAATTCTACAGGATGTGCATTATCGACTAATATTTCGACGACCTTTCCCTCTTGTCCCGCCTTCACTTCATTCATAACCTTCATCGCTTCAATAATACATACGACGGTATCTTTCGTCACATGATCACCTTTTTTCACAAAAGGAGGATGGTCAGGTGCCGGAGCTGCATAAAAAATCCCTACCATCGGCGACTGAATATATTTATTCGTATCGACTTCCGATGGAGAAGTCCTCTGTTTCTCGACAAGCGTCGTCGGAGAAGAAACATGAGTCACTACAGACCCAAGCTCTCTTTCCAACGTAATTTCAAAGTCTTTTTCTTTCAGCTGTATTTTGCTCAAATGCTTCTTTTCCATCAACGCAATCAGTTCTTCAATTTTTTTTCTATCCACAAGCACCCCCCATTATACCCTTTGAATGTATTCTCTGGCATGCACATCTACTTTAATCACATCACCGGTTTCAATAAATAAAGGGACATTAATTTTAGCTCCTGTTTCCAAAATGGCTTTTTTAGTCGCTCCGGAAACCTGTACATTATCACCTTCCGGAGGAGGAGTCTTAACAATCATCAGTTCTAAAAATTGAGGCAATTCTACAGAAAACACAACATCACCATAAAATAAGGCCTTCAATTCAATCCCTTCTTTTAAAAAATCAACGGAATTCCCCATTATTTCTGGGGATATCTCCACTTGTTCTAGATTGTCGATATCTAAAAACAAATAATTTTTCCCTTCAGGATAGAGATATTCCAGATGATGTTCCAGTAAAGAAACCTCATCAATCATCTGATCTAATTTAAAATTTTTCTCACATACTTTTTCGCTCATCAAATTGCACAGCTTGGTCTTCATAAAAGGAGCCCCTTTTCCAGGATCCACTTTTACAGTTGATTCCACCCGATAGATTTCTCCATCAATTTTGACAGTCATTCCAGGGGTAATCTGATTCCCTTTTGTCATAAGTGCACCAATAATTTACGTATAATTTTCTCTATTTCCTCGATTTCACAAATAGTGAAATCTACATATTCATTCTTTTTTTGATACAAGCCTCTTCCATAACGCATATGAACTGTCGTCATCCCCCATTTTTTAGCCGGAACTAAATCGGCATCAATGCGATCTCCACAGACAACAATTTCATAAGGCAAATATTGACAACAACTTACAATTTCGCCATACGCCTTTTCTTTATCGGCTGTATCTGTAACCAATATCTTACAAAAAAGATCCCTATCAATACCAGCTTTTTTCAGTTTATCAATCTGCCTTTTATACATTCCGCTGGTAACTAAAGCAAGCTCATGGTCTTTTTTTAACCGTAAAAGGACCTCTAAAGAATTTTTTCGACAGACGACGGGACAAGAATCAGGCAAACTCTCATAAAGCATGGAAAAAGCCGAAGCCATAAAAACGTTTCCCTTTTTTCTTTGCAAATATTTTTCTATAGCACTTTTGGAACTAGGCTCCTTCTTATTCAATTCTAAAAGAAGCTGCTTTTCACGTTCTATGTCTGAAACGGGAAACCCTTTTCCTTGCATTTCGATAAGAATTTTTTCGAAAAGAAAAGGAATGATCGTTCCTGAAGTATCTATTAATGTGTCATCTAAATCAAAGATTATTAACAATTTTCATGATCTCTTTAGCTAATTTTTTACTGTCATGCCGAATCAAATTTCTCTTAATACGGTCTTCAGAAGATTTTTTGGCAATAGGACCTAAAAGGTCTGCAATAATGACTCTTTCCTCTTCTACGTCATTTTCTACCAATTCTCCTTCCTCAGCATAAACATCGATCAAATGCTTGGGAGGCCTTGTCTTATTGACCAAAATAAAATCAAATAAATCTTTTTCTAAAAATTTTACAAGTTCCGCAAGATAGTCCTTCACTTTAAAGCCGGAGGTTTGCCCAAATCGGTTCATCAAATTCACGACAAATAATTTTTTAGCTTGAGAATTGTGCAAGGCTTCAACAACCCCTTCGACAAGAAGATTTGGTATAATAGAGGTATATAAGCCGCCAGGACCAATGACTATGAGGTCTGCTTGTTTTATTGCTGCAGTAACAAGAGGATTTACTTTAGGAAAAGGCTCCAAATATAAGCTTTTATATCCCTGATCGATTTCTTGCGAAAGGTAGATCTCCGCCTCTCCTTCTAAAAGTTTTCGATTATTCAAAATCATTTTCAAATGCACCTGATTCATCGTAACCGGAATGACTTTCCCCTTAATAAATAAAATTCTACCGGCTTCTTCAACAGCTCTTTCAAAACTCCCCGTCACTTTCTCCAATGCAGAAAGTAAGATATTTCCTACACTGTGTCCTCCAAGATTTCCATTTTCAAAACGGTAATTCATCAAACTACGCATCAGTCTAGACGAATTGGACAGGGCAACCAGGCATTGTCGCACATCTCCTGGAGGCAAAACGCCTAATTCATCTCGCAAAATTCCTGTAGAGCCTCCGCTGTCAGCCATAGAAACAATCGCTGAAAGATCAACGTCATATTTTTTTAGTCCTCGCAATACAACAAAATTACCCGTACCACCGCCAATTACCACAACTTTTTTCATCACGAATTTCTCAATGTTTGTACGCCTTCTTGCATTACAGGAAGACTAAATAGGTAATGGCCGGAAACGACAAAGTTAGCTCCCGCATCAATTACCTGCTTTGCCGTATCGGGATTGATGCCCCCATCCACCTGAATCATTAAAGGATCTTTGCTTTTTCGAGACTCTTGCCCCCCGCTTTTTAGATAGCATCCCTTTGCGATCTCGATCTTTTCTAAAACATCCGGAATAAATTGCTGTCCTCCAAACCCCGGATGCACAGACATGAATAAAACCAAATCACATAGATCAAAATATTTCAACGAGAGAGATACCGATGTCTCCGGGTTAAAAGCAAGCCCTGCTTTTTTGCCGCATCTATGAATAAATTGTATTGTTTCTTCAATATTCTCCGTCGCTTCAAAATGAAAGGTAATAAGATCGGCTCCCACTTCAATAAATCGTTCGATATAATCAAAAGGATTATACATCATAAGATGCACATCTAAAAAAAGATCGGTAGAACGATTGATCGCCTCCACCGCTTTCGGTCCCATGGTTAAATTCGGCACAAAATGCCCATCCATAATATCGATATGAACCGCATCTGCCCCAGCATCTTCTATTCTTTTTGCCTCATCTCCCAAACGAGAAAAATCTCCCGATAAGATAGAGACCCCTACCTTGGTACTTCTCTTAACCATCCATTTTCCCTTATTACTACCTATAAAGTTAAAGGGTTATTCAATGAGCGTCAAGGAGAAGTTATTGCCTGCGGCAAAAAATATACATCGTCCAATGGCATATATCCCATAGGAGATACGCCATTATCTATTTTTTCAAAGAATTTTTTGCTCTTGGTTTTTATAAAACCAAGAGCCATGAGCCCAAAACAGATTATCTACTGATCAACGAATATCTTAGTCCTCTTTTAGAACTTTTTAAAAAGGATTGTCGTATAAAATTTTTATAAAAAAATCTAATCCCCCTCCATAACACATATTTTTGTGTTATCCTCTTTGAAAAATTCCGGGAATAAGAAAATATTCTTAAATCTCTTCTTCTGAGGACCTAGGTGAGCATAACTCGCGGGAAACTCTTTGCCAGTCATCATGCATGTCTACAATAGCATTTATTGAAGTCCGACTCAGACTTTGTAATTTAAGAGCCTGTTTGGCCGCTAAGCTTATTTTTTGACCTAACAGTATTAAATCATCGATTGCCTTAGTCGAATCTTGAAAGTCTTGATACAACTCTGCAATGTTTATTTTTTGTTGCTCTTCAGTCAAACAACATCGGGTCGGATAGACTAAAAGAGTATTCTCTACGTCCCTATTGATTTCATTCCATTCTCGAGTCACTTCACTTATTCTATCAGAGATGGAAGAAGGAATTTTTCGAATCTCTTCTCGTATCCTATCTTCTGCTAGTTGTTCCGGATTTCTAAAGTCACTAGATATAGTAATAGACATGATTTTCTCCTTTTTGAGGCTATATGTTGCCATATCGATTTGTTTTAATCGATATTTTTCTATTAGAGACTAAATACAGAAAAAACGCGTTACCTCTGTTGAGCTACCCAAGCTGCAAACGGCTTATGTTGTTGCACCAATTCTTCAAATGTCCCAAAAGCTTCAATTTTACCGTGATCGAGAAAATAAATGCGATCCGCATTTTTTATAGTAGAAATACGATGAGCAATAACAATACGCGTAATCTTTAAATGTTCAATATTTTCTGATACTATCGCCTGAGATTTGCTGTCCAGAGCATTGGTAGCCTCATCAAAAATTAAAATTTTAGGATTTCCTAAAAGGGCTCGAGTGATAAGAAGCTGTTGTTTTTGTCCCCCCGATAAATTTTTTCCACTATCCGTAAGATAGGTATGCACTCCCATCGGAAAATCTTGCATAGTCACATCGAAACCGGTCAGCTGCATCGCTCTTGTGACCTCTTCTTGAGAAAAAATTCCTCCGCAGATTAGGTTATCATAAATAGTTCCTGCTAAAATCTCAGAATCCTGAAGGACAACGCCTAATTGTTGCCGTACTTTTTTAATATCTAAATCACTAACATCTTTTCCATCATAATAAATACAGCCTGAAGAAGGTTCATTAAATTTAAGTAGAAGTCGAACTAAGGTCGATTTTCCACATCCTGAAGGACCGACAATGGCAATAAATTCTCCGGGTCTAGCTACCAAAGAGATTCCTCTTAAGATATCCGAAAGATTCTCCTCATAATGGAAAAAGACATTATCTATTTCTACAAGACCTTGCAACGTCCCTGGAGAAACCTGGTCTTTTAAAATCTCTTCCGGAGACGTAAAAATGACCTTAGACATTTTCCAACGAGGAATAACATTGCCAAATGTCTGAATTGCGATAGAAAAGGCATTATACATCGCAATAGAAAACGAACCGAACGCTGCATTAAAGGCAATAAAGTTCCCTATTTGAAATTCCACAACATTTTTGACCAGATACACTCCCAGAGAAAAAATGGAGAAGGTTCCTAGTATGGGCATCATCTGGTTAAATGCCTGCATAAAATTGGCGATATGCAACGAGAGAATATTATAAGACTGAATACGGGTATATTGTTTTCCCCATTTGGAGAAAATAATATGCTCAGCGGCTTTTAAACGAATTTTTTCTATCCCGGAAATCACCTGTACTATAAAACCATTAAACAATCCTTGTTCCTGTAATATCATGGAGTCTATTTTCACTTTCCAACGAATACAGAAAATATTGATCAGGATTCCCAAAAATAAAACCATGATTCCCAATAAAGTCAATGGCCAACTATAATAAAACATCATTACGAGATAAAGAAGGGAAAAGACTCCGGTAAAAAGAACATTGAAAAAGCTGCTCGACAAAATGTTTTGGATCTGCCAAATAGAAAAGACCCTGCGAACGAGATCTCCTATAGTAAAGCGATGAAAAAAAGAGACCGGTAATTTTAGCAACCTATCCCATAATCCTCCCTGCAACTTATTATGGACGAGTGTTTGTAAATGAAGAACTGCATAGGAACTGATAAAAGAAAACAGAGAAGCGCTGATGCCAAAAACAAGAAGACCAACCACTAATTGATGAATCAAAGAACCCTGTGCCAAGGGAATAATATAATTGAAAATAATCCCGTTTGCTAATGGCACAAAAAGGGCACATACAATGCTTCCAAAACCCAATGCAATAATAGTCAAAATATCTTTTCTATGATTTTTAAAAACAGATTTCCTAAGATTTTTTTTCTCCGTAATATCCCCTTCTAAGGGAAGATAAAACATATAGGCATCTTTTTGGAGCGCAGATACCGTGTGAGAATTCATTTTTATTTCTCTCAATGTTTTAGGCTCAACGCTATAATAAGAACCTCCTTTTCTAATCAAGGCCAAAGGAGAGCCTTCTTGATCCCATGCAAGCAAATGACCATTATCCTGTTTCCACCATTTTCCTACCAATCGCACCTGCCGGTAACGAACATGAGAATTTTCACAAATATGCATTAAGGCAGAATAGTCATTCTTTCCTTGGAACAGATCTTTTGGAATTGCAAACAAAAAACCACTGTATTTTCCTATGATCTGACAACATTGCCCTATCATAGGAAGATGTCGCTCAACATAGGGAAATGTGCGTTTTTCAAAAACATCGATTAAACGCTGAAAAGCCGCATCGAGAATTTTTCTCCGTCTGTTTTTACTTTCCTTAATTCTTTTTTCTTCCTGTTTTTCCTTCTCTTCATAGGAGTAAATCAAGTACTGCACAATAAAATGATGAAAAATGGTCAACCCCTGTATCCATGATTGTTCTTCAACAATCTTGCTCGTTTCGTAAGTAACCAAGGAGCCTTTCTCCGTAATACTCATCCAGTTGATATAGCATAACGGAAAAATACCCTCAAGAGGCATTAAAAAGGACTTTTCTCCCAAAAAATACAAATTGCCCTGCGTTACCTTAACCCAGATCAATTGATCCTTTTTGGTATGTTCAAAATAAGGGGCTATCTCCATAGAAACTTGAGGAGAAAACGTCTTTTCTTCTCCTAAATAAAAATAAGAGGATATTTCCTTTTTAGGAATATGAATAATACTCTCATTCAATTCGATCACCCAACTCGAAATGTCTCGAATCAACTTGGTTCTGACATTTGCATCATTTTGAACGATACTCTCCCAATCCTGTATGGAAATCTGTCTTAAAGCAGTGCTTGCATCAAGATAAGCTTGAATAAGGACATTGTCTAAAGAGACCCTAAAAGGAAAAACGATCTCTCCTTCCTGACGATGAATCAAAAAAATAGGAAGCTCTTCATTTTTTCCTTTTCTTTCAAAATAAATATCAATAGGGCCCTTTTCCACAATCCAAACAACGTCATCCCTTTGAAGGGAAACATAACTAGTTCCCTCTTTTGCATGGATCAGTTCTCCTATGGATATATTCATTTATATCCCCTCTGCTTGTATTAAAGTCTTATACAGGGGCGACTTTTCCATAAGCTCCTCGTGCTTTCCCCGTTCTACGATCTTGCCTTTGTCCAATACAATAATTTCATCGCAAGCCCGAACCGTAGAGAGTCTGTGCGCTATAATGATCATGCTACATCCTCTTCGACGAAGATTACGCATGATATCTCGCTCTTTTTCATAATCTAGAGAAGAAGTCGCTTCATCTAACACTAAAATAGTCGGATTAATCACTAAAGCTCGAGCAATTTCAATTCTCTGCCGTTGTCCACCACTCAAATTTTTTCCTTCTTCTAGTAATGGAGCATTATAACCTTGTGGGAGAGAGATAATTTCCTCATGAATACAAGCATCCTTGGATGCCTTAACGATATTCTCTTCAGAGATTGTTTCATCCCATAAGGTAATGTTATCTTTGATCGTTCCTTCAAATAAAAAAATCGTTTGATCAACAGAAGATAACGAGCGAACACGATGGGCACGATCGATAGCAAAAAGCGGTTTTCCATCAATCAGAATCTCTCCGCTCCACAGTTCGTACAGTCCCATAATCAACTTGGCTATCGTCGTTTTTCCACATCCCGAAGCTCCAACAAGAGCAATAGAACTGCCGGGAGAAAGGTTCAGGGAAAAATGATCAATGAGAGGCTGTTTATAGGGATTATAACCGAAAGAAATATCGATCAATTCTAGATGACCGCGAAGAGGGGAAGAAAATTCCGAAAGGTTTTCTTGAACCTCATCTATAGAAAGCTCTTCCTTGTTGTCTAAAACATCATCGATACGATGCAGATCTCCTTTCACCTGCTGAATCGTTTGCCCCAAGCTTATAAACTGACTAAAAGGAGTTAAAAAGCTTATAATAAATACCTGCAACGCCAAAAGCATTCCAATAGAAAGATTTCCTCTTAACACTTCTATCGAACCAAAATAGAGAAAAAAAGCCGTCGTAATCATTTGCATCAATGGAGGCACCGCCGTTAAAAAAAGATCCTTAAAATTGATCTCTTGCATAGAAAGAGACGCTTTCGCAAAGTGTCCTGCCCAACGACTGAAAAAATCGTTTTCCATACCGAAGGCTTTTATCGTTTCCATATTGCGCAAGGCTCCTACAGAGACCCCTATGCTTTTTCCAAAATCCTGCTGAGAACGGGCATAAGCATCTTTTCTAGAACGATTGATCACTAGTAAAGTAAAAAGGTTGACCCCTGCAGAAGCAATTGCAATTCCCGAAATAGACAAGCTTACCTGGACCATGACAAAGAGATAAAAGACCACAAAAATCAGATTTACTCCCGCAATCACTATTTGTCCTGTAATTGCCTGGATCACCGTATCATTAGTCAGCAGACGATTGGCAATTTCTGCAGGATATCTTTGCGCAAAAAAACGAATGGGAAGACGTAAAATATGCCAGAAAAATTTACTCGACAAGGTAATAGAAAGCTTCAGATTCATCAACATTAACACATAGCGCTGTAACCAAGAAAGAGCTCCGATCAGCAGCATTGTGACAAAGAGAGCAACAAAAAACATATGATATGAAAAATGTGCCGGCAAAATTTTATCAAAAAATATCTGTGTAAAAATCGGGATCGATAATCCGGGAATCACCAATGCAAAAGTGGTAAGAACAATATGAGCCAGAGAAGCAACAACCCCCTTCATTCTTTTTCTCAATGCATCGATAAGGCTAAGAGGAGTACCGCCTTTTTGAAAACCCTCTCCCGGCTGTAATTCAATAACAATACCGGTAAAGGATTCATCAAATTCTTCGTAAGAAACACTCCTCGGTCCTGAAGCGGGATCGTTAATAAAAAACTTGCTCCCTCGAAACCCTTCAACCACGACAAAATGATTAAAATTCCAAAACACGATAAAAGGCAAAGGCAAAGAATATAGATCTTGGATCTCTTTGGTATATCCTGCTGCAGTCATTCCCAATTTTTCTGCACCTTTGACCACTTGAAGGGCATTACTGCCATCTCGAGTAACGCCGCAAATAGTTCTCAATTCTTCTAAAGGCACGAATTTCTTATAAAAGGACAAGACGATGCTTAAAGCCGCTGCTCCGCATTCTACGGCTTCCATTTGAATCACTGTAGGAGTTCGGATCCTGTTCCCCAAGAATCTTCTTTTTATCTTCTTCCACATATCTTATTTAACTTTTATATCATGAGATAAAGCATCGTTTCTATCGGCCCAAAAAGGTAACAAATAGGAAAAGGGATGTCTTTGTTCTATGATCACCTCAAGAGTGACGAAACTCCCCAGAGGGATTTCCTCTTTTTTAGGCCCCTTGCCTGATGTCCAAAGAAATTCATCTGCAGCTATTGAAGAAGGCACAGGACGCACAATGACAGGAAGTAAAGGAGTATTTGCAATCATATGTTCTATATAAGTCTGATTAAGATAAATACTTTTAAAATAGCTTTCCGTTGCGGGAAGATAAGAAATTTTCTCAACAACCGCTTCGATTCCTCCATATAGCCCTCGAGCAATACCCCACGGATAGACTCGCACACTCATTCCCTCTTTGACCTGATCTCCGAGTTTAGGAGGAAGAAAACAATAAAATCGGTCTTCCCCTTCTTCTTTTCTTCCTAATTGCAAAGAGGCAATGACAGCATCTACTGTAGCCCGATTTCCCTTCCCTTGATAAATGTCGATTACAAGTCCCGCATAGGGGGTTCTAATTTCTGTTTCTTTGCTCGCATTTTTATCCCATAGAACGGCGATCACCTGCCCCTTATCGACCCGATCTCCTAAGGTTACAGGAATACGCAAAATATCTCCTTCAATAGGACTGGAAATATGATGGAAACGGGTAAAATCAAGATAGATCCCTTCTCCGACAGCCAGAGTATTAATCGTCCCAAAAAGTGCCCATAAAACACCGAAGACAATGATGAAGGACAAAACTATTAATGCAATCCATGCCTTGGGCTTCACGACATGCAACAAAGTATCTAATTGTTCGGGAGAATATAACTTTTTCAAGGCCGATTTACGAAAAATAGGAGATGTTTTTTCATGATCCATAGAAATGTGAGCTCCTTAAGCTCACAATAGTCAAATCTGTGAAGAATATCAAATATTTTTACAAATTATGCGTCAATGCATAATAAATCACATATATCCAAGAGAGAAAACCATGAATGATCGCCCATATCAAGGACTTGTTTACAGTATAAGAGACGACCATTGCCAGAGCAGAACCAAAAGAAATTCCCTCGCGAATAAAATATTTTCTATAAAAACAACCTTTTTCCATTTTGCTCATTCCTTTTTTAGAGAACATCCATAGATTGCGATCCCCCACCTTTTTTTGATGAGAAAAAACGAGAAAAAACCCGTTTTATTTTTTCTATATAATAAAACACTATAGGCGTCAATACAAAGGTGAAAAGAATCGAGGCGAGCATCCCCCCCATCATAACAGCTCCCATAGAAGATTTTGTCTCTTCAATGGCGTGAAGCTGAGGAACGACACCAAAAACAATTGCCAAAGAGGTCATTAAAATCATTTGGAAACGCTCTTTGCTCGCTTCCCATAATGCCTGTTTCAAATCCAGAGCAGCCATTTTTTGAATAGTGCTGTCGACCAACAAAATAGAATTGTTCACAACAAGCCCCACTAACATAACCATCCCAAGCATAGAAGCGATATTAATAGATTCTTCCAAAAAGAAAAGAGTATAATACACCCCAATAAAAGATGTTGCCACAGAAAGGATAATCGATATTGGATAAGAAAAAGAGTTTAAAAGGGCCGCCAGTAACATATAAGTTAAAACTACAGCGAGGAAAAATGCTTTTACAATTTCCAATGCAGATTCTCTTTGTGTCTCATCAGCTCCAGAAAAAACATACCAGGCATCTTCTGTTGTAAGATCCTTAAATTCTTTTTCTAATATCTTCTTCATATGAGAGGGATTCGATTTTCCTAACATGCCATCGAGTTTAATCACTCTTTGTTTATCCTCATGGACAATAGGAGGAACTGCCTCTCTTTTTTCTATTCTTCCCAACGATGTAATGGGCAAAAGTCCGTTTCTAGTAATCAAATGAATCTGATGAATATCATCCAGTCCTCGGACATATCGGTCATTCATTTTGACAGAAATATTATATTCTTTTCCTCCTTCTTTATAAATATTGTTGTCATCTCCATAAAGAGCTGTTCGTAATGCAGCACCCACTTGAACATCCCGAATCCCGTTCTCTAAAAGGGTTGAAGTATTTGGTAAAAAACATAATTCTTTTTTAGGCTTTTTATAAGAGGAAGAAATAGATTGAAAATATCCCGTGGCAATCATTTTATCTTCCATTTTTTGAGAAAGATCGATCATTTTATCATAATCATTCCCATAAATCGCTAATGTCATATCTCCTTCATCAAATCCTTTCTGCGCACCTCGAATAATAGAAACGTCCAAGTCGGCAATCTGCGAAAGCTTGGAAATAATGCTAGTGATAATTTCTGTATCCTTTCTCTTTCTTTTCTCTCTAGAAGACAAATGGACCGTCACGGAAGAATTTTCAGCCCCCTTAATCCCAACAAGGGAAATATAGGATTCAAGTTCCGGAATATTCCGAACAATCTCTTCAACGCGCTGCGTCAACGAAAGAGTATAATCCAGAGAAGATCCCTGTGGGGTCTGTGATTTGATGATAAATTTATCTTCATCAGAACGAGGAAAAAAATTCCCTGAGATATAAGGGGTCACATATCGAACAGACACAAAAAAGATCAGGACAGCTACAACTGTCCATTTTGGAAACCGAAAAATAAAATGAAATAATTTTTCATACTTTTTTATTAAGAATTCCACTGTTCTTCGAAGAGGAACAAACCGGGTAGGCTTAGCATTTTTTAATAAATAACAACATAACATGGGCGTTAAAATAAATGAGACCACCAGGGAAAAAATCGTAACAAACACAACAGTCATCCCAAAAGAAAACATAAAACGGCCGATAATACCTTTCATAAAGGCAATGGGAAGAAAAACAACTAAGTTCGTCCCTGTAGCAGCAAGAATTGCTGAGGTTACTTCCTTCGTTCCCTGAATTGCGGCATCAAAAGAGTTCTTCCCTTGTTTCAAATGCAGCCAAAAACTATCGATAATGACGATCGCATTGGAAATAAGAGTTCCTAATGCTGACGCTAAGGCCAAAAGAGTTAAGAAATTAATCGTAAAGTCAAAAGCATCCATAAGGAAAAAAGTAGCAATAATAGAAATAGGAATAATCAAAGATGCTATAAAAGTTAATCGCACATTACCGGTAAAGAGAAATAAAATTACAACTGTCAGAACAATCCCGATCAATATATCCATCTCTGTATTAATATTCTCCCGGATAATGACCTTAGTATTATCCGTCACAATATCCAAAGACGTATCTGTTGGTAATGATGCTGTAAAGTCTTTCATTTTTCGCTGAATTTGACGGCCGATATTAACTGCATTGCTATCAGAAGATTTTTTAACGGAAAGAATCAAAGCGTTTTTTCCATTTAGTCGAGCTACTTTTTCTATTTTTTTATATCCATCTTCAATAGTCGCTATGGAAGATAAAGGAACAATCTCTCCGTTGCGTGTAATTAAAGAAACCTTTGCAATATCTTCCATCGATTCAAATTCCCCCACGAACTTCACATTATAAGAAGCCAGGGTGTTTTCGATTTCTCCGCTGGGAATATTCATATTCTGCGTCTGCATCATGCCTAGGACATCTTCCGTACTGATATAATGTTCTTTCATAAGCATAGGATCCAGACGAACATTAATTTGTCTTTCTTGTCCTCCAATGATCTCGACACTGGCAACATCTTTAATAGCCAATAAACGATCTTTCAATGTTTTATCGGCATAATCATACAATGCTTTTTCATCTAAAGAGGAACTTGTCAGAGCCATTTCCATAACTGGTTGTACAAAAGGGTCAAATTTTTGAACAATCGGCTTCTGCATCCCCTTAGGAAATTTATTGGCCAGAGCATCAATCTTATCTTTGACCTCGATAAATTTGGTGTTGGAATCCGCAGAGAGCAAAAATTGCACAAGAACAAGTCCAAAATTTTCATACGATTGGCTTCGGATTTTTTTGACCTCGGAAAGTTCCGACACAGCATCCTCCACCTTATTGATGACCAAAGATTCCATTTCAGCGGGGGAAGCTCCGGGATAGACAAAAGAAATCGTGATCAAAGGAAATTCGACTTTCGGTTGTTTATCTAAATTCAAGTTAAAAAAGGAAACGATTCCCAATATTACCAAAAGAGACACAAACATAATAGTCGTTACAGGTCGTTTGACAAAGAACTCAATCATTTTTTACTCCTCACCATATATGTGAATTTTTTCTTTATGATTCAAATATTTTCCTCCTTGGATTACCACAAGGTCTCCCTCTTCGAGTCCTCTCTGAATCACCATGGTTTCACCATTCTCTTTGCCACAAACCACATAGGTCTTAAGGCAATGACCATCTTTCACAACCCATGTATAGGCAAGATTTTTTTCTCTATAGACCGCTTCGATCGGTAAAACAATCGATTGAGAACCGTGAGGGTTCGACAAGTCCGCAATAAACGTCCCCGAAGGCAATTCGCTCTGCAAAGGAAAAAGCCCTTCGACACGAAATAAGCCTTTTGCGCGATCCAAACTCTCGCTCAAAAAAGTAATCTCTCCGATAATCGGACGTTTATCTCGATACAATAGAACACGAGTATCATTTTTAATTTGTTCGCTCATCTCCTGCGAAACATAGGCATAAAATTTATTATCGGCAATACTGGTAATAGTCAGAGGAACAGTCGTAGAAACATCGGACAAACGGATCTGTAACACTTTTACGGGCTTTCCTAATTTTTGCCGCTCTCCAGAAAAGCTCACAATAGGCTGTTCATTTTTAGTGATAATGCTTTTTTGCTTACCCCTTACTAATCCAATAAACAAAAGGATTAACAAGAAACATAAGAATGTGTTTAGCAACTTTTTACTCATGGGCATATTCTCTCCCTGTCAGCATTTCAATTTTCGCAAGAGCGACATTCAACTTAAACAAGGTCGTCGCCGTCTTCATCTTCTGACTAGTAAGCATCATTTCCGCATCATTTAAGTCCGTAAGTGATATTTGTCCCGACTTCAGAAGTTCTTGACTCATGATAAAGGATTGTTGCGCTAAAGAAAGCGCTTCTTTTTGGGCAGGCAACACTTTAATTAATTCATTATATTCCAAGAGGCTTTTTTCCAACTCAAGAGTAAGCTGTTTGTGGATCTTCTTATACGAAAGTTCTGTATTCATTTGATCCATTCGAGCCTGTTTCACTTTAAACATCGTCGTAATACTAGTCGTCAAAGGGACCTGCAAGTTAATTCCTACCGTAGCATAATAGCGCAAAAAGACATCTCCTACATAAAAATCATCGTTGCTAGCCCCTTTGTAATTATAACGCGCAAAACCGGAAAGCGTCGGATAATAATAGGCTTTTTTGTTTTTCACAAAATATTCTTGCCCTTCTGACACAAGTTTCATCGCTTTCAATAAGGGATGATTGGCCAACATTTGCGATAACGCTTCATCCGAATCTACAAAAGGATATACTTCAGGATATTCTGAGGACAACTCTATGGACCCGACAGGTTCCATTCCCAACTGTTTTTTCAACGTCTCCGTTGCCGTATTATAAGAAGTTTCCGCACTGGCAATCATGGGAACTCGGGCCGCAATATCGGCATCGATTTTAATATTGTCTCGTTTCGATACTCTCCCTTCGCGAGATCGTTGAAACAAAATTTCCTTATTTCTTCTCGTACTATTATAGGATTGCTGCATTACGTCTAACATTTCATGCGCACAAAGGACGTTATAATACATAACTTTTGTAGAAAAAAGAACCTCTTGCCTTGTATTCTCTTTTTGAAATACCGCCGCTTGCTCCATTTTTTTAGACCCTTTTAATAAGGAAGAAATTTTCCCAAAAGTAGTAATAATCTGATTCGCACTAATCCCATAATCTAGAGTAAAATCCCTTATGGAAGCAGAATGAGGCATATCTTTCGGATATTTAAAATTTCTAACCCAAGTGACATCTCCTGCAACTTGAGGAAGCAGTGTCGATTGTATTTCTCGATATTGAGCAATGCTCTTATCTACATCGTTCACTTTAATCTGATATTCCTCATTTTCATCTACGGCCATCTCTAAAGCTTTTTGAAGAGATAGGGAAGAAAGATCGTCATTTCCCCATAAGGGAAAAACAAAACACATTAATAAACATGTATGAACTATTTTGGACATTGTAATGATTCCTGTAAGGTATGCAAATGAAACTTATATATGTTAGTCAACTTGTTAAAATTCTGACTATTCAATGAAAGGGG
This sequence comes from Parachlamydiales bacterium, assembly GCA_016931275.1. Taxonomy (GTDB): domain Bacteria; phylum Chlamydiota; class Chlamydiia; order Chlamydiales; family SM23-39; genus JAFGFA01. The sequence goes on from JAFGFA010000009.1 coordinate 64,608, forward strand.
CACTCCTATTAAGATGGAATGAAAGATATAACTCAAGTCCTGTGCCGAAAACTTATTAGAGAAAACATTTGCTTTCTGAGCCTGCTGAATTAATTCCCGAAACACTTCTCGTAGCGGAATAATAGTAATCGTATCAATCGCCTCATAATGAGGAAATAAAATCTTTTTCTCAAGAACATCTAATTGCTCTATCTGCGGAATGTTTTGTTTCCATTCAAACAAGACCCCTACTACTTCAAAAAATAAATAGGGATGAGTAATTTTTTTTTCGAAAAGCTCGAACAACAATTCAATTTTCTTAAGAGGAGCCAGATGTTTTTCTCTATAAAAAAGGATCCATAACATTTCTAAATGTTGTGTTAGGGTAAAATAACAAATAACATCGATTTTTTGAGGAAAATAATTATAAAAGGTCGCCTCAGAGACTCCTACTTCTTCACAAATCTCTTTAATGGAAATGGCGGAAAATCTCACGGAATAAAGCTTCTGTATGAACGCTTTTGTCAACGCTAATTTTGTCTCGATTATTTTTCTTTTTCGCAATGTTATTGTCATCCTAACTACTCTATCGTTGAAACAGAAAATCTAAATTTAGTTAACTCTATTTTTAGAGTCAACTCTAAAATTTTCTCTATACTCCTCTGACAAAGAACAAATACTGTTCCTTTTAAGAAAAATGAAGCTTATTGCCAAACCACTTATTAACTTTTTAAGGAAGGTTCGAAATCTTCAAGCCAATCTTTTCCAATTCCGGATACAAAATGCCTAATTCCTGAGGAAAGATAATATATCCCGCATAGGTAATCTCCAAAAAAACCGATTCAAAAAAAAGACTTTTATTTAAATAAGGATGGAGAATGCGTAAAAAATCTTCCAACAATTTAGAACGAGCTCCTAAACTGGGATACGTGAATACAAAAAACGCCGATTCATTATACATCATCATCTCGGGAAAAGAATAAGACGTTCTTTTCGCGGCATCTAAAGCCAACAAAAAGAGCCTATGGATCTCCATTTTATAACGAAAAAGAGCTTCTACCGGCCTTATTGCATAAAAAAACTTTTCCACAAAAAGCTCTTTTCCTTTTACAAAATCCTTCACGTTTCTTTTAAAAGATTCGTAAGCCTGATTTTGCTTGAAGATCATCCCTCCATTATAGTCCCTTAGATCCTGAAATAAACGAAGAAGCTCTGCATAAGCCTCTTGCCGCGCTTTATGAATGTCTAAAGAATGGTCCTCCCTCAGATAAGGAGCTGCCGGCAAAAGAAGGCGAAAGACAAGAACCTCTTTGGGATATTTCTTTCGCACTTTTCCAACAACACGGCTTCTCTCTAAGACAATTTTATAGACTGATTTTTTCGCACTTAGTATTTCTTCTACAGAAGGAACAGAAGGCTTGACTATGCGCGCTAATATGATGCTAAACCCTATTTCCTGATCATTTTGCTGATCAAACTGAATGATGACTTGGGGAATATCGTCGACATATTTTAACTCATCTGCAAGAACGGAAATATTTTTGAGGATTTCTTCTTCATTTCTCGGCATAAAAATCGGATGAATTAATTTCTCGATTTCCGCCATTGCATAAACGGGCAACTCCATTCGCAACTTCTGTATCTCCTTTTCATGAAAAGGCATTCCGTTCCTCTCTACTTCCAAATATATGGTATGAATTCCGTTTAATGACGATTTATCCTCGTAATAAGAATGAATCAAGGGATGAAGAGAAGGATCCACTTTTTGTAGGGCTCTTAAAAAATGCTCCCGATCAAAAACCTCATTTTTCTGAAGCATCCAGGAAAACAAAATCGCTAAAACGCTTTTTTTATTTTTTCCATCCTGTACGCCATTTTTCAAAAATTTCATGAGATGATGGCGAATCAAAGAATTTTTTTTAATCTTCTGCTCCAGCAATTTCTGCATGATAAAAAGGGTAAAGATCACTCGACTAACATGATAAGGTTCTCTTTGCTCGATAAAATCAGAGGAGACATGGACTAAAAAACGACGCATATAATCCATAATTTCCGATCCAAAATCTTTGGAATGTCCTCTCATAAGATGTGCAATTTTTTCTTGAATCAGATACGAGCGATTATCAACACCCAGCGGCTTAAATCCCAAAACCTCTTCCGCTTCTTTTTCTCCTTGAAGTCCAAAAATCAGCTCCTCTTCTATCATAGACTTTATTCGGATCATCTGATCTGCTTCTTCTTCGTTTTCCATCTCAATTGTTATAGAAAAATAACACAAGGAATTTTTGCGATCTTCTACAGAAAAACGACACATGGACCATGCCGTCAAAGATCGTTTATATTGAGGAGTCAGCAATAAACGATGACGCAACGTATAAGAGATAAAAGAAAGGAGATGTTCTTTGTAAGGAGCAATACCCTCTATCTCTAAAACCTTTCTGTTACGATTCCATATAATAAAAGGAATCAAATCGGAAGAAAGTTCCTGATCGTTTTTCTCGAGGAGATTCACTATAAAAGGATAAAAATGATCCGGCGCGTGAATTTCTTTTAGAACAATGCCGCCCATTATACTATTTCCTCAAAAAGAATAGGCGGTCTTTCTTGCGAACAGGTCTCTCCAATCATCGTTCCACAGAATTCCTTCTCTGCCTCTTTAAAAAAATTTCTATAAGAGCGAACATGCATAGGAAGAGAATTTTTTTGAGCAAGAACGATAGACCGTCTATGCAATACTTGGGCTCCGGCATCAATGACTTTCAACGCTTCTTCATAAGACAATTTTTTAAAAAAAACGGCCTGGGTATTTTTTTTAGGATCTTCCGAATAAATTCCCAAAACATCTTTGAAAAATTCCACTTTTTCTGCCTGTAATGCTACAGCCAGAGCAACAGCGCTTGTATCAGAACCTCCTCGTCCCAACGTGGTAACCTCTTTTTCTCGGCTCACTCCTTGAAATCCCGCTATAATTACGATTCTCCCTTCCTCTAAATGAGACAATAATCGAATAGGACGCACATCGATAATCTTACCATCTTGATGATCAGAAGAAGTAATAATGCCTGCTTGAGATCCTGTAAAGCTAATAGCCTCTTTTCCTTTAGCATGGAGAGCCATGGCTAAAAGGCTCATGCTGATTCTTTCTCCTGCCGTAAATAACATATCTTTTTCTCTTTTAGGGGGTTGAGGATGAATTTTCCCTGCAAGATTCAAAAGCTCGTCCGTCATCTCTCCCATAGCGCTGACAACAACGACAATAGCGGAATATTTCTTCTGACGATAAATAATAATATCCGCTGCATGCAAAATTTTTTTAGGAGTCGATAGACTATCTCCTCCGAATTTCATCACTAATATTTTCATATGATGAAGAGGTGTAAGATAATTTCATCAAAGATTGCTTATATCAAAAGGAAAAAAAATATGCATCAAATCTTTTTTCTATACCAAACTTCAAAAATCCATTAAACAGTTTATTATTGCCTTTTTGTCTCTCTATTTGTTACACTTTCGGTAAAACAAATTAACAGGAGCTGATCTTAAATGACAAAACCTCAATATGATTGGAGCAATCAAACCCTCTTAGATAATGAACCCTTCCTAGAAAAGGATGCTGCCGAATTTCAATCTCTTCTTTTTGGCCAAGAAAAAATCCCTTCTGAAGATATTTCTTCTCAAATGATCGCTGGAACTCTGATCACTGGAAAAATTGTAGAAATTACCAAAGATTTTGCTATTGTCGATGTCGGTCTAAAATCGGAAGGTCTAGTTGCTGTCTCAGAATTTGTTAATCCCAAAGAACTGAAACTCGGCAAGGTCATTGAACTTCTTCTTGACAAAACAGAAGACGAAGAGGGGCAAATTGTCCTTTCTCTCGAAAAAGCTCGACGACAAAAACACTGGGATCATATTATCAACAACTGTACCGAAGGCTCTATTATCGAAGGAAGAGTCATTCGCAAGGTAAAAGGTGGATTGATTGTAGACATCGGAGTGGAAGCATTTCTTCCGGGCTCGCAAATCGACAATAAAAGAATTAAAAATCTTGATGATTTATTAGGACAGACTTTCAACGTTAAGATCCTGAAAATCAACATAGAGCGAAAAAACATCGTTGTTTCCCGTCGTGAACTTCTCGAAGAAGAAAAAGCTTATCGAAAAACAGAAGTATTAGAACATCTGAAAGTCGGAGAAATCGTTAAAGGTGTTGTAAAAAACGTGACAGATTTTGGAGCTTTCATTGAACTGGAAGGAGGCATTGATGGTCTTCTCCATATTACAGATATGACATGGAAAAGAATACGACATCCTTCAGAAATAGTCAAAATAGGCGATATATTGGAAGTAATGATCCTTAGTATTGATCATGAAAAAGGACGTGTTGCTCTAGGGCTCAAGCAAAAAGAGGAAAATCCTTGGGAGCTTGTAGAAAAAAAATATCCGCCAGGAACCAAAGTACAAGGAAAAATTGTTAATCTTCTTCCCTATGGCGCTTTTTTAGAAATTGAAGATGGTATCGAAGGTCTTATTCATGTTTCGGAAATGTCTTGGACAAAAAATATCACCGATCCCAATGAAGTCGTTAAGGTAGGCGATGTTGTTGACGCTATTGTTTTATCGATCCAAAAAGACGAGGGAAAAATTTCTTTGGGAATCAAGCAAACCCAAAAAAATCCTTGGGAAGGTATTGAACAAAAATTTCCTGTTGGATCGATCCTTAAAGTAAAAGTGCGAAACTTCACCAATTTTGGCGCATTCGTAGAAGTTGATTCAGGAGTAGAGGGCTTGATTCATATTTCTGATCTTAGCTGGATCAAAAAAGTGTCTCATCCTTCAGAAATTCTTCAAAAAGGCGACGAAGTGGAAGCAAAGGTTCTTTCCGTCGATTCTGAAAGCAAAAAGATTACACTGGGATTGAAACAACTTACGCAAAATCCTTGGGAAACAATTGAAAAAGAAATGCCGGTAGGATCCATTGTAAAAGGAACCGTAGCCAAAACAACCGCTTTTGGAATTTTTGTGCAACTGGAAAACGGCATAGAAGCTTTAGTCCACGTAACAGATATATCTGATCAACCATTTGGCAAGGTGGAAGATGTTGTCTCTATCGGGGCTCCTATTGAGGCAAAGGTTATTAAACTTGATCCTCAACATAAAAAAATTGCCCTCTCTATTAAAGATTTTTTAATCGAGAATAATAAAGTAAATCGCGATGATATCATCGTGGGAAAGGAACCGAAGAGAAAATCCTAAGAAGGATTTTTTGATAACATTCTAAAGGTTTTATTATGAATAAAGATCTCATAGCTATTTTTGAATACCTTGAAAGAGAAAAAGGTATCAAAAGAGAATTAGTTGTCCAAGCAATCAAAGAGGCTGTTATTGCTGCTGCAGAAAAAAGCTTACACAATTCTGGTAATGTCAATGTTTATATCGACGAAAAAACAGGAGATCTCGATGTCTTCGTGGAAAAAACCATTGTCTCTCAAGTCAATGACCCTAACACAGAAATTTCCCTTAACGATGCTAAAGAACTTGCCGCAGAATCCCAATTAGGACAGCGCATTGAGCTCTCAGTAAATCCCTCCTTTTTCGGCCGTATTGCCGCTAAAACTGCGCGGCAGTTGATTACTCAGAGAATAAAAGGAGCGGAACGAGATGTTATTTATGAAGAATTTCGGCATAGGCTTCATGAAATTGTATCGGGAAAAATCAAACGATTTGCTCGCGGAAGAACAATGATCGTCGATTTAGGAAAAGTTGAGGCTATTCTTTTTGACCGAAACTATCCTATCACAGAAAAATATCAAGTAGGTGATCGTGTACAGGCTCTTTTATGGGAAGTTCGAGATACGGACATTGGAGGCGCTGAAGTTATTCTAACCCGTTCTCATCCTGAATTTGTTGCGGCATTATTTCAACAAGAGGTTCCTGAATTGGAAGACGGATTAGTCACAATTGAAAAAACTGTTCGCGAAGCGGGATATCGGACAAAAATTGCTGTCGCTTCTCATGATCCCAAGGTGGATCCTGTCGGCACTTGTGTTGGTGTAAGAGGAACTCGCATCAAAAATATCATTCGTGAAATTCATAATGAAAAAATCGATGTGATCCCTTATTCTGAAGATCCCATACAATTATTGCATAATGCCCTAGAACCAATTGAAGTCAAGCGTCTAAAAAGCACTGATGAAGGGATTACGCTAATCATCAACGATGAGGATTATCCAACGGTCATTGGCAAAAAAGGTCAAAATGCTCGGTTGCTCTCACGTTTAATTGAAAAAGAAATCACGATTCAAAAAATTAGTGATTATCAAAAGTTGGTTACAGTCCAAATGGCAGAACTTGGAGATTCTAATGATCCTGACTTAGATGCTCCTCTTCATTTAGAAGGAATGAGCTCTTTAATCGTAGAAAGCCTTAAAAGTGCCGGTTACGATACCTTGCGAAAAATTCTTCAGGCAAAACCGATAGATTTAATGGCAGCTGTACCTGGTTTGAATTATTTAGATTTATCCGACAAAATCTTTGAACAGCGAGGTACTTCTTGGCCAAAGACCTAAAAATTAAGATCAAAAACACACAAATTGCAGAAGCACTAAAATTTACTACGCAAAAGAAAAAAACAACAGCGACGAAGAAAAAACTTTCCAAGACGGACGTATCTTCCATTGTTTCCGAAGAAAGTGAAAAAACTTCTAAGAGAAAAGTGCGGCTTCTCCCTTCAAAAGAAGAGCCAAAAGAAAAAAAACAACAAGCACCTTCTTCACAAAAAATAGAAGAATCTTCTATCCATGAAAAAATCCCTCTTTCCTCTCAAGAAACTTCACTGGTAGAAGAAAAAATATCTTCTTCTTCTCAAGAAGAACTCTCTCCAAAACCTTCTTCATCGACCTCAGCAGAAAAAACACCCCAACCGATCCCACTAAAGCCGCTTGCCCCTAAAAAGGGAAAAGAAAATGAAAAAGAGTTGGAAATAGAAACTGAAAAAGAGATTAAAAAGCTAAAAAAACCTTCTATTAAAGAACCCAAGAAACATTTTGACGCACGTGATCGCATGGGACTTCGCGTTGGGGAAGAAGAACAATGGCGCAAAAAACGTCCTTATAAAAAGGTAAAAAAAGTTGTTAAAGAAGAAGAAATTATTCGGCCCAAACAATTAAAAATTGTTTTGCCAATTACTTTGAAAGATTTAGCAGCCGAAATGAAATTAAAGGCATCCGAGCTCATTGCTAAATTGTTTGCTCAAGGAATTGTTGTTATTCTCAATGATTTTTTGGATGATGAAACTGTCGTTCAACTTTTAGGACATGAATTCGGTTGTGAAATAACTATAGATACCTCGGAAGCAGACAAACTAAAAATAACCTCTAAAACTATTCTTGAGGAAATTCAGCAAACAGACCCTTCCCTTTTAAGTTCCCGCCCTCCGGTTGTTACTTTTATGGGACATGTTGATCATGGAAAAACCAGTCTTATCGATAAAATCCGTCAATCGAATATTGCTGAACATGAAGCAGGCGCTATTACCCAACATATTGGGGCTTTTGTAGCTAAAACCTCCTTAGGAGATATTACAATTTTAGATACTCCAGGACACGAAGCTTTTTCAGAAATCCGATCACGTGGAGCCAATGTTACTGATATCGTTATTCTTGTCATTGCGGGTGATGAAGGAATGAGGGAACAGACTATTGAAGCGTTGCAAAAAGCCAAAGAAGCCTCTGTGCCGATTGTTGTAGCCATCAACAAATCAGATAAGGCCGGATTCGACCCAGAAAAAGTTTTCCGACAATTGGCAGACAATGATCTTCTTCCAGAAGCTTGGGGAGGAACAACTATAACTGTAAATTGTTCGGCCTTAAGTGGAAGTGGCATCAATACCCTCTTAGAAATGTTGTCATTACAAGCTGAAGTATTAGAACTGAAAGCCAATTCTTCTTCTCGAGCTAGAGGAACTATCTTAGAATCGCAAATGCATACGGGATTAGGAGCTATTGCTACAGTCCTTGTTCAAAATGGCACTCTCAAAATAGGCGATGCAATTGTGTTTGGAGATCAATCCGGACGAATAAAAACCATACATGATCAATATGATCATCCTGTAGAAAGCGCTTCCCCTTCCATTCCTGTGAAAATCACCGGACTTTCCGGACTAGCGGAAGCTGGAAGCGAGTTTATTGTTGTTTCTTCTGAAAAAGAAGCAAAGCAACTGGCTCAAGCCCGTCTTGCAGGAATCAAAAGAGAAGAACAACGCCAAAAAAAGAGAACCTCTTTTGAATCTATTCTAGAAAAGAAAATACCTAAAAAAATTCTTCCGCTCATAATACGCGGCGATGTACAAGGATCTTTAGAGGCTCTTCAAAACTCTCTTCTCAAAATAAAATCCCAGAAAGTGATCTTAAATATTATCAGTACAGAAGTTGGGGAAATCTCCGAATCTGATATCGAGTTAGCGGCAGCTTCCAAAGCTATTATTCTCGGATTTCACACAAAAGTGGAAAGTCATGCGGAACCTATCATGAAACAAAAGGGCGTGAAGGTCTTGATCCATGATATCATTTATCATGCTATCGACAATATTAAACAAGAAATGGTTACCCTATTAGATAAAATTGTGGAAGAAAGAGACACGGGCCGTGCTCTTGTAAAAGCCACGTTTAAATCTTCGCATTTAGGAATCATTGCAGGATGTATTATAGAAGACGGAACAATCAAGAGAAATAATCAAGTACGAATCTTACGAGAAAACAATATCATTTGGAAAGGAAAAATTGCCTCTATAAAACGTCTCAAAGATGATATAAAAGAAGCTTCAAAAGGAGCCGAATGCGGTATACTTTTGGAAAATTTCTCCGATGTTCAACAAGGAGATATTATCCAAGCTTTCGACATTAACTTATTAGAACCCTCCTTATAAGCTTATCATGAAATCTCGACGCATTCATCGTTTAAATTCTCTTTTGAAGGAAATTTTATCTGAGGTAATTTATAAAGAGCTCAACAATCCTAATATTCCCTCCTTGTTTACGGTCACACATGTCGATATTTCTCCGGATCTAAAAAATGCGAAAGTATACATCAGCATTATGGGCTCTGAAGAACTAAAAAAAACATCTCTGAAGGCGTTACAAGATGCTGCTGGATATATTGCAGTTCATGCCTCTAAAAAGATGACGATTCGTTATTTTCCCAGTTTAAAATTTATTCTGGACAATTCTCTAGAGGAACAATTACGGATCGAATCGATTCTCCATGAAATATCTCAAAAAAAATCCGTATGATGAATTACGAAGGAATATTACTGGTCAACAAAACAAAAGGAAAAACTTCCTTTAGTCTTATTCGTCAACTTCGCCGTCTTACGGCCATCAAAAAAATTGGACATTGCGGAACTCTTGATCCTTTTGCCCGAGGCGTCATGGTGCTCCTTTTGGGCAAGCAGTTCACTCGTCTAGCCCCTATTTTTTCTTCCCATACTAAAGAATACCATGCGCGTTTAGAATTGGGATATGTAACAAAAACATTTGATACAGAGAGCCCCAAAGTTTTTTATTCTTCTCTGGAACCCTCTTTTCAACAGGTAGAAAAAGCTATATCGCAATTTCAGGGAACCATAACACAAATTCCCCCAATGTATAGTGCCAAGAAAATTCAAGGAGTTCCTCTCTATCGACTTGCGAGAAAAGGCCTGGAAATCCCTCGTGATCCTATACAGATTACCGTAGAAATACAGTTGATTACTTATCAATACCCTTTTTTGGAATTACAGATTACCTGCAGTAAAGGCACTTATGTACGTTCCTTAGCAAATGATTTAGGACAATATCTCCATTGCGGTGCTTATTTACAAGAGCTAATACGAACACGATCCGGCCCCTTTCTTCTAGAAGAATGTATTGATCAGGAAGAACTTTTAGTCCCCCATTGTGCTTTACAAGATCATATTTTACACGATGCATATTATTCATAATTGGGAAGAAGCGAGTCAATCGCTTCCACACTGCTCTATTACTATCGGCGTCTTTGACGGTGTACATAAAGGTCATCAATATTTATTTTCCTTCATGCAGCAATTCCATCTCCCCCGATGCGTTTTTACCTTTGCTGAACTTCCTTGGAACACTTTACATCCCGATTGTCCTATCTTTCCACTCATTTCTTTAGAGGAAAAAATGAAATTTTTACAAGAATGCGGCATTGAATATCTCTTTCTCTTGCACTTTACGGAAAAATTTTCCCGCATTACTTATGCAGATTTTATGAATATGCTCCTATTCCACATTCCTTTTTCCCATCTTATTTTAGGAGAGGATGCTCAATTCGGGGCCCGTCAGAAAGGAACGAAAAATGAAGTATTGGCTTTATCGCAAAAAAAAGGATTTTCGGTACACTATATTCCCCGTCTTCAATATCAAGGTATTCCCATTTCCTCAACAGCTATTAGGCAATCTCTCATAAAAAAGAATAGGAATCTCGCCGAAAAAATGTTGGGAAGGAAATTATCAGATCATTTTTTCCTCTCGAGAAATTTATAAATCCTATAGAATATTTATAAACTTTATAACCCCTTGCACATTATGACCCATCTATCATGCGGTATAGTAGGACTTCCCAACGTGGGAAAATCGACCCTCTTCAATGCTCTTACTAAAAAAGGAGTCGCTGCGGAGAACTATCCCTTTTGCACGATTGACCCTAATGTTGGAGTCGTGGCCGTACCGGATCCTCGATTAGAGACATTAGCCCAATTATCCCATAGTCAAAAAATTGTCCCTGCAGCTGTCACTTTTGTTGATATTGCTGGATTGGTCAAAGGAGCCGCAGAAGGAGAAGGTCTTGGTAACCAATTCTTAAAAAACATCCGCGAAACCGACGTTATTTTACATGTAGTCCGTTGTTTCGAAAATGAAGGGGTGATTCATGTACAGGGCAAAATCGATCCTGTCGCCGATATTGAAATCATTAATATCGAGCTCATTTTAGCGGATCTGCAAATGGCGCAGAATATCTATGCTAAATTAGAAAAACAAATCAAACATGATAAGGGGCTATTATTATCACATCATCTCCTACAGAGGATAATCGATCATTGTAATAAAAACCTGGCTATCCGTTCTATGTCCTTAAGTAAAGAAGAACAAGAATGTTTACGTCAATACCCTTTTCTGACTGCAAAAAAAGTCCTTTATGTCGCTAACACAACAGAAGAAGAGTCTTTCAAGAATATTCATGTAAAAAAAGTACAAGAATTGGCGACTCAAGAAAATTCTATAGTGATTCCTTTATGCGTCCAACTAGAAAACGAGATCGCTGCTTTAGAACCTGAAGAAGCAAAACAATTTCTACAAGAAATAGGACGCAATGAGTCCGGATTAGACCTTTTAATCAGAGAATCGTTCCGGGCTCTTAATTTGATCACTTTTATTACTACAGGAGAAATGGAGACTAAAGCTTGGACGATCTTTCAAGGAAGCACAGCGCTGGATGCTGCTGCAAAGATTCATACGGATATCCAAAAAGGATTTATTCGTGCAGAAGTTGTTTCCTATAATGATATGATTGCCTATAAAGGAAGAGTAGGTGCAAGAGAAGTCGGTAAGGCAAGATCTGAGGGTAAAAACTATATTGTCCATGATGGGGATGTGATCTTATTTTATCATAATTGAAATAAAAATCTTGAAAATCCATGGCTGAAAAGAGCGAAAAGGCAACTCCTAAAAAACTTCGTGATGCTCGAAAAAAAGGCCAAGTGGCCAAGTCCCAAGATTTTCCTTCTGCATTTACTTTTGTCACATCGATCTTAGGAACCCTCTTTGCCGCTTCTTATATTTATAAAAATCTTACTGCCTATATTGTACAGACCTTTACGGCTATTTCGAGCAATCTCGACTTGGCCAATCAGGGCGGACTCTATATTCTCCAGTCTTTAGAAATTATTCTCCGCACGAGTTTTCCTATCATGCTCATCGTCTCTTTCGTCGGAATTATCGTCAATTTTTTAATCGTCGGACCACTTTTTTCTATGGAAGCGATGAAGTTTGACCTAAAAAGACTCAACCCTGTAGAAGGAATCAAACAAAAATTTAAATTAAAAGTACTGGTCGAACTAATCAAATCGATTTTAAAGATCTCGGGAGCTGCTATTATTATTGGCTTTGCCATATGGAAAATGCTTCCCAATGTGATTCAATCCTCGAGTATTCCATCCATCGGAACGGCTTTTTTACTACAAACTTTTTTAAAAAGAATCAGCATCCAGGTCGGCATTTTCTTCTTTACTGTCGCTCTGTTCGATCTTTTCTTTCAAAAAAGAACGTTTGCAAAAGAAATGATGATGGAAAAATTTGAAGTAAAACAAGAATATAAGGATACTGAAGGAGATCCTCTTATTAAGAGTAAAAGAAGAGAAACTTTTAGAGAAATTGCCTATTCTGAAGGCCCTTCTGCAACAAGACGAGCTAGGGCGATTATCACAAACCCTACCCATATTGCTGTAGCAGTGGGTTATGAGAAAGAAAAAGATCCTGTCCCCGTTATTTTAACAATGGGGCAAGGTCCTATAGCAGAAGCGATCATAAAAATTGCTGTTGACGAACATATTCCTATTATGAGAAATGTGACTTTGGCACAGGAATTATTTAAGATGGGAAAAATTGCCGACTACATACCGGAAGAAACCTATCAAGCGGTAGCGGAAATCTTAAAGTGGATCGAAGAAATGGAAAAAGAAGAAAGGATTGTTAAGGAGTTGTTTCGATGAACAAATGGTTTAATTCTTTCACCCGATTATTAGGGGGAGAAAAAGCTCTAAATACGATTACTCGATCGAGCGACCTGATCTTAGCTTTTATCATCATCAGCATCATTATGATGTTGATATTCCCTGTATCGCCCCATGTGATCGATGTTCTTATATCCGTCAACCTCACGGCCTCGATCTGCATTCTTTTTGTGGCTATCTATCTGCAAAAAGCTGTCCATCTATCGATCTTTCCCTCCCTTCTTTTGATCACGACCTTATATCGCCTTGGGGTCAACATCTCCTCGACACGACAGATCCTTTTAAATGCCAATGCCGGAAAGATTATTTTTTCTTTTGGCCACTTTGTCGTTGGAGGCAATTTTGTCGTCGGCGGTGTTATTTTCTTAATTATCACAATTGTACAATTCATCGTCGTTACAAAAGGAGCGGAACGAGTTGCAGAAGTAGCTGCCCGTTTCAACCTCGATGCAATGCCCGGAAAACAGATGAGCATCGATGCAGATCTTCGTTCTGGCCTTATCGACACTCAGCAAGCACGAGAATTGCGCCTTGGATTGACCAAAGAAAGCCAATTATACGGTGCGATGGATGGAGCCATGAAGTTCGTCAAGGGAGATGCAATAGCAGGCATTGTCATCACCGTTATCAATATCGTCGGAGGATTAATTATCGGCTCTACCATGCATGGCATGAGCATATCTCAAGCAGCGCAAATCTATTCCCTTCTCTCGATTGGAGACGGTCTTGTCTCTCAGATCCCTTCCATTATGATCGCCATAACTGCCGGTATCGTAACAACTAGAGTCTCTAGCGAAAAAAAAGACAGCCATCTTGGTAAAGATATTTCAGAACAAATTTTTCGTCATCCTAAAGCCCTTATGATTGCAGCGGGAGTCCTTTTATTAATGGCCGCCATCCCTGGTTTCCCGGCTCCTCCATTTCTTGTTTTGGCCACTGGAGTAGGTATCTTAGGATTTATTATTTGGTCTACTGGTAGAAAAGCGGCTGCGAAAGCCACTGCGGGCATTGCGGGTATTGAAACAGACATAGAAGGTCATTTAGCGATCACGGGAGGAGCCGGAGAGTATGCTCTTACGTTGCCTGTCATGCTGGAAGCGGGAACCACTTTATCTGCCCAACTGAAAAAAGATAAACAAGGATTATCTTTTATCGACCAAATGATTCCTAAAATGCGACACGCCTTATATCAAGATTTAGGCGTTCGTTTTCCGGGAGTTCATGTGCGGACAGATTCTCCAAACTTAGAAGAAGATGAATATGCCATATACCTCAATGAAGTTCCTATCATTCGGGGAAAAGTCCTAATAGGTCATTTATTGACTAATGAAATAGAAGAAACCTTGCGGCGGTTTAATATTCCTTTTATCTCAACAAAGGGAGGTGCAGGCATGCCTACTCTTTGGGTTAATGCAAAATACAGAGAAATTTTAGAAAAAGGAGACATCAAATTCTGGACACCGCTGGAAGTCATGATCCTCCATCTTTCAAAATTTTACAAACAATATGCTGGAGAGTTTATTGGTATTCAGGAAATTCGCGCCATTTTAGAATTTATTGACAAATCTTTTCCAGACCTTGTCAAAGAAGTCACTCGATTAGTGCCTCTTCAGAAGCTCACTGAAATTTTTAAACGCCTTGTTCAAGAAAATATTTCGATCAAAGATCTTCGGACCATTTTAGAAGCCTTGGGAGAATGGGCTCAGATGGAAAAAGATACAGTTCTTTTGACAGAATACGTCCGATCTTCTCTAAAGAGATACATCAGCTATAAGTATTCCCAAGGGCAATCGGTTCTTTCCGTTTATCATATTGACCCCGAAATTGAAGACATGGTACGAGCAGCCATCAAACAAACATCCGCGGGATCTTATTTAGCTCTTGATCCTGATGCCGTACAAATGATCCTATCAGCAATGCGCAACACCATCGTTCCCACTCCCCCTGAAGGACAACCTCCGGTATTGATCACTGCGATTGATGTGCGTCGCTTTATGCGCAAATTAATTGAAGGAGAATTTCCGGATTTGCCTGTTGTCTCCTATCAAGAGATCGTTCCTGAAATCCGCATACAACCTTTAGGACGAATTCAACTATCTTAGGATGATTTATGAAAGATATTAGCGGTTCTTCAGAAATACAAGCTATAAGAGCACAAAAAGTACAAGAACAACAAGAAAAGCAATGGGAAGAAATAGGGCAGCAAATTGAAAGTGAACAGGATTTTGAACAATGGTGTGAAGTGGGGTTTTTAAACCCTGTGGCTATACAGAAAAAATTCAAAACTCTCGAAGAACAACATAAAACCGGCAAGAAAGAGCCTTTGTCCGCAGAAAAAAAAGAGGAAGAAGAACTGATCCAGGACATGGCCAAAATAGAAGAAGTAGCCGCCCGTTTTAATAAAAGAAATGAAGAGCTTTTCTCAAAAAGCCTTATTCTTCTTCGGAATAGCATTTTAGCAACGGATCATGCTGATGAGATACTAAAAAAGGTTCTCAAATTCTATCCCGACCCTACTTTAGCCGATGAGGCTTTAGATTTCCTTTTAGAAACCACTTATGGGGATCTAGCCATCCAAACACGCCTTGCCAAGGAACAACTTTTAGCAACCTACGAAAGAGAAATCGTCGCTGGACGTAATATGAGTATCCAAGCTCGAGAATTTTCGCAACAAGGCTTGGGCACCCCGACTGCTTTGCGTGATATTTATCGCGATGTTACCGGTAATCCTCGTCTTCCCCAAATATTATTCGAACAATTTTCCAATCGATTCCGATTTGATCAAATGAAAATCGTCATCGCTTTTTTATTACACTCTCTAGGAGCTGATCTCAAGGCAAAAGGGCCTTCTATTCCTCGAGCAGAGCTTCAAAGGCTCATGGAAGACACGAAAGCATTACAAGCAATTTTAGGCGTTTATCGTTTTTTCCACTCCCGCATGCCCCTTATTACCTCTGAATTTGACCGACTTCATCTCCTTTTACCAACCATTCTTACCTTCGAGCTCTTATCCAAACAGTTTATGAAATTGCTCTATGAGCGATATGTCTCTTCAGAAAGAGTCTTAAACCTTGCCCGTTTTTTAGGAATTACCGATGAAATGCTTGCACAAATGATCATTTTCACGCAGATGCGTGATGCAATACGACAAATAGCCCCTCGTTTATATAAATCCCCTGAGCAACGCGAAGAGCTCCTCAAAGCCATTATGGAAGCTTTAGAAGAACTGGAAGAAAAAATCGAAGAAGAGGAAGAAGATAAAGAGAAAGAGGATAAAGAGGAAGAAGAACCATGATGACCCCTTTTGCCCACATCATTGAAGATTTAGCATCTATGCTACGCATGCCATTACACATCGATGCCTTAGGCTCCTGCTCTTTGATCTTTTATCAAAAGATTCTCGTCCAGTTCCAATTAGATAAAACCGGAAAAAAACTATTGATCGGAGGCATTATTGGAGAGATCTCTCCCGGGAAATTCCGAGAAAATGTCTTACAAACAGCTCTTATAGCCAATGATCGAAAAGAGCGTATTTTTTCATTTGGATATCATCCTAAAGAGAACAAATTAATTGCATTTCACTATTTTCCTCTCTATTACAGTTCGAAAGAACTTTTACAACAATTTCTCTCTTCCTTTGTCGATCAAGCGTTGATATGGCACGAAGCCTTACAGTCCGGCAATCTTTCCGCCCTTACCGAAAAAAGCCGAAAACTTCCTCACCCTTTTGGAATGATCCCATGAAATCTCCTGAAAAGCATATTCTTCGCTCCCCTACAGCTTCTCATTGGGAAAAAATCGGGATTCATCATCATCATGGGGTATGCGCGCCTCTTTTTTCCTTACGCAGTGCCCATAGCTGCGGTATCGGAGAATTTTTTGATCTCAAGCTATTGATCGATTGGTGTGCTTCGTTGGGTATGGATACGATCCAGTTACTCCCTCTCAATGAGTCCGGAAGCGATCCCAGTCCCTACAATGCCCTAACTTCCTGTGGGCTGGATCCAATCTATCTATCGCTTCAACAATTACCCTATATCGTCCAGCATCCGGAATTGGAAAAGAAAATACAAGCCTTTCATCCGTTAACTCTCACTCCTCGTATCTCTTATAGTAAAGTTCGCAAACTCAAGTTCTCTTTTTTATCGCTCTATTATCGCTATTTTTTTTCCGAGATAGAACTCGACGAAGAATACCAAAGATTTATCTCCCAAAATTCATGGCTTCATGAATATGCCTTTTTTCGAGTTCTCAAAGATCGCTATGGCAAAAAAACATGGCAACAATGGCCTCCTTCTTTGCGAGATATTCCTTCCAGCAAGCTTGCAGAATTTTATAAGAAACATGCTTCGGAAATGAATTTTTATTATTTTGTGCAATACCTTGCATTTTCTCAAATGATCGCCGTAAAAAAATACGCTGAAAGTAAAAAGGTACTCTTAATTGGAGATATCCCCTATCTTATCAGCCCTCATAGCCTCGACGTATGGACACAAAGACGCATCTTTGATACCAGTCACGTTGCAGGAACCCCTCCTGATATGTTCAACGCTTATGGTCAAAAATGGGGTTTTTATCTTTTTAATTGGGAAGCTCAAAAAAAAGATCATTATGCATGGTGGCATCAACGGCTCAACGTAGCCAGCAGCTGTTATCACGCCTATCGTATCGATCATGCCGTAGGATTTTTCCGTATCTGGGCAATGCAATTAAAAGAAGATCCCGTCAATGGAAAATTCTTACCTAAAAATCCCGATAAATGGTTTAGCGAAGGGAAAAAACGATTAATGATGCTCATTAAAGCTTCGTTGATGTTTCCTATAGCAGAAGATCTGGGTCTTATTCCCAAAGAGGTCTATGCCATACTGGAAGAATTTGGAATTCCCGGAATGAAAGTTCTCCGTTGGGAAAGAACCCGCTACCGCTATAAACCTCTGTCAGCATATTCCCCGATTAGCATGACCATTACAGGCACCCACGATACAGAAACTCTAGCCCAATGGTGGATAAATCATCCTAAAGAGGCCAAAATGCTCTGCAACGAAAAAAAATGGAGTTATTCTTCCTCTCTACGTAAAGACCAAAGACTGGAGATCCTGAGCGATGCCCATCACTCATCCTCATTATTCCACGTCAATCCTCTCCAAGAATATTTAGCTCTTTTTCCTTCCTTAGTAGCAAAAAATATCGATGACGAACGCATTAATATTCCCGGAAGAAGTGTTTCCACCAATTGGACTTATCGTTTTCGCCCTTATCTAGAAGAAATTATCGCTCATAAACGTCTTTCTGCGCATATTCGAACGATGCTTCCAAAGAGAAAAGAACTATGAATCTGTTCCGCTCTCTTCTTTTTTTATTCATTACCTACGGCGCTCTCAACGCTTCAGCATCTTCCTTGTATAATCGACTTGATCCGACCTCCGTACGCCAGCATTTGGCTTTATATGAATTATTTCCTAACACTCCAGAGGGACAAAAGGCTTTACACCATGCTTGGGCTCTTTTACAAAAAGAGGATGCCCAGCAAACGTTTTCGATCCCCAATATCGACCTCCCCTCCTTCATTGCACTCATTGGAGGAAACCTCTCTTCTACTCTGGAATTGCATGAAAAAGATTGTCTCTTTGTCAACAATCTTGCCAAACATCTCGCCAACAGAACACTGAAAACTCACGGTTGTTCCAATTTAGAAGAGATCCTCCAAGCTTCCCCGGAAGAAATCGATCTGGGAAGAGCCCTATTGCTCGCTGTTTGGGGGGAAGACCCAAAAATCTGCGTGAAAATCAATTCCTATGAAGCCATGTTAGATCTGATGGCTCTCCAAATCCAAGCCCATCTTCCTTCCTCCGCTACTGCCTTTGATAAAATCAACGCTATCAATAATTTTCTGTTTTTTGAACTGGGATTTCGTTTTCCTTCGTATTCTCTATATGCAAAAAATGTCGATCTGTTCTCTTTTCTTCCCTCTGTGATCGACTCCAGAAAAGGGGTATGCTTAGGAATATCGGTTCTCTATCTTTCCTTAGCACAGCGACTCGATCTTCCCCTTGAAGCCATTACCCCTCCGGGCCATATTTTCGTCCGTTATATTTCCCCCAAAAAAGAAGTGCGCAACATAGAAACCACTGCTCGCGGCATTCATTTAGAAACAGAGCAATATCTCTCTGTAGAAACCCCCTCTCTTATCCAGCGCAATTATAAAGAAGTCATCGGTCTTGTCTTCATGAATATGGCTTCCAATGCCTGGATGCATAAAGAGTATCCCAAAGCCATTGCCCTCTATAAAAAAGCCTTATTATATCTTCCCGACGACCCTTTGTTACAAAAATTTCTCGCCTATAATTATCTCTTTGCCGGAAAAGTAAAAAAAGGACAAAAAATTCTTCAAAAAATTGCCAATATAATCTCTCCAGATTCTATTGTTAAAGATTCCATCCCGGAGGATTTTTTGCAGAACAAGACGAGCATTGAAGCCATCAAAACAATCTACTTAGAGACGGATGAAACGCGAGATTCCATTCTCAACAAACAAAAAAAACTTCTCTCCATCACGAAAAAACATCCTCAATTCCGAGCAGGTCTTTTTCATCTGGCCCTCACTTACTTACAGATTGGCCGAGAAAAAGAAGCCACCAAATATCTCGATCAATTCTTTCAGCTCGACGCCCAAGAACCAATGGTCAACTATTATCTTACGATCCTCCATATGAACCGCTTTAATTATCCCGATGCCTGGAGGCATTTTCTTCTTCTGGAAAAAGAACTCCAAAAAATTGGATATGTTCCCGATAAACTAAAAGATCTAAGCCTCGCCTTGAGACAATTATCTCCACCGCCTTCTGTCACTGTTCAAGCGCGGTAGTTATTTTCTCCGCAGTTGCTCAGAAAAGCTTTTCTCGGAATTATTGTTTTAATTCGTTGGAGCAGATTTAGAAAATAAAGATATAGTTATTGTAGGATTGTCCTCCCTCAAGAAATGAGGTCTATTCCTCTGCTCTACCGTTTTAGGCAATTCGTGCACTAACCATTGTTGCATATCCGATTGCTTCTCAAAGGAAAAAAGCCCTCTCTCTGGATCAAAGAGGCGACAAGTTTCTCCTATTTCAAAAACCCAAGTGATATCCGCAGCATGAGAACATTCGGATATATTCACAATTCCAAAGCGAGAACCTTCCTCAGATTCTTGTTCGTGATCAAAAGCACTGTTATAAGTATTGCGTATCTCAAGATTTTGAGAAGCTTTAGATTGTTTCATTTTTACTATGTCTGCAAGAGATATTTCTGATGTTTTTGATAATTGTTCATCAAAATTTTTGTCTCTCATTCTTTCTAGAATATGTTTTCTTGTTAATGCACTCCTTCTACTCAGTTCCTGAGGGACCACCATTTCTAATGTTTTCTTAGGAGATTGTAATTCTCGAATTTCCCAAAATTCTTCCGAATAGCTATTATCTTGTGCGTATTTTAATCCTACCAATAGATAAGTTCTTTGAACAACATCTTCATAAGAAATAAAAGAGGCTGCTTCTTCTAAGCTTACGTTCTGTTTAAGCGCTGCCAACATCAGTTCATATGCCTCTGCTTGATTATAGAAGGGATAATAATAATTAGTTCTAGTGCTTCTCCTGTCTATGGAGAATGGAAAAAATCGGGCCGTATTTTTAGAAAATGCAGCAGTATTTTGATGCTCTCTTATAGACTGACAAATTCGCTGACATTTTTCTTCGGAAAAAGAACTATCTTCTAAAGAAACTCTTAAAAATCCTTCTTCATTCTCATGCTGAATTCTCTGCTCCAATTCTCTTTGAATTTCTTCAAGTTGTTCGGTAGAGATTACCCCATCCTCAACAGATGCATTACTCAATTCTTCTTGTAACAACCTCGCTTCCTGAGAAAATTTTCTCTCAAAAGAAACCCTGCCGTTTTCTATAATTCCATCAAGATCCCCATGATTTTTAATAAAAGTTATCCGACCTAAAGGCATTTTAGGAAAAACCTTTCCAAAATATTTGGTCGCCACAAAATGATAGATTTTTTCTGCTATGCGATATAGACCCCATCCAACAAGATTTATTGCAAGAGAACAGGCTATGCTAAAGGCTCCAAGAGTAACACCGCCGATCACTCCCGATAAAATCACAGAAATAGAAAAATCCTTCGCCAACAAAGGGACAAAAAGCCCTCCTCCAACAGAAAATATGGCCATAGCAATAGCAGAGATGGTACCTATTATCTTTACCATGACGGTTATCTTTAGGCTATCAGGAGAACTATATTCATAAATATTTGACGGGTTCTCGATCAATCGAGGAACTGTTTCATGAGATACCGATGACATAGAAAATCTCCTATAAAAATTTTATTAATCGTAAAATATTATATACAACAAAGAAAATTAAATACAACTAAAACAACTTAGTTGTTAACAAAAACAACACTAATTTTTGTTTATAAAAATTTATTAAGAGTCTTTTTCGATTGCTTAGCTGCTTGTTATAGGAAAAATTATTTTGTACATTGAGATAAAGACCTTATCTTCTCCTCTTGTTCTTTATCTTATAAATTGCTACCATAACGCGATATAATATGAATTTGGAGAAACTCAATGGCCAGAAAATGCGTTGTTACTGATAAAAAACCTATTAAAGGAAGACAATATACGACTCGTGGTATTGCGAAAAAGAAAAAAGGAATTGGACTGAACATTACCGGTATTTCTAAAAGACGATTTTTACCCAATCTCTTCAAAAAAAGACTTTGGTTTGCTGAAGAAAATCGCTTTATCACTCTCCGTTTAAGCGCTGCCGCTTTAAGGATCATTGACAAACAAGGCTTGGCCGCAGTAGTTAAAAAGATGAGAGCGGAAGGAAAAAAGATCTAGGTTTGATGTATTTTTCGTGAATAAAAATCCAAAAGTTTTCATCTTTTTGGGAATTCTTGCTTTTTATATTTGGTTTGTTTTTTTCTCATTTTCTCCCAAAATTCCTCGAGAAAATGATCCTATTATCTTCTATTCTAATCAATGCCGCCAAGATTTGCGTATCACCCTTCTCAAAGCCATAGAAAAAGCAAGAAACAGCATTCATTTGGTCATGTTCGGGATTAGCGATCCTTCCATTTTACGAGCCTTGGAGAAAAAAGCTCAGGACAGTTTGGTACTAAAAATATTCTACGATATCCGCTCTTCCCCTTTTTTGGATTTGCCAGCAAAGACCATATTCCCTATAAAGTCTTCAGGACTCGTGCATCAAAAAGTGCTTGTTATCGACCATAAAATATCTTTTGTCGGATCGGCAAATTGTACAACCTCTTCTCTTTCGATGCATGATAACCTTATCATCGGATTTCATCATAAAGAACTCGCTGAGTTTCTCGAACAAAAAACTCCTTTTTCCCGAGGATATTTTCATACTACAATCCAGGATCAAGAGCTGGAAGGATGGCTCCTTCCGGACTGGAGTGCTAAAGCATTGCAATCGCTCCGTTCTCATCTACAAGCTGCAAAAAAAACGATCTCTTTGGCCATGTTTACCATCACCCATCCCCTCTTAGTCGATGAACTTATCGAAGCATATAAAAGAGACGTTCATGTCGAAGTATTTATTGATCTTCACTCCGCTTTGGGCTGCAGTGCTCCCTCCGTCCAAAAACTCCAAAGAACTGGGATCGAGGTCCATCTCAGCCAAGGTCCCCAGCTCATGCATCATAAATATGTTTATATCGACCAGAAAACCTTAATTTTTGGATCCACCAATTGGACAAAAGCCGCCTTCACCAAAAATCGAGACTGTTTTTTTATTCTTAATAACCTTACTAATTCTCAAATAAAATTCATGAACAAACTTAATAAAATCATTAGTCTAGAATCGAATTAGTTGATTAATAAATATTTTTAAAATAATGTGAAACATATAGGGATCCTGTCAACTACCCACGACTAAAGTCGAGGGCTTGTAGCTAGTCTAAGAGACCGCTACCATCGGCACGTTGACAGGTGCCATTGACGAG
>JAFGFA010000010.1 GCA_016931275.1 Parachlamydiales bacterium
AAAAAAAAGAAAAAATAAAACAAAAAAGCTCTAAAGCTCTTTTATTCTCCTGCTCCCAGATCAATCCTTATCATAAAAAATATCAAGAAATGAATGACAAACTACACCAAATGTATCAAAAATTGGACAAAGATTTTCAGAAAAAAGCTCCGATCGCTACTTTAACCAAAGATACGCAGGAATTGATGTTGTTGTTAGGGGAATGCAATTACATTGCAAGAGAATGTTTCCTTTTTGAAAAGAAAATTAAAGGAATGAAAAAATAGGTTGCTGCAAAGCTATTCTATTTTGGATAGGAATATCCATAGACTGAAACACTAAACATAAAAGTATCATCGTTTGGATCTGTTGAAGGTTTTATCAAGCCAAATAATTATTATATTAACAAAAAAATCATCATTGCGATAAAATCAATTATCTAATCAAATTAAATGTTTTTCAAATAATTATTTTAATATGACAATTAGAATTAAACCGTTTCCTTCCTCTTTCTATAGTAATCCATCATTCGAAAATAAAGCCTCTTCAGTAATTTCTTCAAAAGAGCTTTCCCTATCTTATTCATCATTTAAAAATTTCTATGTTGACATCGGTCAAATAATTACAAGAGAAATTTGTCCGATAAAAAAACTAAAAAATATTTATCAAAGTTTTCGAAGAAGAATAATACAGGAAAAATTTTCTGAAGCGATCCATTCTCAAGAAGAAATGACTTTATCCAGCCAACGCAAATTTGATGCCAGCCTACAAACATTTCCTCTATGGAGACTTTTTATCGATTACCAAAGACAAGCCGAAGGAGCATTAGCCTTCAACCAAACAGAACCGGGCTATTATGCCAGCATGCAAAAAGCTTTTTCCTATCTTCGCAACACTCTTGGAAAACCTATCGATATCGAAGAACTTTGCCTAATTCATGATTTATGTGTCGAAAAAGTAACCCGCATAAATAGGGTCCCTTTTTCACTGGGGTTTGTAACAGACTCGGAAATTTCCAGCTACACTCTCATGTCTGAAAACGTGACGCAAAACGCTTTCAAAGAATGGGAGAGCCAACAGCTCATAACCACTTTCAATCCCAGAAAACACTTTCAATTCCGCCCTCTCTCACCATTTCTTAGCCAAAAATCATCCTTACCAGAAAACGGGCATTGCTATATCTATTCCACTTTTTCCTTTACCCCTATCGGCAAAGAAAAATTAAAGCTTCTGATCCAAACATACTATGAAAATTTAGAAAGGACAGAACATCCTCAAAATAAACTAACAGCCATTGCAACTTTTTGCCGCGCACTAGAAATCCTGCATGTTTTTCCTGATGGGAACCAGAGGACCATTGCTTTTGCCTTATTGACCAAGTTATTATTGGAAAACGATTTTTCTCCTGCGATCTTAAAAAATCCTTTTATGTTTGATGGATATTTCTCTACAGAGGAACTCGTCACTCAGATTGCTCAAGGAATAGAAACATTCCAGAAATACCAACAAGATTTAGCGATCTTTTCAACCTCACGACTAATAAATAGTCTCTTGTAAAAACAGGATTTTTGCTGTCCGCAACAATTATGCATTTCTAACACTTCCACAAAAAAGCTTTTCTCAATTTATATGAATACTTTTTTTCTTTTCTAACATAGAATAAGAAAAAAAAGAGATTTTTTATGTTTAAACCAGAACTCACTCAAGAAAATGGCCAATATAAAAACTTTCTCATTACAAAACATGTATATATTGAAGAGATTCATTCTTATTTCACTCAATTAACACATGTGCCGTCTGGCGCCAATATCGTTCATATAGGGAATGAGGATTCAGAAAATCTCTTTTCGATTTTCTTTCCCACCTATTGTACAAATTCCCGGGGAGTACCCCATATTTTAGAACATCTCGTTCTGTGCGGCTCCAAAAAATTTCCTGTGAAAGATCCTTTTTTTTCCATGTTGAAAAGAAGCCTCAATACGTTCATGAATGCGATGACAGGAACGGATTTCACCTGTTATCCCGCCAGCACCCAGATAGAAAAAGATTTTTATCATTTATTGGAAGTGTATCTTGATGCTGTTTTTCATCCTCTCCTGCACCGCCTTAGTTTTTTGCAAGAAGGATATCGCCTCGAATTTTCTGAAGTAGAAGATAGCTCTTCTCCTCTTACCCACAAAGGCGTTGTCTTTAATGAAATGAAAGGAGCCTATAGTTCTCCTCAAACAAGGCTATGGAAAACGGTCATGGAACATCTTTTACCAGATCTCCCTTTCCGTTTTGATTCCGGAGGAGACCCTAAGCACATTCCTCACGTGACCTATCAAGAACTCAAAGAATTCCACCATTATTACTATCATCCTTCACACGCTACCTTCTTTTTTTACGGCAATTTCTCTTTAAAAAAACATCTCGACTTTCTCGAAAAAAAAGCTCTTTTCGGCATAGAAAAGATTGCGCCCCTTTCTCCTATACTGCCTCAAAAAAGATTTGAAAATCCTAAAATAATCCATACGGACTATCCTATCGCTCCGGAAGAATCCACTGATAAAAAAACCTTCATCACCTTTACTTGGCTTACCGTTCCCATTACAGAACAAGAGACCGTTCTCGCCCTGACTCTGCTGGATTCTATTTTAATGGACAATGATGCCTCCCCTCTATGTTTTGCCTTATTGCAATCAGGCCTTTGTTCCCAGGCACATTCTTATCTCGATAGTGAAATGAATGAAGCAATATATGCCATCATGTGCAAAGGATGTAACCTAGAAGATCTGGAAAAACTTCAGCAAATCTTGGAAAACAGCCTAAAAAAAATCATTCAGGAAGGGATCTCTCAAAAATTAATCGAAGCTTCTATGCACCAACTGGAATTCTCCCGTTCTGAAATTTCCCGAGAGGAACAGCCCTATGGTCTTACACTATTTTTTCGTTCCATTCTTCCCATGCAACATGGCGCAGATCCCGAAAATGGACTCATGATCCACTCACTCTTTAAAACATTACAAACAAAATTACAAGATCCTCTCTATCTCCCTTCCTTGATACAAAAATATTTTTTAGATAATCGTCATTCACTCTGTGTCACAATGGCTCCTAATCCTACCCTGGCCCAAAAAGAACAGAAAGAAGAAGAATCCTATTTACAATCCCTGCAAGAACATCTTTCCCCAAAAGAATCAAAACATATCGTGGAACAGTCCAAAGCGCTCTACGATTATCAAAAATCCTTAGAAACGCAATCCATCGAATGCCTTCCAAAAATTACTTTAAAAGATATCTTCAAACATACGATAGATTATTCCTTAATAGAAGAAAACAAAGAGAATGCTCAGCTCTTTTTTCATGACACATTTACGAACAATATCACGTATGTCGATCTCGCTCTTTCTTTTCCCCACATTCCTTCTGATCTTCTCAGTGAGCTTTTTTTCTTTTCCTCTATCCTCTTCCAAATCGGCAGCACAAAGCGCACCTATTCAGAAACTCTTTCCTCGATACAATCCCATATTGGGGGTGTCGGAGCGTATCTCTCAAGACATATCTTTTTAAAAGATCCTTCCCTTTGTGCCCCAGCTTTTCATATTCGAGGAAAGGCTTTAGATAAACATCTTCCTTTTCTTTTTGAAATAATCCAAGAGCAGATCACTTCAGCCGATTTCAGCAACACAAAACGTATCGAAGAATTGCTCCGAAAAAAATTCACGCATATACAAAATAGCATTCCGCAAAACGCCTTAAGCTATGCTATTACCCAATCTCAAAGCGGCATGGATCTTCCCTCATATCTGTCCTATCGATGGCTAGGACTGAGTTACTATTACGAAATGAAGAACATGATAGAAAACATACCAACAGAATTGCCTAAGCTGATAGAAAAGCTTGAATATCTCCATCATCTCATCCTTCACATGCACTCCCCTCATCTTATTGTCACCTCCTCTTCTAAAACATATTCAGCCCTTCATAAAAAAGATTTTTACGGTCTTTTATCCCTGCCTCAACATCCCCAGGAAGAATGGACCGGTAAGTATCCCCTCCCTCAATCCCTATCGCAAGCCCGTATCATAGCTTCTCCCGTCGCCAGCACATGTGTCAGCTATCATACGGTCGGATATACTCATAAAGACGCTCCAGCCCTTTTGGTCGCAACAAACCTGCTCACCAATCTTTATCTCCATAAAAAAATACGAGAAGAAGGAGGCGCTTATGGTGGTGGGGCCAATTATTCCCCGTCTTCTGGAAAATTTTATTTTTATTCCTATAGAGATCCCCACATTGCGCGTAGCGTTCATGCTTTCAAACGATCTGTAGAATCTCTCCTCTCACAAAAATTCTCGTCCGAAGATCTCGAAGAAGCTAAATTGGGAATTTTACAACATATCGATGCTCCCATCTCCATAGGATCTCGAGGAATCACTGCTTATGGATGGCACAAAGTCGGAAAAACCCTCGAACAAAGAGAGAAATTTCGTCATCAAATTATTCATGTGACAAAAGAACAAATCACCAATGCCTTACAAAATCATCTTCTTCCGCAAATTAATCAAGGTGTTGTGGTTACTTTTGGAGAAAAAAACTTTTTACAAAGAGAAAATTTAGAACTGGCAAAAAACAATCAGCAGCTTTCCCTTTTCCCTGTTTAAAAAAAGCTTATAAAGAAAGAACCCTTTACATTTTTTATTTCTCTGATATAATTATTCGCTAAATAATTGCAATTATGTCTTGTTCTATATCTCTCCATAAACCTTCCTATTATGCCCCCGATGATCATAATATTCGTGAAAAACAGGAAACATTGGGAATCAGAATCCTGTATGCAGCACTTCCCTTCGCACGTTTCAAGTATTACCTTATTGTGAAAAAGTAGCTTATAAGCTATAATCTAAAAGGAAAAGAACTGTCTAGATCTCTCACTACAACCGTTGCAAAAATAAGGGATAACATGGCTCTATTTTTATATTCTTCTGCTCGTTTTTGCACACAAGCGCACTGGAACCTGACGGACAACTGGATAAAAGCCATAAGCTTTAGTAAATCTCCTGAGACTCCCCTCATCAAAAAATGTTTTTGTGTTACATCAGCTATTTTTTCTTCTCTTGTTTTTGCCCCTTTCGCCATAAGCGGCCTTATTATAGGCCAGATTTGCCACTTTACCGCATTCTTACTATCAAGAACGCCCTATATTCATCTAAAAGGAAAAACAGAAGCACAAACAACCGATCATCCTACTATTTTGCAACTAAACTGCTGTTTAACTGGAGGAGGTTTTGCCTTGATATTTGGAGGGCTTCCTCTTCCCAATGACCAAAGAGTTGCAAAAATCTCCACCCTGATTCAAGAAAAGCATCCGGATATCGTCTGTCTGCAAGAAGTCAGCGACTTAAATGACGCCCTGGCCCTTTATCGCAATCTTTCTTCAGAATACACCGATTTTTACTTAAATATCGGAGCGACTCCTTTTATCCTGCAAAACAATAGCGGTTTATTCGTTGCCAGCAAATTGCCTCTTGATCATACAGAATTTCATAGTTTTTCCGATATCAAGGGAACAGAAATGATGGTCAATAAGGGCTATTTTGAATTTTCTACCCCCTATGCCCATTTTATTAATACGCATCTATCTCCCTCCGCTGATGATCATCACCCGACTCAAAGAGAAATAGAAACCAGAGCCAAAGAACAAACAAGGATCCTTGCCGTAGTTCAACAATGCCTTACAAGGAATCAACATCCTACCTATGTACTTGGTGATTTAAATATTCATGCTCAAAATGACGAATATCAACAAAGCACTCTCATCCATCAGGGAATCGATCATTATACCCCCCTCGAGATCCATGCATCGGAGGCAACGGCAGAGACACAATTCCTCATCGATCACAATTGGAATCATAAAAAAACCTCTACTAGAGATTCGTTAATCATCGATTATTTTCTATCCTTCTTTACCCCAGATTCCACAGAAATCACAACCCGTAAAATAAACACCTTCGATGTCCTTAATCCTCAAGAAGCTGTTTCTGATCATGCAATTCTCTATACGGAAATAACCTCTAATACCTAAAAATCTATATTCATCGTCTCCTATCAAAAACGGCTGACGTTCTAAAAACCGCTGCTATTCCCCTGTTGAGATTTTGAACGTAAAAGCGTATAATTTGATTAAATTCATCAACTGAGGAGAATTTGTTCATGTCTATGATAAAAAAAGCGTTTATATTTTTTTCATTTTCCTTCCTCTTTATCACTATGGGATATACAGAAGGATCCGACAATCTACGTAAAACCTCGTCAGCATTTACCTCTGTAGGCAAAAAAGCAATTCCAGCTGTCGTTTTTATTAAGGCCGAATACAATCACGAAGAAACTGTTTCAAAATCTCCTGAAGAATATGAAAATCCTTTCGATTTTTTTTCAGAGGAACTTTACAGACATTTCTTCAAAGGCCCTGGCTATGGATTTAAACAGCGTGCTCCGCAACAGATCACTTCCGGTTCCGGTTTTATTGTCTCCGAAGACGGCTATATTCTCACCAATAACCATATTGTAGAAGATGCTACAAAAATTACGGTTATTATGAACAATGGCGAAGAACTGATCGCCAAAAAAATTGGAACGGATCCCCGCACAGATTTGGCCGTATTAAAAATAGAAAAAAAGAATCTCCCCTTTATTTCTTTTGGAGATTCTGATGAGCTCCAAATCGGCGAGTGGGTTATTGCCATCGGCAATCCTTTTTCTCTTCAATCCAGTCTCACGGTTGGCGTAGTTAGTGCCAAAGGACGTCAAGATCTAAAAATCATTGACCTAGAAGACTTTATTCAAACAGACGCTTCTATCAATCCCGGTAATTCCGGCGGACCTCTTCTAAATCTCGATGGAGAAGTCGTCGGAGTAAATAGCGCTATTTTAACACGCAGTGGAGGATATATGGGAATTGGGTTTGCTATCCCATCGAAGATGGCAAAACATGTCATGGATCAAATTATTGCCTCCGGCAGTGTCAAAAGAGGTTATATTGGCATTTATCCACAACCTATCGATAAAGAGATCGCAGAAGCCTTTGATTTGGAAAAATCCGAAGGGGTACTCGTTGCAGAAATATCCCCCGATTCTCCTGCCGAAAAAGCTGGATTAAAACAGGGAGATATTATTCTGGAATACAATAACAAAAAGATTATCAATGCCGGCAGCTTTAGGACAGCTATTGCGCTCATGTCCCCAGGGGAGAAAATTGACCTTAAAATTTTACGGGACAGCAAATATCAAAATATATCTGTAGTATTAGCTGCATCGCCGGAAACAACGGCAAAAGCAAAAGAATCCACACATATCGGTATTGAAGTATCTCAGCTGAATGATCTTTCTCCGGAGCTGTTGCAAAAATGGGGATATAAGAACAAAGAAGGGCTGGTCATCACTCATGTACAACCGGGATCTCTAGCAGACCGTGCCGGATTAGCTCCTGGAATGCTTATTCTACAGATTAATCAAAAACGGGTCTCTACATTAGAAGATTTTCATGATTCCTTAAAAAATATTGAGGAAAAACGACATATACTTCTTCTGATTCGTTATAAAAATGTAACACGATTCATTACGATCCGTCTGAAATAATACGCTTATGATCACAGGCCAAAATCTTTTGGCCTGTGATTTTTTCTTTTCCTGTTGTAAATATCGCCATTGCTTTTTGTATAGAAATTTCTTTTTTCTCTATTTAAAATTCATAGGATTTCTATAAGAAGAAAATAAAAGAATCTTGTTATTTGTTTTCAAAAAACTTTTGAAATTCCTCTTCTTCACGAACAGAATCAAAAGCAGGATCTTGCATAATCATAGAAGAATCGATATGTCCAATCTTTTGAGCCGTATGCAGCCATCCTCCGCTAGGTTTAGGATCGTTTAGATAGGCAAACGCCTTGGCATTTCTGATAGCCACATTGACATTTTGCCCTAACTGGAATGCCTTAGAGGAGAGATGGGCCACTAAAGAATAGTTTTTTTCTTCAAACGCCAGTTCATGCATTAGGGCCATGTCATCATCTGCTAACTGATCTTGCATGGAAAGAAGCATCTCATAAGCCTTATGATTTTCATGTTCTTCGTAGAATATAAATGCCAAATAATGGGTTGCGGCTAAAAAAATAAGTCCTTCTTTTGTTGTTTCTCTAAGAGCTAACAAAAGCTTTTTGGCCTCTTCTTTTTTCCCTTCTTTTAACTTTTTTTCCGCTTTTTGAAGCTGCTCACTATTTTCTTCTTGACGATCCGATGAGGTCATAAATTTTGTCTTTCTCCACGCATCAAAGCTCTGGAAAGCAAATAGAAAAAAGAGCACTCCTATCAACAATCCTCTAGTAAGAAAGAAAAAGAGGCTAATGATAAGAGCGATGACCATTCCCATAAAAAAAGAAATCTGCAGTCCCCTCAGTCCGAAAATCGCTTCCATGGCTATACGTAAAAGTTGTCCTCCATCCAAGGGCATCACAGGAACCAGATTTACGATCGTCCAAAAAAGATTGACAACCCACAAAATCTGCAAAAAACCCATAAATGTTGCATTGGTAACGATGCCGGTATGTAAGACTCCCCAGGCAAGAACAAATAAGAAGAAACCAAAAACAGGGCCGTCCAGGACAATTAAGAATTGTTTCCAGTAGGAAAGATGTTTCGCCTCATAAGAAGTCACTCCTCCTACAGCAATCAGTTGAATTTGCGGATGAAGCCCAAAAGCAATCGCAGTAAGAGCATGCCCCATCTCATGCACAAGAACAGAAATAAATATAATACCAATCCATAGGAACATCCCTGTGAGCGTTCGACTACTCCAATATCCAATAATACCCGCAAGAACCCAAAACAACGGATGAATACTAATTGGTATTTTTCCCTGCAATCTCATCATGAATTTCTTATTAACTCTTCTATTCTTATATGTGATAAACTCTTCATTTATCTCAAGAATAAATGGTACGACCATGTTTGATTTTTTACATTCGACCGTCAAAAAAATTTTCAAGGCCCCCTTTTCTCTTGGAGAAAAAATTCGACGTCTTTTATCTACCCAAGACTATTCTTCTATTGGAGATGACCTAGAACAACTATTAATAGAATCCGATCTCGGTGTTGCTACCGCCGTTAGCCTCAAAGAAAAAGTAGAGCCTTTGCTAAAAAAACACAAAAGTCTAGAGGATATTATTGAAGAGATAAAAAAAGAGCTTTTATCCCTGATCGTTCCCCCTCCAAAAATTGAGATGACGACAAAACCTTTTGTCATCCTCATGCTAGGAGCCAATGGCTCCGGAAAAACAACTTCTGTAGCCAAACTAGCTTATTTTTATAAAAAAGAAGGAAAAAAAGTTCTTCTAGCCGCTGCCGATACCTTTCGGGCAGCTGCGATGAACCAGCTGAAAGAGTGGGCCGACAAGATCGGCATCGATATCGTCCTTTCTCAACCCGGTGGAGATCCTGCTGCTGTCGTCTTTGATGCTTTAGAGGCCGCAAAAGCACGTAACATGGATGTCGTGATCGTCGATACGGCCGGAAGGCTTCACACTAAAACAGATCTTATGAAAGAACTGCAAAAAACACAAAAAGTATGCGCCCGCCAAATAGAAAACGCTCCTCATCAAGTATTATTAGTCCTTGATGCGACCATAGGACAAAATGCATTAGAGCAAGCAAATACGTTTAATCACTTCGTCCCTCTTTCCGGCATCTTTCTCACTAAAATGGACGGAAGTGCTAAAGGAGGCATTGTCATCCCTCTCCAAAAAGAACTTTCCCTTCCCATTTTATGGATCGGAACCGGAGAGCATCAGAATGATATAGAACCTTTCGAGTCTAAAAAATTTATCCATGATCTCTTACAATAGTATGTTCTCTTTCTAGAGTTTTATCTCTCTTTTTTTTATGATCATAAAAAAGGCTCCTTTTATGTCCATCATTGCAGAATATCAAGAACTTATTCGAGATTGTCAACAATACTTAACGACCCTATCTTTTCCCCTCTATGCCTCAAAAGAAGAATTCCCCTCTCTGAATCAACCGACATCCCAAAGACAATCCTCTCATCCTCTACCTACGGCTCCCTCTTCTCCGATCCCTAACCCAACGCTTTCCCAAAATACGCCTTCTATTCCAAGGACACCCCTCATAGAAAAAACGGTTCCGAAAAAGACTATGTCTTCAGCCCCCCCTCAAAAATCTTTGCCTAAAAAATCTTCTTTCCGATTGCATCCTCTACCCTCGCCCGAGGAGGATGATATCGAGGCAATCCGTTTGCAATTATCTAAAAGTATTCCGGAAATAAAGTTTCATACTTCCATCCCATCGGATGACAAGGCCAAGCAAATTTCAGAAGCATGGAAATACAAAAATATCATCGAACCCATTGTTCTTCTGTCCTATAAGGAAAATGAAAAACTTTTGAAATTCCTCTTCCAGTTACGTCGCTCTTTGAGCGCTTATTTTTTACCGGCAAAAATTATTTCCGCCACAATTTTGGAAAAAGAAAATCAATGGGAACAGTTTCTGTCCTCTAAAAATCTCCGTCTCATCCTTCTTTCTGACGTTGCTCTATGGCAATTACCTCGTCTCAAAGCTCATTTTCGTCAAGATCCACAAAAACAAAGTTTTTTACAAAACACTCCTCTTATTTTGCTTCCTGATCTATCCTTATATCTCCAAGAGCCTCTGTTAAAAGCCTCTTTATGGAGCGGTCTTCAACAGACAATCAACACACTGCATATCCCATGAAATACGCTTCTGTTGTTTTCGATACTCTCATTAAAAAACCCCTTGATTACTCGATCAGCGAAGAATTGACACAAGAAATTAAAATCGGGACGCAAGTAGAGGTGCTTGTTCGAGGACATCAGAGAACCGGATATGTCTTTGCCATCAAAGAGCATACCGACTACCCTCATGTCCTTCCGATCAAAAAAATAATTTCTTCTGAAGCGTTATCTTCCGACTTGCTTACTTTGGCCTTATGGATGTCCAATTATTATTGTGCTCCTCTTTCCCAAGTGGTCAAATGTATGCTTCCTTCCAGCGTTCGGAAAGATATTCAACCGCAACAACAAATCTTTCTAACTTCCGATATGCCTAAAAAAAAACTGCGCGACCTTTCCTTAGAACTGACACAAAAACATCCAGCGCAAGCGCTTGTTCTCTCTACCTTTTTAACGTCCAAAAAAGGAATCTTTCTACAAGACCTGCTGATGAAGACAGGCGTCTCCAAAAGCCCTATCGACAGTTTAATCAAAAAAAAGATCTTCAAAGAACAAAAAATCTTTTTAGACCTACCTCTTGAAAACTATTTTCTCTCCGAACCCAAAAAACTTAACGAGGAACAGCAAAAGGCACTGAAGACAATCGCCCAAGACATCGAAAGAAAAATCTTTGCGACCCATCTTCTTTTCGGAGTCACGGGAAGTGGCAAAACCGAAGTCTATCTTCATGCCATACAAAAAGTCTTAGACCAAAAACAAAAGGTGATCCTGCTCGTTCCGGAAGTGGCTTTGACTTCGCAGACCATTGAACGCTTTAAGACCCGTTTTCACAATAAGTTAGCTGTATTACATCACAAAAAAAGCCATGGAGAACGATCCCATAGCTGGAAAGAAATTTTTCAAGGCAATGTCGATATTGTAATAGGAGCCCGTTCTGCGGTTTTTTCCCCCCTTCCTGACCTTGGATTAATTATCCTCGATGAAGAACACGATCTTTCCTATAAACAGACAGAAGAGCCTCCCACCTATCATGCCCGTCAAGTAGCGATCATGAGAGCCAAAATTGCCTCATGTCCTATTATTTTAGGCAGCGCTACTCCTTCTTTTGAAACGTTCTATAATGCCGAACATCACAAACATATCCTGTCGACCCTATCACAAAGGGCTAATAAGGCTCCCTTGTGCAAAGTGCAACTGATCGATATGCGCCTTGAGAGAATGAAAAATCAATCGAGCTATTTTTCCGAGGCTCTCTTAGAAGGAATCAAAAAACGTTACACGCAAGGCGAACAAACGATTTTGTTCCTGAACAGACGAGGTTTTCACAATTTTTTAATCTGTCAAAAATGCTCTTCTGTCGTTCAATGCCCTCATTGCGATCTCTCTTTGACCTATCATAAAAAAGCACATCTTCTACGATGTCATAGTTGCGGTTATCACATTGTCCCCTTAGAAAAATGTCCCTCTTGTTCATCTAGAGAACATTTCGAATATAAAGGTTTTGGGACAGAACACGTCGAAGCAGCATTACACAAGATCTTTCCGGACATACGAACCCTTCGCATGGACCGAGACACAACCTCTAAAAAAGATAGCCATGATCAACTGTTTAAAGAATTTCGTGCAGGAAAAGCCGATGTGCTTATCGGGACACAAATGGTCGTCAAAGGATTCCATTTTCCTTCTGTCACTCTCGTGGGAGTTCTCAACACCGATGGAGCCTTGCATATTCCCGACTTCCGCTCTTCGGAATATGTCTTCCAGCTCCTCACGCAGGTAGCAGGAAGAGCGGGCCGGGCAGATCTTCTTGGAGAAGTGTTAATACAGACATATATGCCGGAAAACAGCACCATACAACAGGTCAAAGATCAAGACTATCGTTCCTTCTACCAATTCGAAATGGAAAACCGGAAAAGTTTTTCTTATCCTCCTTATACCCATATGGTCAAAATACAATTTTCGGGAAGCGATGAGAAAAATATTCGTCATGATGCAGCCCTTTTTCGAAAGGTCATGATAGAAAAATTGCCAAAAAATATGATTATCCATCCTGTAATTCCATCAGGACGCTACAGAGTCAACAATATTTTCCGTCTCTTTTTTATCATTCGGACCAAAAATATCGTGCATACCACTAGGCTCTTACAAGAAGTAAAAGAAAAGTTTTCTCTAACAAAAGATAATAAACTGCTAATTGACATTGATCCTGTTTCTACATATTTTTAATGGAGAGAATCCTTTTTTTCAAAAGCTCTATAGAATGTAAAAATTCTTGCGAAGCCGGTTTTTGCTCTAGGATCTTTTCTTCGAAAATCGCTGTCAGCAATTTTTTAAAAGAATTTTCCATCATTTGAATATCTTTCCAAAAAAAAGGATCTTTTTGCAACAGTTCTTTAGTAACAGAAATACTTAAGGAATTAATCGTATCTATTCTTTGTTTGATTTTGTCGATCTCTTCATGAGAAATCTCTTGATGTAATAGGCGCGCATGATCCTCAACACGCCGAATTTCCCTAAGAGCCTGTTCTTTTCTATTGATCTTCATCCGTTCTCGCGCCCCTATAATTTTTTTTAACGCTATTTCTCCTTTATCACAACCAATAATTCCTGGACAATTTTTGTGATTTACCGCACAATTTTTTAGTAAAAAGATAGAGAAAAATATGAGCGAAAAAGAGCCTTATTATTTTCAACATGAAGAATATAGGAATCGTCTTCATAAACTCCAAGAAATCACCAAAATAGACATCGATCCTTTTCCTCATCATTTTACCTCTCCCCAGACCATCGAGCAAATCATCCAAGAATACAAAGAACAAAAATTGGGTCATAGCGATGATGCTGCATCGGGAACTACTCCTAAAGTTTCCATAGCAGGCCGACTAATTCTATTAAGGCCTATGGGAAAAAATGCATTTGCCCATATTTCAGATGAAACAGGCCGATTGCAACTGATGTTCAATATCGAAGGAACGGCCGTCGAAGGATATCACCCTTCCGAAAATGGTCAAAAGCCCCTTAAATGGATCGAAAAAATGATCGATCTCGGCGATATTATCGGCATTGAAGGCAATCTTTTTTTTACTCAAAAGGGAGAATTAACCATTTTTGTCAAAAAAATGACGCTTTTATGCAAAGCCTTACTCCCTCTTCCCGACAAACATAGTGGCTTGGCCGATAAAGAAACACGGTATCGCAAGCGATGGCTCGATCTTATCGTCAATGACACCGCAAGAACTAAACTGCTTTTACGCAGTAAAATTATCAAAGCGATTCGAAAATATTTTGACGACCACGGCTTTACAGAAGTAGAAACAGCCATACTGCAAAATAGCTATGGTGGCGCGGAAGCAAAGCCCTTTATGACACATTTAAATGAATTACACCAAGAGATGTATCTTCGTATTTCTCTAGAGATCTCGTTAAAAAAACTGATTATCGGAGGTCTTTTAAAAATTTATGAAATCGGCAAAGTGTTCCGCAATGAAGGAATCGACAAAACGCACAATCCCGAATTTACCCTTTTAGAATCTTATGCCGCATACTGGGATTATAATGACGTGATGTCTTTTACGGAAAACCTCATAGAAAGTTTAGCTCTAGAATTCTTTGGCGACACTAAAATACGAATAGAGCCTGAAGGAGAACCTTCAGCAGAAATTATAGATCTCAAGGCTCCCTGGAAGAAGATGACGATGAAAGAGAGCATTGCGATCTATGCAAACTTAGATATCGATGCCTTAAACGACGACCAACTCAAAAAAATATTACTTGAAAAGACAACTTCAGAGCCTCAAGAGATTCATAAAGCTCCAAGAGGCCTTTTAATCGCCAAAATCTTTGAGGAATTCGTGGAACACCATTTGACACAACCCCACCATATTACAGATCATCCCATTGAAACAACGCCTCTTTGCAAGCTTCATCGCGATCCTGCTCAAAAAAAAGAAAGACTTGTCGAACGTTTTGAGAGTTTTGTGTTAGGCAAAGAGCTAATTAATGCTTATAGTGAACTAAACGATCCTCTTTTACAAAGAGACCTGTTATTAAAACAAGCCGAAAAACGTTTAGCGGGAAATGAAGAAGCTCATCCATTCGATGAGGAATTCCTGGAAGCTATTTGTCAAGGGATGCCTCCAACAGGAGGGTTCGGCATAGGGATAGACAGGCTAGTCATGATATTGACCAATGCCTCTTCCATTCGGGATGTGATCTATTTCCCCTTAATGAAACCGGAACATCACACCTAATTTTTTTTGATCCTCGATCCTTTGGGAGTATCCTCTATTACATACCCCTTAGAGGCAATAAAATCTCTTAGTTCATCAGCTAGAAGGAAATTTTTTTCTTCCCGTGCTTTATCTCTCTTACTCAAGGCATCCAATATTTCTTCAGGAACCGTTTCTTTTTTTTCTGGTAAAATAGCCAATACATTGTCGATCTTATGGAAAAATTCGATAATCCTCTCTGCCTCTTGAAGATTTATGCTTTGGGCATCGTATAAAACATTGATCTGCCGTATCCCTTCAAAAAGAACGGCTAATGCCGCAGAAATATTAAGATCATCAGCCAAGGCCTCTTTCATATCTTGATCCATTTTTTGTAAAATGGCGCTGACCTTTCCTTCAGAGACAGAAGTATCAATCTCTGCCATTCTCTGAAGAAAATCATCGATTCTCTGCAAAGCTGCCCGCGCTGCTTTTAATCCTTCAAAAGTAAAATTCAATGACATCCGATAATGAACGGACAATAAAAGATAGCGTATTTCCCTCCCCGAATATCCTTTCTGCAACAGATCACGCAACGTGTAAAAATTGCCCAAACTTTTCGACATCTTTTTTCCTTCTACGATAAGATGCTGCACGTGCACCCAGTGCCGTACAAAAGTCTTTCCCGTATAGGATTCGGACTGGGCAATTTCATTTTCATGATGAGGAAATATATTATCGACGCCCCCACAATGGATATCCACAGTATCTCCAAGCAGTTTCAGAGCCATGGCACTGCATTCAATATGCCATCCGGGACGACCGGGACCGAAAGGACTATTCCAAAAGATCGTTCCATCTCTTTTAGGATCATAAGATTTCCACAAGACAAAATCCGAAGCGTGTTCCTTATCATATTCATCGAGAGCCATACGTTGCGAAGCTCCCTGAGAAAGCTCTTGTATTTTCAAATGAGACAATTTTCCATAAGAAGGAAATTGGGCAATGGAAAAATAAATACTGCCATCACTTCCCTTATAGGCAATTTTCTTATCCAGAAGAACTTGAATAATCGCAATCATCTCATCGATATATTGTGTAGCTTCCGGATAATCATTGGCAGGAAGAATTCTTAAAATTTTGCTGTCCTCAAAAAAGCCCTTTTTAAAAGGTTCCGTATACTCCTTAAGGAACATTTTTTGAGATATAGCCCCCTTGATCGTCTTGTCATCTACATCAGTAATATTCATCACATGATTCACAGAATATCCCAAAAAGAGCAAAGCTCTTTTCAGAAGATCTTCGAAAACATATGTTCGAAAATTTCCGATATGGGCAAAATTATAAATAGTAGGACCACAAGTATAGTAAGAAATCGATCGCGAAGCGATCTCTTCTTTTTTTCTGCTCATGGTATTGTATAGAACAATGTTCATCATTTATTCACTCTCAGCAATTTGTTGCAAATATCGATAGTCAATTTTTCCCGTTCCCATCATAGGAAGAGCTTCAATATGACGCACTTGAGAAATTTTTACAAGACGACTAAACCCTTTTTTTTGTAAAACTTTATTGATTTCGTTTTTATCCATGTCTCTCGTAGTAAAGACAATCAGACTCGGACGACCTTCTTCTTCCTTGACGCTGAGCGCAATACTCGGACCGTCTTCCGCAGGAGAAAATTCTTGTATCAACACCTCCTCCACAGAACCTAATGAAATCATCTCTCCACCGATTTTCACAAACCTTTTCAAACGTCCGGCAAGAATAACATATCCCTCTTCATCGATCCTTCCCAAATCACCGGTCTTATACCACTCTTTTCCGTTGATCTTCAAAAAAGGAGATTTTTGCTTTCCTAAATAGCCATGGAACACATTGGGGCCGGCAACACAAATCTCCCCTTCTGTGCCACTGGGTAGAAGTTCTTCTGTTTCCGGATCTATGGTACAAAAATCGACCCCCGGGAGCAATTGTCCAACTCCTTTTAGCGGTAAGTCCGGTCGATTTAATGTCAAAATAGGAGAACATTCGGTAATCCCATATCCTTCAATCAACGATGCTTTAGGACTGAGGTTTTTTATTGCCGCAAAAAAATGTTTTGGTGTCTTTTCCGCTCCCGTAACAAAAAGACGAACTGTTTTGAGTTCTTCTTTTTTAGCTGCTTGCATAATGCCTTTTAAAAACGAGGGAGCCAGACACAAAAGAGTTACTTTCCATCTTTTAATTCCCTCTACAAGAGCATAGCTATCGGTAGGATCCGGATAAAAGGCAATTTTAATCCCTGCCAATATAGGCAGAACTCCTGCAACAGAAAAACCAAACGAATGAAACGGAGGTAACATTCCATAAAAAACATCATTGCTTTGCAAAGCGACACATTGCATCGCCGATTGCTGATTAGAAAGAATATTCTTATGCGATAGAGGAACTCCCTTAGGATTAGCTTCAGTGCCGCTGGTAAATAATATGACGGCCACATCTTCCTCAGAAGATGAAGACAATTTCAGTTCCCGTAACAAAGATTTTGTCTTTTTCCTCGCATGCCAAAACGCTGCGATCTTCTGTTTCCAAGAAATCTCCTTTTTCATATCTTCCAACAAAAAAAGCATATTCGAAAGAGTTCCAAACTCTATATTGCTCACCCTTTCTAAAAACTGCCAGGAGCTAACTACCTTCTTAACTCCGGCCAGCTCAATCATATGATTTAAATATCGGCTCCCCAAGGTCCAATTCAACATTACAGGAACTTTTCCTGCCAACAACAAAGCAAAAATAACCAGGTAGGTCCCTCCGGTCGCCGGCAAAAGCACTCCAATATGTTTTCCAGGGATCTTTTTAAGAGAATAAGTCAATGCCAAAACAGTCAATTTCATTTTTTTATACGTCAACACTCCGATCAGATCATCCCCCAAAGCCACAGCATTACCCATACGGTCGCAGACACGCAAAAAAGCTTCCGGGATAGTTTTCCCATTGGGAAGTTCCGGATCTTCTCTTTTCTTTTCCTCAGGCCACATGAAAAAGACTTGATCTTCTCTCTTTACACGTTTTTTTCTTCCTTCTGCAATTTCTAAAAGATCTTGAACTATTACAATATCTTCAGGATGAACTTCTCCTATATCCCCATGAGCGCTCAAAAAGGTAATCAATTCGGCTATGTCCAAAGAATCAAGTCGAAGGTCAGAAGAAAGATCCAGATCTTTCGTAATTTTCTCAAGCGGCGTATCGGAAAGAGCCGATATCTTCAGAAAAATCTCCTCTTCCAAAGAAGAAGTAAAGTCCTGTACATCGGCTATTCTTTTCTCTTTTCTCTTGATCGAAGGAGAACCGATTTTCTTCGACCACCATCGATACCGAACAAGATATAATGGTTCTCTATCTACGATTCCCTCTTTAGTAGCGTATTGGTTATACCAATCTTCCAAATAACTATTGAGATGAATTTTCGTCTCATGATAAGGAAAGTCCGCAGGAGCCTGTTCGATCTCAATAAGGACCTTCCTCCGAGGCATAAAAAAAATGCCATTGGCCAATAAATTTTTAATGTTTTGCATTAAGGTCTTTTTAAAGGGAGGCGTTTTTCCTTCAAAAGCTCTCGAAAAAGAACTCCCCCAAAGACCTGTCGTCCGAATCAGGTAGACCTGGACCTCAGGAACATGTTTTACAATAGTATGT
The DNA here is from genome assembly GCA_016931275.1 of Parachlamydiales bacterium. Classification (GTDB taxonomy): domain Bacteria; phylum Chlamydiota; class Chlamydiia; order Chlamydiales; family SM23-39; genus JAFGFA01. The sequence goes on from JAFGFA010000010.1 coordinate 18,605, forward strand.
ACTGCAGAAGCCCCCCCTATAATCTCTTTGTTCGTAGGCTTTAATCTTCCTGCAGGATAAAGCAAAAAACTGTCTTTTTTCTTCAGCCCTCGAATCACAGCTTCTATGGCTTCTTTGGTTTTTTGTAATTTTACCTCATTGAAAGAAGTTTCTAGATTCGGTATCGGCAGAGCCTTAAAGAGCTTCATCACCTGTACAATACCCGCCTGATGATAGATATACTCCACTACCAAAGGCCTAAGATGTACTCTGGGCCATAAATAAGAAACCAATAGGATTGGATCTGTAAGGGAAGGATGATTGGGTAACAATAAGACCCCCTTTTCTGCAGACAGATTTTCCCATCCTTTTAGCTCTACCTTATAACGCAAAGAAAGAACTCTTCTTCCAATAAAACACAAAAGAAACATCACCAACTTGCGCATCACACGTTCCATATTTTCAAAAAGCTATATTATCATATTTCTTTTCGAATGCAACATATCCGGATGAAAGTGTTTGATTTTAAATCTCTTTGAAACAAAAATGCCAAAAACTATTGACGAATTAATCCCTGAATCACTATAAGTCGAAAAAAATAATTATAGACCCCGATCATGGATAAAATTAGAAAAATAGAAAAAAATACGGAAGCCGCTATTCATATCGAATTAGCCAATTTAATCGCTAAACAAAAAAGAAAATATTCCAAAACTCTATCTCCGAAAATTCAAGCAACTTCCCGAAAAGTTCATGAACTTATACAACAAAAAAAACATCCCCTTCACTAACCATTCCTAAAAAGGGAAGTCGTTTTACAATACTTAATTCTTTCTTATCCAAGAAAAAGATACCAACCAGATTAACGCAGCAAAGAAAGAAGAGATCGCTCTCTTACAATATCCAAAAAAGGAAAAAGAATTCTTTGGAGCAGGACATAATTGTCTTTGCTCTTCTTTAAATATTTTAGCTCTCTTCAGTTCTTGTTGGATGGAATCATATTCTTTTACAAGATCTTCTGTTGAAAATTGTTGCTGTACTGTCTCTTCAATTTTTTTAATCTCTTCAGAAGTAGTTACTTGAGCCGCTCGGTTAAAATACTCACATGCTTGAGGAAATCTACAAAACAATTCATCCGTAACCAAAAAAGGAGGATACTCGACCGTTGAAGATGTTTGTCTTCGAAACTCAGTAATTTTAGGATAATGCGATTTATTCTCAACAACACATCGCATCCATACGTGAAGGTTAAAGAAAATTAATGAACGCGCCGTTTCTTCAAGAGGCTTAAAACTAACTGTAGGTTTTTCGTGCGTACGAAAACTAGTAAAATTTTCAGGAGTTACCTTTGATAAGTCTATCGGGCCCATAAGCTTTCCTTATTTTTACAAAAAGTATATACCATCAAGAAATTTCTATAAAATCTTTTTTTGTTTTACAACATCTCATTTTAATATCACTTGAACAATTCATCATCTAGCTATGAAAAATCGTATTATACTTCTCTTTTTTTCAAACCTCAAAAACCCTCTCTAAAATAAATAATGACGTTTATGTTAACGAAAAAAAGCGATTTGCGATAGTTGCGTTCAGGGATTTTACCGCTTCTTGCAATGAAGCATTCTCTGCTTCTAATATACGAAGTCGGTTTTGTAATGTATGGCTATTGCTTTGCTCTCCCTGAATCCAGCTTTTTATTTTCAGAATTGTTTCCTTCCAACTTCCCACAACAGTTCTAACAGTTTCCTGAGGAATATCATCTAAAGCTCCTATCTCGTTCATTGATGTAACTAATGCATCTATTTGTTGCTCCCAGGAAACAGGATTGTCCATACTCATATGCTATACCTTAATATATCGAAGTTTTCTAAAAAAAATGATTATCTATTGCTGAGCCTTTGCTCTAACTCTGCATTTCTCTTCTCTAATTCTGCAATTCTCGCTAACAACCTCTCTCGTTCTGTATCTCCACCCACTTTTCTAGGCGTTGAAACAGCTAACAACTGATTACTTGATCCTAATCGACTTGTTAATACACGTTCTAAAATTTTTGCTTCTCTTAATTGTTCCTCAATCGCTTTTCTATTCTCTTCTATCTGACCTCGTCGGCTTTTTTCTTCTTCTAATACTTCCATTGTCCGGTTTAAGCGATCTTCTGTTTCTCTTAATTGTACCTCAATCGCTTTGCTACTCTCTTCTATCTGACCTCGTCGGCTTTTTTCTTCTTCTAATGCTTCCAT
>JAFGFA010000011.1 GCA_016931275.1 Parachlamydiales bacterium
AAGTCTCATGTAAGGAAAAAAATGCAGCTTATATCCCCACGCCTAAAGGCGGGGGTTTTACGCCGTCGGCGATAAAAGATTTGCGGAAAATTTTAAGACAGAAGTAATGTATCTTAAGATATGTCAAGGCTCCGTTGTCATGGGATACACCTGATGTGCCGGACGTGCTTCAACGACTTTTTTTATTAGGGGACTGGAGTTGTTATGTGTCGGCTTTGCTGCAACATAAGGGAAGGTCCCACCTGGATAACAGGTTGATAAGCACTCGGAACAGGTCCTTCAACGGAGTCTTTTTTCATGATTTAGGGGATATCGGGTCTTAAGAAAAAATCAGGGACCTCGTCTAATAAGCTCTTTATGGGCGGAGAGGGTTCTATACAAAACGTGTTTCGGATATGGTCCTCGCATTTTTTTATGAGAACCTCTTTTGAAGGAAAAAATTTTTTACAAGAAGTCACAAATAGTTCGTGAGGACGGTTTTGTCTATAGTTAGGAGTTTTTTTAGGATAGAGAAGATAGTTAAAATTTTCTTTATCAAAATCCCAAAGAAAGCTCGTGTGTTGTAGCCAACGATCTTTGGTAATATATTGCGCATTTCCTCCGACTTTTTGATGGCCGATGACAAAATCATTTTCTAAAAAAGAGAATTCCTTGAGGGCAAAGGCGGGTTTTATCCTGTCGGCGCACCAACGATATATTTCTTCGGGGAATGTGACAGAACTTTCTTTTTTAGAAAAAATAAACGAGATAAAAAAAGTATGTTGATCGACAACAACAGTTCCTCCTCCGCTAAATCTTCGGATGGTTACAATAGGCTTTTGAGTAAGAAAGGGAAGGTGTATCACTTCTTTTTTCTTGGCGGAGACTCCCATAACGATAGCTTTGCTTGTGCTTTGTGTGATTAGGCACCAGTTTTTGGTATGGTTTTTTAACAAAAAATATTCTAAGGAAAGCATTTTTTCTATGGGCAGGTAGGGAAAATTAAGAAGAACCAGAGGAAGTTTCATGGGATTTTGCGCCTTTTTGTCAGGGAGAAAAATATAGCCTATATCCTTTAGATATTCGTATAGCCATTTTTGACATTTCTCCGCGAGAATAAATTTATCCTGTTTGTATCCTGGAGGAATGTCTTTTTAACGCTACCATCAGTAGAAAAATATCAGCAGGGGAAATACCGGCAATTGCAGCCGCAGTGGAGAGGTTATGAGGAGCGCATTTTTTAAGTTTTTCTTTGGCCTCGTTGCATAGCCCTATAATGGAATCATAGCAAAGATCTTGTGGAATGAGGATCTTTTCGAGATGAACGAGTTTTTTTACCTCTTTATGTTGCCGTTCCAAGTATCCGGAATATTTTATTTCGATTTCGATTTCCCTGTTTAGGCGGGAAGAATAGTCATGCATGTGTTCTGAAAAAAGATCTAAGAGAGAAGAATAGGTTATTTCCGGGCGGGCTAAAATTTTTGCAAGAGGGAGTTTTTTATTCTCATAAAGGACAAAGGTAGAATTAAGGTGCTGAACTTCTTTTCCAAGCGTCTTTTGAAGTTCGTTCGTAGACATCATTTGGTCTTTTGTAATTAAACCAAGAGTATAACCATATTTTCTAAGACGTAGATCGGCATTGCTATGACGGAGCAATAGACGATGTTCTGCCCGGGAGGTGAACATTCGATAAGGTTCATGGTGCTCTTTGGTAATGAGGTCGTCAATCAGAACTCCAATATAGCTCTCCGAGCGAGAAAGGATGAACGGTTCTTTGTTCGATATTTTGAGAACGGCATTGATAGCCGCTATAAGGCCTTGTGCGGCCGCTTCTTCGTATCCGGTGGTTCCGTTGATCTGGCCGGCAAAATAGAGATTTTCGATTTTTTTGCTTTCTAGAGTAGCGGAAATTTGGAACGATTCGACGAAGTCATATTCGATCGCATAGGCGGGACGCATGATTTCTGCTTTTTCCAATCCCAGGACACTATGAATAATTTCCTGTTGTACATCGACGGGCATAGAGGTGGAAAGGCCGTTGATATAATATTCCTGTGTATCGAGCCCTTCAGGTTCTAAAAACAGCTGATGGCGCGCCTTATCAGGAAATCGAAAAATTTTATCTTCAATAGAAGGACAATAACGGGGACCTACTCCTGAGATCTGGCCGCCAAATCGGGCCGATTTCATCTTATTTTGTTCGATAATTTGTTGTGTTCGTTCCGTCGTATAAGTGATGTAGCAGGAAGTTTTAGGTAGGGGAGCATTTTTTTCATCAAAAGAAAAGAAAAAGGGCTCTTCGGAAGGCTGTTCTTCCATAACGGAAAAATCGATGCTTCTTTTATGAATACGAGCAGGAGTTCCGGTTTTGAGTTTTCCGATAGAAATACCTAAATTTTGTAAATTTTTAGATAAAGAAATCGAAGGAGGATCTCCCAAACGTCCTCCAGGAATCTTCGCATTGCCCATAAATATCGTTCCGGACATAAAGGTTCCTGTGGTAAGAACGATGCTTTTAGCAAAGTAACGGACTCCCTCTTGGAGAATTACTCCGATACATTGATTATGTTCTATAATGAGTTCTTCGACGGTTCCTTGCTTAAGAAAAAGACAGTCGGTTTCTTCAAGCATTAATTTCATCTGATGATGATAAACATGCTTATCAATCTGAACGCGGGGAGATTGGATGGCAGGACCTTTAGAGGCGTGAAGCATCCTACTGTGAATGGTTGCCCTATCTGCAACCTTTCCCATCATGCCTCCTAAAGCGTCGATTTCTCGCACAATATGACCTTTAGCAGTGCCTCCAATAGAGGGATTACAACTAGCCTTTGCTAAAGTATCTAAATTCATGGAGAGCAATAACGTAGAAGCTCCCATTTTTGCGGAAACATACGCCGCTTCACATCCTGCATGACCACCGCCTACTACGATGACATCAAAATGGTGCGATAGATGACACATGAATTATTTTTTCTTATGACGATCGCGACGTCTGCGTTTTTTTCTTTTATGCGCCGCAATTTTTGCTTTTCTTTTTTTCTTTACAGAAGACATAGTCCCTCTAAGATTGAAAGTCATTATAGCGAAAGGACAATAAAATCACAATGAGATAAAATAGAGTAAGTATAATTTTTATTTTTCAAAAAAAATCTAACCTTAGGAAGGATTGTCGGTAAAATTAGCAAATTGCGCAATTTCTTTTCGGAAAGTGAGAGGGACAATACCTATTGCCCCGTGGCGATTTTTGGCGATAATTAATTCGGCTTGACCGGGTTTGTCATAAGGATCGTAATATTCTCTTCGAAGTAAAAACATCACTAAATCCGAATCTTGCTCGATGCTATTGTGAACAATAAGATCATTCGCTAAAAAATTATGGACTCCTTCCACTGTTGCATCATAGACCTCTTCCTCCTCTTGAACCTCAATGGAAAGGATTTCTTCGAAATGCCAGGCAAGATCCTGTTCGTCTTTTACTCCGATGAGGTCTCCGGCCTGTAACTGGTCCAAAGGGGTCCATCCATTTTTTGTGTAAAAAGGGTGATTCGATGTCGCTCGGATAGATTTTCCGGAAGAAGTGCTGAGAGTATAGGTCATCTTTTTCCCGGAGAAAAAGGCATGGGTCATCCGATGTTCTGAAAGAGTGTCGGTTGCATCAAGAGCCAAGATGGTTATGGGCAGAAGTTCTCTATGTTCCGATAGGTGTTTGATGGTGTAGTATTCATCACGGTCTACGGCATAGATGAGTGTATTGCTGGCAAGACATCCAGATTCTCTCAAATCGCTCATCATCGGTCTATGACCGTTTCTTTCTTCTACTTTTCTCGATAGCTGAGAAAGGCATAAGACTGGAATGCGCAATTCTCGCGCTAAATTTTTTAGCATGCGAGAAATTTCCGAAATTTCATTTTGCCGGTTATCTTGAGAGCGAAGAGTACCTGATCCGGATAAGAGTTGTAAATAATCGATCACGAGAAATTGAATGTCATATGTTTCTTTCATCCGTCGAGCTCTGGCGCGAAGATCGGTTATTTTTAATCCAGGTTGGTCATCGATAATCACGGTATGCTGGCTCATATTATTGACACAAGTTACGATCCTTTGATAGTCATTTCCATCCAAAGATCCTGTGATAATTTTATCCGATTCTACTCCGGAACGGGAACAGATCATGCGGTGCAATAGCTGTTCCGCACTCATCTCTAAAGAGAAAATGCCTACTGGTAAATTACTGGAAAAAGCGATATTTTCTGCAAAATTTAGCGCTAAGGCCGTTTTTCCCATAGCAGGGCGTGCCGCTAAGATCATTAAATTAGAATTATTAAAGCCGTTGATCAATTTGTCCAAATCGTAAAAATGAGTCGCTATGCCAGTAATTTTTTTATCTTTGGATCCAGTCTTTTGAAACGACTCTTGTCGCTCTTGAAGTTCAATTAAAAAAGGAGTTTTAGATTCAGCTGCAGCTCCGGAAAGAAGTTCTTTTATGGAAATACCGGGATTGATGTTTATGGCTTGAGAAATCAAAAAGAATTTTGCCTGAGCATCATCTAAAGCAACCGATACGTCATCCGGCTGTTCTAAAGCTTCTTTTTCAATGATTTGCGCTGCATCAATCATTTGGCGCAAAATCGATTTGTCCCGAATAAGACGGACATATTCTTCGATGAAAGCAGAAGTTCCTGCATATTGTGCTAATGTTGTGAGATAGGAGATTCCTCCGACATTTTCGAGCTGATCATTTTTTTTCAATTCTTCCGCGATAATATGAACATCAGCAGGCTTATCTTTTCGAAAGGCTTCTTGTAGTTGCGCAAATATGGTTCGATGTTCCGTATAATAAAAATCTTCTTTATGTAATCCGTCTGCGCCGATATTTAAAGAGTTGAGATTGGTGAGCATGCATCCCAAAACCATCATTTCAGCTTCCTTGGAATTAGGAGCTACGAGAACTTTTGTCTTAGCCATGATGTCTATCGAGTTGTATTTGCACTATTTCCCAAAAGATAACAAATTCCTCATATCTACAAAAGAGAGAAAATTTTTAAGGAATCTCTAAATAAGTCCTTTAATCCCCAGATTTAAATATCGATGAAATCTTTTCTATAATAAAGAATAAAGATATTCCTCCATTCTTTAAAGAATGAGGGAATATCTTTTTTTGTGTTCGGAAAGAGAGGGATTCGAACCCTCGATACCCTTTAGGGGTATGCGTCCTTAGCAGGGACGTGCTTTCGGCCTCTCAGCCATCTTTCCTTGAATCAATAATTATGAAGATCGTGTCTATTTTCGGCAAAGCATTATTGAAGGTCATAGATCGGAGATAATCTTTTCCCATTCAAAGCGTTCCAATAAGAGGTCATCTGGGATCCGTCTGGATTTTGAATCACAATATTATATACAGGGAGAAAGACCTCAGTTGTTTTACGAATGGCAAAATCATTTCCAAAGGCATTTTTTGCTAAATTTTCTATTTGATAGATATTGAAACGTTTGGCAATACGATCGATTTTAACGGAGGATTTTGTGACTAGCCATTGCATCAGTTTGGTTTCGGGAAGAACTCTCATTTTAGGCTCTTCTAAATGAAGACGATAGATATTGCCTTTTTGTACGATTAGACTTTTTCGACGGCAATTGTCGATCCACACATCCAGCACATTATCATCGACATTCAGATGCTGAGAAAGAGCATTTCTATCCATTGCTCCGCCATATTGCGCCAGGGCATTGATGATTTTAAAATCATGTTTGTCGGCATGGGCGGAAAGACAATCGGAAAAACCGTGGGTTTTTTCCCAAGTATTCGTGTTGATGACCATTTCTCCGTCAATTAAACTCCAGAGAATAATTCCTTCCCCTGTGCGGTCCGTTGTTTTGGAATACTTTACCTCCATGAGGAGATAGGGATGAAATTGCAGGGTCGGTTTTAGAAACGTGTGTTTTGCATCTTTTAAGAGTTCTCTTTTATGCATCTCCATTAAACCTTGAGCGCTATAGCGTATTTCCAAAGTTTGAATTTTAGAAGGAGCCGCTATTTGCAATAATAAAGAACGCACCTGAGGATTGGAAGACCACATCCATAAAATAGCACCACTTAAAGCAAGAGTCACCAGAATCGCTGAAAATAAACGCATCAGATTATATTATATTTTTTTTCACCTAATGGTAATTTATAAATAAAATGCTATTTTATGGCACACAAATTCAGCAAATTGTGACAATAAAATTTTTCTAATCTTTCATGGAAAGGAGAAATTCTGCATTATTTTGTGTTTTTTTCAGCCTCGACAATAAAAGATTCATCGCATCAATAGGAGTTAAATCCGCTAAGGCTTGTCGTAGTCTGTAAACTCTTTCTAATTCATCAGGATGATAGAGCAGTTCTTCTTTTCTCGTTCCACTTTTGATGAGATCGATCGCAGGATAAATACGCCGATCTGCAAGACGTCTGTCAAGCACGAGCTCCATATTGCCAGTTCCTTTAAATTCTTCGAAAATCACTTCGTCCATGCGAGATCCTGTTTCGATCAGAGCTGTTGCGATAATCGTTAAAGATCCTCCATGTTCGAGATTGCGGGCTGCACCAAAAAATCGTTTGGGTTTATGTAAGGCATTTGCATCAATTCCGCCGGTTAATATTTTGCCGGAATGAGGTTGGACTGTATTGTAGGCGCGTGCAAGTCGAGTGAGAGAATCTAAAAGAATCACAACATCTTTACCGCTTTCGACAAGCCTTCTTGATTTTTCAATGACCATATCGGCAATCTGACAATGCCTTTCAGGAGGTTCGTCAAAAGTAGAGGAGACGACTTCGCCTTTTACGGTGCGGATCATATCAGTTACTTCTTCAGGTCTTTCATCGATGAGAAGGACGATTAAAAAGACTTCGGGATTGTTCTGTTCTATGGCATTTGCAATATTTTGCAGTAATACGGTTTTTCCCGATTTGGGAGGAGAAACGATAAGGGCTCTTTGCCCTTTGCCGATGGGAGCCGCTAAATCCAGAACACGGGTAGAATATTTTTTAGGATCGGTTTCCATAATAAGGCGTTCTTCAGGATAAAGGGGAGTGAGGTTTTCAAACAGAACTCTTTCTTTAAGATCTTCAGGACTTTTATCGTTGATTTTCTCCACTTTTAGGAGGGCAAAGTATTTTTCTTTTTCTTTAGGAGATCGAATCGTTCCGTAAAGAGTATCTCCTTTCCGAAGATCAAAGCGGCGTATCTGTACGGGAGAGACGTAAATATCTTCAGCAGACGAGAGGTAATTATAGTTGGGAGAACGGAGAAATCCAAACCCGTCCGGAAGTATTTGTAATACTCCTTCGCCGTAAAGAACCTCTTCCTGTCTGGAAGAGATGGATTTGACAATTTCAAAGACCATTTGAGATCGAGTCAAAGGGGCTAGATTCGTTAAACCTAGTTTTTTACCATATTTGCTGAGTTCTTCAATATCCATTCTTTGAAGATCGGCTATTTTGATTACAGTCCTCTTTTTAGGGGTAGGGGGAGGAATGACACTTTCTGTTTCTGTAGTTTTTTCTGGTTGTTCGTTCATGGAAAGATTTTCTCCTATTTTTAGTTTAAGATAGTTCTTCTATAATTTTTCTTAAGGAATTTTTAAGCTCCAAGAGACTCCCGTTATTGTATATCACATAATCGGATCGGGAGACCTTTTCTTGTTCATCCATCATTCGTTGAACCCGACGGTTGTAATCTTTTGTATCAGCCCCTTTTTGTCGCAGGCGCATTTTTTTTATATCATCATCGGCGCATATCGTCATCACAATATTAAAATCTTCGTCCCATTTTTGTTCAAACAGCAAAGGGATCTCTGCAACAAAAAGAGAATATCGTTGAAGAAGAGCTTGATGCATCTGCACAGCAATTTCCCGTTTGACTAGAGGGTGTAGTAAATTTTCTAATTTTTGCAAAGCTTCTGGATGGGTAAAAACTAAATCAGCAACCTTTTGGTGATCTATTTGATTATTGGTAACTATACCGGAACCGAGCAACTCTATTATTTTTTGTATTATAGTCTCGTTTTTTAGTAGATGATGCACAATGTTATCGGCATGAACAACGTATGCATGATATTGTTGAAAAATATCACATACAGTCGATTTGCCGGATCCTGGTTCACCAGTAATAGCAATTTTCTGCAATGTTAACATTCTCTCCAATTTTTTCCAACGTGGATATCGACGCTAAGTGGAATTTTAAGTTTTATGACGTTTTCCATTTTTTCTTTTACGAATTTTTTAAATAGGGGGATTTCTGTATCCGGTATTTCAAAAAGAAGTTCGTCATGAATCTGTAATATCATAAACCCCTTGAGTTTATGCTTGGTAATTTCTTTGTCGATATCAATCATAGCGATCTTAATGAGGTCAGCGGCCGTTCCCTGCAAGGGAGTGTTGACCGCAAGCCTCAATGCAGGAGCCTTAACTTGGGGATTTTTACTGGTGATTTCCGGAATGGGTCTTTTTCTTCCGAAGAGGGTCGTTGTCATAAGAGTTTTTTCAGCCTTTTTTTTCATTTCTTCTAAATATTCGGGAACCTTAGTAAATTTTTGAAAATATGTGTCAATAATATTTTTTGCTTCTTTGGTGGAGATGTTGAGCTGTTGGGACAATCCGTAGGGACCTTGTCCGTAGAGAATGCCAAAATTAACCGCTTTTGCACTTTGACGCATTTCAGGGGTCACCTCTTTTAAAGGAACATGAAAGACTAACGATGCGGTATAAGCATGGATGTCGTCGTCATGGGAAAAGGCTTTGATTAATTCAGGATCTTCGCTGAAGTGGGCAAGTAGACGCAATTCAATCTGAGAATAGTCAGAAGAGAGATAGCTCCAGGAAGAGTGCTGAGGTTGAAAACATTCCCGTATCTGGAGCCCTTCTTGAGAACGAATGGGAATATTTTGCACATTAGGATCCTGCGAAGAAAGCCTTCCAGTCGCTGTGACCGATTGATTGAAGGTCGTATGGATGCGGCCTGTTTGGGCATGGACCTCTTGAGGAAGAGTTTCTACATAGGTCGATAGAAGTTTTTGTAAGCCGCGGTAACGTAAAATTTTTTCTGCAATCGGATGGTCGGCAGCCAGCTTTTCTAAAATAGGAGCAGCTGTGGAAAGGGCCTTGCCTTTTTTCAAGGAAGGGGATAGTTGCAGATGTGTATATAAAATGTCAGAAAGTTGTTTAGGAGAATTGATATTAAATTTTTTTCCGGCAAGGTCAAAAATTGTTTCTTCTTCTTGGAGTAAGATCTTTTTAAATTTCTCTGCGAGATGATGCATTTTTTTTACATCGATAAAGATCCCGTGTCGTTCCATTGTGGCAAGTACTGGCAGGAGAGGAAGTTCCATTTCATAAAATATTTTTTCCAGTTGTTTTTCTTGTAATTCTTGAGAGAAAAGTTCCATCAGCCGAAAAGTATAATCCACATCTTCACAGCAATAAGGGGTAATTTTTTCCAGAGGGACATCGTTCATGGAAATCTGTTTTTTTCCTTCTCCGATCAGGCTTTTAATTGAGATTTTCTTTTTGTCGAATCTCTCTAAAGCCAATTGGTCGAGATTATGCCTTCGATTCTGTGGTTGTAGGAGATAAGACGCTAAAATTGTATCAAAGCCAATATTTTTGATCGTAATCCCGTAATTAAGAAGGACATGATAGTCATATTTTAAGTTATGTCCGCAAAAAGCGATTTTTGCATTTTCCAGAAGAGGTTTTATTTTATGGAGGATCGTTTCTTCACGAAGAGGCCCATTTAAGGGGATATACCATGCTTGGGCAGCGGAAAAACCCAGTCCGATGCCGACGAGTTTTGCCTTGAAAGGATGTGTATCGGTGGTTTCTGTATCGAGGACTATAGTTTTTTGTTCTTGTAAGGTCTCGATAAGAGTATCTAATTCTTCTTTTGTTGTAATGGCTTGATACGAGATCTCCCGTTCTTTTCCCTGTGCTTTTTTAGGGGTAATGTTGAGCTCTTTTAATAAGGTTGTGAATTTCATGGAATGATAAAATTGTGCAAGCTTTTCCATGTCAGGTTCTTTTAAAGCAAAAAACTTTTGTTTATGGGGAAAATCTACCTCGATATTTAAAGAAGCGAGTTTTTTGCTTAGAAGGGCTTTGTCTTTTTGTTCTTCGAGGGCTTTTCGTTTGCTGTCGCTTTTAATGTTGTCAATGTTGTGTAAAAGGTTGTCTAAAGTCGTAAATTCTTGCAGTAATGCAGAAGCTGTTTTTGGTCCAAAACCTGCTACTCCGGGTATATTATCCGAAGTATCCCCGGTAAGAGAGAGATAATCGAGCATTTGCTCGGGAGAGATCCCATAGACTTTTTCTACCATTTGCGTATCGTACAAAAGATTGTTTTTGGCCGTATTGAGAACAAATACGTGCTTATCGACAAGTTGCAATAAATCTTTGTCGCTCGTGCAGAGGTAAATCTCAAAGCCTTCTTTTTTTCCCCAGGTAGTAATGCTGGCCATCGTGTCATCGGCCTCTACCCCTTCGACGGAAATAACCGGGATCCCGGCTGTTTCGCAATAGGTATGGGCCAGGGAAAACTGGGAAAATAAATCTTCCGGAGCGCCTTTTCGGTGCATTTTATAGGCCGAGTAAAACGTTTTTCGGGAGCGTTTATTGTCAGGGCCATCAAAAACTGCAATAAGATAGTGAGGGGAAAAATCACGTATTAGTTTTTGCAAGGACCGGATAAATCCGTAAAGGGCATTCGTCGATTCTCCTTGATCATTGGTCATAGGTCCGATTGCATAATACGAACGAAAAAGATAATTGACCGCATCGAGAATAAAAAGTTTTTTCATGCGTTTCCTTTAATGACGGGGATCGTAAAGGTAGAATATTGGGTAGGCGCTTTCTATGGGGAAAGATCCTAGATCGATTTTATGGGCTATTTGTCCCGATAAAAGCGGAGATTTTTCCTGAAAGAGGTTTTCTATCCATTTTCTTTTAGTCTTAAGGGTAATGACCTGATAGGGGGATTTCGTATCGATGTTGGCCTTTTCAATAAGAGCCTGCAATGCGTCATTATAAGTCATCACAATCTCGTCAATATATCCCTTTTCTTTAGCTTCCGGAGAAGTAAATACCTTTGCTCCGTATTCTTCTATGATCGTTTTTTTAGGAATATTGCGTCCTTGAGAAACTATGGTGACAAACTGTTCATAAAAATAAGCAATCATGGCCTGATATTCTTTATCTTCTCCTTCTTTCCAGGGGCGAAAAGGGCTCATGGCATCTTTTCCGGTCCCTTCTGTCAATGTTTTAGAGAGGACTCCTATTTTTTCCAGGGTTTGGAAGATGTTAAAATAAGGTCCGGAAATGACTCCTACAGATCCTGTAAGACTAATGGGATTTGCATAGATCTTGTCAGCAGCGGATGCTATATACATGCCGCCCGAAGCGCACATTCCTTCTACATAGACATAAACAGGAACGTTGTATTTTTCTTTGTAGGCCATTAATAATCGATAGATCGCATCATTATCATATACAGCGCCTCCAGGAGTATTCATATTTAATAAAATGCCTCGTATTCTTCCTTGCAGCTTACCCATTTGCGATTCTAACAATTGGACTTGGATATTTTCTTTGTCGAGCAGTTTAGCGCCAATAATTCCGTCAAAGTCGATTTGCAGAATCAAAGGAGCCGTAGGAGGAACAGGGGCAGTCTTTCCTTCAAGATCGGGAAGAATTTCTGTAGTTGTTTTTCTGTGGAAGTCTTTTTCTCCACCTAAGTTCATGATCATGAAAAATACAGGGATAAACACAATAAAAAACCCTAAAACACCGAATGCGCCACGAACAAATGAGCGCACAGCAGAAGAAAATATTGACTCACGTATGACTTCCATTGTCACATCCTTTTTTTGACCTAACGATTTTTGATAGGCACGATTAAGCAACTTTTTAGGAAATAAAAAAATATGAAAACACTTTCAAAATCAATAAATTCATAAAATAGCTTAATCTAATGTACCTGTATCGTATCGTATACTGTTTTCTATAAAAAAACAAAAAAATTGTCGTAAGGGAATCAGAGTGATCCTGTACAAAAGTTATTTGTTAGGAGCGTTAGAGGGGCTTGTGGTGAACAATTCTAAAAATGCCATCGCAGCAAAAGCAATAAAAAGTCCATAGACATACCATGAAAATTTAAGTCCGAGCGTCAGTCCGATGATCACACAAAACTGCATGGCAGTACTGATCTTTCCCCAGCGAATGGGATGAAGAGTAAATCCCTTATATTTTTTGGTTGCAATTAGATACATACCGAAAAGAGCTAGAGCAAAATCTCTAGAAATCATGGCCAGAATTTCCCAGAGACGGATTTTATCTTCAAAAAAAAGTCTCGATAAGACAAAAAAGACAAAAAATTTATCCATTGCGGGGTCTAGAATAACTCCAAATTTTGACGTGGAGCGTGATCGTCTTGCGACATATCCGTCAATACTATCGGTGATCATCGCTAGAATTACTGCTCCTAGGCGAACATAAGAATTGTTCATCAAAAATAATAATGCTAAGGGAGCCCTTATAAAGGATAAAACGTTAGAAATAGTAAACATCATTAAAAATCTATCTTCTTCTCAAGACTAATCTTACGTTTTCTCTTTTTTTTTGAATACCAAATAAGAACAAACAATCCGATGATAAAAGCTATAAATAGGCAGAAATCGATTCTTTTGAGATATCGGAAAATGGCCTCATAATTCTTTCCAAGGGCAAATGTCGTAAAAAAGAGAAGAGAATTTGATAATAGACAGGCAATCCCATCGCTAAGAAGAAATTTTCCGTAATTCATTTTCCCCATACCGGCAGTGGCAAATAGGCAATTACGGATCCCAAAGGGAATAAAGCGACCGATGAGAAGAGTATAAAATCCATGCCGGTCGTAAAAACGGTGCGCTTTATGTAATTTTTTTTGAGGAAACAGTTTTCGGAACCATTCGAGATTGCCAACGCCTCTGGCTAGCCAATAGACCACAGAATCGGAAATATAAGCTCCTAAAAAAATAGCTAAAAAAATCTTGATCGTATTTTGAGGAAGAATGGTCGAAGCGATCACGGCTCCAATAATAATTAATAAGTCTTCGCTGATGGGAATATTGAGTCCAGCGAGCATTAAGGCTCCAAAGATAATCCAATGAGCGTGAGGGGCGTGTAAAAAAATAAATTCTATGATTGTGTTCATAAGGTCTCGTTGAGAGTAGGTATATCATTATACTCTATTTATCGTTAATCTTGAAAAGAGTAATTTTTTTAATCAGGGCTTTCAAACAGTGTGATATATGATCTCTCGTCGGTAGAAAAGAAGATTGTCTCAAAAAAATCCTGTAATTTTTTTAACGTTTATAAACAAAAGACTTTTTAGAGAAAGACGATCTTGATTGAAGACAGTATTAAAAACATTAAAATATAATAATTGTAGTTTTTTAAAAAATTTTTTGTTTTAAAAATCGCTGTTTTTTATCCATGGACGCGATTTATCTCAGTCCTTTAGGTCTGAGATGAATCGCGCCTCTTGTTTTTAAATTTTCCATCCTGTTAAACTCGTCTCACTTTCGTGCAGGCTCAGACTTGTTCTGTAAAAGCACTATTAAATTTGGCTCTCGGAATAGATAGCCTGGGTATCCAATCCCTAAAAGCCCTCGCCGCACATTGGGTGTGGCTATCGGCAGAAGTCCCTTAATCGGGAGAAGCCTTCTGCTTTAGCTGAGGGAGTATTCACTGCTATTAATTGTGATAAATTTCAGTATTATTTTTTTTAAATTTTAACCCATAAAAAAAGGAGATAATATATGGTTACACCTGCAAGATCAGATCAAGGATCCTGGTATACCGGAGAACAAACAACAGTTGGAGACAGAACGTTTGAGACACATTATTCTGACTCTACAAGAGACGCAGTCATCTATGAAACAACTGGTGGTCAATCAAGAGAATTTGCTACTTACGAACCTAGTAATACGGATACAAGAGCTGGTGCTCCAGAAAGCAGCATGCATTCAATTTCCGGCGAATCAAATTGTATTATAGTCTAGTTCTTTTTCTTTTTGGCATTCATCGTTTTAGAAAACATGATAATGAATGCCTTTTTCTTTTAAGCATTTGTCGTTGCCGTTTGAGGGGCTTTGATTTCTTGTTCCCCTCCTGCAGTTAGCGTATTAAATTGTTTTCCTAAAGAACGGGCGGATGTTATCCAGATCATAATGACCGCAACAAACAATAAGGCGACATAAGGAGTCGCCATTGTGAGAGTGGAAAAAATCAAAAGAAGGCTTTGATGAATTAAAGACCCTCCTGATTTGCCTACTCGGGAACCGACTCCATCAATAGCGGCTTTTGCCTTTCTTTGCACATCTTGTGCCAAAGGAATAAACGCCATTTCCTTTGTGGAGTCAAAAAGGGTATATTTGGAAGCCCTGCTGAAGCAGTTTTGCAGAGTTCCGAAAAAGACACACATGGCCAGAGGAGTCACTCCAAAAAAGGTTGTGAATCGTATCATAGTAGTATGTGGGGTAAACAGAAAGATAAAGAAAAGGATGCCTGTAATCAGTACAATAATGGGAGAAATCAGAGCATTTAAAGTCCAGGAAAAGCGTCGTAGCAGATTGCCGGACACGAAAAGAGCACTGATCGCTGCAATAATGCCCATGAGGACCATGACCTGTCCCATGAAGGCGTTATAATCGCTCGGATTGGGATAGAGAAGCTTTACTTGATTTTTCCAGACGATTTCTATGAGATTCATGGCGATATGATAAGTGACGACGATTGCTGCAATACAAATGAGGTATTTAGATTGAGCAATATAGGAGAAATTTTGTCGTAAAGACATTTTCATTTTAGGCGGAAGTTTTAAAACATTGGTGATATCGGGGTTTTCTTTATAGACCACTTTGGTATGCAAAAGACGAAAAATAATGCTCATGGCAATGCCGACAGCAATGATGAGCAGGTTTAAAAAGAGTACAGACTGTTCCCAAGAAGTGGTCCCATAAGAGATAAAAGAGAAGTAGGACTGATGAGACAGCTTTTGAGCAGCTTCTCCGGCAAAAATGCCTGCGATATTGGATCCGACGTTGAAAAGCATATAAAAGCGTTTTGCTTCTCCGATGGTGGTTACCTCATTGGCAAATCCCCAAAAAAGAACGGTGAGAATCGCGGTCCCCCACAGTTCTGACATCACGTAAAAAAGAGTAAAGGTCCAATTGCGAAATAAGGCGATAAGTCCGCTGAGTCCTTTAGGCAATAGTCCTGCACAAGTATCGGCAAAATGATGAGGATGCAAAATATCGCGGTAGGGATATAGAAAAAAAGTGAAAATGGCAAAAAAGCATAAAAAGATCGTCATCATGAGATAAAAAACTTGTTCTCGATTGAACCGATTCGAAAGACGGGTAAATATGTAGGTCATAAAAAGAGCCGAAGGGAGGATGAACCATACTTTGATAAACGGAATCGTCTCAGCTCCCGAAGCTGGGGCCGTAATAATCAACGTGTCTTTTGCGGCGCGCAAAATATTGTAGTTGAAAGCAATGAGGAAAAATATCAAGAACATGGGGAGGAATTTTTTATATTCATGGCTATGAATGGGCCAAAAATAATAGCGCAACTTCCCGAAAAGTGTATTTTTATTAAAGCTCATGGTTAATTGCCTTGAAAATTATTGTGGGCAGTCGGAAGGGTCGCTAAAGAAATACAATAAAAAAATAAATGTATAAAGTTTTTTTCAATCACTGATTATACACAATTTTTACCAGAAAAATCCGGTTGTTTTATGAATCTATTATAAGAACAATGCTATTTCTTATCTAGAGTAAAAATGATTTTATAGTCGGTTTTTGGAGAAAACAGATGCCTACTTTTTTAGGTTAGGAACAAGTAGCAGAAATGAAAGACGACTGTTTTTGAAAAACAGGAGAAAGGGAACTTTTATCGGACAGGAGAGGATCCTTCCTTAAAATTTTTTAAAGAGGAGATGGTTTCTAAAAATTTTTCTACAGAGAAATTCTGAAGAGATTCTAATTGTAAGGATGCTTTTGATAAATCTTGGTGTTTTGTCCAAGTATTTGGGATGGCAATGGTAAAGCATCCTGCATCAGCACTTGCAGTTACTCCCGTATGACTATCTTCGATGACGACACATTCCTGAGGAGAAACATCTAAAAGTTTGGCCGCATGCAAATAGATGTAGGGTTTAGGTTTGTTGACTCCTTCGGGGTCATGATAATCCTGCAGGTCGCTTTGACCTGAAAGAATTATATCAAAAGAATTTTCTAAATGCAGGCCTTTTAAATTCAGGAGGATTTCATCTTTATCTGCTGCAGAGGCAACAGCGAGCTTGAGATTCAATTTTTCTTTTTCTTGGAGGAGCCGATGAACGAATTGAACCGTTCCCTCGATTGAAGGAAATCCTTGCTGAAGGAGTTCTAAAAAAAAACTTTTTTTTTCTAAAAGAAGTAGAGTAGGATCTTTTGTCTGTAATTTATACGCCAGTAAACGGGCGATCAGGGCGTCAGATTTGCCAATAAAGAATACGAGGTCTTGGATGGAAAGATCGTCCCCTCTGTTTTTCATGACTTGCTGCCATGCTGAGAAATGGGCTTCTTCACTAGAGACAAGCGTTCCATCACAATCGAAAATAATCGCTTTAACAGAAGACTGTACCGTAGGGGTAAAGGAGATCATTTTTTTTTAATCCTACTTAGAGCATAATTATATCAGGCTTTTTCTAAAAAGGCCACTTCTGTTTGAACGGTTTGAAAGAGAAATTCTCAATAGGATCGAAGCGATTGAGCTATAGGCATTTTAGCTACTTTGATTCCGGCCCAAAAAGAGGCGATTAGGGCAGAGAGGAAACTGAAGAACAGAGTCATTCCTACCATGGACCATTCGAAAGAAAAGGTAAGCAGGGATTGTCGCGTTTGTCCAGGACCGGGTGGCATGAGAATTCCTTTGTAGGAAAACAACATTAGAAGGAGATAGGCTCCTATCATGCCAATGATGCTTCCCAATAAGGCGAGTATACTTCCTTCTCCCATAATCAGTTTCATGATGTCTTTTATAGATTGACCATTGGCGCGAAGGTTGCCGATTTCTTGTTTTCTCTCTAAAATGGTCGTGGAAAGTGTGTTAAAGATGCCAAGCAGAACTATGAATAGTATAATAATCTGGACCACCCGAAATTGGGCATTTAGCCAATCGACAGAGTGCTGATAATAGATTTCATCCAAGACATTGAAAGGAGAGGCTTCAAGATAGGGAAAGGCTGATGTGATCTCTTTGGCAATGTCATTCCAATCAGAAAGATCGGACAGTCCAAGGGAGATCGATTCTATGAAAGAAGATTTTAATAGTTTTTGAGCAGCAAGGAGAGGGATACGGACAACACGGTTATCGAATTCCTGGGAACCGGTATGGAAAATGCCTGTGATGATGAATTTTCCTTTGTTGATCATTCCTTTTGGCGAAGTGGCTATAACTGTGATGGTGTCTTTCGGATGAACCTGTAGCGCGTCGGCGACGCCTTTTCCCACTAAAATTCCGTTAGGTTGGTCTTGAAGGGGAATTCCTTCTTCAATATTCAAGGCATGAAAAAATTCAGCTTCTTTGACTGCTTCAATTCCTTGGCCAGCTACGGCAATCGTGCGTTTTTCATGTTTTAAAAGAGCAGAGAAGCTTACCCTGGGGAAAACATATTCTACACCATTTAAACGAGATAAAAAATTTTCAACTTCCCGACTATTTTGGATCCAGTGATTCGTTGGTGTTTCAAAAACGGTATCATGATATCCCTTCGTGTGGATCTCACCATGCCCATAATGGGAATGAATGGTACTGTTGCGTAAATCGTGGAGCACGCCATGGATGAAGCCATCAAATGAAAATAGAGCGCCAGTTCCTAAAGCAACCGTCAATAAGATGGCCATGGTTCTTCGTCTATTGCGAAAGAGATTTCTGAACATAAGAAAAAAATGCACTGTATGGGCTCCTGTTATTTATGGTTTATCTGCCAAGATGCCGTCCTGCATATGGAAATTTTTATGGGTATAACTTTGCACCATGGCATCATGCGTTGCTAAAATGACGGTGCAGCGTTTCTCTTCTACCAGCTGCAAGAGAAGATCCATAATTTCTCGGCCATTTGTTTGGTCTAGGCTTCCTGTAGGTTCATCGCCGAGGATCACCGAGGGCTTTTTGGCCAGAGCCCTCGCTATAGCGACTCTTTGTTTTTGTCCGCCGCTCATTTGCGAAGGTTTTTTTAAACGATGGTTGAAAAGGCCTACAGCATGTAATGCTTCTTGGGATCTTTCTAATATTTCTTTTTTAGGAAGATGTTGTTGAAACAGAAAATATTGCACGTTTTCTTCAGCAGTCAATACGGGGATGAGATGAAATTGCTGAAAAATTAATCCAATATGAAATTTTCGAATATAATTTTTTCTTTTTTCTTTGAGTATAGCTAAATCTTCCTGACGAAAAAGGACTTTTCCTGTTTGGACGGGTTCTATAAGGCCGAGAATATTAAGAAGCGTTGATTTTCCGGATCCTGAGGGACCGGAGATAGTTACGAGACTATGTTCTTCAATGGAAAAACTCAATTCCTTGATTGCCTCTACAGAAATATTTCCCATTGAATAAGAAAAAGCTAAATTGTCAATTTGATATAAACAGTTCTTTTTTATTTTCAAAACAATGTCTTATTTTTGTTTTACGATTATTAATTTTAATATCAATGTTAATTAGAATCAATATAAACAATATTTGAATAGTTTTGTAGATATAGAAAGAATTTCGGAGCCAAATTGTTTTGTGCAATTAGGCTATAAGTTTTCATAATCCTTAAGAAAATTCTTGTGGTTAGCCTCTTGAAATAGAAAGGTTTTTCTAGTAAGGAACATGTCAAAATATGTAAAATATAATACTTTTTGACATATACAAAAAAAATTTTACTATGAAGATAAACGTTATTGAAACCAACCATTCAAGAAAGTAGTATGACCCTTCTACATTTTTTTATGGCTATAGCAGTTGTAGCCTTATGGGGATTTAATTTTGTTGTTGTAGAGATTGCCCTGGAAGAAATTCCTCCGTTAATCTTTGGCTGTTTTCGATTTTTCTTGACCAGCATACCGGCTATTTTTTTTGTAAAAAAACCCGATGTTCCTTTGAGGATGGTGATGTGGTATGGCCTTACCATGTTTGCTCTCCAATTTTCTTTTCTTTTTTTAGGAATGTATTCCGGAGTCACTCCCGGACTTGCTTCATTAGTTTTGCAGTTTCAGCTCCTTTTTACGTTACTGTTAGGAGCCATTTTCTTTAAGGAAAAATTGGGAGTCCGGCAGGTCATCGGAGGTTCGATCGCCTTTTTAGGGATCGTGATTGTAGGGATTCATCTAGAAGGCGATTTGAATATTTTGGGATTTTTTCTTGTGATTGCAGCAGCAGCCTCCTGGGGAATCGGGAATGTCCTCTCTAAAAAAATGGGAAAAGTGCATATGTTTTCTTTAGTGATTTGGGGAAGTTTTGTCGCATGGCCTCCTCTGTTCATTCTCTCTTTTTTTATGGAGGGAGGAGATAAAATGTTATTAGCACTTAGCCATATCTCATGGAAGGGAGGCATGGCGATTATTAATACAGCTTATTTATCGACCCTATTAGGATTTGCGGCTTGGAGTTGGCTTTTGGCTCGCCATCCTCTGAAAAAAATCGCTCCTTTTACCCTTCTTGTTCCTGTTTTTAGTATGATAGGCTCGGTAATAGTGCTCCAAGAGCCTCTTTTACAATGGAAAATTGGAGCAGCGCTTCTTGTGATTGTAGGCCTTTGCTTTCAAGAGCTAGGAGAGAGACCGGATTAAGCCTCGTTTATTTATCGGACAGAGCATCTATGCCGGGTAAATGACCAAATTCTAAAAATTCTAAAGAGGCTCCTCCTCCTGTAGAAAGATGAGAAAACTTGTCTCCGATGCCCATTTTATTAATAGCGGCTACAGAATCACCTCCTCCGACAACGGTAATCGCATGAGTGTTAGACAACATCTGGGCGATTTCTTCTGTGCCGAGAGAAAAATTGTGGATTTCAAAAACTCCAAGCGGTCCGTTCCAAAAAATAGTAGCTCCTTTTCCTAAAATAGAACTCCAAGTTTTGACGGTATGAGGTCCAATATCCACTCCTTCCCATTCAGGAGGAATGCCGGTTTGCATTGTAATTACTTTCGTATTTGCATCGTTGGCCAAAGCATCAGCGATCACAACATCAGTAGGTAGATAGAGGGGAATATTTTTTTCTTTGCACTTTTGTAGGATATCCTTGGCGACTTCTAACAGTTCTTCCTCGAAAAGAGATTTTCCAATATTGATTCCTTGGGCCTTGAAAAAGGTATAACCCATGCCTCCCCCAATAAAAAGAGCGTCGACTTTGTCGATTAAATTTTTAATAATTCCCATTTTTGAAGAGAGTTTAGCTCCTCCGATAATAGCATAGAAAGGGCGGGCGGGATTTTGAAGACACTTCGATAAAAAGGATACTTCCTTATTTAATAAAAATCCTCCTGCAGCTTTATGAGGAAAATATTGAGTGATGGTATAGGTGGAAGAATGTTTTCGATGGGCGCTTCCAAAAGCATCATTGACATAGAAGTCGGCGAGCTTGGCGAGTTTTTCGGCAAAAGTAGGGTCGCTTTCGGGCTTTGTCTCTGCCGGATAAAAACGGAGATTTTCTAACAGAAGAACATCTTCTTGAGAGAGAGTATCCGTCATTTTTTCCACTTCGTCCCCAATGCAATCCGGAGCCATTAAGACGGGCTTGTCTAGTAGTTCAGAAAGACGCATAGCAACCGGTCTTAGAGATAATTTTGGATTTTTTCCTTCTTTTGGCCTTCCTAAATGGCTCATTAAAATGAGGCTTCCCTGATGATCTAATACATATTGAATGGAAGGAAGTGCAGCCCGAATCCTCGTATCATCTGCTATGGTTCCATCTTCATTGAGAGGAACATTAAAATCGACGCGCATAAGGATCTTTTTTCCCTGAATTGGAAGATCGGTAATAGATAGTTTGTTCATAAAATCTTCTCCTGTTGCATCGAGGAAGTGTTATTATGGTCCATAGCACAAAATAGGCTATGAGAGCAGCTTCCCTTTTTCGCTTATTATTGTTCTTCTTGCATGCCTATTGTAATAGGTCTGCGCAAGAAAAATTCGTTATAGCCAAGTTGAACAGCATTATTCTTTATGAATATTTTTCCTTCAAATACTTTTTTTGTTTTTCGGGGTTTAAAGCAATAAGAAGACGTGCTTTTTTATTCGAGATTTGTAAATGGGTTTGTAGCTTGCTCAAAACTAATTTTTCTTTTTTTTAATTCATGTCGGACAGAATAAAGAAGATCTGCATCAAAATCCTGATGAGAAGCCCATTTTAAATAGTCGATAGGGATTTGAGGAAAAAGGCGTCCCTTGTGTTTTCCAAGAGGCATTTTTCTCAATAAAATGGGTTTTTTCAGCCGTTCGATAATTTCTTCCGTTGTTGTAAAAGATTTTGAGAGATGTTTAAAGACATCGATATTGACGTACACATCATTTAGTGCTCGATGAGCTCCTTCCTCAGGAATATTGAAGTGCTTGCGTAAGGTTTCCAGGGAATTGACAGGGCTTTGTCCATAAAGTCGTGCCAAACGCAATGTATCAATGGTCTGAATGGAGTCAAAAGGAGTTTCGAGATGGCTTCTCTTTGCTGCTTCTTTCATCATGGCAATATCAAACCAAATGCCATGGCCGATCAAGACATGATGATCCAGATGAGAAAATATTTTAGGTAATACCTCGAAAATTTTAGGTTTGCCCAGAACCATTTTAAGGGAGATATGGTGGATCGCTTCCGATTCCGAAGGAATATCCCTTTCAGGATCGACCAGGGTCGAATAAGAAGAGATGATATGATCAAAATCGAATGTGCATATCGCAATTTCAATAATACGATCGTATTGGATATCGAGTCCGGTAGACTCAATATCAATGCAGGCAAATATATCTTTATGAAGAGATCCCATAGTCTTTAACGGTTTTTAGTTAAACATTTATATTCTTATAGGGCATTACTTTTTCTTTTTCTAATCGAGAAAATAGAATTTCTCTCTGGCTTTCATCAATATGGTTGATCTCTATAATGTAACAGGAAAAAAGAAGATCGGCAATCTGTTCTGCCCATTCAATAAGACAAAGGCCTCCTTGATGAAAAAATTCGTCAAAGCCCATGTCGATAAAATGATGAGAATTCTTTAATCGATAGAGATCAAAATGATAGATGGGCAAGGAGCCTTGATAGAGATGGAGATAGGTAAAGGTAGGACTGGTGATCTCTGAAGGGCTTATCGAAGATAAGGAGGAAACAATGCCTTTGATGCAAAGGGTTTTCCCTGCACCAAGGTCTCCAAAAAAAGCTACGATATCGTTGGAAGAAAAGTGTTTTGCTATCTCTTTTCCAATATTTTGAGTTTCTTCAGGAGAGAAAGAACGAAAAGTCTCGATAATAGTTTTCCTCATCCCGTTTATTCAATCCATTGATCGAGATAAGGAGTAAACTCTTTATGTTGAGAAAGTTCTTGAACAAATACCGTAATTTTTTCTTCGTTAATCTGATCTTGCAGCAACTGAAGAAATTTTTCCTCGAGATCATATCGATTTTGATTTTGCACTTCAAAAAGGGTCATGTGTTTAATATGATTTTGCTTAAAATCTTGGATGACGGCTTCCTTGCTATTAAACAGTTTTCCGGTAATTGCAGAAGAAAAAACTACTTTTTTAATCGCGTCTTTTCGGGGTTTTATATAATTTTTAATCACTTCAGGATCTTCAGAGACAAAAAATCTTTTTACTTTCATTCCGTCGACCGACTCGGTGTTTTCAGGGCAGGAGGAAACCCAGTCATAAATAGCATCTTGGGGATTCGGATGGGTATTATCTCCAAAAACTTTTCCCGTAAAAGGACAGATATAGATTTTTTTAGTTTCTTCATTCACACTTTGTTGCCCATACTGGATGCAAATTTCTGTCTCTCGCCACAATTTATTTTCTTTTTCCAGGTGCTGAATAAGGTCATCAAGGCTTTGGTAAATCTTTTTTTCCATGGGAAAAAGGACAGGATTCATGTGAAACTTTTTTTCTAAAAAAAGAAGATAGATCGTTATCAAATTTGTTTTTCGATGTCCTTTTAAGTATTGCAGCAAATCATGTTTCATGCGGTCAGGTAATGTCATTGATAATCCTTATTTTTAAGTTTAGTATTATTCAATAATCTAACAAGGAACATTATAGTTCAAGGTAAATGAGATCGAGTTGCGCTTGAAAAAATTTATTTATTTGACCCCCCATGTTAAAAAGTGGTATTCTTTTTATAAAAATTTGGGGAGCATCATTATGCCTTTGTCTGGGGAAAAAGAGAAAACCATTCAATTTGAGGAGCTTGCGGTAAAAGACTATGAAAAAGTCTACAAGATCACCGATGATAGTGTTGGTTTAAAAGCCATTATTGCCATTCATAATACTCGTCTGGGTATGACTCTGGGAGGCGTACGTATTTTTCCTTATGCGAATTTTGATCTTGCCCTGACGGATGTTTTGCGACTTTCCGAAGGAATGACGTATAAATCAGCGATTGCTGGAGTCGGTTTTGGGGGAGGCAAGAGTGTTATTATTGCAGACCCCAAAAAAGATAAAGATGAAAGAAAAATGTTGCGTTTTGGAGAAGCAGTCCATATGTTGCAAGGGCAGTATATTGCTGCGGAAGATGTGGGAAGCACTCCTGAAGATATGGCAATTATTCGTAAGGCAACTCCTTATGTTGTAGGACTTATGCATAAAAACAGCAGCGGGGATCCGGGACCTTTTACTGCCTACGGAATTTTTCGGGGAATACAGTCAGTCCTTCAAAAAATATACGGCAGCAATTCCCTCGCAGGAAAGAAAATTGCTCTACAAGGGTTGGGCAATGTAGGGATGCCGTTGCTCAATTATTTATTTTGGGCAGGAGCAGATCTTACGGTTGCTGACATCTATCCACATAATCTGGAATATGTTACTAAAAAGTTTCGGCCAAGAATTGTTGAACCTTCTGAAATCCATAAAGTGCCTTGCGATGTGTTTGTTCCTTGCGCTATGGGAGGAATTATTAACGATCAGACGATTCCTCAAATGCAATGCAAGTCGATTGCGGGATGTGCCAATAATCAACTGCTTGCAGAACATCATGCGGAGATTTTAAAAGATAAGAAAATTTTATACGCTCCTGATTTTGTGATCAATGCAGGAGGTCTGATCAATGTTGCCATGGAAGTGACTTCAGAAGGCTATAATCCTATTGAATCAAGAAAGAAGATCGACAAGATTTACGATCAGCTGCTGGCGATTTATGATATCGCAGAAAAAAACAAAACTTCTACCCATGTGGCTGCTGTGACTTTAGCAAAATATCGTATGGCTTATGAAATTGGTAAAAGATCAGAACCCCCTCATTTTCATCACTAAGATATGGACTCCTTGATCTCGATACTTCGCTCTATCGCCCAAAAAGCAATATGCAAAGCGTTTGGAAATCAGGGAGAATGGGATACGGCGATTTTTGCATGTCATAATGAAAAGTTCGGGCATTATCAATGTAATGCTCCCTTAGGGCTTGCGAAGGAGTTCCATAGTTCCCCCAGGGAAATTGCTAAAAAAATTGTCGAGCATTGGGATTCTCAATACTTTTCCAATATTGAGATCGCCGGTCCTGGATTCATCAATGTAACCTTTTCCAGAGAGTTTCTCTCCTCTCAGCTTAATGAAGTGTTGGTCGATCCTTATTTGGGAGCTACTAGAGATCCCTTTCCTGAAAAGATTATCGTAGAATTTTCATCGCCTAATATTGCGAAGGAACTCCATGTAGGGCATCTTCGTTCCACGATAATTGGAGATTGCATAGCCCGGTTATTCGAGTTTTTTGATAGGCAGGTGCTTCGCTTAAATCATGTAGGAGATTGGGGAACTCAGTTTGGCATGCTCATTGCCTATTTAAAAAAATATTGCCCCGCAGTCATTGCCGGAGAAGAAAATCCCGAACTGACTTCTCTCGATCACTGGTATAAGGAAGCCAAAAAACTTTTCGATAAGGATGCCGAGTTTAAAAAGATTAGCCATCAGGAAGTAGTCCATCTTCAAAGCGGGGAAAAAGAAGCCTTAAGGGCATGGAAAATTATTTGTGATATTTCTCGAAGAGAGTTTGAACGAATTTATTCTTTGTTAGATATTAAGATCCTCGAAAGAGGAGAATCCTATTATAACGATCTGTTGCCGGAGATTGTGGCGCATTTAGAGAAACAGGGACTTATTACGTTGTCTGATGGAGCCAAATGTCTGTTTTTAGAGGGATTTGCTAATAGAGAGGGAGAACCTCTTCCTCTAATTGTACAAAAATCGGATGGAGGTTATCTCTATGCAACGACAGATCTCGCTGCTTTTTATCAAAGAGCTCAACGAGAGAAGGCCGATCGCATTATTGTTGTGACGGATATTGGTCAAACCCTGCATTTTCAAATGGTTTATGCTGCAGCGCTGAAGGCCCATTTAATCGATCCTCAAAAAACTTCTTTCGATCATGTGACTTTTGGATTAGTTCTCGGTGATGAAGGAAAGAAATTGCGCACCCGTGAGGGAAATACGGAAAAATTGATGGATTTGATCAATCAGGCAATGAATTATGCAGAACAATTAATCCGAGACCGTATCCCCGATATAGATCCCGAATCGCTTCATGAAATGGGTCGAGTTTTAGGAATCGATGCCATAAAATATGCCGATCTTTCTTCTTATCGGTTAAAAGACTATCAGTTTAGTTATGAGAGAATGCTTAAGTTTGAGGGGAATACGGCTCCCTTTCTTTTATATTCCTATGTCCGTATTCAAGGAATTAAGAGAAAAGCAGAGGTGTCTTTAGAGCCAATAATAAAGACTGCGAAAATTTCTCTGGAGCATCCTTCCGAAGTTCTTCTGGGCTTACATCTTAGAAGATTCGGAGAGGTGATCAATGCCTTTGAAAAAGATCTTCTTCCGAATCGTCTGGCCGATTATCTTTATAATTTGGCTGAAAAGTTCAATATATTTTTCCGAGATTGCCGGGTTGTCGGCTCTGTAGAACAGGATCAGCGATTGCTTCTCTGCGAATTGACCGCTAAAATCCTAAAAACAGGACTTAATATATTGGGATTAAAGGTTTTAAATAGAATGTAATTCTTTTTTTTGTCGTAAAATTCTTTTTGTTATTATTTAATTTATTTTGTTTTTGTGTTATAATTAGTTTCTGAGAAATAATAAAAAGGATAATTATGTTAGATTCGGATAAGATAATAACAAGAAAACATCCGACAGTTCCCCAAAATGAAGTTGAGGAGATCGATAATAGAGGATCGCATTCTCCTACTTTGGAGAAGGCCCTTGAGAACTTGGAAAAGTCGATAAAAAAAATCGTAAAACCTTCTAAAAATCCTCGCTGGGCATAATCATTTGTTCGACAGGCTGCTTTTCCTGTGCAGTATGAGTGGTATCAGGGATAGAGAGCCGTTTTACTTCTTTTCCCGCTGATATCCTGCACATAACGAAAAAGA
The DNA here is from genome assembly GCA_016931275.1 of Parachlamydiales bacterium. Classification (GTDB taxonomy): domain Bacteria; phylum Chlamydiota; class Chlamydiia; order Chlamydiales; family SM23-39; genus JAFGFA01. The sequence continues at coordinate 26,650 of JAFGFA010000011.1, forward strand.
GCATATCCGGGAAGTTCTGCCTGGAGTTCTTGCATAATTTTTTTCCCTTTCGATTTGCTTACTTGGAAATGATGGGTTCCTTCCGCTTTATCGAGTTGATGAAGATAATAGGGAATGATTCCATGATCTATTAATTGAAAACAAAGTGTTTTGAGATCCTCGACCGTATCATTCACTCCTCTTAGTAGAACCGATTGAGAAAAGATCGGAATTCCAAGCGAGGCGATGGCATGCATAGAAGAAAAAATGGCTTCATCGAGTTCTTGCGCGTGATTCGTGTGCAATACAACAATAAGCTGTTTTTGACTTTTGGTCAGGATTTTTAAGAATTGCGCTGAGATCCTTTCAGGATGTGCCAGGGGCATTCTGGTATGGATGCGTATTCTTGTGATATGAGGAATATTATCCAAGTTTTGTAATAATTGTTGGAAGATTGTATCGGGGAGCATAAGAGGGTCTCCTCCGCTGAGAATGATTTCTGAAAGTGATCGGTTTTCTTCTATCCTCTGTAGTTCTTTGTCAAAATTGTGAGTCGATATCTTCGGCTGGTTTTTGCGAAAACAAAAACGACAATGCATCGCACAGGATGCGGAACAACATAATAAAGCGCGATGGTGATATTTTTGGATTAAAACTCCCGTTTGATATTTTTTTTCGTGAAGAGGATCTTGAAGAAAGCCTTTGATCTTTTTTTTCTCCAAAATGGAAGGAACAAATTGTGCAAAAATAGGATCGTTAAAGTCAAACGTGTTTATTTTATCGATGAATCTTTGAGGAATAAGCCAAGGGAAAGAAGGCGTTTTCCATATTCCCTTCACAGGAAGAAAAGGCAAATCACGAGCACAGGGGGTTTTTACATTCGTTTTCTTCATAGCAGGACTTAAGGAATGCGCTGAATATTGGCTCCCATAGAAGAGAGCTTTTCTTCGAAATTTTCATACCCCCGGTCGAGAAAATCGGCTCCGGAGATGTGAGAAGTTTCCGGAGCTAAAAGAGCGGCCATTACATAGGCAAAACCGGCCCGTAAATCGGGGATTGCAATGTCAGCCCCTTTGAAAGAAGTCGGTCCCTTGATAATTACGCTATGATCATGCCCTAATGAGGCAAACCGACAGCTTTTATTGCCCAGACATTCTTTAAAAAGAGCAATATCTGCGCCCCGTTGCCGGAGATTTTTCGTATAGCCGAAACGGTTGTCATAAACGGTTTCATGGATTACAGAAGCACCATGGCATTGGGTTAGCAGGACTCCAAAAGGAGGTTGCCAATCTGTCATAAAACCGGGATGGACATTGGTTTCTATATGTACCCCGCCTTTTAGGGGGCCTTTATAAAAAAATTCAATCCCGTCCGATTTGATCTCAAAACCGGCTCCGATTTCTCGGAGTTTGTTGAGAAAAGCAATCAAATGTAAATGCTCTGCTTTTTTTATGAAAACTTTTCCCTGCGATGCAATCGCTAAAGAGGCATAGGAGACAGTTTCATTGCGGTCGGATAGGACCCTATGTTCTACAGGATAAAAATGACGAGTTCCTTCTATGCAGATCGTGCGATCAACGTCAAAAGTGATATTGGCTCCTAATTTTTGTAAAAATAAGATCAGATCGATGATTTCCGGTTCGATCGCTGCATTTTTAATGATGGTTGTTCCTATAGCGCTAATGGCGCATAACATCGTATTTTCTGTAGCTCCTACAGAAGGATACGGTAGATGAATAATAGTTCCTTTTAGGCCATTTCGAGCATGGGCAATATAGGTATGAGCCGTTGGGTCGTATTGGCAAGTCGCTCCAAGTTTATTGAAAGCGTCCATATGAAAATTCAAAGGCCTGTTGCCAAGCATGTCGCCGCCGACTACAGGGACTGTGATCGGTTGGTCCGTTCTGGAAAGAAGGGCTCCTAACATTAAAATGGGAATTCTATTCGCCCCGGAAAATTTTTGAGAAATATAGGTTGTAAGAATATTAGGAGTATGAATTTTAATGGTCTTGTTTTGACGGTCCCACTCGATTTTAGCTCCAATTTCTTCACATAAATGAACGGTAATGGCGACATCTCCAATATTCGGTACGTTATAAAACATGCAGGGTTTATCGGAAAGAAGAGAAGCAACGAGCAATTTTGTCATCGCATTTTTAGCACCGGCCGCTTCAATAGTCCCATTAAGAGGAACTCCTCCTGTAATTTTTAACTGATTCACAATATGATCCTCATCGTATCCATAATAGTTGTAATTGCATCATATAAGAAACAAAAGGAAAAATCTAGGATTTCACGTTGCTACGATCAAGAATCAGGACCCTTAGGAGAGTTTTTGAGAGATTCTTAAATAGTTGGTTCTGGGTTCTCTTCGTGAGATTCTTACGTTTCCCTTAGATGTGCTTGTAATCTAGAATAGGCATCATTTATTTTTGCCATGGTCTCTCGAGCTCTTTCTATGTCATTAGGATGTTTATCTGGATGATTTTCCCGAGCAAGAGATCGATAACGTTTGCTAAGCAATTGTTGTTTGTCGGATGTTGTATTCCAATCTTCAGGAGAGATTCCCATAGTGTTCAAGTAGGACTCAATAGGACAAGATACCCTAAAAGAAGGCTCACGATGAGAAGAAGAGGATTCACGACGAGAAGAAAACCTTCTAGACTGCTGCAAAGCCTCTAAAACAGGGCTTTCATTTAATTGTCTTGGTGTAATGAGACGTTTGTATTCGTCTGGAATCCTTGAATAGATCTGCTCAACAGTCTGACCATTTAAACTTTGAAAAATAGCTTTTTTTTCGGGAGTTACAGGAATTGGAAAAAACTCTTCAGGAATATGATTTATAAACAAAATTTGTAACGCAATGTTGTCTTGTAATTGTCTTGGTGTAATGAGAAGTTTGTATTTGTCTGGAATCCTTAAATAGATCTGCTCAACAATCTCGCCGTCTAAACTTTTGAAAAAAACTGCTCTTTGGGTAGTTATAGGAATTGAAAAAAAAGCAGACGCAGTTACAGAAAACAATCTGGAGAATGGAGAACTCAACATGATAAACCGAAATAAATTAGCAGCCATTTTAAAAGAAGCCTCTTCTTTTGCAAGGGCTTGTAGTATTTGTTCTTGATGTGCCAAGGCCTGTGTATCAGAAAAATTCCGTCTGATAAAATTCCGGATGATAAGACGAAATAAATTAACAACCCTTTGAAAAGAAAGAGAAGTCTCCTGTGCTGTTTTTTTTGCAAGAGCCAGTAGTATATTAAGTCGTTGTTGATAACGCTCTTTATTCTTTGTTGAAAAAACTATATTCACAAACT
>JAFGFA010000012.1 GCA_016931275.1 Parachlamydiales bacterium
AAATTGTTGTTTTTCCCCAAATGCGGAAAAATCATACCTAGCAGAAATAGCTTTTGATCGTATGTCAACAAGACGGCGAATATTTCCTTGTACATCTGTGATAGGAACAAAGATTTGATCTCCTAGCTCAATGCTCAATGTTTTAGGAAAACGATCTGTACTTAAAACTCTAAAACTCTCCAAGGTATTTGAAGATTTAAAGGATCCTATTTCATTCTCTCCATCGTAGAGGTAATATTCACGATCGGATTCTTTCCATCCTTGTTTCGACTTTGTCGAAATGATTTTTGCTAAACATCTTCCTAGAGGATCATAGATGAATTCCATCCTTTGCTTTTTAGAAGTTACTGCGATCAGCTGATTGAGAGGATCGTAGACCATAGAAAATTTCTCTTTATCGGTTTCTTTGAGAACTTGGTTTCCTCTTAAGTCATATGCGTAATGGGCTTTCCCATCAGAAAGAAGTTCGTTTAAACCAGTAACTTCATAGAGATCTTTATTTTTCTTCTTCCGATTATATAGAGAATCATGAACATAATAAATATTATTTTTCTCGATCTCTTCTCGGATTATTTGAGAAGCATCATCATATCCATAACAGGCTTTTTTGCCATCGATAGTAGAAGCTATGAGGTTTTGGATCGGATTATATTTGCATTCTTGAGAAAAATAAGGACTTGTAATTTGTGTTTTTTGACCCCTTAAGTCTATGGAATGATCAACAGTACCGAGGTCTCCAATGAGACATTCTCTAGTAAGATTTCCGGTAAGATCATACTCTTCAAATGTATGCTTATATAATGTATTGCCCTGAAAAGATAGCCTCCTTACTTCTCTTAGGAACATGGGATCGTAAATAAAAGATATTTTTCCATGCTCTGCAATAGTCAGAGATAGAGGTCTGTTAAGATTATCATACGTTTTATGAATTTCTGCTCCATGAGGAAATACTTCGCAGAGCACATTGCCAAAAGAATCAACCTTTCTTTCTGTGAAAAGGTTTTGTTTTTCATTTACGAAGGTTAGCAGGTGTCCCAGCCTATTATGCGTAAAAACATGAGAAATTTCTCCATCCGAAGACCTTATTCCAGTTACATAACCAAAAGGATCGTAGCTATAAGAAAGAACAACGCCATCAGGAAGAATTTTCTTTTCCATCTTACCAGCTAGAGAATAGGAATAATGTGTTTTTCTTATGTCAGAGGTACCATAGCCTCGAACCATCTGTTTTACTTGATGATGAGGAGTATAGTAATAGCGCACCGTTTGAGCAGATAAAAATCTTTTTCCTTCATAAACATGGTCTTTATGCAAGATAAGATTACCATCAGGATCATAGTTCATTTCTTGGCTAGAAACTATTGATCCGTTTGAATCGATTTTTTCTATCTGTATATTTCGGGAAAAAGCATCATAAGTCTTCAAAGTTATAACGCCATTTGGATCTACTGTCTTAAGTTGAAGAACCTTTTGCCCTAAAGCATTTATATAGTTTTCATTATAAAAAGTATGAGTTTCATATCCTAAAGCATCTCTATAAAAAACATTTCTTTGAAATGGATCATAAGTAAATGATTCAACTGCTTTTTTACCATTGATGTTGCGGATAATGGAGTTTCGATTGCCATCAATATCGTAGGAAAATTCAACTTTGTAAAGAATCTTCCCTGAGAGATCCGTTTTTTTCTCTTCAAGTATTCTGTCTTCCAAATCCCTTCTATAATGAGTGACAAGAACCTCATCACCATTGTAGTTAACAATTTTAGCAAGCCTTCCTAAAGAATCATAGGCCAACCCCGTTACTCTACCGCAAAACTCTTCCCGAATTTTTCTTCCTGCACCATCATAAAAATAGGATATTTTTTGACCTTCTTTATCTGTTTCAGAGAGAAGATGAAAACCATTATAGATAAACATCTCTTCAGCAAGCTCTCTACTTTCTTTTGAGATATATGTTTTTTTGAGGATTCTTCCAAGCACATCATTTTTGTATTTAATGGTGAGACCGTCTTGATCGGTATAGGAAATAAGATCACCATTTTTAGCATAACGAAAAATCTCTTCTCCATCATTAGGATGATGTATTTTACTTAAGGAGCCATATACATTATAAGAATAAGTAGTTTTGTTTCCGTTCGCATCTGTAAAAGAAAGTTCTCTTCCAAAAGGATCGTATGTTGAAGAAGTTCTAACATTTTTTGATCCTCTGTCTAAAGCCGCAATTTGAGGAAAATCTGTTTGAGAAACTTTACCAATCAAAGGGTCGTACTTGTAATATGTGCAATTATCAAAACGATCTTGCTTTTTAACCAGCCGATCATGATTGTCATACTTTGAAGATGTTGTGTGGCGATTGCCATCATCCCCCTCTTCGAACATTTTATAAAGGCGTCCTCTCGCATCATAAAATAGCGTTTTATGGATTCTTCCAGAAAAACTATTCTCTGTTAAGCGACGTCCTTTAGCGTCGTATGTATAAATCGCTTTTTGTCCAAAGCGATTCGTCTCAGATAAAAGATCTCCTCTTTCGTTATAGGTCTTATCTATCGTATAGACAATGCTTTCATTTGCGTCATAAATTTCTTCTTGAACGACATTGCCCTGAGCGTCATACGTTAAACGACTTTTCTTAAGCAGTTTTTCCATACCAGAATCATAATAAGTCTCAATAATCCATTCCGGCATATGGAGAAAGGGGGCCGACTGTCTAAGAATATAAGTGATCTTGTGTCTCTCCGTCACTTCCGTTAAATCATCAGAATTTTTGCTTTTGCCATCATCTAACACTTTTTCTATGAGATTGTGGCAGTCATCATAGGTCCAAAATTCTCTAAGAATAATGTCATTTTTATTCTTAATGAGTTTGGAAGTGATGAGATTGGTTCCTTTAAGATAGGAAAAAAGAGTAACTTTTCCGTTTTCTGTCTCTTCTTGAAGAAGAAGATTTTTTCCATCATCAGAAAAAATCCGCTTTGTCCGAATAGATTCGAGTTCGCCTGTACCGGAAAGATTGCCTGTAAATATTTCTAAGGTAGGATTGCCAAACTGATCGTATTCATAAGATTTCTTATAAAAGAGATTCTTGTTTCTATCTCGTATTTCAACAGTTTTCAGCCAATTCTTATCGTCCCACAAAAAAATCTTTTCTTTTCTGAGTTTTTCATCTTTGCCAAAATATTGAATTTTGGAAATAAGAAGGTTTTTGGAAAAATGATAGGTAGTAATAGTTCCATCGTTTGATTTAACCGTTGTGGTTCCCTCTTTTTTTCCTGCTATAGGAGGATGATACGAAAAATCATAAACAGAAACAAAATTATCCTTGTCACCAACTGGCAAAGATAATTGCTGAGTACGATAATGCTTAGATCCTTCCCCGTATATTCCGTGTACAATGTGAAAATGCTGATCTTTCCCTTCGTAGGAATCCAGTAAAAAACGTTCGGAATAATTCAATTGTTCTTTTCTAAAATTTGGAGAACTGACCCCAGAAAGAATAGGAGGACAAAGAAAATCGCCTTCCCCTTTGAATCGATTATTTTTAGGCCAATGATCTATCTTTTCTTGAATTTTAACATGAATAGACCTTCTTTGATAATCATAGTCTGCCATTTGTCCCGAAGAAGACAAAAAATGACAATGCTCATTCCATGGATTGCCTTCAACACGAATTGAGGCATAAACAAAACGCTCCTGCGGATCCAGGCTTTCTACAGAGGAAAGATAATTTCCTTCATAGCGATATTTAAGAATTTTCCCATTGGGAAGAATTTCTTTTTCTAGAAGATAAAGTTTCGTATTCGCGGAATCCCATTTATTAAAACGATAAAAACGAACCGTTTGATCGACCCCGCAAACTGTAAATTGCTTTATTTTAGCGTTATAAGTAATACGAATATTTCTAGGATCATCTGCTCCACTAGGTCTTTCTCCCGAACAATTACTCAAACCGTAAGGATCTCCTGCTAAGACTGCACGAGTCATGTTCTTATCTATAAAAGAAAAACAGAGAGTACTGCCACTAGGATCCGTTATAAGGACTTGTTTCTCACTTGGAATAAATTGTAATTTGAGATGAGGGTAAAATTGCCATCCTTTATATTGATGAGCTATATAGTGATAGAGATAATATTTTTCCCAATCTTCGGTATTTCTTTTTTTAGGAGCAAGCTGAAGTGGCATATAAGGAGATATGTACGTTCTACTTAAGGCAATCTCTTGCGCTCCTTTAACGACAAAATCTACCTGTCTAAGACAAGGACTTCCGCTCAAAGGACTAATGATCCCTTCTATAAGAAAACTGGGTTCTTTGCTTAAGGTGAACACTTGTTCAGGAGTAGAAAGAAAAATCTCTTCTTTGGCTTCTTCATCATATGAGAAAAGAGGAACTGTAAGAAGAGAGCAGATAAAAGTTGCTAAAAACCGCATCATTTGTTGCCCTCCCAAAAAGAAAAAGCTTTAACCTGAAAAATCATACTGCAAAAAATCTTTTGAAATAAAGAAAAAATGAGAGAGAGAAGATCTTATTTTCAATATAAGAGAATTGATTTTTTCACAAAACTAAAGAGGATGTTCTTATCAAAATTTAAATGGCGGAATCAAACTCTTCAGCATTTTCCCTTGGTCTTGAATGAAGGATTTAAGATATTCCTGAATCCCCACTCTTTTAAAGATCTCGATGAACAATTCCTGTGTTGGAAAACCGCTTTCACTAGTAATATTATCAAATTCCAAGTAAGAAATCGTGATCGTCTTTTTCTTATTAGAGGGAAAGATTAATCCTCCAATCCCATGGATATCTACAGTAAGATCTTTAATAATGAGTTTTTTGATAAGGAATTGTTTTTTCGAATGTTTTTCTTCTGTAGAGGAGATCCCTTTCATAATCTCTGTCCAATTATTGGAAGAACAAAGAGCGTCAAAACAAATAACATTGAGATATACTTTATCCACAAGGATGCTATCGACAACAGATCTTTTTCCTCGAAGCTCTTGAAGAGAAAAATTGGCTTCGATTTTTTTAGCTTTAAACGCGGTGCGTTTTTTAGCTTTGGCAGGATTTCTCACTTCCAAATCATCAATCTTCATTTGGGAAGAGGAAATAGAAATATCCTGCATCGATACGGGCACTTTTAATTTACTCGACAGATAACTAGACACGATAGACACTCTCATAAACCATACAAAGATAAAAAAGGCCAAAATGCACAGAAGAACGATTCCCACAAAAGAGAGAGAAAATTTTTTCACACTATCCTCATTTTTCTTCACAATGGATAATTTTTTGTTTTTTGAAAAGGATTTTTAAGAGAAAAGGATTGATGATTATAAATTATGTCCCTATAAGAACAATTAAGAGAGAAAAATATGCGATCTTCTCAAGAAGGCTCTGTTTTCCAAACAGGCACAATCGGTTCTTTGATGCATTCTGTCTATGAGGGAGATGTTTCTTTAGAATCATTGGCAAAACAGGGAAATTTTGGCATTGGAACCTATGACAAATTAGCGGGAGAACTACTGCTTTATGAAGGAACTTTTTATCAAATACAAAAAAAAGGCAGCGTCTCCTCCCCTTCTTTAAAAAGCAAGACTCCTTTTGCCGCTGTCACATTTTTTCTTTCACAAAACATATCACAATGGAAGAGTAAAGCCTCTTTTCAGGCATTGCAAAAACATATAGACAGCCTTATTCCTTCTAAAAACCTCATTTATGCACTTCAGATCAACGCTGATTTTGATTCCATTACCCTAAGGACCGTTAAAGAACAAGAAGCTCCTTATTCCGGGAAAAAGGCTTTAGAAGACCAGTATCAATATTCCCAAAAATCCATACGGGGAACTCTTATAGGGTTTCGATTTCCTCAATATCTAGAACAGGTAAATGTTCCTGGCTATCACTTTCATTTTATAGATAGTTCCAAAAAAATCGGAGGACATGTATTTGATGCAAGCTTACATACGGCTACCATACAAATTTGTCCCATCTATCACTTTCATCTCCAACTGATCAAGTCTCCCTTATTTTATGCTGCTAATCTCACACGTTCTTCCAAGAAAAAAATAGAAAAACTAGAAAGAGGCCTATAAATGAAAATTTCCGGTGCAGAACATCTTGTTCGTTCCTTAACGGAATTAGGCGTAGAATATATCTTTACCGTTCCGGGGGCTTCTATTGATCCTATTCTGGATGTTTTAGTCGATTCTGGTCCGGAAGTCATTGTCTGCCGCCATGAACAAAACGCTGCATTCATGGCACAGGCCTGGGGAAAAATCACCGGGAGGCCCGGAGTATGCCTGGTAACCGCCGGTCCCGGGGCTACCAATGCCGTAACGGGCATTGCGGCTGCCCAGGCAGAACGATGCCCTGTAATCCTTATTTCAGGACAAATTTCTCAAAGGATAAAATTCAAACATGCTCATCAAAATATCCCTGCTGTGGATTTATACAAACCGATAACCAAATGGAGCATTGAAGTCGATTATTTGGAAGTTCTTCCGGATATTTTATCCAATGCTTTTCAGGTGGCCATGACTCCTCATCCAGGAGCGATTCACATTGCGATCCCCTCGAACATTCTTCAGGAACATTGTTCCTTCAAAAGCATCTCTTACGAATCGGCACCCATCTTGGGTACGGCTCCCGATACCGTTCTTTCTAAAGCCATATCTCTCATAGAATCGGCCCATTTTCCGGGCATGTTTATCGGCAATCGAGTAACAACACACCGAATTAGCGAATCCATCCGTGATTTTTTACGCAAACATGAAATGCCCGTGATGGCAACCTTCGAAGCCGCCGGGGCTATTTCACGGGATTTGATCAATCTTTTTATGGGCAGATTGGGTGTTTTTAAAAACCAACCCGGCGATAAAATTCTCGACAAAGCCGATGTTTTACTCACTGTAGGATATGATCCGATCGAATATGATCCTGTAATTTGGAATAAAATCCCTGAAAGAACCATTATTAATATTGACACCGTTCCTGCAATATTAGATCAAGCTTTTCATCCAACGATGGAAATGATCGGAGACATTGCCTTAAACCTAGATGCCTTAAATAAAAAATTAGGGACTATTGTAAATTCCAGTGAATTTCCGGAAGTGCGAAAAGCTTTTGATATGCTAGTCGAACGTTACCAAGCAGGAAAAGAGTATCATGACATCCCCCTCCATCCTCTTCGTCTTATTCACGAAGTACGAGAATACCTTCACGACGATATTACTGTTATCTGCGACGTAGGAAGCCATCAATATTGGTGGGCTCGTCATTTTTTATGTTTTGAACCTAAATACTTTTTAACCAGCATGGGGCTGCAAACAATGGGAATCGCCCTTCCCTGGGCTATTGCGACCGCTCTTGCAAGGCCTAATAAAAAAGTCTTTTCTATTTCCGGAGATGGATCGTTCTTGATGTCCTCCATGGAATTAGAAACTGCGGTTCGCTTAAACCTTCCGATCATTCATATGGTATGGGAAGATAATTCCTACAATTTGGTAAAAATCCAACAAGAAAAAAAATATCATCGAAAAGCTTTTTGTGAATTTGGCCCTATGGATATGATAAAATATGCGCAAAGTTTGGGAGCAAAAGCCTTCAAAATGGAAAAACCGGAAGATATCAAAACTGTTCTAGACCAAGCTTTTTCAGCAAAAGGACCGGTCATTATTTCGGTTCCGATCAATTACCGAGATAATGCAAAAATTATTGAAACTCTTAACGATTATTCATAATGCCTATTCGATTAGAAAAAGAAGAAGAACTCACACAAAGAATGCTCTCTCTAGGCATTTTGGAAAAAGATCTCGAAGAACAATTTATTTTAGGCAGCGGCCGGGGCGGGCAAAAACTCCAAAAAAGCCATTCTTGTGTTTACCTAAAACATATTCCTTCTGGGATAGAAGTCAAATGTCATAAGGAGCGTTCTCGGGAAATGAACCGGTTTTTTGCCCGCCGGGAACTATGCGACAAAATTGAAGAATCGCTTCTCGGAAGAAAAAGTAAAAAAATGCTTTTACAGGAGAAAAAGCGAAAACAAAAAAAAAGACGAGAACGGCGTCAAAAAATATAAATTGGACATAACTCTGATGTCCATTTTTCTCCGACAAGAGAAAAAATTGCAATAGAGTCCTTATCTATGTTATACTTAATAGGATCTTAAGAATTATTGTTATTGAGGACTTTCTGAAAAAAACCGTTAGATTTATATTAAATCCCCGTTCGGGAACAGATAACAAAACTTATTTAGAGACCCTGATCTTCCGATATCTGGACCATCAAAAATTTTCTTATGAGATCTCCTACACAAAAGGTCCTAAAGACGCCACGAAGTTAAGCGCTGAAGCTGCTAAGAAAGGCTTTGACATTGTAGTCGCCATTGGAGGCGACGGAACGATCAATGAAGTCGGCAGCGCTCTTGTACACACTAATTGCGCTTTGGGAATTTTACCGGCAGGTTCCGGGAACGGCCTGGCAAGACATCTGCATATTCCGACAGATACGATAAAAGCTTTGCAAGTGATCAACAAACTAGAAAGTTTTTATATTGACACCTTTAAAATTAACGACAACTATTTTTTTGGCATGGCAGGAATTGGTTTTGATGCGCATATTGCCTGGAAATTTTCTCAATCTAAAGTACGAGGTTTTTGGACATACTCTATTCTGGTTCTTAAAGAACATCATAAATACAAATCGCAAATTTACAATCTAACCATCGACGGTAAAGAATATACCCGAAAAGCTTTTTTGCTCAGTTTTGCTAATAGTTCTCAATACGGATATAAAATTCAAATTGCTCCCAATGCTTCATTAGATGACGGTTATTTGGATGTCATTATCCTAAAAAATCCTCCTGTTTATAAACTTCCCTCTCTTCTGATGCGGTTAACCAATGGGACTATTCAGCAATCAAAATACTATGAAACCTATAAATGTAAAGAGATCTCCATACATCAGAAAAACCTCTTAGGTCACATAGATGGAGAACCAAAAACTTTTCCTGAAGGATTAACAATTCAAGCCCATCCTCAATCCCTAAAAATCTTACATTAAAAAATATTACCTTATTACAATAAAAGAATTAGGCAAAACAGAAAATACCTCTAGACGTCAGCATCAAAAATATAAGAAAGAAAAGCCTGCCTATTTCCAATCTATATACCTAGCAAAAAATAGACTAGAACTTATCTTCTCTTACAAAGACAAAAGGAAAAATCGAACACAAAAGAATCTCTCTCATGAATCATCTCTGCAATCTTATCAGCGCTCTCTGCATTATGTGGCAAGACACAGATATAAGCCGGTTTTTCCTGAGCAGGATCCCCGTGAGGATCAAAAAGTTCTATCTTATCGCTTGGTCTAAAACGAACGGCTAAGGTCTCCAATCCCGTCGTAATAGTAAAACCGCTTATCGTAGATAAAGAGATAATCTCCTTAATATGTTTTTTTAACTTTTCCAACACTGTCGTTTCTTCTGATAGCAAGGATAATAAATCCGGACAATTCAAATCTTCTTCTAAAATAGAAGAGGTCTCTATCACATCTCCTGGAGCAGGATTCAACCCTTCAACAGCAGGAATCCCATCCCCTTCTTGTTCTAACATCCTCTTGAGAGATGACGAAGTAAAATCAAAATTTTCTTCCTTCTCTAAAAATCGAACACAATAATGAGAACAACCGTTAGGATGCCCTGCCAACCTTTGGTTCATTCTATCTGCCGCCTGAATCATTTCAAGGGGCTGAACCCGCTCTTCCCAACCATATCTCACCACTTCTGTCTGCTCTGGTGCTTCAACAGATTGTTCTTGGTTCGTTTCGTTCGTTTCTTTCTGCAGTTCAAGAAGCTGTTCTTCCCAGCCCTCGACACGCGGAGAAACAGGGGGAGTAGAAGGCTTCCCTAGCATCTGATTCCATAATTCTTCGTTTTGTCTCACAATTTCTTGGGGAAAGGAAACAGATATTTTTTCTTGATGAATAGAATAAAGATCCTTAACCATCTCTAAAGTATCCCAAGGCACACTGTTTGACTTCACACAAGTAATCTTTTTTTGCCCACTGATTATATCGGACAAAAGACGGCTGGTATATTGTCTACCGGCATCAAATAAATGAATCAATCCAAGGCTACATATAGTGACAAACAAAAAAAGGCAAAGATCATTAACTCTTTGTATCAGAGAGGAATGACGAGAAGATATCTCAATCGTCTGATTATTGGAGATATGCTCTAGGGTATATTTTCCTTGTGGAAGAGCAGTAAAATCAATACTATTTGTCATAAAACCTCTCATAATAAAATTAGTTCACAAGATAGGATAAAGAAAAACGTGATAAAAAAAAATCTTTTTTGCAATCTTATATAAAAAGGATCTAAACAGACCTAATCTCTCTAAAATGAAGAATTTTTCGAGAAAATTTTATCTCTTTTCCTAACTATGCGCTTGTACAATCTTTTCTTGATTTTACGGGTCAAAACTACCTTTTATACAGGCCGATTATTTCTGCTTGTTCCAAGATATGTCCTTTCATCGCTTGTTCAAGCATCTCTTTAGAAGCCCCTTGTTGTAGAGAAAGAACTCGATCCAAGGCATAAAGCTTAAAAAAATAACGATGAGTGCCTGAAGGCGGACAGGGTCCTCCAAAACGGGTTCTTTGAAAGTCGTTGATCCCTTCTGTTCCGGGAACAGAATCTTCCTCGATTATATTTTGGAGAGGGATATTATAAACCACCCAATGCACCCATGTTTTTCCGGGAGCATCGGGATCATCTACAATCAAGGCCAACGTTTTCGTATTATGGGGAATTTCCTCAATAACCAAGATGGGATTCACATCCTTCCCATCGCAGGTAATTTTTCGAGGGATATACCGCATATGTTCAAAATCGGGACTAGAAATTTTCATAAAAACCTTCCTTATTGTGATGAAAGCGAACTCTCATCTGCACATATCTCTTGCCATGTTTCCACTGGGACAAAATAATATGCCCACCTAGCTAGATTCCAACAATTCTCATAAACGTTTTGCAACCATGCCTTCTGACCTAAAAAATCTCGACGCTTTTTTTCTCTTTCTTCATCGGAAATAGTGGTAGATTCCAGATCTAGGAATAATTGACTAAGCTCTTCTTTTTGTTCTTGTGATAAGTCATTCAAGCCTGCTTTAATCGAACTAACAAGGACCTGACATATTTCTTCATTTGCCTTACAGTTTTCCAAAAAATTAACAGAAATTTTTCGATCTCTTACTTTCCAAAAATCATTTTCCAATTCTGCTTGATCGATCCATTGAGATAAGACTAAAGCCAATCTAGAAATGCAATGTTCCAGTTTTAAAGGGCCGGAAACAGAAGAACTTTCTAGCAAAAAAGCGCTCAATATGTCAGAAAATCCTAGCTCCTCTTTAGATGGATCCTGAAAAGAAACATCAAAAGCATTATTCGCTCTATAATACTGCTGTGCTAAAGAAAAAGCCCTTATTAAAGATTTTAGAACAAATTCTTCTACAAAAGGAACTGGAGTTGTAGCAATTTCTATAGCGGCGAGATCATATAGCACAGAAAAAAGCGGCGTATCTAACGAATGATTGGGAACACTAGATATTTCATTCTGAATTAGGGCACGAGCACTTCCTAATAAATTTTGTTCTAACGCTTCTATAGAAACTTCGTTGATTTGTAATGTTTGAGATAACTGCTCTAAAAGAATGTCTTGATTAACAAAATCCGAGGGATTTATTTTTCCTGTTTGAATGTTCTCTATAAATTGATCCCAGGTAATCGTATCATTTTGCATAACACCTTTGTAATATTGCATACTTTGCTCGATGAGTTCTTGAAAAATGAGTGCCTGAGCATCATTTCTGGCATTCTCAACGGCAAACGGGACAATCTGCTGTAAAAGATGCGCTATTCTAGAGAAGGAAATAGACATCCCCTTTGACAACTCCTTTTGCATCTCCGTATGCCAAATAGAGTAAACCCTTCGAAAACTCTTGCGAGAGACATAAAATGCCTCAGGGAATACAACGGTCAACACCGTTCGAAAAAAGGTCGATAAAAAAAGAGAAAGATTCTTCAGCGTAACAGTAACCACTTGGACAATGATCGAATTGGGAAAAACTATGTTAGAAACAACTCTTTTCCAAATGATAACACAAGGATCTGAAACAAGATCATAAACGGTTCTTACAGAATTAAAAATAAAAAGAGATAAGACATAGATTCTCGCCTCACAGGCTCTTAAAAATCCAGCACCATACTCGTACATTTCCCAAGATTCTATTTCTTTTCGAATAACCTCAACCGTTTTTATTTCAAGATCACTTCTATTCATTTTTGTCTCTAAAATATAACCAGAAAAAATGTTGTATACTATTTGTCGTTAATCGACAAGAACAGAAAATCCATAAAATGAGGATCTATCAAGAATATCCTCTTAAAAAAAGATCATCCACCCAATCCAGCAATAACTGATCAAGCCAATAAAATTTATGAGAAGAAGAAGGAGCGGCCAAATATCCGACATGCCCTCCTTTATGAGTAATATACACTTCCACATTGGAAGGAAGCGTAATGTTATTGATAGAATCCGGATTGATAATCGGATCGTCTTTAGCAAATAGGATCTTACATGGCGTATCAATTTGTGAAAGATATCGTCGAGCACTGCAAGTATCATAATATTCATAAGCCGAAGAAAATCCATAAGTCGGAGCTGTATAGAGATTATCGTAATCTATGACATGGGCATTTCTCGGAACAACTATTTTGGGCATATCAGGAAATATCTTTTGCCTATAGCGAAGATCGGAACGCAAAAGGCGCATGAAATATCGTTCATATACCTGATGAGGAGTATTGCGTAAAAGCTCTGCACTAGAGAGCAAGTCAATAGGCGGATTAATACCGATAACACCTTTGACCATTCCAACAGCGTTTTTTCCTAACTCTCCCGCCAATTTCAAGACGATGTTTCCCCCTAAAGAAAATCCGACCAGAATGATAGGAGAATAAGGGGTAATCTTTTTGATATCCTGAAGCACCATGTAGATATCCTCACTTTGTCCGGAATGATAAATTTTACGAGCCAGTCCCTTACCACTGCCGCATCCGCGTAAATTAATGCGAATCGTACGAATTTTTCTCTTTTGTAATTTTTTAGACATCCTGACTAAATAAATTGATTTATGAGAACCGCATAATCCATGAAGCAGCACAACAGTAGGCTCTGTAGGGCGCCAATCTTTCACATCGCTAATCTCATATGTTACAACGTCTCCATCAGGTAAGATAACATACCTCGTTTCAGAAGGAGGCGAAGTATGGCAAACAAGCATAGAACTAATAATTGTCTGTCGATGAGATCCTGAAATAAAAGGAAAAGGCTCAAAAAACAACTCGTAATTCATAAATAAATTACTCAGCT
>JAFGFA010000013.1 GCA_016931275.1 Parachlamydiales bacterium
TATGAAAAAACGTCCAAGTGTGATCCTAGTTCTTTTTATTTTCATGATGTTCTTTACTCCTAGCATTTTTGCATGGGAGGGAGGACAAAAATATTTACAGGGAAGAATTCCTTGTGAGGACCGACGGTTTAATACCTTTCTGCATTCGTTGCGATTAATGGAAGAGCGGGGGGTGAAAGTAATGGTGGAAACAGGCACGTCCCGTTGCGGGTGTGATAATTGCATTGGAGATGGTTGTTCTACTATTATTTTTGCCGATTTTGCTTATGATCATGAAGCTATTTTGTATTCTGTAGATATCGATAGGGATAGTCTTTTGAGAGCAAAGAATGCTGTTTCTATGGACAAGAGGTCTGTTGTTTCGTTTATTCATAGCGATTCTGTAGCATTTTTAAAGAATTTTGGACAGTTGATAGATTTTTTATATTTAGACAGTTTTGATTATGAGGACGAGAATCCAAATCCTTCTCAACAACACCATTTAAACGAAATTATAGCGGCCTATCCTTGGTTACATTCTAAGAGCATTGTAATGATTGATGATTGTGCTTTTCCCAATGGAGGAAAAGGAAAACTGGTCATGGAATATCTTGTTAGAAGAGGTTGGAAAGTGGTGAAAAACCAATATCAGGTCATTTTAGTACGAAAGTAACCTTTCGTGCCGAATTTGTTGTCTTTTAATGTTTGTTCTTGCATCCTTGCAAAAATTTTTACAGATAGATGCTGTTTTTAGCTCTATTTTTGCAGTAGTTCTAAGATTTTAGAAATTAAGAATGGTGAGGGGGCTATGAAAAGGTTTTTGTTTTTCTTCATGGTATTTTCTGTGACATTTGTTCATGCTGAGCGAGCAAGAGATGCTGTGCACAACTTTATGAGCCCCGAATGTGATTGGTATCATAACAAGCAATATGATTATTATTTTATCCTTCCAAAACCTTTATCTGATTGGCAAATTAATGATAAAGAATCCAATAAAGTCTTTGTTTCTTATAAAAATATTCCCTTTTTTACCCTTGTGACAGAGGCTCAGAAATATGATATCGATTGTAACAAACACTCGAGATATAAAGGAAAAATAGTAAAAACCGCTGAATCTTTAGCCAAAAAAGTAAGTAAGGGACTGGAAATAGAAAAATCGATTTTTAAAAAGTTTGAAGAGAATGATACCTTGATCACCCATTATGTTTTTATTGAAGGAAAAGTTGACGGGAAAAAAACATATCATTTTATCACTTCCTCGGATTATCAATGGTTTAATTTTTCAACGATTCTTGACAAGGAGTATCCTGAAGATTTAAACAATCGATTAGAGACATTTGCTAAGGATTTGAATATCGATTTTGGAGAGGAAGACGAAGAAGATGACTGGGACTATGAGGATGAGGATCCGTGGGAGATTCCGGAATTTTTCTTTAAAATATTTATGTTAGATTTATATGTTAAGAGATCTTATTAGTAGATGTTTTTCTTGTCTAGAGGAAGAACTGTTAACAGCAGATTAAAGGTTTAAAGCTCCTAAGGAGCAAGGATTAGCTATGGAAACTGCGTTGTTTGAAAGAAAGATTTCTCGAGAAGTATTTGAGAAGGAAAAAGCTCTTTGTAAAATGCTTTCTAAGGAAAATGGAGGAAAATGTCATTGGGGTATTTGTAAAAATTGTGGGGTTTTGCCTCTTTTACATAAACTCCACACAGGAAAATTGATAGAAAGTCCTGAAGAAGTGGCCAATATGAGAAAGGAAATATTGCAATCATAGAAGCAATTCCATTTTGTATTGTTATGTGGACAGATTGATTTTTGTTGTCTTGTATATTATTTTTTTTTAGGATCAATGCCAATTTTGAACCTTTCAAGGAAAAAACATATGATAGGCCCTGATCCTTCTAGAAAATATCCTTTTGAAGATTTACCGTATGAGTTGGACAACAAGAAAAGATGTGTCTTTTTAAAGCATTGTATTACGAGGGACAACATCCTTGTCGGCGATTATACCTATTACGACGATCCGAAAGGAGGGGAAAATTTTGAAAAGGAAAATGTTCCCTATCAATACAGTTTTTCTAAAGAAAAATTAATCATTGGTAAATTTTGCGCTTTAGCTGCCGGCACTACCTTTATAACCAGTTCCGCTAATCACAAATTGGATGGGTTTTCAACCTATCCCTTCGGTATTATGGGACATGGATGGGAAAAAATCATGGATTTGAGTCAATTGCCTAATAAAGGGGATACGATTGTTGGTAATGACGTATGGTTTGGTTATAAGTCTACGATAATGCCTGCAGTTACCATTGGCGATGGGGCTATTGTGGGGACTCGGTCGGTCGTTACAAAAGACGTTCCTCCCTATTGTGTTGTTGGGGGAAATCCTGCAAGGATTATAAGAAAACGGTTTGATGATAGGACAATAGAGGAACTGTTACGCATAAAATGGTGGGATTGGCCTATAGAAAAAATTACCAGAAATATTCCTGCAATCGTAGGGGCGAATTTAGAAAAGTTAAAGAGATGTTAGTTTTTTTAATTTTCTGGGGGGATTAGAAAGTTTATGGCATCACCCCAACACGTGGTAATATAGGTGCTTTCTTGTTCTTCATCGTTTGTGATGGGGACAATTTTACGAAATACAAATTGAATGGAAGGATCTTCGATCTCATCAATATTGAGAAGATCAAAGTCTTTAAGTGTTTTTTGAAAGATTTCCAGTAATTGTTCTTGTTGAATAGGATTAGATTGAATTTGTAGCAGATGACTTTGAAATTCTCCATCCATTCGTAATTGTTGGAGTTTTCTTTGAACGTTCGGTTTTAAGAAGGTCGGAGGGATGGAACAAGAAGAATGGGAAAGTGTCCATAAGGAAGCTGTGAGGATCCATTTTATGGCTAGGGCATCGATCATTTCAAAATGATCTAAAAAGGACTCTTCGTTTATATCAACGCTATGGTCGGTATCTTTTTGATATTTTTGAATAATCGAGAGCATAAAGTCTGTTCCACTTTGAACAATTTTTTCGTGAGAGCGGAAGTTTTCACGTAATAGAGCGCCTAGTTGACCAGGAATTTCTTGATGGGTCATCGGTCTCATTAAGCGATAGTTAAAATTATGATCTTGTAATCGCATATAAGACAAGGGGCGAATTTTTGGGGGAATGATGTTTGCCATGATAAATACAATGGTGAGGGTTCCTATAATCATCATATTGAAGGCGATTTCATATTTTACTCGGGCTGTTGCTTCAAAAACGATGAAATTCTCCGTAAAGAAGTTAAACACCATATTGTTGATCGACCATAGTATTACAATACCGGAACTGCTTAAGAGTTCTTTTCCTCTTTGAAAAGGTCTATCGGTTATGGGATACAATGTTAAGGAAAGCAGTGTTAAGGCAGAATAGGCGATGAGTTCTGTTGTGGAAAAGATGCCTAAAGCAGCATAAGCGCATTGAGAAATAAGCATTTTGAGGCGAAATAAATAACTTTCGCAATGGATCAAGAGAAGAAAACTTCTTCCTGTATCATTGAAGGCGATTTCATGATCGGGATTTCTCCAGTAATTGAGTCGAGAAATGGCGTGAGATGAGACAGAACGAGCAGGATGTAACACGGTAAGCTGAGAAAAATCTAGAGGAGGATTTATGACCGCCATACAAAAAATAAGGTACTTTTTATTGTTTGAGGTACGCTTTGATAATTTTCTGGGTTTCTTTTGGCTTGTCTTGGAAATTAGTCGGGGTATTTTCAATTTTTGTGACCACATCCTCTCCGGCTATGACTTCTCCAAAGATAGTATGATGCATGTTGAGCCAAGGTGTTTTTTTAGTCGTAATAAAGAATTGACTGCCGTTGGTATTAGGTCCTGCATTCGCCATTGCGACGATTCCAGGACGATCGAATGCGACATCTGCCCGCACTTCATCATTGAAAGGTTTTCCCCAGCAGGAATTGCCGCCAGTTCCCGTTCCGGTGGGATCTCCTGTTTGAATCATAAAATCTTTGATCACCCTGTGAAAGATAATTCCGTCATAGTAGTGTTTTTGAACCAGGGTGATGAAATTTTCACAAGTTTTCGGAGCAACAGAAGGAAATAACTGAATTTCTATGGTTCCTTGAGTAGTTTCTAAACAAACAATGGGATTTTGAGTCTGCACAACGAGTTCCTTGGCTAAAAGATTGGAGAATAACGCACAAAATAATACCAACCATTTCATACGGCACTCCTTTAAAATTTTTATAAGGATTATGATGCGAAAGAAGAAAAAAAACAATAAAAAGCTTTTTAAAAAGAGAGTATAGGTGAGGATGTTTTTCCTAAATCGCTTGTTATCTGATGTTTACGCATGTTTGTTTCCTGAAAAATTAAGAAGAGTCTGTTTAAAGAAGAAAGGAACAAGATTTCTTTTTATTAAAGGTAATA
>JAFGFA010000014.1 GCA_016931275.1 Parachlamydiales bacterium
ATAACTTTTTTTGATAAAAAAAGAATTATAGTAAAAAAGGAGTTCCTTATGTCTATTTTTTTAGGAAAAATTATTGGACTTTATCTTACAATTATAAGTTTAGCTATGCTCTTAAATGCTAAAAGTCTCAAAAAAATGATCCATGATTTTGCTTCTAATCGAGCGCTTATTATCTTTTCAGGAGGAATCACTCTCATTCTGGGATTATTAATAGTGCTCAACTACAATTTATGGATTAAAGATTGGGGCATATTAATTACCTTGGCGGGTTGGTTTATTTTGCTCAAAGGATTATTTATCCTCTTTTTTCCCGAAGCAATTGTTACTTACAGCAAAAAAATCGAAACGGATAAACATTTGACAAAACATTGCTGGATCCCTCTTATTTGGGGATTATTATTAATTTATTTTTCTTTTTTCTACTAATCTAAAAGATCCTTATTATAAAAAGACCCTTTTATAAAGGGTCTTTTTTAGGAAAAAGCTGAAAAAAAGTTTCCTGATTTACCCATGAACAACCTAAGTCAATATGAGAACGGATGTTCCCATGAAAATCAGATCCTCCTGTGATAATCCATCCTTTTGCCAGAGCAATTTCTTTCCAGGGATGTTCTGAGGCCGGAAGTTCTTTTGCATAATATGCTTCAATGCCATCAAAAGGCTTTTGCAACAGCTCCTCGACTAAATCCTTCTGAGAAATGCGATGAGGATGAGCCAAGACAGCTTTTCCCTGAGCCGCATGAATTCCAAGAATAATTTCTTCCGGAGAAAAATGTGTTCCAGAAACATAACAAAGCCCGTTTTCTTTTAAATATCGATTAAAGGCTTCTTGATAGGATGCCACAAAATGATGGTCTAATAAATACTGCGCAATATGAGCTCTTCCAAGAACAGGAGAAATAAATCCCCTTTTATCAGCTACATAGGAAGAAAGGTCTTCCAAACTAATCGAAATCCCTATGGATGAAAATTTGTCTAAAATTTGCTTATTTCTCTCTGTCCTCCATTCTGCAAGTTGTCGTATCATTGCAAGTATATTTTCATCTTGAAGAGAAATACCATACCCTAAAATATGAACATTATCGGAAGAGGAAATTTCAATGCCCGGAAGTAAATAAATTCCAAGATCTTTAGCCAGTTGAAACAATTCTTTGGAATAAGCCGAAATAGTATCATGATCCGTAATGGACAGTCCCTGCAATCCTTTCTGTCGCGCTAAATAGAGTAGCTGCTGCGGAGTTTCCGACCCATCGGAAAAACAACTATGAACATGAAGATCTGCTCGAAAATCCATTATCTTACTCCTTTTCATATGGGAATTTTACCATCTCGGCTTCTAAAAAAATTCCAGTGGACTTGTAAACTTTTTTCCGAATGAGTTTTACCAACTCTTCTACATGGCCAGCAGTAGCATTCCCTGTATTAACAATAAAATTAGCATGTTTCTGACTAACTTGAGCCCCTCCAATAGAGATCCCTTTCAGATTTGCCTGATCGATCAAATAGGCCGCTGCCACATTAGGAGGATTTTTAAACACACACCCGCAACTCCAAGCATCCAAAGGCTGCGTCTCTTTTCGTCGACGCGCATATTCCTCTAAAAGAGCTAAACATTCCAAAGAACTTTGCAAAGAAAACGTAACGTCGATAATAGCTCCCGTTCTCTTTTGAAAGCTAGAAAAACGATACCCAAACTCGACCTCTTTAGAGGTCATGGTTTGCTCCGTCCCATCCTCATGCATATACGAAGCTTCCACAAATATAGAGGAAATCTTTTGATCAAAAGCAGAAGCATTCATATAGACAGCTCCCCCCACACTTGCAGGAAGAAGATAGGCAAATTGCAGTCCTAAAAGATTTTTCTTGGAAGTTTCTAATGCTAGTTTTGAAATATTATATCCCGAACCAACACGAACACAGGTAGGATCTATCGAACAATCTCGAATATGATTGTGAATAATAAGCCCTGAAAATCCCCGATCGTCAAAAAGAATATTTGATCCTCTTCCGAGAACTTTAAAAAAAATTCCTTTTTTCTTCGCAAATAAAAAAGCCTCTTTAAGAGCTTCTTTATTCTCTACGACTACATAATATCGAGCCTTTCCTCCTATTTTAAAACTAGAATATGGTTTTAACTCGACGTTTTCCTGTATCATGATTGATGATATTTTTGTATATAAGCACCTAATAATGCATGAACAAATTTTGCACTTTCCCGTGTCCCGAACTTTCGACATAATCGAATGGCTTCCGCGACAACAACTGCATTAGAAAATGCCTTATCAAAAACAATTTCATAGATCCCTAGCCGCAAAATATTTTTCTCTACCTGAGAAATTCTTTCAAAAGAATATTCTGTAGATAAATCTCGAATCTGCTCATCTATTTTTTTTTGTTTTTTTTGTACTTCTTCTGCATATTCCCAAGCGCGCTCTATAGAAGATTTTGTCACTTTCAACAAGTGCATCATCATGAAAATACTCTCTTTCTTGTCCTGTTCGGAGAAATTCATGCTATAGAGAATCCAAAAAACAATTTCGTGAAATTTTTGCTTTGATACCATAATCCATCCCGCTTATTTACAAAATACTACAATTTTTAAAAAAGCGCTATTTTTAACTACCGCAACTAATCTATTTATTAAACTTCCAACTCTGACTGATCGGGAATAGACGATTTTTTATACCGAAAAATACCCATTTTAAGAAGCATATATAATAGACAAGATGGATTTTTAAACTTCATCTCCCACGTATCGATTACCTTTTCATCAACCCATTGCAAAGCATCTTTTCGTTGAGCCTCTTTATTCAAATCTAGATATTCCTCGACAAACCACTCATAGGCTAAATTCATCATCCTATTCTGATTTCCTCCCTCAGGTATATCTCTTTCTTCGGGTTGAATGACTTGACGGATATCCTCTAGAATATGCTCAGGAGAATAATCAGTCAATGCCGTTCTTCTTAAACCATCTCCGAATATACTATTCAGAATATTGCTAACAATACAAGAAGGAGAAATAACAACATCATTCTGATATTTTTTCACCTCATCTACAAGACCAAAAGTTAATCCATATATCTGCAGATATAAGTTATAATAATGGACCTCATTTCTCCGAAAAACCCAATTTGCAACAATATTCCAATTTGCAACAATATTATTATAGAACTCATGAAAAGATAATTTTCTTTTTTGTATCAATATATGATTTACATAAGATGCCAAAGAGCGACCAAAAGTACAATTAGATTGCGACTCAAAAATACCTTCTAGCAGATCTAATTCATTATGCTGCCCTCCAGCACATATATGTCCCAACAAACCTAAGTTAATAATATAGGGAAACGGCTCTAAAGAAGATAATACTGACTGTAAAATATATTCAAACTGAATATAATCTGATGAATTCTTAGGCTTTTTTTGCATTAATTCAAAAATGTTATCTATACCCTTTAGCACATAGGAACTTCCCTCAGAACAAGTTCCTCGACTCCATGCAACATCAGACTCCAAAACTTTTTGTAAAATCGATCTGGAATTCTCTTCTTCTATTTTGTCATTGAAAATTTGTAAAATTTGTTCCTTGTCTTTTAGAAGCTCTCGTCCCAAACTTGGTCGTATTGTATCCTGTCGATAAATATGATCCCATTCTATACATACGTCAGAAATGGTCAATTTGTCTATTTCTTCTAAAGAAGGATACTCAATAGGGAGTACTTTTTTTAGAAACAATTTATCAAGATTTTTTTTTGAAAAAGTCGAAAAATCAAATCTGATTATTTGACTTAACTGAAACCATATTTCAATAAGATTAAAAATAAAATTAAAATAATTCGATGTATATAAAGTTTTAGATAATGTAAAAAATGCGGAAATATAACGAATGGCTTGAGAAAACTCATGACCAAATAAACCTCTGTCATTCGCAAAGTATAATACCATGCATAATAAAGCTCCGCCACCCATTACTACTTGCCCTAAATAAATCATGGCCACATAAGAAACGATAGAAGCTATAGTACAAAGAGGATTAAAAGAATGAAGAACTAAGATAATGCATTTCTTCATTATAGGATGCTGCTGACCATTCATAAAAGCTGCAGCTGCATTTAAAATACAAGGGAGAGAAACCCTACATATCAGAGGAATCGAACGATATGAAAAACCCATTTTATCAGAAATTATTGATAAATTATTATTAGCTCGGCTCAATAGTATACTCTGAGACAAGGCCATAACACCATAGCTCCATCCTTGCCGAGCACTTTTTTCGACATTTCTATCAAGCATTAAATTATATCCGTTAGACCAAGCTTCAGTAATAGTCCTCAAACAACTAGCTGTCATATAATTTTTCATTTTTTTATAAAACTATAAATTATATAATGTTAAAAAAACAATTAAATTCATTTTTAACGGAATCTATCCTTTAAAACTTTTTCTGTATTATGCTTTGAAAAAATGATAATACTTCGTTTTTCTTCTAAAAAAAGCCCTTTCGATCTGAATAAGATTATTGCCAGCAACTCAAAAAATTTGTACACTTACAAATGAACATAACCGTAGCTTTTTTATGTCCTTTTTTCAGTCGATCACTCCTTTTATAGAAGTCCTGATCATAGCCTTTGTTCTCAATTATCTTCTCTCCTTTTTATGGAACACAAAATCGATGGATCTCATATGGGGATTTTTGGCATTCTTTTTGATTTTTGCGGCCTCTCAGTGGTTCGATCTTCCAATCGTTCATCAAATCATGTTAATTTTAGGACAAACCGCCGTTGTTGCCGTCATTATCATCTTTCAACCCGAACTCCGAGTAGCTCTCTCAAAACTGAGCATCAAAGGACGCCGTTATAAGGAAATTTCCGAGTTCGACAAATTTTTAGATCACTTGGCCAACTCCTCTTTCCGCATGGCAGAAAAAAGAATTGGCGCGCTCATTGCTATTGAAAATGAAGATTCCTTAGAAGAATATGCACAAAAATCCGTGCTGATCCATGCCGATTTTTCTTCCGAACTTCTCGAAACCATTTTTGCCACAACGACTCCTCTGCATGATGGAGCTGTTATTATTCGAGGGCAAAAAATCCTAGCAGCTTCTGCAATACTCCCCCTTGCTGAAGATAGTTCCCAGCTTACAAAATCGATGGGAACGCGACACCGAGCTGGGCTTGGGCTTAGTTATCTTAGTGATGCCATTGTTATAATCGTTTCTGAAGAATCAGGAAAGGTATCCATTGCTCGAGACGGCATTATTACTAGAGGGGTAAAAGTTGATCGCTTCAAAGGCATTATTCGCAGCATTTTTACTCCTCCGGCAAAAACCACTTTTCAGACTAAATTCAATTTTTTAGAGTGGATAAAACAATGAAGACCTTCTTACGTAAATTATTTGTAGAAAATTGGCAACGCAAACTTGTTTCCCTGATCATCGCTTTGGTCATTTGGTTAGTTGTCAATAGCTCTATGACCGCTAGAGTGACCATCTCTGACATTCCCGTCCAGGTCATCAATATTCCTCCAGGAAAAACTCTTGAAGGATTACAGCCTAATGGGATCTTGCAAAAACGAATGGTTCTTACCATCACTGGCAACAAAAGTGTCTTAGCCGATCTCACAGGAAATGATTTAAAAGTTATTATTGACGCAGGTGGCAAAAATACAGAATGGATTGCCTCTATAACTAAAAAAAATCTCATTAGTCTTAACAATGACATCGATCTGAACAAAATCAGCAAGGTCTCTCATAACGATCTGATCATCACTCCCGTCAATCTCGTTACAGAAAGAATTCCCATCATTATCACAAAACCGATCGGACAACCTCCAAAAGATTATCAATATCTGGACATTTGGCCTTACAACTTATACGTTACCGTTAGCGGTCCCGAAAAAACCATTAAGCAGTTAAAATCACGTCGCTTAAAGCTTACTTTTAACTTATCCAATATTACGACTGCAGAATTACAAGCAATTCAATCGGCCAAAGCTTCTTCCAATAAAGATGAAATCAGTTATTTTGTTCCATCCTCTTGGAAAAAAATTGCCATCCCGGAAATTTCCGAATCCCCCTTACCGATTGACGATCCCCAAGCTCAAGCTTTGCGAATCGATTTCATTCAAAAAGATCTTCTTCCTCTTAATGCAGGTATACCTATTGATATCTATTATCCTCTTAAATATATCGATGCCCTTAATCCCCAGATTTATTCACTGGCAACCAACGATTTTGTCTTGGAAAAAAAAGGTATTAAACTAATCGATAAGCCTCTTTTTGTCCGAGGAGTAAGTCGAATGTTTTTAGAAATTGTCAAGGACTGGATGCAACTGATTATTGCAATGGAACCTAAAAATCAACGAAAAGAGCTTCATTGGAATATAGAATTTGTCCATCGTTTAGAACTTGAAGACTATTACATTGCCAAAACAATGGAAAATTCACCACAAGCAGATATCAAATCCTTAGATCCTACTCTGCAAGAAGAATATTTGCGCAATCGTTTTCGCAGTTATATGCATACATTTCGTATATACACACCTGAAGATAAAAAATTGCATTTGAGTATTACTCTCGAAGATGGGAAAATCATTATGGTTCCTAAAAACTATAAATGATGAAAGACATTATCATTACAAAAAGATTGATCGACTTCTCCGGAGGATTAGAAAAAACAGCTCTTTATATCCTTCAGTATTTTGCTCAAAGATCTAAAGTTACCCTACTTACGTCATATGTTTCTTCTAAAATTTCCTTAGATCCTCATATAACCGTTATAAAAGCTCCTGCAACAGCCCATTCTTCGAAAAAAAAAATTCTGGAATTTGATTCTTTTTGCCAAAACCATGTTCAACAATTTCCAAAAGCCCTTGTGTTGGGACTCGACAGAACCACTCATCAAACCCATCTTCGTCTAGGAAACGGTGTCCATAAAGCGTTGCTCAACACTCCCTTATACACTCCCTTTCATAGTCTTTTCCCCAAGCATCGCTTTCTTCTTTCTTTAGAAAAAAAAGCTTTTACATTTCCCCCTCTTCAAAAAATCATTACCAATTCCCATTATGTCCGACAACAGTTGATCCAATATTATCATACGGATCCTCAAAAAATTCAGGTGATTCATAATGGTGTTGAATGGCAAGATATGGAATCTTTTTACCAAATTTCTTCTGACAAAAAACAGGAAATTCTCTCTGAATATCATCTGCCTCAAGAAAAATTTCATTTTGTATTTATAGGCAGTGGATATCGCCGTAAAGGACTTCTTCAACTCTTGCTAGCGTTACATCAGATCCGAACACTTCCATTTCATCTCTCCGTCATCGGAAAAGACAAAAAAATAAACTCCTACAAAAAATGGGTTCATAAGTTGCAGCTCCGAGAAAAGGTATCCTTTTGGCCCTATCAAAAAAATCCGATCCCCTTTTATCAAATAGCAGATTGTGTTGTCATTCCTTCTTATTACGATCCTTTTGCCAATGTAACCCTAGAAGCTCTGTCTATGGGGGTTTTTGTTATCACATCTTCTTTTAATGGCGCCAAAGAAATCATTACGGACCAAAATGGCCTTATTACAAACATTCTTAACATCTCTCATTTTGCCAATGATTTACAATGCTCTATGGCAACCCCAAAAACGTCCTCTTCTGCAAAAATCATAAGAGAAAGTGTCAAGCATTATGATTTCTCGCAACAGTTAGCCCAATTTTTTCAGGCTGTGGTTCATGAATAAAGAGTCTTTATATTATTATTTTGTTCGTTGCATCACCTATCCCATTGGCTTTTTGCCTCTTCGTTGGATTCATTTTTTAGGAAAAATCATTGGAACCTTCTCTTATTATTTCCTTAGAGACTATAGAAAAACCGCTTTAAGCAATTTAGCGTTAGCCTCTCACCTCTCCCTTTCCAATCAACAAATTATCTCCTTTTGCAAGCAATCTTTTCAAAATCTTGCCATCAATGTGCTTGAATATCCCTTTTTTGACAGGGTCAAGAACTATGCTGACATTATTCATTGTAATAATCCTTCTGTCGCACAAGAACTGTATTCCCATCATCAAGGCATTATCTTTTTTTGTGGTCATCTGGCAAATTGGGAAGTTCTCTTCCTAGATGGGAATCGCCGTATGCAAGGTATCGCAATCGGAAAACCTATCAAAAACAAAGAACTGTATCGGTGGATTGTATCTATTAGAGAAAGAACAGGTGGAAAAATGATTGTCCCCCAAAATGCCTTAAAAGAAGGATTAAACGCCTTAAAAAAGGGAATTTTCGTAGGCATTGTTGGAGATCAGGGAATGCCTCAAAGCCATTATAGTTATCCTTTTCTCGGAAGAACCGCATGGACGTCTACAGCTCCGGCCCTTTTAGCCTATCGCACCAATTCTCCGATTATCGTCGCTACGGCTCAACGAGAAGAAGCAAAATATTCTATAACCTATTCCGATCCTATTTATCCCTGTCTCGACCGTCCTGTAGAAAAAGAAATCATTCGGCTGATGGATACTTCCCTAGCTTTCTTAGAAAAAGCCATTAAAAAAAATCCCGGACAATGGCTTTGGCAACATAATCGTTGGAAACAGTATGTTCCAGACAAAATTTTTAAAGCTCTGAGAAAAGAGGCTATTTGCATTATCCTTCCTCAAGATCCAGCATTCTTTCAGTATTATCTCTGTCTATCTCTCTTCCGAAACATTTATCATAAAAGTTTTATTTCTCTTTTTGTCCCTGAAAATTTTTCTCACTTTGATTTCTCCCTATTTGAGGAAATTATTCCTTATAATACAGAAAAAGAACTGCTGAAAGAGGATTTTCGCTGGCAGCTAATTTTTAATTTTACAAACTATAGACCCATAAAACGTCATTATCTCCAAAAAAGCGCATATAAGGTGTTAACGATGGACGACTTGAAAAAAATAGCTAAAAAGAATGCCCAACGAGATCCTTGTAATTTTTCTGAAACGATCACTCTGGCCGTCTGTAAACCAAACACTAGCAACAAAGGTGCTCTATGCCTATAAACCGCTTTTATATCGACAAGCCTCTTAGAGAAGGAGATACTATTTCTCTTTTTGGCACCGAATTTCATCACCTTCAAGTCATGCGGCTAATCGTAAATGATACGATAGAATTCATAGACGGAAAAAACAATGTTGCTTCGGCTCGCATTCTGTCGATCTCAAAAGAGGAAGCGATTTGTTCCGTTCTTCAAGTCCTTTCTTATCCTCCCCCTCCCCAAAAAATTATTCTTTTTCAAGCAATTCCCAAACAAAATCGACTCGATGCCATTGTAGAAAAAACCGTTGAGTTAGGTGTTTCAAAAATTGTTTTTTTCCCAGGAGATTTATCAGAAAAAAAGAATCTTTCCCCCTCTCTTTTAGAACGATTACAAACCATCGCTATCTCTGCCATGAAACAATGTGGACGATTCGATCTTCCTTCTCTTATTTTTATTCCTTCGCTAACATCGTGTTCTCCCCAAGGAGAGTGTTTTTTTGGAGATACTCGAAAAAAATCGATCTCTTTTCACAATTACCTTTCGTCTCAAAACAAGGAATCCATTTCTCTATTTATAGGACCAGAAAAAGGATTTTCTCCCGAAGAAATTATATTTTTAGAGAAAAAAATATTAGCCCAAGGTATTTCTTTAAGTTCTTATGTGTTAAGAACAGATACCGCCTCCATTGCCGCAGTGGCGATTGCGACTCATGGAATGTTGCCTTAAAAAGATCTTGCAAAATTCAAGCCAATTTCCCATTACATTTGATGATTTTTTCTGTTATACTTTCTTTATGAAATCTCTTGTTACCATATTGTTCTCTATGATCATAGGATATACAGTCCTTCATTCTCAACCCTATGGAAATTATCTGCTCTATGATAAAGACCTGAGCCCTTATGCAGGAGGAGAAACAATCCTTACACTGCACCATCTCCTTGAAAACAGCCAAGACATTCTTTTTAACGCCTCCTATCCGAGAAAATCTTGGTTATCGCGCCTTGGTCGAGCAACACAATTGATACTCCTATGGAATCTTATCAATGATACAGCTATGATTACCCAACATGAAGTGTTCGGACATGGATATCGTCTCAGAGATATCGGAAAAAAATATGTCTGTAATATGAAATATGAAATCGACCCATCCATTTTCTTTGGAGAAGGAGAAACTCTTTATGATCAGTTACAAAATCTCTCCTCCAGCATCGTCACGGCCATTGCTTTATCCGGCATTGAGGGAACAGCCATTTTATCCCATCAGCTAAAAATACGCGAACTGTTACGGAGAAAAAGTCATCCCCAAACAGCTTCTCTGTATCTGACCTCCTTTCATGATCTGACCATTTACTCCCTCATCTCTTCGAAAATAAAAACTCAAGATTTTGAATCAGACGATCTAAAAGCCTATGTTTTTTGGCTTCATCAAACATACCCATCAAGCTCCCTTTCCTTAAAAAAACTACGCAATCTATCTCTCCTAAACCTCTTGGATCCTTTAACATATTTCGCAACTTATGGTTGGCTAAAATATATTTTTTCCGGAAAAAATTTTCATTATCCTCTAATTTCCATAAACGATTTCCGATATCTTCCCAATACTCGAATACAATTAACCCCTTTCGGGCCAGAACTATCCCTCGAAAACTATTTGCAATATAAAGACGATATCCCCCTCTACTTTTACCTCAAGGGAGGGACTATTTCCAACCATATCCATGGAGGGCTAGGATTGGAATACCACAACTTCTTTCATTGGGAAAAAGGATCTGTCGGTTTTCAGATCGATACTTGGCTGCAACCGAAAATTTTATGGAAAGAAGGAAAATATTCCTGGGAAGGTATTTCTTTCGGTTATGATCACAAAGAGATTTCTACTCGATATTTTGGCATGGCTCTTAGCCTATTCTATGAATACTTTGCTTCTGACTCCTATAGCTTTTTACTGAAATTAGGAGGAAAAAGCAAGGGATTTTTAGAAGGAGAATCTTTGCGTCAAGCCCTCATAGCCCAATTAGGCCTCGGTCTTAATTTTTGAATCTGAATAGATCAAAGCTTTTTGAGGATCCAGAACAATTTTTTCGTTATCTGAAAGCAGTGTCATCGCATTATTTGCCCGCATGATACAGGGTATGTTATGTTTCTTTGCAAACTGAAGCACATTTTCTTCCGATCGACTGTCACCAACAATATTTTCTAAAATAATCCCTTTAGCCAAAAGCATATACGGGAAAAAAGTGTCATCGCAGCGAGGGATCACGATAATTTTACCGGAACCTTTAGACGGAGAAAGACCTTCTTTGGTTCGAAAAATCTCAATTTCCCCCTCGACTTTTTCCCCATATCCTTTTGCTCCCCGTACTAAAATATGCCCAATGCTTTCCACCATCATCATGCTCGTCGATCCTCTTTTTCCAAAAGGGATTCCGGCAGTTACCACAACGAGATCTCCAAATGAGACAATATTATTCTCAAGAGCATATTTACTCATAATCGTAAATGCTTCTTCTGCATCTTTACATTGATCAATATATAAAGGAATTACTCCCCAAAGAAACGACAACTGATAATAAGTTCTCTTATTGGTCGTAAGAGCAATAATATGCTTGGCGGGACGCCATCTCGATATAAGACGAGGAGTAAAACCACTGCTGGTAAATACAAATATCGCCTTTGCTTCAGCACTATAGGCTGTTTTTACCGAAGCCACCCCTACAGAAGTTGATATATCAAAAAAATCTCTTTCCTTTTGCACATCAAAATAAGCTCGATAGTCGATATCCTCTTCAGTTTTATCAATAATATTACACATTTGCTTCAAAGCTTCTACAGGATACTTACCAATCGCGGTTTCTCCAGAAAGCATCACTACCGAAGCATAGTCATAAATAGCATTAGCTACATCGGATGATTCTGCACGTGTCGGACGAGGATTGGCAATCATGGACTCGAGCATTTGCGTAGCGATTACAACGGGTTTAAAATTTTCTATACATTTTTTGGTCATCATTTTTTGTAATCGGGGGACAAGACTCAAATCAACTTCTACCCCTAAATCTCCACGAGCAATCATAATGCCATCGGCGACCTTTACAATGTTGTTGAAATTTGCTATTCCTTCTTTATTTTCAATTTTTGCAATGACAGGAATATCTGATCGTCCTTGTTCTGATAATAATTGTTTAATAGATAAAACGTGTTCTTCGGAACGAACAAAGGATGCAGCAACAATATCAATATCATTTTGACATCCAAATTTAAGATCCTCTATGTCCTTCTGGGTCATAGCCGGAAGCGATAATACTGCATCTGGAATATTCACCCCTTTTTTAGAGCGCAAAACTCCTTGATTGATCACCTCAATCACAATCCGATCCTTTTTTTTCTCCACTACTTGGGTGAGGATATATCCATCATCGAAGAGAATTTTCATCCCAATATTTACCTTTTCCAGAACATCGAAAGGATGTATCGAAATCTGCCTGTCATTTCCTATGATATTGGGAACGATCTCAAGTTTTTGTTGGGGAGACAGGACTATTTCATTATTGGCAATTTCTCCTACTCGGATCTCGGGGCCTTTTGTATCTAGTAAAATAGCGATAGGCTGTCCTGTTATCTCTCGAGCTTTTTTCACATTGTCAATCGTTTTTCTATGTTCCTCATAGGTACCATGACTGAAATTGATTCGTGCCACATTCATTCCCTTCTCAATAAGTTCAATCATCTTTTCTAACGATGAGACTGATGGGCCAATGGTACAAATTATTTTAGTAAATTTTTGCATCGATATTTCCCCTCTTGGACAATTGCATGATTTTGTCCGAACCTATATAATTTTAGTATTGTAAACCCAATCGTTAGAATAAATAAACTTGAATAATCGTCAAATTGTTTTACAAGGAGTCAAAGTTCATAATCTTAAAAATGTGAACTTATCTCTCCCTACAGAAAAATTCATCGTATTGACCGGAGTATCCGGTTCGGGAAAATCCTCTCTTGCATTCGACACTATTTTTGTGGAAGGACAGAGACGATATATAGAATCCCTCCCGCATTCCATGCGTCATAATATTCAAGAATATACAAAACCCGACGCAGAAAAAATAACGGGAATCTCTCCTACGATTGCCATTGAACAGAAAAATATTGCTAAATCCCCTCGATCTACTGTAGGAACCATGACCACTATTTACGACTTCCTTCGGGTGCTTTTTTCCCGAATAGGAATTCCTCATTGTCCGATTAGCCATGAAAAAATCCTTCCACAAAACCGTGATACGATTATGAATCTAATCCCTAAAGAACGTTCCATTATTCTTTTAGCCCCCTTTCTGCAAAATAAAAAGGGAACTTTCAAAAAAGAATTTGAGGAATTAGTTAAAAAAGGATTTTTACGAGTCCGTATTGATGGAAAAATAGAACGACTCTCCGAAATTTCTCCTCTTAATCCTAAAACGTCCCATAATATCGATATCGTTATTGATCGCCTGGAAACTTGCGCAGAAAACAAATCTCGACTTCAAGAAGCCCTTTATCTCGCTCTAGAAACAGGAAAAGGATTTCTTAAAATTATCGATGTTACAACAAAGGAAGAAACCTTTTTCTCCGAATATGCTTATTCGAAAAAAGCGGATAAATTTTATCCTCCCTTAGAACCAGCGCATTTCTCTTTCAACCATCCTTTAGGTATGTGCCCCGAATGTCAAGGATTAGGAGAAACCTATGCTTTTGATCTTACAAAGATTATAGATCCCGATAAAAGCATTGCTCAAGGATGCTGTTCCATTGCTAGTGACTATCATACGGTTTATTATAGCAATGTGTACGACAATCTGGCGAAACTTTACAAATTCAGTCTTCATACCCCCTGGAAAAACCTTTCTTTGCAAGCTCAGAATGTTTTTTTATATGGAACCGAGGAAAAATGGGTCCCAATCGTTTTCTCTCATCCCAAAAAAAAGACCCAATATGCAAGCTATATGCAATGGAAAGGAGTTCTCCCCAATGCCTATCAAAGACTCAAACAGGCAAAAAGCGAACTCTATCGCAAAAAAATGCATGCCCTAATGCATATTACTACCTGTCCTTTATGCCATGGTCATCGCCTACAAGCGTATCCCCTTGCAACTATTCTCGGAGGGAAAAAAATCGATGAAATTGTGCATATGCCCATTTACGAAGCATATCAATTTTTCTTACAGTTACCTTTAACCTCCACAGAAAAAATTATTGGTCAAGATCTTCTTGACGAGATCACAAAAAGATTATCCTTTCTTATCGATGTAGGACTATCGTATCTTACTCTAGATCGATCATCAGCGACCCTTAGCGGCGGAGAAGCCCAAAGAGTCAAGCTATCAGCTCAACTGGGAAGTAACCTTAGCGGAACTACTTATGTCCTGGACGAGCCCTCCATTGGACTTCATCCTCATGACCATCATTTAATTATCTCTGCCCTTCAATCTCTAAAAGAAAAGGGAAACACCATTATTGTAGTCGAACATGACAGGGAAACGATCATGGCAGCCGATTATATTGTCGATATGGGGCCTTATGCCGGAAAAAATGGAGGCGAAATTATCGCCAAAGGAACCCCTGATGAAATCATGCGCCATAAACAATCTCTTACAGGACAATATCTCACCGGCGTCCAGTCTATTTCCCCTCCTAAGTCTCTAAGAAAGACGAATCTTGGCACACTTTCTCTCCATGGAGCTTCATTACATAACTTAAAAAATGTCACTCTCCATATTCCTCTTCATTGCCTCGTTTGTGTAACCGGCGTGTCCGGTTCTGGAAAATCTTCTCTCATCGGAGATACTCTTTATCCAGCGATCTATAATCATATTCACCATTCCACTTATCGAGCAGGCCCCTACAAAAAAATCGATGGATTAGATCCCATAAAAAGAGTTCTCTTTGTCGATCAATCTCCTATTGGGAAAACACCGAGATCCAATCCTGCGACCTATATAAAAGTTTTAGATGATATACGAGACCTTTATGCTTCTTTGCCTCTTTCGCGTATGAGAGGATATACATCTTCCCACTTTAGTTTTAATGTAGCTGAAGGGTCTTGTCCCTATTGCAAAGGACTGGGAGAAGTCCGTATCGACATGGATTTTTTAGAAGATGTTTACACTCCCTGTATTCAATGTAAAGGCACAAGATATGATCCCGAAGTTTTAGAAGTAACATATAAGGATAAAAGCATATTGGATATCCTCCAAATGGAAATTGCGCTCGCCAAAGAATTATTTTCTCCCATCCCTAAAATTTATGAAAAATTACTCTTATTATGCGAAGTAGGTCTTGATTATATGCAACTTGGACAGCCATCCACTACCCTATCAGGAGGAGAGGCCCAAAGAATCAAGCTCGCAAAAGAACTCTCCAAGCCCAATATTGAAAACACCTTATATATTCTAGACGAACCGACAACAGGACTTCATTTCCATGACATGAAAAAATTGATCGCTGTTTTACAAAAACTCATCGATCGAGGAAGTTCTGCCATTATCATCGAACATAATATGGATTTTGTCAAAGTGGCAGATTGGATTATTGAAATGGGCTCTGGAGGAGGCGAAAAAGGAGGTTCGATCATTGCACAAGGTCGCGTATCCCACATAGCCAAACTGAATACAGCTACGGGACAAGCTCTTCGCTCCTCCTTTACCAAAACCCCGGTTCCCAAGATTTTTTCTAAAGAAAAAAGATCCTTCATTTCTATTGAAAATGCAGAAAGCAATAATTTAAAAAACATATCCCTCACTATTCCTAAGGGGAAAATTTCCGTTTTTACCGGTCCTTCCGGTTCCGGAAAAAGTTCTTTAGCCTTTGATACAATATTTGCTGAAGGACAAAAAAGATACTTAGAAGCCATGCCTCCTTATGTACGCCAATTCTTAAAACAACTTCCTCCCCCCAAAGTAAAAAGAATCGACGGACTATCGCCTTGTATCGCCATCGAACAAAAAGGACACAATCTCAACCCGAGAAGTACCATCGGCACTCTCACGGAAATCTATGATCTTTTACGCCTTCTTTTTGCCCATCTCGGCATTCCCTATTGTCCAAAAACTCATGAAGAAATCAAGACCATCAGCAAGGAATACGTCGTAAAAAAAATATTAGAACTTCCTTCTAATGAAAAAATTTGCATTCTGGCTCCCTTGAATCTCCAAGATCCCAACCATTTCCCGCAAATACAAAAAAAACTGCAGCAAGAAGGCTTTTTACGTATACGATTGAATAACAGTTATTATCTTTTGGAAGACAAGATTCCTGTCGATCCTCATAAAAAAAATTCCCTTTTCCTTGTT
This sequence comes from Parachlamydiales bacterium, assembly GCA_016931275.1. Taxonomy (GTDB): domain Bacteria; phylum Chlamydiota; class Chlamydiia; order Chlamydiales; family SM23-39; genus JAFGFA01. Next base: position 16,331 of record JAFGFA010000014.1, read on the forward strand.
ATTGACCGATTAGTTATCTCCGATCAAATATCACATCGCCTTTTAGAAGCAATCGCCCTGGCTGCTAAAATCGGTCACGAGACAATTACTATTGCAACCGAACAAAAAGATCTCTTTTTTAATCTTTCTTTTGCGGTGGAAAGTACCGGTCAATCCTATCCTCCGATTACTCCCCAGACATTTTCTTTTAATGCTGAGGTGGGAATGTGCCCCGAATGCCAAGGTCTTGGAAATATCTACTGTGTCAATTTTGCCAACGAACCTTACTTTTTGGAGCTCTCTCCCATGGAAATATGTCATCATATATTCAAGAGAAAGCTCTCCCATTATACGATCACTCTTTTAGAAGAATATTTCCGGCAAGTCTCTATTGATCTCTATCGTCCATTGCAAGAACTTGAAGAAGAGAAAAAAAGCCTGTTTTTAAAAGGGGGCCCTCTTTATAAGGTAAAAAACTTTTCTTTTAGATGGAGGGGAATTTTTCCCGTTTTAGAAAAAGCCGCTAAACATTCTAAAGGCTATTACCGGCATTTCTTAGCCCCTTCCATGAAAGAAATCACCTGTTCAGGTTGTCATGGGAACCGATTAAATCCTTTAGCGCAAAATGTAAAAATCCATGATATTTCCATTACCGATCTATGTAATATGGAGATCGACTCGGCTGTACAATTTATCCAGACTATCCACCTTGAACAATCCCATTTTTTATATGAAACCCTTCAACAGATCCGATCCCAGCTTTATTTTATTCAAGAGATCGGCCTGGGATACCTTTCTCTCAATCGCAGCGTACCTACCTTAAGCGGCGGAGAACTTCAACGTATTCGTCTCGCTAAGCATCTTGGGACGGGATTAACTTCATGCATTTATCTCCTAGACGAACCAACTATAGGATTGCATCCCTATAATAATCATTTAATGATGAATGCCTTAAAAAAGCTTCAGCAATTAGACAACACATTAATTTTAGTCGAACACGATCCTCTTATCATAAAACAAGCTGATTACCTCGTCGATTTTGGTCCTCAGGCAGGACATCAAGGAGGACAAATTATCGCAAAGGGCTCCTATCAGGACATTATCCAAAATCCTCATTCCATTACAGGCAACTATTTGAATAAAAAGGCCATTATTCCTTCAAAGAAGCCCTTTCTCCGAAAGGGACTATCTATTGAAAAAGCCTCTTTGCACAATCTCAAAAATATTTCTGTAGACATTCCTTCCGGAGGCATGATTTGCATCACAGGTGTCTCGGGATCAGGGAAATCTACGCTTGTATACGACATTATCAAACCAGCCATAAAGACGGCTTTACAAACTCGGGAAAAAAATATTATATTTCCCTTTGCCTCTATCAAAAATGCCGATATGTTCGACTCCCTTATCTCATTAGATCAAAATCCTATAGGACAAACGGTCCGTTCCGATATCAGCACCTACAGTGATATCCATCCTCTTTTACGCCAATTCTTTGCTTCCTTACCTTCAGCCAGAGCAAAAGGTCTTCAACCTCGATTTTTTAGTGCTAACCATAAAAAAGGCATGTGTAAAAAATGTTTGGGACTAGGATATCAAAAAATTGATCTTCAATATCTTCCATCGGTAAAAGTCGTATGTGATAGCTGCAAAGGATATAAATTAAATGCCCAAAGTCTTGATATTCGTTATAAGGCAAAACATCTTGGAGAAATTTTACAATTAACCATTGATCAAGCTACAGAGTTTTTCGAAGCCCATCCGAAAATAGTCAAAAAGCTCCGTATTCTTCATTCTGTAGGACTGGGATATCTATCCTTGGGTCAGGAAATCAATACTCTTTCAGGGGGAGAAGCTCAAAGACTTCGATTAGCAAAAGAGCTTTCTAAAAAAGCACAAGGGCATACTTTATATCTTTTTGATGAACCTTCTATTGGCCTTCATTTTTCCGATATTGAAAAACTCTTGCCGATCTTTCATCAAATTGCACAAAAACACACGCTGTTAATCATCGAACATAATCTAGATATTATCGCTCATGCCGACCACATTATCGACTTAGGACCGGATGCAGGCAAAAAAGGCGGACAAGTCATTTTCAACGGCAGTGTCCAAGAAATGCTCAAAAGCGCTAACACACCTACAGCGCAATTTTTAAAAAATCATCTATATAGTTAAAAATTGCGAAAAAATAATCGTCCGCATAAGATGAGCAAAAAAGGAGATATTCCAATGGCTCATCCTATTACTTCCTGGAAAAAAGCACACACCTTATCATTTTTAGTTTTTTTAGCTGGTCTTGCAATACTCACTTTCACCAAAGCCTGGTGGCCAGGCATCATGCTCGTTATTGGACTTCCCATAGCTTTACGCCAATATCTCATGGGAAGAAAATATGATATGATCATTTCTTTGATCGTATTCATCGGAGTCTTTATTACTGTCCAATTTAGCATTCAGTGGGAAGTTCTTCTTCCTGTTTTATTCACTCTCGGAGGCATTTATATTTTCTTTAGAGAATTCTTATTGGTAAAAATTTCAGAACCGGAAAAAGAAGAAGAGATCAACAAAGAAATTGAAGAGAATCAGGAAAAGAAACAATAATCATATTCTTCGAAAAGAAAGGATTTCGATCATCTCTGAAGATAATCGATATGCATTGCCTCTTTCACTTCTTTTAGGGTAGTTTTCGCTTGTAAGGAGGCTTTTTTTGTCCCTTCAAAGAGCATCTCCCAAATCTCGCGAGAGTTTTCCGCATATTTTCTCCTCCGATCTCTGACAGGAGACAAAAATTTTTCCAATATGGTTAACAGATGTTTTTTTACAACAACATCTCCCAACCCTCCTTTTTGATAATGCTCTTTCATCTCTTGAACTTTTTCTGTATCTGGATCAAAAACATCTAAATAAGTAAATACAGGGTTTCCTTCCACTTGACCGGGATCATTGACATGAAGATGATTAGGATCGGTATACATACGCATCACTTTTTTTTGCACCTCTTCAGGAGAGTCGCTCAAAAAGATCGCATTATTTAAGGTTTTTCCCATCTTAGCTCCCCCATCGATACCGGGAAGTCTTGCAATTTCCGGAGTCATCGCGACAGGTTCTATAAGAACATCACATTGATAAAGCCGGTTAAATTTACGAACAATCTCTGCTGTTTGTTCGATCATAGGCAATTGATCATCTCCTACAGGAACAATTTCCGCTTTAAAAGCGGTTATATCGGCCGCTTGCGAAATGGGATAAATCATAAAACCCGCCGGGACCTCCTCCTTAAAACCCTTTTGACGGATTTCCAATTTTACTGTAGGGTTATGCTTTAATCGGTTCCAAGTGACTAAATTCAGATAATAGAGGGTCAATTCATAAAGCTCGGGGATCATGGATTGTATAAAAACCGTTGATTGATCGAAATCGAGTCCAACAGACAGATAATCGAGGGCCACGGCAAGAATATTCCTCCGGATTTCTTCCGGTCTATCCGCATGATCTGTCAAAGCCTGCATATCAGCAATCATAATGTATTGCTGATGGCTAGATTGTAAAACAAGTCGATTAGACAAAGAACCAACATAATGCCCTAAATGCAAAGGACCGGTTGGACGATCGCCGGTAAGAACAATCTTTTTTTTCATATATAAACACCTTTTTTACTAGCATAAAAAACATGATGATGAAGAACAAGAGAAAAATCAAGTGAATCCGATCCCCAAAATTATCCTTCAAACTAAAAGGAAGAATCTCTAATCAAAATGTAAAAAATATCTTTGTCAAAAAGATTGGACAATCTTATCATTTACTTCACAGTTTTTTTTAGATATTATACTGTAATAATCAATCCCTTTTTTTGATATGAATGAAGATCTTCCAAAGGCCTATGATGCTTCTTCTGTAGAAGGCAAATGGTATTCTTTTTGGGAACAAAGCGGTTTTTTTTCCGTCGATACCGCCTCTTCTAAGAAGCCTTATTGCATTATCATGCCTCCTCCCAATGTCACTGGCGTTTTGCATATGGGCCATGCTCTTGGAAGCACTCTGCAAGACATATTAATACGCTATAAAAGAATGATGGGCTTTGACGCTCTGTGGATACCGGGAACGGATCATGCGGGTATTTCAACGCAGACGATTGTTGAAAAACATTTAATACAAACGAAAAACAAGAGAAGAAAAGACTTTTCCAGGGAAGAATTTTTATCCCATGTATGGCAATGGAAAGAAGAAAAACAGCACCGAATTATCGAACAAATCAAAAAACTAGGATGTTCCTGTGATTGGAGTCGTCTCCGATTCACCATGGACAATGAAAGCAACACCGCTGTACGAACTCTTTTTAAAAAAATGTTTGATGACGGTCTCATTTATCGCGGAGACTATCTCGTCAACTGGGATCCTGTAACTCAAACAGCTCTAGCCGATGATGAAGTCGAACATGAAGAAATCGACTCTTTTTTATGGTATTTTCGTTATCCCTTTGCAGATCAAGAAGGACATATCGTGATAGCGACAACCCGTCCTGAAACCCTTTTAGGAGACACGGCAATAGCCGTATCTCCTCGTGACGAAAGATATTCTTCTCTGATAGGAAAAAAAGTCCGATTGCCATTAACCAACAGAGTCATTCCGATTCTTGAAGATCATTTTGTTGATCCTTCATTTGGCACCGGGGCTGTTAAAATAACTCCGGCTCATGATCATAACGATTATCAAGTGGCATTACGACACAATTTACCGATCATTAATATAATGACTCCTGATGGCCGCATTAATGAAAAAGCTCCTGAATTTACCAATCTCACGATGCTAGAAGCTCGTCAAGCTGTCGCAACAAAAATGAAACAGCTGGGGCTTTTAGAAAAAAAAGAACCTTATAAACTACGCATAGGGCTTTCTTACCGTTCTAAAGCCATTATAGAACCTTTTCTTTCGAAACAATGGTTTGTTAGGATGGAACCCTTTAAGCATCTCTTAATAGATGCGGTTCAAAAGAAAGAAGTACACCTGATTCCTAAAAATTTTGAAGAAAATTATTTTTATTGGATTGAAAATTTACGAGATTGGTGCATTTCTCGGCAACTATGGTGGGGGCATCGTATCCCTATCTGGTATCATAAAGACGATCCTTCTCAAATGATATGCCATGATGGGAATGATCTTCCTTTGGAAGCACAAAAAAATCCGGATCAATGGATTCAGGACGAAGATGTATTAGACACATGGTTTTCATCTGCTCTATGGCCTTTAACAACTCTCGGATGGCCTCATCAGACAAAGGATCTACAAAAATTTTATCCGACTTCTACGCTCATCACTGGTTTTGACATTCTCTTTTTTTGGGTAGCTCGCATGATCTTTGTCGGTAAATATCTTTCTCATCAAGTACCTTTTACATCGACATTTATCCATGGGCTTATCTACGGAAAATCGTATTGGAGACAAGAAAATGACGGTTCTATCACTTACGTCTCCCCTGAAGAAAAGAACAAGCTTGATGCAATATCCGCTCTTCCTGAAGGATTATTTTCCCGCTGGGAAAAAATGTCTAAATCCAAAGGAAATATCATCGACCCTTTAGAAATTAGCAAAGAATATGGCACGGATGCAATGAGGATGGCACTTTGTTCTTGCGCCACTTTTTCTCGTCAAATTGATTTAGATAGAAGACGGTTTGACGAATATAAAAATTTCACGAATAAGATATGGAATGGAGCCCGTTTTGTTCTACTCAATATTTTAGGAGAAAATCCACTCACAGCCGAAGAGATGCGCCGCGGTCTTAACAAGTCGATGCTTACCCTGGAGGATCGCTGGATCCTTTCCCGTATCAATCGACAACTTTGCAATATGCATACTTTCTTCGAGAATTATTCTTTCGATAAAGCTGCTGTTACGGCTTATGATTTTTTCTGGAACGATTTTTGCTCAAAATATTTAGAGATCGTCAAACCTTTCCTATATGGAAAAATAGGAAAAGACCCTGACCGAACAAACAAACAAAAACTTTTATTGATTCTTCTTGGCGACATTATCCGCATGCTACATCCTATCGCGCCCTTTATCACGGAAGAATTATTTTCTTATCTTCATAAAACATTCGGCAATGCAACAGCCTTACAGAATGCTGATATCTATACAAAAAAAACTCTAGAAGCACTACATGCTCCAGCATGCATCATTGCCCCTTTTCCGAAACCCATTCTTGAAGATATCGACGATGCTGCGGAACTTGATTTTCAGAAAATGGATGCTATCATCTATACCATCAGAAACATTCGTGGAGAAATGCGCATTGCATTAAATGTAAAAACTGATATCTATTTTTCATTACCAGAGCTTCAAAGATCTTTTCTTCAAAAAAATATTTATATGATCCATTCCCAGGTAAGCACAGAAAACATCTTTTTTTCCGAAAAACCCTCTATTCTTCACAGTTCCAGCGCTCTTGTCGATGGAGTCAAAATTTCCATTCCTCTCCCACAAGAATTGATTGCTTTGGAAAAAAATCGTCTTGAAAAAGAAAGAGAAAAATTAGAAAAACTCCTTTCTGCCACGCAACAAAAACTATCGCAAAGCGAATTTATCGCCAAAGCTCCAAAGGAAGTGGTTCAAAAGATGGAAAATATGCTTCACGATACCCGCTCTTCTCTCCAAGAAATCCTTCAAAAATTAGAAAAATTCAACCATTAATGAGTCTTGTTCTATCTGTATTCTAAATTCTAAAAGAATGACAAGGTGAATCTTCAAAAAGTCATGATGATAGAGGACTTTTTTCTCTTCTTTTTTCCCTCTTCACCAAGGCAAAAAACATTTTATTCTCAGTAGATACGACTCCGGACAGGAAAAGAAGGGCCAACAAATTAGGCAACGCCATCAAACCGTTCATAATATCGGCAAAAGGCCAAACGACATCTACTGTAAGCAACGATCCTAAAAACACAAATGATAAAAAGACCATGCGATAGAAAAAGATATATCTTTCCCCAAAAAGATACTCAAAACACTTTTCACCATAATAAGACCATCCAAGAATCGTAGAAAAACCGAACAATACCAACCCCGTTGCTACAATAAAGTTACCTCCAGGAAGAACGGATTGAAAGGCATGCATCACTAAAGGAGCCCCATTAAGAGCTATTCCATTCCTTTCCCAAGTTCCATTGCCGCTGGTTACGCCTAGCACTAAGACCGTAATGGTACATACGATAAAACTGGATAAAAATACTCCGGACATGGAAATAAGCGCTTGCCGTCCTGGGACATCTGTCTTTGCTGCCGCTGCTGCTATCGGAGAACTCCCTAACCCTGCTTCATTAGAAGAAATTCCACGGGCTATTCCCATCTGCAAAGCCATCATCATTCCCGATCCCAAAAAACCACCTGCCATTGCCCTACCCGTAAAAGCCTCCTTAAAAATAAGACTAAAAGTCGGAATAATATGATCGCAGCGCATAAAGAGAATGACAAGACCTCCCAAAACATAAAAAAGAGCCATAATGGGTACTAAAAAAGCATTAATTTTTCCTAAACTTTTAATTCCTCCGATAATGACACATCCGCTCAAAAGGGTTAAAAGAATCCCCGTCCCTAATGAGGGAAAATGAAAAAGATCCTGCATAGCATCAGATATCGATTGGGATTGAATAAGATTCCCCCCTCCAAAGGTTGCAAAAACGCCAAAAAGAGAGAAAAATATCGCAAGCCATTTCCATCGAAGACCTTTTTCAATATAATACATTGGTCCGCCGCACATTTGCTCCCTTTTGTCAAGAGAACGATATTTAACGGCTAATATCGCTTCAGCATATTTAGTCGCCATCCCAATAAAAGCCACCACCCACATCCAAAAAATGGCACCAAAACCTCCTCCAACAACGGCCGTTGCCATCCCGGCTATACTACCAATGCCAATTGTTGCCGCCAAGGCCGTCATCAAAGACTGAAACTGACTAATATCTCCTTGAGCCTGATTATCATGACGAGAAAAAGCTAATCGTAATGCGTAGGGAAGATAACGAAATTGCATTCCTTTCAGTCGGACTGTCAAAAAAATACCAACAAACAGAAGAAAATATATCAAAAAATTCTGCCATAGGATTTTATCTAAATACGTTAGTATATTCATATTATTTTCTTCCCTAAAAACCGATCAAACTTTTAGTGCTCTATTGGAATAGCATACGATTTTTTCTGATTATTGTCGGCCTTAATTTCTATTCCTCATTTCATAGAAATCCTGTTATTAAGACATTGTTTTAATAATTGAGAAAAAAATGTTTTATTACAAAAAAAATATTTCTCAAAACATTCTCAAAATTATCCGCGACTTTTTATCTTACTTGTATATAATATCTATTCGTTGAATTCGTTTTGATTATTGAAGATTTGCTTTCTATAAAGGAAAAAATATACATGATATTTCAATCTGTTGAAGAAAAAAAATTTCCTGCTCCAGATATCATCAAAAAAGTTTTACCACTCCCCCAAAATGATTCTCTAAAAATCCATGCCTTTCGCTGTAAGGCACAAAGTCATTTCTTTACGGAAAACAAAAAAACCATTTTATTTGTAGGGCCTTGTTCCATTCATGATACCAACAGTTTTTTTCTCTATGCTCAAAAACTGTTTTCTCTTCAAAAAAGAGTAAAGAATTTTTTCATTATTCTTCGATTTTATCCGGAAAAAGCCAGAACCAAAAAAAGTTGGAAAGGGTTTTTATACGATCCTTATCTCGATGGATCTGACGCTATGGAAGAGGGTCTTCTCCAAGCACGCAGTTTATTGTTGCAAATCACTCGCATAGGCCTCCCTTGTTGTATGGAATTTGTCTCTCCTTATTTTATTCCCTATCTAGACGATATGATAACATGGGGTTTTATTGGCGCTCGTACGGTATGTTCACAAATCCATCGTCTTATCGCTTCTTCTCTAAACATACCTATCGGTTTTAAAAATTCTCTGGATGGAACTATTGAAACAGCATTAGACGCTGTAGAAACAAGTCGGGAAAACCATACATTTCTTTCGATGAACTCATCTGGAGAGCTTGTAAAAACCCGTTCTTCAGGCAATCCCTTTACGCATATTGTTTTGCGAGGAGGAAATACAAAAACAAATTATGATCCTCATTCCATAGAAAAAACGATGGAAACCATGAAAAAAATGAATATAGAATCTCCTCTTGCTATAGACTGTGCACATGGCAATTCCCACAAAGATCTCGAAAAGCAAAAGAAATGCTTTCTACACACTATCAAAACAATGGTTCATTATCCCAGCTATCCCATTAAAGGGATCATGTTAGAAAGCAATATCCTAGAAGGAAAACAAAATCACTCCTCTTCCATCCGCTGGGGTCTTTCGCTAACAGATCCTTGTTTAGGCTGGTCTTCTACGGAAAAACTGATATTATGGGCTGATGATTTTTTATCAAAAGAAATAAGTTTTGTCCACAGTTGATGTTGCCAGGTTCGAATGATCTCTCCCTCTTCTGTGATAATTTCAATAATATAGGTCAATATTCGTTGATCTTTTGCATGATCAAAATAAAAAGTTTTATAATCTCGTATTCTCTCAATAGGATAAAAAAACGATTCTTGAAGGTTATTCCAATATAGCACTTTAAGAAGAAGAGTTAATTTTTTTTGAAAATCATCAAAAGAAAAATCCCAATTGATCACCAATCTTTCGCCATGAGGAGGGTTTTCCTGACGAGGATCAGGAGTTTTCACATAAGTACTCGCCAAAAAATCCTTATCCATTTTCTGTTGTTGCACATATAGGTTATTTTTATAACAGGAAACCATTAGAAGAAACGAAAACAAAAAAATAATTTTGATATAAGAATGCATGTAAAAAACGATTTTCAACAAAAAAAAACTGTACTATACTTAGTTGTTTTGAGCAATTTGTATGTTAGATAAAAGTGTGGCCACTACTATATTCTCTCATGATAGAACGAAAATTTTACTTATTAAACGTAGGGATGTTCCCGTATGGGTATTACCCGGAGGAGGCATAGAAAAAAATGAATCTCCGGAAGAAGCCATTTTACGAGAAATTCAAGAAGAAACAGGCTATACTTCTCCTACCTTAATTCGCAAAGTAGGAGAATATGCTCCCATTAATCGATTGGCTCGATATACCTATCTTTTTGAATGTTCCGTTCCCCCTGAGGAACATACTTTGGAAAACGAAGAAGTAAAAGAAATAAAATTCTTCCCTCTCAATTCTCTTCCCCACTATTTGCCCCCGCCTTATAAAGAATGGATTGATGATGGAAAGAAAAATATTCCTACAGTGATTTACAAAAGGCTTCATCAAATTAACTATCTTGCATTTTTCAAAAATTGCCTTTGTCACCCTGTTTTAATTATTCGTTTTTTGCTTGCAAGGCTTGGCTTCCCGATTAATACCTAATTCAATTCTATTTGATATCGAGTATTAAGGAATAAGAAGATTTTCCAAATCTTCTTCATGTTCCACTTCTTCTTTCAAGATTTCCAGTGCCATATCATAGGTAATCGGATCTTTTGTATGAGTAAAATCTAACAGTTTTTGATACACAGCAATAGCACACCGCTCCCCTGAGATATTTTGTTTTAGAATGGCTTCTACAGAAACATCATTTGGCGCATCATAACGACAATTCGCTATTTCGATCCATTGTTTAGGATGGTTTACTGGAGAGCCTCCTAACTCAATAATTCTTTTCACCAACATTTTTGCATGTTTCAATTCTTCTTCAGCATGTTCTTCTAGTTCCTTTTGCACAATTGACCCTAGACGGCCTTCAACGACTTGAGCTCCTATCCAATATTGGTAATAAGCTAACCATTCGTCCGCCAAAGCCTTATTCAGAAGATTCAGCAATTGAGCAATATCTAATGCAACAATTTTTTTTCCTTGTTCGCCCATAATACCCCTCCATTTTTCTTTTATAGGGATATCTTTTTTTTCCTTTTATCGCAAATTGAAAATCACAACCCGCTCAGTTATCAGCACTAAAAAAGTTTTCTGAAAAAGAGTAAAAAAAAATTGTAGAAAAAAAATTCAAAAATCTATATGTAGTAGAATTAAAAAGATTAAAACACAATATATTGTATCTTAAAAAAGATGAGGTAAAAAAATATGAACCAGACAGAGAACCATTTGGGAATCCTCTCAAAAATCAAAAAGAGAAATGGAACTATTGTTCCTTTTGATGCTAAAAAAATTATCAACGCCTTAGCCAAAGCTGGAAAAGAAAGCGGTGAATATGATGAAGGGGTTGCCAAAACATTAACCATTCGGGTCTTACAACTCGCTAAACAGATTAAAGAAGATGAGATTTTATCGGTGGAAGATATTCAGGATCTCGTCGAAGAAGTATTAATCTCATCTACTTTTAAGAAAACGGCCAAAGCTTATATTATCTATAGAGAACAACATGCACAAATTCGAGAAATCGCATCACAAGGAGGGATGGATCTTATCGAACAATACCTTGGCAAGCTAGATTGGCAGGTCAAAGAAAACAGCAATATGAGCTATTCTTTACAAGGATTGCATAATTATATATCTTCTGAAACCAGCAAGCTCTACTGGCTGAATCGAATTTATCCCCCACCCATTAAAAAGGCTCATGTCGAAGGAGATTTTCACCTCCACGATTTGGGACATCTTGCTGTATACTGTGTAGGATGGGACTTAAAAGACCTTCTCACGGTAGGTTTTCAAGGAGTCGCTGGAAAAATACAAAGTGCTCCTCCAAAACATTTCCGATCTGCATTAGGACAAATTGTCAACTTCTTCTATACCCTTCAAGGAGAAGCGGCCGGCGCACAAGCATTTTCCAATTTTGATACATTAATGGCTCCTTTTATCTACTATGATCAACTCACTTATCCTCAAGTGAAGCAAGCGATGCAAGAGTTTATTTTCAATATTAATGTACCTACGCGCGTAGGATTTCAGACCCCTTTCACTAATATTACAATGGATCTTAAACCTTCTTCATTATTCAAAGACACTCCTGTTATTATTGGGGGAGAACCTCAAGAAAAGACCTACGGAGAATTCCAAAAAGAAATGGACATGCTCAACGAGGCTTTTTTAGAAGTGATGATTTCCGGTGATGCGAAAGGTCGCATATTCACCTTCCCTATTCCTACTTACAATATGACCAAAGACTTTGAGTGGCATAATCCTAATTATAAAAAGCTCTGGGAAGTCACAGGAAAATATGGAATTCCTTATTTTGCCAATTTCATTAATTCCGATATGAATCCGGAAGATACCCGTTCCATGTGTTGCCGACTACGTCTGGATACGACACAGCTTGCCAGTCGTGGAGGAGGTCTATTCGGCTCGAATCCTCTGACAGGTTCTGTCGGAGTTGTAACTCTCAATCTTCCAAGACTTGGTTATTTAGCAGAAAATAAAACTGACTTTTTTAACAGACTTTCCCATCTTATGGACCTCGCTAAAGAAAGTCTTGAAATCAAGCGTAAGGTCCTTGAAAAGCAGACAGAAGGAGGTTTATATCCATACTCCAAGTATTATCTTCGCAATATCTATGAACGCTTTGGAGTCTATTGGAAGAACCACTTTTCTACCATCGGCATATGCGGTATGAATGAAGCCTGTCTGAACTTCCTAAAAACCTCTATTGCTACTGAGGAAGGAAAACAATTTTCGATGGAAGTACTAGATTTTATGAGAGAAAAACTGACTGTTTTTCAAAATGAAACACAGAACAACTATAATTTGGAAGCAACACCTGCCGAAGGAACTTCTTATCGTCTTGCTCTACTCGATAAAAAACATTATCCGGATATTATTGTCGCCAATGAAGATCTGATTAAAAAGGGATCCAATCCTTTCTATACGAATTCTTCTCTACTTCCCGTCAATTATACCGATGATTTGATCGAAGCCTTAGACCATCAGGATTCCTTACAAAAAAAATATACAGGAGGTACGGTACTCCACGCTTTCTTGGGAGAAAAAATTAGTCATCCCGATAATGTGAAAAATTTGATCAAAAGGGTTTTCGAAAAATACGAACTTCCCTATTTATCAATCACACCAACTTTCAGCATCTGTTCCAACCATGGTTATATTGCCGGCGAACATGCCACTTGTCCTACTTGCAATAATACCTGTGAAATATATTCGCGAGTGGTGGGATATTATCGCCCTGTGGATCAATGGAACGATGGGAAACAATCGGAATTTCAACTGAGAAAAGTCTATAACTCCTAGTATAATTTTTTATGAAATTTGGCGGATTACAGAAGTTTTCTCTAATAGATTACCCGGCGAAAGTAGCATGCGTGCTTTTTGTGCAAGGATGCTCCTTTCGCTGTCCCTTTTGCCATAATCCTTCTTTGGTTGATCCCAAAGCTTTTACCTCTTTACAACAAGAAGAGGACATTCTCCGATTTTTAGAAAAAAGAAGAGGAAAGCTCGATGGAATCGTCATATCGGGTGGAGAACCCACCCTCTTTCCTCAGTTACCCTCTTTTTTGAAAAAAATTCAAGAAATGGGCTTTTCCATCAAACTCGATACCAATGGAAATCATCCCTCTGTTATACAAAAACTATTAGAAGCTTCTTTAATCGATTACATCGCTATGGATATAAAAGCTCCTCTGGAAAAATATTCACAAACAGTGAATATGCAAATCAAAACTCAAAATATTGAAAAAAGCATCAATCATATCATGCACGCATCCATTCCCTATGAATTTCGAACCACTCTTGTTCCAACGCTTCATGACGAGCAGGATATTGAAAAAATGGCGCTGCTGATTGCCAACGCATCTCTTTACATCTTACAAAAATTTCAACCAGCCAATGCTCTTCACACAAAATTTCAAACACTTCGCAGCTTCTCTGATCCAGAAATGAAACATTTTCAAAATATAGCTCAAAAACATGTTATGCGATGTGATTTGCGATAATTTTTGATTTTTTATAAAACGAAAAAGAGCTTTTGAACTGTTCTGACAAATAAAATTCCTCAAAAACACCTATATGGGTAAAGCCCATTTTCTCATAAATTCTCTTTCCGGCCTCCGAAGCTTGCAACACTACAATTTGGCCTTTTTTTTGATCGGCACGATTCAACAGAAACTGAATCATTTCGGTCGCATATCCCTTTTTTCTCTCTTTCGGATCGGTTACTATATAGTAAATACCGCACACATTTGCATGAAAAACCAATACTCCGGCCGTAACCGGTTTATCATTGACATATCCAATATATAGTTCATAGGGCGTCCCCTCTTGGTACATATAAGGAGGAATATGACTGTAGACCATATCGAAAATGCGTTCATGAAATCCCATATAGGTCAAAAGAGAACAAAATACTTTCATATCTTCCGGCGCCAAAACTCTTTTAATGTGAAGATGGTCTACGGGACAAGGATGGTGGCAAGCCAGATTCAAATACATCGCATAATCATAAGCCCTAGGTTCTAATCCGTAATAGAGCAAACCTTCTCGTAAATTATAGGGAGTATCTAAAGGACCGATCCACCAATAAAAAGGGAGATTCAATTGTGTAAAAATCTCAATAGTTGCAGCGATTTTTCTTAAAAAGTTTTCTTCCGTAAAGCGGATATTCATCACAAGATTATGATTATCATCATCTATGCGCGTACATACTATTGTGGCACCATCATTAACAACACACATCTGAGGAATCGCTTTCGAAAAATAGGTTGTTTGAAAAAGCATATTATGACTCATCGCTTCTAAAATGCACTGAGTCTCTTTTTCAAAAACCAACGGTTCTATTATAAACATAATATTCTATGCTTCCTATGCAACTCAAAGAGTTCCTCTATTCCTTTCCCTATAAAAAAACGATTCTCCTCATCATTTTTCTTCTCTCTAAACAAAAAAAAATCCTCTAAAAAACGATTTTGCAAAATAAAAAAAGATGAAATACAAAAAAAGACAAAACAAATAATATTCGCAACTTGATGGAATAGATAGCAAAAGGGAGGAATAAAGGATTCCTTGTGTTGATTGCTTATTCAACAGTAATTATATCCTTTCATTTCTTTTTTGCATTACCATTTTTTGGAAATAACACTGTTCGAAGAGCTCTCGAGAAACGACTCTCAACTCTCTGGGTTTTAATATATTAAAACTTCGTGATCTAATCTTTTTTCTTGATCCTTGAAAGAGTTATAACGGGTATTTTCTTCCGATTCTATTGATGATAAGAGAATCTATAAAATTATTTTTAATAAGCTTGTCCCAGAAATGTATATTTATATTCCAAAAAATCAATGAGTTATATAAACTTTTTTTATGAATCCAATCTCTTCTCTTCCTCAAATTACAGCACCTATATCCAATCATACTACTCTTCAAGCGGCGTTAGATGGTGGTGCCGATTCAGTATACTTTGGGGTAGATGCTTTGAACATGCGGATTGGCGCTGCAAAACATTTTTCTATCGACGACATTCCATCTATTACGTCTCTCTGCCATAATCGACAAAAAAAGTGTTATCTTGCGCTTAATTCTATTATTTATAATGAAGACCTCCCCCTAATGAAAAGAATCTGTGACGAAGCTAAAAAGGGACAAATAGATGGCCTTATTGCCTCAGATTTTTCGGTGATTCTCTATGCTCATTCTTTAGGCATTCCTGTCCATTTATCCACACAAATGAATATTACAAACAGTGAAGAAGTAGCTTTTTTTTCTAATTACGCCGATGTGATGGTTCTTGCTAGAGAACTTTCCTTAGAACAGATCCAAAAAATCTGTTCAGACATTCAAGAAAAAAAAATCACAGGTCCTTCTGGAGAGCTTATCAAGATTGAAGTGTTCATTCACGGAGCTCTTTGTGTAGCCATCTCCGGTAAGTGTTACATGAGTCTAGCTCAATATAATCATTCCGCCAATCGAGGACAATGCCTTCAAGCTTGCAGAAGAAAATATCTCGTAAAAGAAGAGGAAACCGGAAAAGAATTAATCATAGATAATCAATATATTATGTCTCCGAAAGATCTTTGTACTATTGCTATCCTAGATCGGTTGGTTCATACGGGAGTATCGATTCTAAAAATCGAAGGACGCGGAAAATCTCCCGAATATGTAAAAACCGTAACACAGGTATATAAAGAAGCCTTAATGAGCATCCTCCATAAAGGATTCACTCCAGACAAGATAGAAACCTGGCAAAAAAAGCTGAAAGAGGTCTATAACCGCGCTTTTTGGGAAGGAGGATATTACCTAGGACTTAAAAGCGAAGAAATGTGGAGCGGCTCTTACGGCTCTCAAGCAACCCATAAAAAAAGCTATGCAGGAAAAGTCCTTCATTATTTTCCCCAAAAAAAAATCGCAGAATGCCTTATACAAGGTTCTGTTCTTCAAAAAGGAAAGCTAGTGATCATTTCCGGCCCTAAAACAGGCGTAGTAGAAGAGCTGATTACTTCTATACAACATCATGAAACTATCGAACCACAGCAAGGATCCGTTGTTACGTTTCCCTGTAAAAATCCTGTGAAAAAAAATGATGAAATCTATCTAATAACCCCAAAAGCAAATGAACGAAACTCTTGAGAATATTCGCAGCCAAATCGATCAACTCGATGACGAGATTATACAATTACTGGCAAAACGTTTTATTTTGTGCAAAAAAACTTCAAAATTCAAAAAACAAGCCGAAGATCTTGAAAGAGAAAAAAAAATTTTCACAAAAATTTCTTCTCCCTATATACAGCATATATATAGGGAAATAATATTCCAGGCAAAACAGTTCCAAGGAAAAGAAGATGATTTTTGAAGCAGTCATGCTGGTGTGTTTTGGTGCGGCATGGCCCTTTTCTGTTTACACTTCCTGGAAATCCCAATCCAATCAAGGAAAAAATGTTGTTTTCTTATATATCATTTTTCTCGGATATCTTTCCGGAATTACACATAAAATTCTCATCCAGTATGATTTTGTCATTTATCTATATTATCTCAATGCTGTCTTAGTCATTTGGGATATTGTCCTTTTTCACAGAAACGCTAGAATCAAAAAAACCCGCAATTAACGTAATTAATTAACAATAAAAACATTTTATGTATAAATTAGTTGAAAAATTAATTTAAATAGTTTAATTATAAAGTTAAAAGCAAACTTATATGGATAATTACTCTAATGTTCCTTGGGATACTATGGATCCTCAACAAAGAAACGCTCTTTTATTGGAACAGGCAATTGAAACCACGCTATTTGCTAAAAAAAATGTTCCCTTTTATCAAAAGTATTATCAAAAGTTACAAGATATTGATATTCAAAATATTCGTTCCCTAGATGAATTTGCTCATGTGATTCCAGAAACCACAAGGCACCATCTCACCCATAATAAACATACAATCTTTCTTCCGGAAAACCCTCAAAAAATAAAAATGAACAAAGCCACAGGAGGAACAACCACCGACCCCATTGTTATGTGCTTTACCAAAGAGGATATCAATATCATAGCCAAAACAACCGCACGCTCTATTGCCTTTGACTATCATGATCGTCCCAATACCTTTACAACACTAAAAATTCTAGGACTCTATCATGGAGATCATATTACCAATCATTTCTTTCGACCTTCTTTTGAACTTTTAGGTATGGAATTTTTTGATCGCATCAGCACAAAAAATGCTATTGAGCCCAATTATAATTTTTTTTTAAATGGCTCTTTAAATGCTATCCTAGGGCCTCCCGGAGGTGTTCTACATAAAGGGCTTTCCCTTTCTACCTTTTTTGAATATGATGCTGCTCATATTTTTCATCATCTTCCTAAGAAATCTCCTATTCTTCCCATTGAAGCCGTTTTCTGGTCTAGTGCGCCAATGGACCCTGAACTCTTAGATTACATGAAAAACACGATGAAGATCCCTTATATTAAAGGAATTTACGGATCAACAGAAGCGGCTCCTGTAGGGACAACCTGCCCTTATCTGGATCATTCCTTTCATCTTGATTACAATCCTATTCTAACTCTTTTGAAAACCCCTACCGGTATCGCTAAAAATATGGAAAGAGGCTATTTGCTCGTCTCAAAAACAGGCTTTAACGATTATACCGGTACCGTCCTGATCAATTACCGAAACGGAGACTCTGCCCTGCTGACGGAAGGGGTATGCCAATGCGGCCGTAATTCCCCCATAATACACGAAATTACCCGCATAGAAGACGTAAAAGCAAAATCAGTATACGGTTGCGAGGCAGATTAATCCTTATGAAAAAGATACCTAATTATATTGCGGGAGAACCCTCCACAACAAACCAAGAAATGATCATCGAAAATCAACTCATCACCTATAACGCGACCTATTGGAACATAATTAGTGCCATGAAAAACGCAACACTTGTCCAACCTCTTCTTGAAGCTATAGAACGAAAAAAAATCATTAAAGTATTAGAAAATGCCATGCAGTATTTTAATCCATCTTTGGAGCTGATCTCTCAAATATTAGGGAGTGACTTTGAATTTTTACAAGAAAGCATGGAAAAAACCAAAAACTGGTGCCGCAATCTTTCTTCTTATTATGAAAAGATTACAGAAAAACATGTGGCCTACCATTCTTCCAACCCAACCGTATGCATTTTGCCCAGCAATTCCGAGCAAGAATCTTTATTTGTCATAGCACAAGTCCTTCTCTCTCAAAATGCAGCTATTGTCCGACCTAGTAATCGAGGAGCAGGAGCTTATACCGCCTTAGAATTGATTAATGCCATTCATCGTTCCGTTGATGATTTTAACGATCGATCCTTAAACATTCTCAAAAAAGCTGTCTCCATTCTATCCATTAGTAGCGAACAAGATTACCTTCAGCTTTTATCTGCAAAAAACTGGAATTATGTCTTCTTCGGAACGCAAAAAAGCATAGAAGAAATGAAAAAGAAATTAATATTACCTGCACGAAAAGTAATCGGCTATGGCACAGGATTGGGAATGACGATTATCTGGAAAGATGCCCTTATCGAAAAATATATCGATGATATTGCAGAATCCATTACGGTAAATGGAGGAAATGAATGTGTCTCTACCGATATTATTTATATCCATCCTTCTTGCTATCAAAAATTTATGGATTTATTTCCTTCGAAAGCCCTCATCAAAACCAAGGTTCGGGAAGCCAACATTCACTTTGTAGAAAGAGAACTGAAAAAAAGAGGGTTACAAATAGAGTTGTCCTTTCATGACGATCTCTTACAACCTCTATGTATTCCTCTTTCAAAATATGAAAGCGCTATCGAGTATCCCGCCCCTATCGTCTCTATTAGACAAATTGAGGACGATCTCGAGGAACTGATCGAATATGATCTTAAAACCAATTCTTTAGAAAGAAATATCGCCACGGCCATCTACACAGAAAAATATTTTGATGAGCTCAAAAAAAGTTCAAAAGCACATATCGTCAAACACAATACTCCAACCCATAAAGTCGATTTAATGCTTCCACACCAGGGAATCTATCTTACTAGAGAATTGTTGGATACGACCTTTCAAGCCTAAAGCATGATGCTTGAATCAATCCTGCCATATCTTTAACAAAAAATACTCTTTTAATTGGAAAAACTATAAAAAGTTTTTTAATAGAAAGCTATAGAATCTCCTGTAGATCTTCTTCTTTAGATATGCTATCTTTTTCTGAAAAAGATCCTCAATTTATGCCATTATACCGCAGTTTTCACGAATCTATGCGAAATCTTTTCGGCTGTCGCGTTTATAAGATCTCTGTGGATGCCGGTTTTGACTGTCCCAATCGGGACGGGACGAAATCAAGCGGGGGTTGTCTTTTCTGTGATGCACGCGGGTCTTCTTCCAGGACTCATCAAGAGGGAACCTCTTTACAAGAGCAAATACTCAAAAACATTGCGGTACGCAAACAACGATATAAGGGAGAAAAATTCATTATTTATTTCCAATCATTTACTAATACCTATGCTCCTATAGAAGTATTACAGGAAAAATATGATACCGCTCTAAAAACCCACCCCGATATTGTGGGCATCAGTATTGCGACACGACCCGATTGTGTCGACGAAGAAAAACTCGATTTAATCGCCAGCTATCAAAAAACCTTTCCTTACGTCTGCATCGAATATGGCCTGCAAACAATCCATGATACCACACTGCAAAAGATCAATCGTCATGAAAACTTTTCAGACTTTGTTCATGCTCTCGAACTTTCTAAAAAAAGAACTATTTCTACTTGCGCGCATATTATCATTGGGCTGCCTGAGGAAGGCCGCCAGGAAATCCTAGAAACAGCCGATGCTATGGCACAATATGCTCTCGATGGCGTGAAAATTCATGTGCTAGTGGCCATGAAAAACACTCCTTTAGCCGACTATTATCAACAAGGGCTATGGAAACCGCTTTCTTTTTCCGCCTCTATTTCCTTAATATGCGATTTTATAGAACACCTGCCTTCAGAATGTGTCATTCACCGCATTGCCGGCAACGGGCATCCTCAGCACCTAATAGCTCCTCTATGGATGAAAGAAAAAAAACAAGAAATCATTCCCGAAGTGATCAAAGAGTTCACAAAAAGAAGTACGCACCAAGGCTCTCATTGCTTATTTTTCACATCCTTATAACCCTGTTATTTCTAGGAAGCTTTCTTTTTCCAGCTCTTTTTGCTTAACTGAAATAAGATAAAAGGAATTGCCAATAAAACGACAAGGCCTCCTAAAAGCGTCATCTCATACGTCCAAACACCGGTAGCAATAATCTGTTTTGGAGGAAATAAGCCTACAAATATGGTTGCACAACAAAAAAAAGAACCCCATAGTGTGATAGCCCATAACCCGATCTTGCCCCCGGGGACTTGAAACCCTCTTTTCACATGAGGCTGGGTATATCGAAGTTTTACAACAGCGGCATACATCAAAAGATACATCGACATATATAAAATAGCCGTCATAGTAATTAACATCCAATAGGCCGCATTAATCGTCGGCATAAAGAAAAAAAACAGAGAAAGAAAGGTGACGATAAATGCTTGAAAATACAATATTCGAGAGGGCATTCCGTTTCTCACCATTTGGAAATAAGGAGGAATGTTGCCATCTTTTGCACTCACAAGCATCCCTTTGCTAGGACCTACAATCCAGGTACTGATCTGTCCCAAAATGCCAAAAGAGATCAGCAAAGACATGACAGGAACAAGCCATTGAAGATGAAAAAGACGCAGAAAAATTTCAAAAGCTTCCATGACCCCGGAGATTAAACTGATATCTTTCTGCGATATGACAATCGAGATAGAAAGAGCTCCCAAGATACTAAATATAATGGCGATAATAATCATAGAAAAAATAGCGATAGGATATTTTCTTTGGGGATTAGAGACATCTTTTATATGTACCGCCGAAGCTTCCGCTCCGATAAGAGAAAAAACGACTCCCAATAAAACCGTCATATTGCTCACTCGGCCCAGACTAGGTAAATACTCCCAAAAATGGTTATACATCTTTATTTGAAGAGGTTTTCCAAGAAAAAAATAGATCGCAGCAAGAACAATGATCACGGCGGCAGGAAGAAATACTCCTAAAATCACACAAGAGCTGCTAATCCAGCTCGATGTCTTCATCCCACGAAGATTTAAAAAAGTAGTTCCCCAGAAAACACACAGAATCACGACCAATAAGTAAAGAGGATTGTTCGCCCATGACGGAAAAAAAGAATAAGAAAAAGTACTGGCAAAAAAGGCTAATGCTGCCGGAAACCAAACGACATTCTGGATCCATTGTAAATAAATAGAGAGAAATCCCCATCTCTCACCAAAGGCTTCTTTAACCCAAAGGTATACTCCTCCCTCCTTTGGCCATCCGGTTGCGAGTTCTGCTGATATAAATCCAATAGGCAATAAACATCCTATAGAAGCAATGAAGGTAAAGAATATGATATGAATACCGGTTTCTGCAAGTGTCGGAAGATTTCTTATACCGATCACAAAAGCAGAAGTGATCATCACTAGAGAAAAAGTAGTAATGTGATATGACTTTTTCATACAATCTCTTTTTATTTTCTTCTTTCTATATACCTAAATAAATAAAAAACCAAAAACTATCTTTTCTTAACAGATGAATTAATTTTATCACTCTGAACAAAATTAGCCATGTTTAAGAAATTAAAAACTTTTAATTGAGCAATGCGTTCATGGCTTGAGGCTAAGAGATCCATAAGACCAAGACAACTCCCGAAAAAACCAAAAAGAGCAAAAATCTAAGTCACTTATGCTATTCCATCTTTGCAAATACATTACAAAATGATCAGAATTGATGCCGCAACAAAGCCGATTAGAGAGCTTCTTCAAGCGTTTGCAATGATGGGCGTTGCAAAAAACAAGGATGCTTATAAAACCGTCCTCCAAACTTAAGTCTTTGTTCTATAGGCAAATGATATACTTCATGAATGCCGGTACCTTGAAATGAAAAAAGCCCTTTCTTAAATCGATCATAAGACAAAACGGAAATAGGCATTCTTTCTCTTAAGCGAAAATTAGGATCCAGGAAAAACAATAATTGCTCAGAAGGCTTTGTACTATTTCTAAACGCTCCTACTAATAAAAGGGCATGGCCTTGAGATTCAACCATAGGAAAAAAAGATTCAGTTATCTTAATAAAAGGTCTCACCAACTCAGGCAAAAAATATGCATGCTCTGGATCGGGTGCAAATTTCCCTGAAACGTACATAGGTCCATTTTCTTCTAATTTTTGTATAATCTGATCAAAGGAGGTATACATATTAAAGTGAGAAACTATGCACTGATTTACTTGAGAAAAATATTTTATGACCTCGTTTTGCCAATTGGCATGGGTCGTCTGAGATAAAGAGTCTTCGGGAAGAAATTGTTGATAAATCTCTTTTTCTTTTTGTTTTAAAGTGTTCGTATATTCTTGTTCCAAAAAATCATGTAAATTTTCCGATTGAACGCTATTCTCAAAGGCGTCCATAAATGCAAAAAAAGAATCTCGTATATAGGCAAAGGAGCTTTGATCCGTAGAGCTATTGTGAAAAACAAACTCACCCTCTTGACCTTTTAATGATGTCTCAAGAAAAAATTGTTCCAACCCCTGCTCCTTAAATTCTTGTAAAGACTCATGAGAAACCTGTTTTAATCGCTCTTGAATTAAAGGAGATGATATCCATTTAACAAAACTTTTTTGCTTACTCAACGCCTTGATCATTTGAGAAAATCTCTGTTGAAACTCCCGTAATTTTTTTGTTTTCTCATCTTGAGGATTTTTTCCTACAGGATACTGAAGGTGTCTTTTCAACACATACCAAGCACACGTTGGCCCCTTTTGCCCATGATGCTTAACCCAAGTGCGACCAACGCCTGTATTTGTTTCTTGCCTTAAGGTATCCCAAGAGCATTCTGCATGAGGGTCGCGTTTTCCCAAAGGCGGTTGATATAAGATCGCATTGATACCAGGAGAACGCGTTCTATTTGCAATTTGAAAGCCGCTTACGAATTCTCCACCGGTTTTTATTTTTGGTTTGCATTGATCAACAATTTTTTCTAAGGCGCGATAAGCCATAGGAATCATTCCTAAAGCACTTAAGGCAACAATAACAACATTGGCGGTGATATGAATGACTCTCTTATACAAATGCTTTTGGAAAGAAAAATCATTCCACGAAAAAAGTTTTCTATTTAGATCCAAAAAGGGAATCTGCAACACTTCGAAAGCTATATTAGCTATTGCTCGAAGAGTTTGCCCGCTATATCTTATGGGCATAGTAAAAACCGCCTTTATATGGGAAGAATTTTGTCCCGCTGCTACAGTATTTTCCAGTTGCTGATACATTGTAGAAGATATTTTCACAAACGTCATAAAATATTTTTTCATTAATTATATTGCATTACAAAAAATTTTTCTATGATTTTTATAAATCTTTCTAAGAAACAATCTCGTTAAAAACTTTTATTGAACATGCTTCATGTTTTATAAAATCTTCATAGAGCATTTTCAAATAACATCTAATAAGAACGATGTGGTATAATAATCCTAAATTTTTTTTTGAAAAAAAGCATGAGCACACTCGCGACAAAAAATGAAGAAAAGTATCTCAAGCTCACAAAATGGCCTCTTTTAGGAGCTATTTTTTTTAGTGAGCCCTTTTTATTCATTGCCTACAATTTATTGCCCTTTTTACTACAGGAAAAACTGCATGCTTCAGCTTTCCAGATCTCGTTGTTAATCACCCTTCGTCCGGTCGTTTCTCTATTTTCCTTTTACTGGAGCGCTAATTTAACGCAAAAACAACATGAATTACGCGCCAATCTCATCACCGCAGAAATCTTATCGACCCTGCCGTTTCTTCTTTTTTTCTTCTTTGATAATATCTGGTACATGCTGTTCTCTGCTGGGATGTATACTCTTTTTTATAGAGCCGGCACACCGGCTCTCATGGAAATCTTGCGTATTAATCTTCCTAAAGTCTTACGAGAAAAATTTTTTTCTCATCGCCTCATCATCGGTTATCTTGAAGGAATTTTCATCAGTAGCATCATCGGATTTTTTTTAGATCGAAAGCTGTTCCATCATCATGGATGGAAGATACTGCTCTTAGGATCCGCCCTCTTGCGCATTTTAGGGATATTGCTTCAAAAAAAAATTCCTGTGAAGGGATTTCCCCAAAACGACAAAATCACTTTTGAAAAAAAACTATCCTGGTCCAACATACTGGTTCCCTGGAAAGAAGGGATTGCTCTTTTAAAAAGGCGAAAAGACTTTGCCCGTTTTCAATGGGGTTTTATGGCCAGCGGTTTTGGCATTATGTTTATCCTTCCCGCTATTCCCCTTTTCAAAAAATACGCTCATTTATCCTATCTTGACCTGGCCCTGTCCCTAGCCCTTTTTAAAGGCACCGGTTTTGTTCTTTTTTCTCCCCTTTGGCGACGCGGCCTCAATCGTCTTCCCCTTCCGCTTTTATCGTCTATAGTATTTTTTATCGCAGGAATTTTTCCTTTTTGTCTCAGCCTATCATATTATTATACTAGCGCCTTCTTTCTAGCCTATTTTCTCTACGGCATTGCCCAAGGAGGAAGCTCTCTGGTATGGCATCTCTCTGGCCCCATCTTTGCAGCTGAGGAAGAAAGTTCGCAATATAGTCGTATCAATGTCCTTGTCATTGCTGTTCGAGGAATGATTGCTCCCCTTTTAGGAGGGTTTCTGTGTGATAGAATCAATCCTCTCTTTGTCTTTATTCTCGGCTCTCTATTCTGTTTATCTGGCAGTGTGATCATGCTCATGCCCTATATTCAAAAACTTCGTGAAAAAAACAGTAGCACTTAATCTTTCAATAAATTTATATAACAGTTATGAACTTCCTGTTATATGCTTTTCTATTCTCCATTATGGGATCATATGCCGCATCTCCTGCGACATCCTCTTCTTTTATAGATTTCTACTATAAAGAAATGACCTATGAAGAAAAAACAACCGGAACTCTCAGTGATAAAATCCATTGGGATATTGATTATAATCCTGATGCAAAAATCGTGACCTTCAATGGAAAAAGCATTCAAAACAACACCATTGCTAAATATACGCCTCAGATGCGCCTGCAACAATACCTTTATCAATCCCTCCATGACCATTCCAGAAAGTTACAAGCCTCTTTCGACGGGAAAAAACTTTGTGTTTCCCTCAATTCCCCTAAGAGCTGTCATAAAAAAATGTATACCTTAAAAAGGCCTTGGATCCAAATTTTTGAATTCGATCTTATTCCCTTTGTCTGCTCTTCTGAAAAAGAACTTCGTTTTCATATCCTTCATCCAGAAGATGGGGCTCTTAATGACATGGTGGCCAAAAAGGTGGCCTTAGAAGATCTTGTCGTAGACCATAAACATTACAAAACGCAAAAAATTACGATAACGCTCGATCATTGGCTAAAAAGCAAATTTTGGACGGCAGAAATATGGTTCGACACACAAAGCCTTGCCATGGTGCAATACAAGGCAAATAGAGGTCCCAATTCTCCCATTTCCACTCTGTATCTTACTTCTTGTAAAAATTAATTCTTCTCAAGAAAAATCGTGTATATTATCCTATTTCAAGCTATTATAAATTTGAACGATGTATTCCACTACATCAGCTTAAACATTTAACAACAATAAAAGAGTGTTTTACATGAGACTTGAAAACTTTCTTATTTTTTCCGGACTAGCAGCATTATCTTATGGAGCTTTAATGATCCGATCGATTCTTGCTAAAGACAAAGGAAATGAAAAAATGCAAGCAATTGCAACAGCTATTCAAGAAGGGGCCAAAGCTTATTTAAATCGTCAATATGCCATTATCAGTATAGTCGGTGCGGTCATCTTCTGTATTCTCCTTTGGCTGCTTGGTATTTTGGTCGCTTGCGGTTTTGCCATTGGCGCTGTTCTTTCAGGTCTTGCCGGATATATAGGAATGAATATTTCTGTACGTGGTAATGTGCGAACAGCACAAGCTGCTCGAAAAGGACTGCAGCCAGCTCTAAGCATTGCTTTTCGCAGTGGAGCCATTACGGGCATGCTTGTTGTAGGACTAGCAATCCTAGGAATTACGATTTATTATCTCATATTACAACACTACCAAGTTCCTATCCGGCTTATTCTAGAAGCGTTGGTCGGATTAAGCTTTGGCGCTTCTCTCATTTCTATCTTTGCCCGGTTAGGAGGAGGCATCTTCACTAAAGGAGCGGATGTTGGAGCAGATCTAGTAGGAAAATTAGAAGCGGGAATTCCCGAAGATGATCCAAGAAACCCTGCTGTAATCAGTGATAACGTAGGCGATAACGTAGGCGACTGTGCCGGTATGGCTGCAGACCTCTTTGAGACCTATGTAGTTACCATTGTGGGAAGCATGTTGTTAGGAGCTCTTTTTTTTAAAGATCCCATTCAATCAAAGATGATCTTGTATCCTCTGGGAATAGGTGCTCTATGTATTATCGCTTCTTTAATCGGAACCTTTTTTGTCCGCATAGGAAAATCACAAAGTATCATGGGGGCTCTCTATAAGGGTTTTATAGCTTCGGCCATCCTTTCAGCCATTGCTATCGCCTTTTTCACACAACATTGGATCGGATTGGAATCCCCTATCTATACAATTGACAACACAAAATTCAATGGATTAAATATTTTTTATTGCGTACTGACAGGTCTTGTCGTCACAGGACTTTTAATGTGGATCACAGAATATTATACCTCCACACGATTCCGACCGGTACAACGCATTGCTCGAGCATCGACAACAGGACATGCTACCAATATCATACAAGGATTAGCCACTTCTTTAGAATCGACCGCTTTACCTATCATTATCATTTCTGCCGGAATTTTATTTTCTTATCTCAATGCAGAGCTTTTCGGAGTAGCGATTGCAGCAACTAGCATGCTAGCACTTGCAGGAATGATCATTGCCCTAGATGCCTATGGCCCCGTAACAGACAACGCCGGCGGGATTGCCGAAATGGCAAAACTTCCCGCTAATGTACGTGCTATCACGGATTCTTTAGATGCGGTCGGCAATACTACAAAAGCTGTCACAAAAGGATATGCTATCGCCTCTGCCGGTTTCGCTGCATTAGTCCTTTTCGCTGCTTTTTTTGAAGATCTCGATTATTATTTTCCCGATCTAGACACGCAATTTTTCCTGCAAGATCCTTATGTCGTCATCGGTCTTTTCATTGGAGGATTACTCCCCTATCTCTTCGCATCTATTAGCATGACTTCTGTCAGTCATGCAGCAGCTTCTATTGTTCAAGAAGTAAGAAGACAGTTCAAAGAAATACCAGGGATCATGACAGAAAAAGCGAAACCTGATTATGGTCGAGCTGTTGATATTCTTACCAAAGCTGCGATCAAAGAAATGATCTATCCTTCTTTACTTCCGGTTCTTTCTCCTATAATTCTTTATGGAGCTATCTATACCGTTGCTGGGCAAAAACCTGCTCTCATCTCACTAGGATCCATGCTTTTAGGCGTGGTTATTACAGGTCTTTTTGTCGCTATTTCCATGACAGGTGGAGGAGGCGCTTGGGACAATGCAAAAAAATACATTGAGGAAGGCAATTTGGGAGGAAAAGGTTCTTTAGCTCATAAAGCGGCTGTGACTGGTGACACTGTAGGAGATCCATACAAAGATACTGCAGGACCTGCCATTAATCCCATGATAAAAATTACGAATATTGTCGCTTTGTTGTTATTAGCTATTTTATCGAAAAAATTTTAAAACTTTTAGCTAAGGATAATTTTCTGAGCACATATATCTACAGCTTTTTTGATACTGTTTTCAGAAACAGAAAGAAATCGATAATTTTCAACAATTTTTTTTCCAGAAATAATTACCGTATGAGGCTTAGTATCTGGAGCATTATATATAAGGGTAGACAAAAAGTTTTTGTAACATCTAGGAACAAAAGTGCTCGAGTTTAATGACCAGAGAAGAATATCCGCGGGTTGCTTTTCACAAATATACGTTATTGGCTTTTTACCTAAAATACGATATCCGTTCGTTGTAACCCAATCCCACAAAACATGTAACTGTACAGTATCCACATCATGATTGATTGCAGAAAAAATGAGAGAAGCAAAATAAGCTTCATTAAAAATATTGTTGGTATTGTTATTACTACATGCATCGGTTCCCAAAGCAATTGTCACATTATTTTCTAATAAACATTTTATAGGAGCTATACCTGCGGCAGTTTTTGCATTACTTACGGGACAATGAATAACAGAAGCATTATTTTTAGCAATAATTTTAACCTCTTCTTCATCGATGCTCACAGCATGTATTAGATTCCAATAAGAATGAAGAACCTTAAGTTCTTCCAGCAAACGAACAGGAGTAGTTTTACGACTTTTAAAACAAGAGGCAACAGAAGCAGCGCCTTCACTAATATGCATATTCACTTTAGTATTATATTTTTTCGCCAAATTATCCAATAACACCAAAAGATCATTTGAGGCACTTTCTACAGAGGCACTTCCAATATGAATATCAATATCATCGGTCTTTTGTGTATAAAAATCAGAGAAAGATTTTTCAATATTTGCAAAGTTATCTTGTTTCGGGGCTATGCCATGCCCTTCCCACTTGTCGTTAAAAAAACAAGTCACAGCTCCTTTTATTCCCAAATCTTTATAAGCTTGTATGACAGGAAGAGGCTTAGAAGCTACAGAATAGATAGTTGTAGATCCAGTCTTCACAGCTTCCATTAAAACAAGAACTGCCTGTACATATCTATCTTGATCTGTTTTTTGATATAAGGCATGCATTTTATCCAGTAATCGAGTGATATGAAGATCATCCAATAATCTCCTGTCGAACAATTGATTGGGATGAAGATGACTATTCACTAATCCTGGAGTAACAAAAAAATCTTCGTCACAAAATTCCTTAAGATTTTCATCAACAATAGTACATTTATCGATCGTTGATGAATATTCGAGATTTACCCTACAATACCCTAATTTTTCATGCAGTATAATCACGTTTTGTAATAGCATAGATATATTCGTCTCCTCAATAACCAGAACTTGTTTTCCCTTTTTAAGGGAAAAATGTATAACATTTTTTATCTATAAAAGATTTTATTTTCGAACTTTTATAGAGTTTTTTCGCAGCATATTCGCCAAAGATGACAATTCTTCTTGTGGAGAAGTTGCTCTTGTGCCAGGACGATATAAAAAGACGCGAGGTTCATATTGATATACCCCTGCATCCCCTTCCTTGCGTGGTAAAATATGTAAGTGAAAATGAGGAACACTCTGACCCGCATTTTTCCCTTCATTCCAAGCAAAATTAAATCCTTCAGCATTAAAAACATTTTTAAGTTGAGAACAAATGATAGTTTTGAGTTCCAATATAGCTTTCCATTCATCAAAAGAAAGTTCCATACTTTTAGAGACCATTCTTTTAGGGCAGACTAATACATGCCCCGGAACAATAGGTGTTTTAGTAAGAAAAGCAATAGCAAGATTATTTTCAGCTACGGTTCTCAACGGAACAGTCGGATCATCCAAAAAATTAACTTGCTTAGACTCTGGATCCTGAGCAAAAACAACCGAAACAAAAAAAATAAAAAAAATAAGATTTTTTTTCAACACAGACTACCTCTATTCTGATAAGCAAATTTTATTGGAAATAATAGATATTCTATTTTAGTTTTTAAAACAAGTGATTTAATCTGGATGTTTTCATGGATCTACACTACACCTAATTAAATTTTTAATTAAGCGGTGCATTCATTTCTTGAACCGAAGTCTCAAAATCATAGCCATACACCAGCTTTTTTATTCTTATGGCTTAAAAAAATTTAAAACATTTTTTGGAAGAATGAAGGTTACCCTTTAATCACAAGATGAGGTTGCAAACGAGCAACTGAGCGTGCTAATTTAGCCTCTTGTACCGCAAGGACCACCTCATCAACGTTTTTATAAGCATCTGGCATTTCTTCTGCGACGGTGTTCATCGAAGTCGCCATGACATGGACCCCCTGTTGCAGCATAAAAGATTGCAGATCTTTTCCTTTCCATGCCTTCATCGATTGTATGCGACTATGGATCCGTCCAGCACCGTGGCAACAGCTAGACCAGGTTAAGGGATTACCGAGTCCAGCGAGCAAATAACTTGCAGATCCCATATCTCCAGGAACAAGAACAGGCTGTCCTGTTTTCTGAAACAGCATATTCAGCTCTTTAGCCTCAGGGCCGAAAGCCCTGGTGGCACCTTTTCTATGCACACAAAGCTTCTTGATTTGCCCATCGACCCTATGTTCTTCGAATTTTGCAATGTTATGACACACATCGTAAAGAAGAGCTACTTTTTCTTTGTTGATATTTAAGATCTCTTCTACAGAAATTCTCACTAAATGAAGCATCTGCTGACGATTGTTAAAAGCAAAATTTGCAGCAGATGCCATCGCTTCAAAATATTTTTTTGCGTGAACAGAACGTAAAGGAGCTGCAACAAGCTGTTTATCGGGAAGATCCCTAGCAAAACCCTTTTTAATAAAATCATTTAAAGTATCCTGACATATCTGATGTCCAAAACCCCGAGATCCTGAATGGATCAACACATACATCTGCCCCTCTAGGATATTCCATGAGGCCGCAATTTTCGGCAGAAAAATCTTTTGCACTTTCCCTATCTCGATAAAATGGTTTCCCGATCCCACAGAACCGAGCTGTTTTTTCCCTCTTTCTTTTGCATGAGAAGAAACACTCTCAATGTTAGCACCTGAAATACACCCATTGCTCTCTATATGCTCAAGGTCTTCTAAAAAACCATACCCTTGTTCCACCGACCATCGAGCTCCTTTTTCGGCAATGTTTTTATAGTCGCTATCCGATAAAGGCTTTGTCTGTTTTCTTTCAGAACCTATCCCAGAGGGAATTCTGCGAAAAATACTTTTAAGCAGATTTTCTTTTGTCTCTTCGGATAAGTGGTCGAACATTTCCGGTATAAGGGCCAATCGAACACCGCAATTAATATCATATCCTACTCCACCGGGACTAATAACACCTTCCTCCAGGTCCATAGCCGCCACGCCTCCGATAGGAAATCCGTATCCCCAATGAATATCGGGCATGGCAATACTATATCCCACAATTCCGGGAAGATATGCGACATTCTTCACTTGTTCAAGCGGTCTTTCTATATCCTTCTCTTGCAATAATTTTTCCGTAGCGATAATTAAGCCGGGTACATGCATCCCCTCTGTTTTAGGAAGTTCGTACATGGAAGGTCCTTTCTTTTGCAAATCAAACATCTATGACCATCTCCCACTCAAAAAACCTATCATTTTTCTTTTGTAATTGTCCATGAAAGCTCACCGCTTTTATTCCGATACCTATCTCTCTATCGACATCAGCAACAATAGTGTTCAAATCGATAATAATTTCCTCCAAAGAACTTCTCGATGGCATTGGTTTATAATAGGAACTCAGCATAGGAAAAGAAAAAGCAAGGGCAATAAAAGCATGATGGAAAATTTCTTTCAAATCCCTTCCTCGAATAATATAGGCCATATCCGCCGTATGTTCCCTCCCTTCAAAAGGTCTTATGAAGGGGTGTTTCCACAAAATGCGATAATGAGAGTTACCCAGACTTTCATACAACTGTATATGGGTAATCATCATCGGCAAGGGAAAAAAGCTTTTTTCCCATTCTATGGGACTAAATTTTCCCCTGGATATCGTCATATGAAAAAGAGTCTCTCTCTGAAGGTTTTCGATAATCTTTTTTTCGACTAATTTTGCAATGAGCCTATTTTGCCAATCCGTTACTTCTTCTCCTCCGTCAAGCCATCTTCCCTCCCAAGCAACAACACGCATCTCCCTTTTAGGTAAAAATACACATCGATGAAACAAGCCTACTTTTCCTAGGGAAAAAGGAAAAGAGGGAACCAAAGAGACTAATTCTTCCACTTTTCCTGAATACTCTGGGATAAACGCGACCGTAAGATGACGAAATTCCGGAAAAATAATCTTTCCGGATGGAAAAGAATCCGGCCATGGTGCCTCGACAGAAAAGCCAAAAAAAAGACGCATAGCATTCCTATTGCTTCTTTCCCTCTTATAGGAAGAGCATGAAAAAAAATCACGTTTTTTCACTACTCTGCATTTTCCGCTTACTATTTTTTCATGGATAGGGATGAAAAAAATGATCTTCTACGATATAAATAGTCCTATTTAATGGGAGAAATTTATGGAAACTTTACAGGCTATTTTTACTCGAAGGAGTATTCGGAAATTTAACACAAAAAGCATCTCCCGGGAACAGATAAAAACTCTGTTACAAGCAGCCATGAGCGCTCCTTCTGCCAGAAACCAACAACCATGGCAATTTATTGTGATCCAAAAAAAAGAACTTTTGAAGAAAATTCCTGCTCTCAATCCCAATGCAGCAATGTGCAAAGAAGCCCCATTAGCCATTCTTATTTGCGGAGACCTCGACAAGGAAATTTCTACGGGATATTGGGTTCAAGACTGTGCTGCCGCTACCCAAAACCTATTACTTGCAGCCCATGCGTTACATTTAGGCGCTGTTTGGACCGGAGTGTATCCAAGAGAAGAAAGGATAAAGGGACTCCAAGAACTCCTTTCTATTCCTCAAAATGCTATTCCCTTTTCTCTCGTCGTCATCGGTCATCCTGAAGAAACAAAAGAAACTATTTCCCGTTATCTTGAAGAACGGATTCATTTCGACACTTGGTGATCTTTTCTTTTCGTAATTTTTCTTCTTGAGCTCTTTTTCCTCCAAAGGCATAGGAAGAAGAGCAACAACCGTTTTGAAATACCACTCGATGACAGGGAATTTTAGCCGGATCTTGATTTTGATGAAGAGCAAAGCCCACTATTCTGGGAGTTGTTCCTACAATTTTTGCAATTTCTCCGTAGGTACGGGTTTCTCCAAGAGGAATTCTTTGCACTGCCTGATAAATCTTCGAAAAAATTTCACCCATGATGAATACTCCTTATTTAACAAAATATTGCTCTATCATACAATGACGGACAATTAATCAAAAATAGTGAGGCATTATGCGTAGAAAAATTTCCAGTCCTAATCCCCAACAAAAAAAGCTACAAAAAACAGAAGAAAAAATTCAAGAAACAGAAATGAAAGAGGAAGTGATCAACAAACTAACGGAAGAAAAACGCAAACAAGGAATGACCTCTCAGTTCAAAAAGTAAAAAAACAAAGACAATTTCTATCATAGAGTTTTTATTAGGAAATCTTTTTAAAGGTTTCCTCAAAAGGATCTTTGTGCTGTTGTAATATCTTATGATCAGTTAACTCATTAATCTGAATAGGAACTACAGTAATATATCCCTGTTTCAACAAGGCTATATCCGTATCTTCTTCCTCAACAACATCCGCCCATTTGCCTCCTAGCCAATAATAGTGTCTCCCCTCCGGATGAATGCGTTGCACAGGATTTTCCGTTAAATATCCCTGACCATGACGAACCATTCGAAATCCTTTGATCTCTAAAGAGCTTTGAGGAAACGTTACATTAACTAATGTTCCGATAGGAAGAGGATTATTTAAAAAATACTGAATGATTGGATGGATATACTTTTCTAATTTTTCATAACTAGGCTCATAAAAATCATCTATAGAGAATGCAATACCGGGAATCTGTCGAAGGGTCCCTTCGATGATCCCTCCTACCGTTCCGCTGTAGAAAATATTCCGCCCAGAATTTGCTCCCCTATTAATTCCAGAAAGAATCAAATCAGGTTTTTTTTTCAAGATGACGCTAATAGCCATCTTCACACAATCCGCAGGCGTACCATTCACACTCCAAGCAGGAATTTTATCTTGCCATGGGAAAGGATGAATGTGCAAAGGCTTGTTGATAGATGTAGAAACCCCCGCTCCCGATTTCTCAGAAGAAGGCGCCACAATAGCAAATTCATACTCAGCCTTTTTTAAAGAAGTGCTTAGAGTAAGGATTCCAGGAGCATGGATTCCATCATCATTCGTGATCAAAATATATGGATTTTTCATATTTTCCCTTAATTATTTTAACTATAATTTATTTAAATTTTTAGTTTTTTTCAAGTTGTTTGAAGAGATAGAAGAAACTATATAAATAAAAAACAGACTCACTAAAAAAGCGGGCATCATAGAAGGAATATTCCAAGGCAAATATCTATTCATATAAGGCCAAATACCTGCAATACATCCTCCTGAAAGGATCCCTGCCATCGCCCCATGCTTAGTAATTTTTTGAGAGTACAAAGAAAAAAGCACTAAAGGACCAAAAGAAGATCCTATCCCAGACCAGGAATAAAACACCAGTTGATAGATCGTAGAAATCTTAAAAAGAGCTATGACAAAAGCACAGAGGCCAACACCAACAACGCTTATTTTAGAGACAATCAACAACTCCTTATGGGAAGGTTTTTTAGCAACAAATCGAGGATACAAATCTTCAGAAATACTAGAAGCCACCACTAATATTTGCGCAGCCATGACATTCGTGCTTGCCGCCAAAACTGCACATAAAACAATAACGGAAAAAAGAGGGAAAAACGTCTGTTTCACAATTTCTAAAATAACAAGCTCTGGATTTTCAAGACTATGAGGAAAAAGATAGATACCGATAAGACCGATCATCGTCGCTGTGGCCAAGGTAATAAACTGCCAAGAAATACCGACCCATTTTGCCTTATGCATTTCCTCAATTTTTTTTATTCCCATAAATTTTGTAAGGATATGCGGCTGCCCAAAATATCCTAACCCCCACCCGCAGGAAATAAGCACAATCTCCATCAATGTCTTCCTATGAAAATCTGGGAAAAGGGTTGTCGTTAGATTGCGCATTTTTATAGCTTCGAAAATCGAGGAAATTCCTCCGCAATGGGGAATAAGATAAAAAGGAATAAAAAGAAGTACCAATAAGATAAAAAGGCCTTGTACGAGGTCTATCCAGGCAAGAGTGACATATCCACCCAAAAAAAGATAAAAAACGACAAACAAAAGCCCGCAAGTAATACCAACCCAATAGGGCAAGCCAAAAAGAGATTCTGCAAGATATCCTGTCCCTACAAGCCCTGCAGAGATATAGAAAAGAAAAAACACCAGGGTCATGATGGCCGAGACAATACGAATCGCTCCGGAAGAATCCTTAAATCGCCGCTCAAAATAGGTATTTAAGGTGAGGCTCTGCAGCGCTTCGGTCTCTCTTCGAAGCCTTGGAGCAATCAACTGCCAATTGAGGAACATAAAGAACACCAATCCTACAGCCGCCCATGCATTAAATAATCCTGTAGTAAAAATCAAAGCGGGATATCCCATGAATAGCCAATTACTCATGTCACTGGCATGAGCGGAAAGAGCGGTTAAGTAAAAATTCAAAGATCGATTGCCTAAGACAAACTGCGTATCCGATTTTTGTTTCCGATAACTAAAAAAAGTTACGAGAAGAATAAAGGCAAAATAGGCCAGAAAAATGCTCAATTCCATAGATTATCTTTTTTGAAATATCATATGTTCAACGCCTTTTTTGAACCATAATTTACTGAGGCATGAAAGAGATTTTTCCGCACATGCGGAAAACTGTTTTCCATCTGCTGTATCAGCCGCTCCACCTCTTTTCTCTTGGAATCCCGTCCAAAAGGACATTGAACACTATTCGCTAAAAAATTATTTTGCCTTGCAAACTCTATAATATCCTTCTCTGCCACGTAGATCAAAGGGCGAATAATCGTGACCTTATATCGGATCATCGGTACTTTAGGCAAAAGAGAGGCAAACTCCCCTTTATGATAAAGATTTAAAAGAAGAGTTTGAATCGCATCATCACGGTGATGTCCAAAAGCTACTGTCGATACATTGAGTTTTCTTGCTGTATCAAAAATGATTTTTCGCCGTATCCGAGAACAATAGTAACACTCGTTATTTTCTATGACCGGGGCCTTTTGAAGGATTAACGGAATATTCAGAGAGGAACACACATTTTTCAGGAAAGAACGGTTCACGCTCCCCCCACAGGTTTTCTCTCCCTCTACATGAATCGCATGAAGTGAAAATTTCGGAAAACCTTTTCCTGAAATAGCGTGCAGCATAATCATCAAAGAAAGGCTATCTTTTCCCCCACTTAAAGCTATTGCAATAGAGGGATCTTCCACCAGATCCAAATCAAACATCGCTTTTCGAACCTGGCTTTCCATTTTTTTTCCCACTTTGGAAAAGGGTAAAAAAGTTCCGGATTTCTCGTTCATGACACACATATTTTTCCGTAAATTGTACTCTCCCTCTCGCAAAGAGTCTATGAGAAATTTCTCATGGACTTTTAGTGAAAATTTTCATATAATTCATGCTTCTAACTAGAGATACTAATGCAAAAAGTCGGACGAAATGATCCTTGTCCTTGCGGCAGTGGTAAAAAATTCAAAAAATGTTGTGAATCCAAGATGATGCGAGGAAAATTCTTAGCACAAAAAATTGATAATCCGGACACCGCTCTTCCAAAAATTAATACACTAAAGTCCCTCTTTCATAAAAAAGTCCCTCCCCCAAACCCTCCTAAAACATTAGAAGGAAAACAGTCTCAAGACACCACCGATCAACAAACCTCTCCCAAAACCTCCCAAGATCCCCAAAAAAATACGAAGTAATTTATTGAGTGAAACCTCTGATTTTGTTATATCTTTATGGATATGCTGGCGTAGCTCAATTGGTAGAGCATCCGATTTGTAATCGGCAGGTTGCGGGTTCAATTCCTGCCGCCAGCATTTCCTTGGGGGCGTCGCATAGCGGCAATTGCAAGGGACTGTAAATCCCTCGACTTCGGTCTTCGTTGGTTCGAGTCCAACCGCCCCCAATTTTCTAGAAAAATCCATTAAAAGTAATGTGATCTATAATCAATAACTTTCTAATTTTAAATATATTAAATAAATATAAAATTTTTTCGTTGTCGAATTGTACCAAAATTGGTACAATAAAGTTAAATTGAGTATGATACCGTGGTAAATTCGCCTCCTAGAAAAATTGTATCTGTTGTTTTTTGGAAAGAGATAAATGAAAAGGAACCGGTTAGAGAATGGCTAAAAACATTAACTAAGAGCCAAAAAAAAATTATTGGAGAGGATGTTAAAACAGTAGAAATGGGTTGGCCTTTAGGTATGCCTCTTGTCAAATCAATGGGCAAAGGTATTTGGGAGGTTAGAAGTAATTTTAAAAATGGTATCGCGAGAATACTATTTAAAATGCATAAAAATCAGATGGTGCTTTTACATGGCTTTATAAAAAAAAGTCAAAAAACGCCTCTGAAAGATTTAGAAACCGCTCTTAAAAGAGCTAAACAACTTGAAGAGTTATGAAAAAACATATTGGTTCTAATTTCAATGATTTTCTTGAAGAAGAAGGATTTCTTGAAGAAGCAGAGTCCGTAGCGGCCAAAAGAGTTTTTGTTTATCAACTTGAAAAAGAACTGAAAAAACAAAAAATCGATAAAATGGAATTTGCAGAAAGATTAGAAACAAGTCGATCTGCAGTTGATCGTATTTTAGATCCCGAATGTCCTTCTACTTTAAAAACATTTTCAAAAGCAGCTAGAGCAGTAGGGAAACATCTTAAAATTAGCTTGGCATAATCTGAGAGCAGAGTAAAATAATCTCAAAAATATTAGAATATTAAGTTTGAAAAATAAAAAACGTAAAATGTTAGCACCTGTTCTTGAAACCTCAAGATTGATCTTAAGATATTGGAAACAAAAGGATCTTTTCCCTTTTTCTATAATGAATGCAGACAAAAGAGTTATGGAATTTTTGCATAAGATTCTTTCATTGGAAGAGAGCGATGCTTTAGCAGAAAGGATTCAAAAAGAATTTAAAGAAAAGCCTTACGGTTTTTGGGCCATAGAAGTGAAAAAGGGAACCTCATTTATTGGTTTTGTAGGATTACATTATTTAGATCCTATAGAATTGCCAGCTCATTTTACTCCATGTATCGAAATAGGGTGGAGACTTGACTTTGATCATTGGGGAAAAGGCTATGCTTTTGAAGCTGCGTCTAAAGTGCTTGAATATGCATTTCAAATACTTAACTTAAAAGAAGTTGTAGCCTATACAGATATAAATAATATGCGTTCTAGGAAACTCATGGAAAAATTAAAAATGATTCATAACTCTGAAGAAAACTTTGTTCATCCTAAAACTTCTGAAAATAGTCCTTTAACGAATTGTGTTCTTTATAGATTAAAGAATCCTAAAAGGTGTTCCTATGGCTGATTATGTATTAGTTCATGGTGGCAATATGCCAACTGATGCATGGAATAAACTGGTTAAGAAAGAAGAATATCCTCCAGGAGGATATATGGGAGGAAAAATCTGGGATAAAGCCATTTTAGAGCTTAAATCTAAAAATCATAGGGCATTTGCTCCAACATTGCTGGATGCAGAAAAAAACAATCTTTCTGATCATGTTAAGCAGATATGCAATCTAATCAAGGAAAATAGATTAAAAGATGTCATTTTAGTTGGTTCAAGTTATGGAGGGATGATCATCACTGGAGTAGCTGATAAAATGCCGGATAAAATCGGCCTTTTGGTCTATCTTGATGCTGCTTTACCCGATCCAGGACAATCATTGTTCGATCTTCTTATTGCAGCGAATTACGATCCGAAGCCTAGTTTTGAAGCATTTCCAAAGGCTTATATTGAAAAAATTTATTTTGATCCTCAAAAGATAGATGCATTACCTAAGATCTATATCCAATGTACGGAAAGCTCTTTTGTATCTATGACTAACATAGATAAACAAAAAGTTTTCAAAGGGAAAAATTGGCAGTTTTTTGAATTACCCACTTCCCATATTCCTCAAGCTACAATGCCTGAAAAATTAATAGAGCTATTATTAAATTTTGGTATGAATTTTTAACAGCATGTACTATGCAGAAATTATTCTTGGGTTAGGTTTTTATTTTTTGAAATAAGAGTACATTTTCTTGGGTTTCATAATGAATTAAACCATCATTTTGGTTGGTTTTTTTATTATAGAAATCTCTTAGATATT
This sequence comes from Parachlamydiales bacterium, assembly GCA_016931275.1. Lineage (GTDB taxonomy): Bacteria > Chlamydiota > Chlamydiia > Chlamydiales > SM23-39 > JAFGFA01. Next base: position 55,842 of record JAFGFA010000014.1, read on the forward strand.
CTATGAACTTTTGTTCTTTTCCAGAACGTATTACATCACCCCAAATACTCATTGATCGTATGCGTTCAATAGCTTCTTCAACCGTGAAGGTGAGTTCTATTTCGAAATTTTGTTTTGCTATAATCTTGAAGCCATTTTTCGTTAACAATTTTTATAGATGTTCTCTATTCCATGAGTTCAAATTCTATTCAGGATTCTAATTTTTTCAATATATTCTATCACCTGGTTAATGACATTCCATTTGGGATTTAAGGCATCATGTTCCATTCCTTTTATTCGTAAATATGTAATATCTTGATTATTTTTCCTTGCTTTTTCGATAAGACGATCGGTAGAGGAACATCCGATATCTTTGCTACCGGTAATTACAAGAACAGGACAAGACAAATTAAGAAATTCTTGAAATTCTGTTTGATCTAAAGCATCTGACCAATAACGAAATGTTTGCCCAAACCAAAATTGATTAGGATCTGGGTTTTCTTTCATCTTTTGCATTTGTAATTCATAATCTTGCTGATTTTTAGGCAATCTATAGAGTCTTTTTGCGATAGGATTTATGTTTTGAATAACATTCCAGATATACTCTTTAAATGATTGATCACTACATCCTACGATTGGAATGCATGCTGTAGGATGAATTGCATGGGATAATTTAATAGCAATGGGACCACCTTCGCTACCCCCCATGATAAATAATTGTCCATTCCAATTTGTGGATGTTCATGAAGATATTGAATAAGAGCTTTGTGATCTATAAGTCGTTTAGAGGGCATATTCCATATAATCTCTGGCTCTTGAACGCGTCCAATCCCGTTCATGAAGTTTTTTTATATGCTGTAAAATGGCTCTTAACTTTTCCAGAATAATTTCTTCTAAAGAATAAATTAAAATATTTTGTTCGATAATTTCTTCATAATTATGAAGTATGCCTTTAACAACTGGTTTAAAAACGATAGTTTCTTCTCTAGAAATTTCAATCATAGCTGTTGTTAGTGGCTGAGATTGCCAGGGAAATTGTGCATTAATTTTAAAAGCCTCTTGACCTTGAGGATGGGGAGATTTTTCTTTATATCTTTTCACAAAAATTTTAATAGGAGCAAATTCATGAATTCTATTTTCAGCATATTTACAGGCATTAGAAATTTCTTGCATTAAATCATTTCCTATAGGTGTTTTCGAAATAATTGAAAAATCTAAATCTTCAGAAAATCTATAATTTCCAAAATATCCCTTTTTTAATGCTGTTCCTCCTTTAAATAGCAGAGAAGACTTTAAATTCTCCTGCTGATAAATTCCAACTAATAACCAAGATAATAAATAATCTTGTTGTACTATATCTAATCTCAAACCAGTCTTTTGAGCAATTTTCTCTAATCTTTTTCGTAATGGCTTTAAAATCACTCCAAACCTATATTTTCTTGTATCATCCATTTTTTATTATATATGCCCCTGCAATCTCCGATAGGGTTAAGTTTACGATATCCTTTTATCGGTACTTGTAAAAGAGTTTTTAAATAAGAATGTTTAACATTTAATTTTTCTAAAATCCACCCAAGACGTTTTATGACAGATTTATCCAGTTTCATTGAATATCGAATTATTTTTTCGAAATTAATCTTATTTTTTGACATTTTAAAAGCATGTAATATTTCTTGAAAATCTCCGCAATACTGAGGCATCATTAAACCATCAAGTAGGGTTCTTTCCAAATCAGTAATAGAAATTTGGGATTGTCCAATCCATACTTTTTCTATTCCAAAATAATGTTCTTTTTTAATTTTAATAAAACGAAATTTATCCTTGTTTATAGAGCGAGGAATTGAACTAGAAGTCGGTGTGATGGCAAAAATAGTATTTGAAGATTGTTGAGTAAGATTATAATGTTTCATAGCAGTCCAATGACTAATTGCAGAAGTAACAACAAGGGCCATAGCAATTTCAAATTCATGAGGAGGATCGATAAACCCCGACTCTGCGCTAAATGCATAAACACCTTTTTTCAATCTTAAAATCCAGCCCCCTTTTAGACAATAATGTAAAGCTTCCGTTACATAATTTGGTCGGATTTTAAGCTGAACAGCTATTTCTTTAGCCTGATCGATATTAAATATCTTTAGGCCTTGAGAGGCTATCTTTCGTAAAATATTAATACCGGCAATTGATTGTTTCATATTTTTATATATATTATATGCGTCGATATTTTGACAATATCCAAATTTCTGCAGTTGAAAAATATTTTGTAAAACTTCAGCATTCTAATGCAATTCTTAAGTGTCGAATTGAAAAACTAGATAAAAATCAGAGTAATGCAATTCAAAAGCTACATAGTGTTTCTCGAACGATCGAATTGAATATCAAAAATTATCCAAGATCGTAATTGCTGATGGGTCACTGATGGGACAGTAATAACTCCTTTTCCTTTATATCCATAATCAACTTTTTCGCCTCCTCCAGGCGCAGGGGAAAAAAGATCCTTCTACCAAAAGAGTAGAAGGATCTACTTTCTTTGCATTCATGGCTCTTTGTAACAGAAGGCTAAGCACTCGATCAAATACTCCTTCCTTGTACCATCTGGCTAACCATCTATGTGCTGTAGCTCTATGAGCATACTGCGTAGATGTAGGGATATCACTCACCGACATCCATGGGATAAAACATAAAAGATAGAATTCCATATTTTTCTAAAATCTGTGCGAGGAGTTCCTCTTTGCAAAGGAGGTTCCCAATCCATGAAAGACTGAATCAAACTCCATTGCTCATTTGAAAGAAATTGAAAGTGTTTTTGAGACATATGGTGCTCCTAAAGTTGTCTTCAGAAGGTTAAGTATATTAAATAAAATATTCGCTGAAATAGTTTTGTAATTTCAAAATATTAATTAACTTTTTATTTCTTGCTAAAGATTGACTAAAATAAATCGTTTAAAATAAAATCGCTTTTTATGAAAAAAACAAAGTCAATATTATCTTTAATAGTTACTCAATTCTTTGGAGCATTTAATGATAATGCTTGGAAAATCATGGTCTTTGTTTTAGCAACAAGATCTACCGTACCATTTTTCTTTCACACAGATAACCACGAAATCGACCATCAATTAAAAGCTATGTTGACATTGTTTGTTTTTTTGATTCCCATGACACTTTTTTCTCTTCCAACAGGTTTTATTTCTGATCGTATTAGCAAACGCACTGTGATTGTTATAGCCAAATGGTTAGAAGTTGCAATTATGTTGAGCTCTACCATTTTTCTTTTTGTTTTTCCTCAAAAACTCGTTTTTTCTTTTTTTTTTCTAGCGGCTATGGGTATACAAAGTGCTTTTTTTAGTCCTGCCAAATACGGCATCTTACCAGAGCTTTTAGAAGAACAAGATCTTTACAAAGGCAATGGACTAATAGAGATGTGGACAATGCTTGCTATTATCATAGGTACTGGCATGGGACCTATATTTTTAGCCCCAGACAAAATGGGAATGCTACCACATTTAACCGCTATAGGGCCATTAATATTAACCCTGTTATCAATAGTGGGTCTAATCGGAGCTTATTTTGTTCCCAAGGTTCCTGCGGTCCGATCAGGAAATGTTTCAGTCATAAAAACTATTAAGAGTTCTGTTCCAATCATTAAAAATAATAAAAAACTGCTTTTGGCCATTGTAAGCATGGGATTTTATTGGCTTTTCATTAGCTTGTTCGGTCAAAATATTCTGGTTTATGCCAAAGAATTGGCAAAAGATCTTCGAACGGGAGAGCTTATTCAGGGATTATTTCCCGCTTCTTTTGGAGTTGGAGTGGCCATTGGTGCTCTTTTAAGCGGCATTTTTTCTCGTCAGGAAATTGTTTATGGCATGATTCCTATGGGAGCCACGGGTTTTGCCTTTTTTTCTATTTTATTTAGTTTTTTACCAATACCATTTTATGCAAATTTTATCATAATAATGTTTATAGGCATATCTTCTGGTCTGTTTATAGTTCCCGTTCGATCTATCATTCAATGGTCTTCTCCAATAGAAGCACGAGGTTCGATCATTGCTTTTAGTAATTTTTTCAATTTTATAGGTGTGATCTGTGGATCCTTAATAACAACAGGGCTATCCTTTTTAGGTCTTTCTATCCGATTGATCTTAATCATTTCTGCTCTCTTAATCGCTGCAGCGGCTATTTGGTCTTTATCTCTATTAAATGTGAAAGCCAGAATCATCAAAATCTTTTATCAAATCATTACTTTTTTCTATTTTGATAAAATTGAAGTTATTGATCCACAAAAGCTTCCCGACAAAAAACCAATTTTGTTTGTTGCTCTACATCGCAATGGCGCTACGGATGGTTTTGTTTATCTGGCTGCTTTGAAGCCGTATTTCACGTATCTTGTTGCTAAAAGACTGCGCAAGACGTTCATAGGCAAAATATTTTTTCATGGGATAGAGGTCATCAGAAGAAAAGATGGGGAAAAGGATCGGGGGAAAACTAATATTAAAGCTATTGAACAATGCCTTGCCCTCTTAAAGAACGGTGAAAATATTTTTATATTTCCAGAAGGAACTAGCAACCTCGGTCTTGAACCTCTTCCTTTCCAGAAAGGAGCTGCACGTATAGCAGAGTCATTTATTGCACAAGAGGAATCTCTTATTATTGTTCCTTTGGGGATCAGATATAGTTCTCCAACAAAAATGGGAAGCCGAGTAAAAATTTTAGTTGGAGATCCTTTCTATTTTGACCATCCTTCTGATAAAAATACCATTCACCAACAAATTGAAAAAGCACTTTTAGAATTAGCTGTCATAGGACCATCTGAAGAAGAAAAATCACCTTCTTATTTAAGTTTGCAGTCGTTAGTCGAATCAAAATATATTTTATCTAAAAACAAATGGTTTGCACTCCTTACAAACTTGTTGACTTTTCCTATTATTGCTGTCGGTTTTTTAGTTAATTTGCCACCGCTGTTTTTTGGTTATTTGGCCGGAAAAATATTTTCGGATGCTAGAAATGTCGTTTCTCTTTGGCGTATTATCATTGGATTCCCAGTTTTTTTCCTGTGGATGGCTTTGTTATTCTATCTTTGCATCTCTTTTCACCAACCATTTCTGTTTCTAAGCTATCTTAGTTTGACTGTTTTAAGCGCTAAGATATACGGACCTTGGAAAATGAATTTTCGACGAGGAATTAAGATATGAACAAAAAAATATTGCCGCATGAACTCCTATTTGGAGTGTTCATGCTATTGACTTATTTGCGATTAATCATCAAAACACATTTTAATAATCCTTATGCATTGACGTTATTAGCTTTCATCATACTGAATGTGATCTTGATTTTAAAAAAAGAAGGCAATCTAAGTTGGCGCTTCCGTCTTTCTTTCTATCCCCTTACGATGAATACCCTTTTTGTCCTATTGGGAAACATCGTACCTATTATTCATCCACAAAAAGAAGATCTTTTCTTACAAAAAATAGATTCGTGGCTGATTGGTGGCAACTTATCATTAAAGATAGAATCTTTCATACATCCCCTTGTGACAGAAATTATGACTGTTGGGTATAGTTTTTTTTGGCTTTATATTCTTATTACTTTTTTTCATTATTTATTTTCTAAATTAGAAGTGGCTAAAAAATTCTATATTGGTCTTTTTACTATCTATAGTATTGGTCTCATCTGCTACACATATGTCCCTGCAATTGGTCCCTATGTGGCTATGAGTGAACAATTTTCTGTTCCTCTAGAAGGATATTTTTTGACCAAATGGTTGCATTTTATCGTGCCGATTGGCACTAATGGCTGTGATGTGTTTCCCAGCCTTCACTGTGCTGTTTCTTCTTATATTCTTTTTTTCGATCGGGTTTATACTCCTAGAAGATATAGATGGTGTTTGCCTATTTGTATCTTGATATGGATTTCTACAATTTATTTGCGTTATCACTACTTTATCGACCTTTTAGTTGGTTTTGCCTTGGTGCCCGTTGCTTTAAAATTAGCTTTTAAATATGAGGAGGAACAGAATGATCTACCTGTTAAAATTTAATGCTCTAGAAGCTCAAAACATTCAACTTTCCGGAGGAAAAGGCGCTAATCTAGCTAAGCTAAGTTCAGCCCATTTTCCGGTTCCATCAGGTTTTATTGTTTCTTCCAAAGCCTATCTTGATTTTGTTTCACAGGCAGTTAATGTAAATGTGAATTTCGATTCTATCCAACGGATAGAACAAGCGGAAAGTTGGCAAAAATATTTACATACATTGCCTTTGCCGCGTGCTCTTATTACAGAAATTACCCGTTTTTTAGGTTCTTCCAATAAACGCTATGCTGTTAGGTCCTCTTCTACTATGGAAGATCTATCTTCTGCGGCGTTTGCTGGACAGCATGATACTTTTTTAAATTGTTCCGGAGTAGAAGAGATTCTATTAAAAATCAAAGAGTGCTTTATTTCTCTATGGAATGATCGAGCGATCCATTATCGTCAGCAGAAAGGTTTTGACCATCGTCAAGCTGCGATGGCCGTTGTGGTACAAGAAATGATTGATTGTGATGTTGCTGGTGTAGGCTTTTCTGTGAATCCGATTAATGGTGACCTCGATGAAATATTGATTGATGCAAATTATGGGCTTGGGGAAACAGTTGTCTCTGGAGAAGGGGAAATTGACCATATAGTTATTGATAAAAAATCTCTAAAGATAAAGGCCATTACCATAGGCAATAAGACGAAAAAAATGGTGAGCTCGACTCAAAATACACAACTCGTTGTTGTGGATAAGCCAAATGAGCTATGTTTGACAGAAGAAGATATTCAAAAACTTTCAAGTTTAATCCTACAGGTCGAAGAGTATTATCGCTTTCCTCAAGATATTGAATGGGGAATTAAAGAAGGCAAAATTTATCTCTTACAGTCAAGAACCATCACAACGATCCCTCCTCATTGGACCCGAGACGAGTCTGCAGAACGTTATCCTAATGTAGTGACGCCCTTGGCTTGGGATTTTATCGAAGAAGGTTTTCATGAATCTTTAACACATTCTTTTAATATGATGGGATTTCCTATCTATACCGGAAAATGGTTTGCCCTTTTCGATCACTATGTTTATGGAAACCAAAATGCTGTCAAATTATATATGCACAATGCTGGATTTAACCTTAAAAATTTGGAGGAGGTACGCTCTCTTATACCCTACTTTCGTCAAAAGTATCAATGGGTACAGCAATTGCCCTATCAATGGATAAGGGATCTGGATCATTATCTTCTCTCCATTGGTCAATTTATGAGTCAAAATTTAGATTGTAAAACTCCTAAGGAAATTTGGAGCTATATTAAAGAAATATCGGATCTTGGAAAATCTTACTTTCGACCCAATATCGCTATTTCTATTACACAAAGTTCTCTTTATAGGTTGCTATACAATCTCTTACTTTTGATTTTTCCTAAAGAGAAGAGCTTGCAGTTACTCGATGCTTTTACTTCTACCTGTGAAACAAAAACAGCTCAAATCAATAAAGAAATCTTCAATCTTACTCAAATAGTTGTTAGCAATACACTACTAAACGACTTGTTACAGAAATATGATTCTAAAGAGATCCTTACTAAAAATATGCTCTCACCATTTCCTGAATTTATACAGGATTTCAATCGCTTTTTACACTCTCATGGACATCGTGAGCACGATATTGATCCTTATCACCCTCTATGGATTGAAACACCCTGGATACTTTTAGATACAATCAAACTTGCGTTACAAAATCATCAAAATAAAACTCCTTTAGAACAGGAAAGGGAAAATAAAATTAAGGCTTTTGATGCAGAACAAGAACTCTTTGCTCAATTACCCGAAGATCTGCATTTTTTCTTTTCCGAAATCATTCGGCTTTTGAAAGTTTATACTATGCTGGATGATGTCGAGCATTATCAAACAACCCGTCTCTCTATGCCGTTGCGTAAAGGGTTAAAAGCGTTAGGAAAGGTGCTCCAAGAAAGGAACCTTTTGAAAGAACCCTTGGACCTCTTTTTTTCTACCAAAAAAGAACTTGCAGATGCGATTGAAAATGAAACTTGGCAGAAATATACAGAAATTATTGAACAAAACAAGAGTGAGTATTTAAAACGAAAAGAGATAATGCCATCCTGGGTTTATGGTGAAGAAGATACCTTTGCAGAAACGGATCAGGAACACTTGTCAGGCATTCCTGGAAGTCCCGGACAAGTTGAAGGATCGGTCTTTATTGTAAAATCACTAGATGATTTTGCCAAAGTACCTAAAGGGGCTGTTCTTGTTGCCAAAACGACTAATCCCTCCTGGACTTCTCTTTTTTACACAGCCTCAGCAATTATTACCGAGTCAGGAGGTCCTCTTTCTCATGGAGCTGTCACAGCAAGAGAAATGGGCATTCCTGCTGTTATGGCTGTAAAAAAGATCATGAACAAGGTTGCAAATGGCCAAAAAGTCCTAGTAAATGGAAACACAGGTAAAGTGTATTTAATAGAAAAATAATTGGACGTCCTCTTTCAAAACCGATCTAGAAATCTTTTATGCTCATATTATCTAAATAATCTACAATAACATTAGGATCTGTTTTTACAGCATCTTCGTGCATAACTTTATCGGTTTCATCAAGAATGCAGAACAATCTTTTTATTACATCGTAATCATGGCATGTTCTGAACGCGTCCAACCACCTCTAAAACGACAAAGTCAAGATGATTCTTAACTTTTTTTTATTTCAAAATTCCCATATGATTTTCAATATAAAAACAGCTTCTTCAATCTTTCGTATGACAGAAGTTGATATACAAATCTTATAGTCCAAGCACAGGAAATTGCTGCATCAGAATAAACAAAAGGTCTGCCAATATGCTCTCTATTTTTAGAAGAAAGCCACTGTTTTATAGCATCTTCGAAGAACCAAAAAGTAATACTTCCCCGATTTATCAAAGATTTGTTATATTGATTCCAGTTATCATTTTGGTAATGTTTCATAAGACACCTTGGGTTTTGTCGCTTTAAGATGTCTATTTTATTTTCTAGAGATGTTCTTGTAACAATATTTTTTGAAAATGTTCTTTGGTGATTAAGGACTTATGCAACAAAGCCCTCCAAATCATTCCTCTTAATAAAAATTTTATTAGGATATTTCAATTTGGGTAATTTAGGATATCTCTACTTCAAAGAATTAGAACATTTTCATTTTGAAGCTACACTCATATAATTTTTGTTTATTTAAAAAAGAAAATTTTTTATATTTAATACTTTAAAAAAGGAGATTATATTTCTCAACGAATCCACGCATCCATAAAGCATGACCGAAAACCACGTCAGACCTTCCATGCTCAAGATTCAATAAGCCCCTTAAGAGTAACTCAAAGAGCCAAAGAATCTAATACTGTAAAAAAGATAATTTTTATTTCTTTGATCATCTTGTTTGTTTTCTTCGGTGTTTATTACCACCAAGGAAAATCTTCTTCTTACATGAGAGAATTTGATAGAGATTGCGTTGAGGCGAACATGGCTCAGTATGATACTATCCCTGGTTCCAGATGTGTTGACATAGAAATTCGTCATAATCGTAATGGTGGGATGGTTTGTGCCAGACCCGAGGATTTACCAGATGTTTTATCATTATTGTCCCAAACTGCTACTAGTCTCACAGTATGCTCGAACAGTGATGATTGTTCGGATGAGTACTTAGTTGCACGAATTGGCGATTATCCGATCACGTGTAGATATCCCCCTCATCGTTCGCCATGGTCGTATTTCAAAGCAAGTAATCTTGTGCGCCATATAAAAAATGAAGATCTATTGCTTTCTCAGCTGCAAAAAGCCCATGATGCCTTAATGCACCAAGATCCACCAAATTGCCGAAGGCTTAATCAAGCAGGACAATTTAGAAATAGTAGAACTATGGTTTTTCAAAAAAATATAACGAATTGGCAAGATGTGTTTGAAAAGCTCCGTGAAGAAAATACTCTGCTCTTTAAACAAATATCCCAAGATCCAAGTATTATAATGACGGATCAAACGATACAATCGCAACTTAGACCTTATATAGAATTTACTCCTAGTCCTGAAAAAATCATTCCTATGCTTCGAAAAGCGTTTCGTGAAGCGTATAATACTACTGATCCCTTTAAAACCGCAGCGCAACTCCATAGGGCAATAGCGAATGTTCATCCTTTTAACGATGGTAACGGACGTATTGCCAGAATGGTCACGAGTGCATTTTTACTAGATAGAGGATTGTGGCCCTTTGTAAGCACTGATCGAAATGGTTATCAAAAAGCTATTGAAAGCGATACATTTGAAGAATTTTTACGAAGATCTACTAGTAAGCCACAATGGTTGGAAGAGTGCCGTCGAAATATCTAAGTTAACAATTTTTGCTTTATAGGGTAATGGTCTTAATTTTGGGGTCCACCTTACTCTTTTTTTAATTCATAATCAGTATGCATTGCAAGATCTTCGGGAGCATTTCTTTCCCATCTACAAATATCGCCAAACACTTTTCCCATTCTGACAACCATTTCAGAAAGAACTAACTTTTGGTCATGTAGTGCTCCCCTTTAGACCGGTCCGGGTAATTTGCTCCTAAGCAATAGGAATACGACTGGTTTTATGACTATAAACAAATCAAAAACAGAGATCATTACCTTGGATAAATATCGCTATCTTTGGCCTTTAATGGACAGAACCGTCCTCTCTTTCTATAGATAACTTCGTCTAGGAAATTTTTAGAAAAATGTAGACGATTAAGCAAATATTAGAAACTAATGAAAAAGATTGTTTTTTCTATATTCTGAATATGATCTGGTTAAAGCTTCAAAGATTGATGAGAGATGTTAATTCAGAGGAAGTCTTTAAAACTGATTATTTATATGAATAATCTTTCTCGATTTCCTCAAACATCTCAGAATAAATAATAGAACCGGAATAAATTTTAATTTTATCTGTTAAATCTTTTTTCATCATTCCCTGTTGATTAAGATCTGCGTTAACAATAATCAAAATAAAATCTAATGCAGGAAAATAATTTTTCAAAGTGTCATACAAAAGATAAGAGTATTCCTTATTGATCGACAAATTATCTTGATTGCGAAATCTATAATTTTCATGCATAGATAAAGACCAAGAATGTCTAATAAAGCAAACCCTGCCCTGATATTGTTTTAAATCGCGAAATCTTTGAATACGACGCGTATATTTTTCCTGGAGCTGTCTCATTGGCTTAAAAACAGGCGATTGAAAAGAATTTTCTTCATGAGAAAACTCCAAGTGATAATAATCATGCATCAAAATACCATTACTAAAATATGGCTTTAAAAACCTTTCATCTAAAAAATATTCAAAATCATCCTTCAAAATATCAATGAATTTCATTCCATCTATGCTAAGCATCCAATCAAAAGGATAAGCTGCTTGTCTCAAATTATATTTTCTCAGTTCTGAAGCTGGTGTACAAATCGATCCCAAACTAATGAACAGCACGTTATCGACACGATTATTCTCTACGATTGTTTCATTAGAAGCTAAAAACCCCCAAACAGAAACTCCTAAAATTACAGAAAGAAAAAAACTTTTATATTGAAACATATATTAAAAAATTTTTGATATAAAGATATTCCTATTCAGAATTTTCAGCAACAGGTCCAACTAATTGACCTTGCCCCCATCTTTAGTCCATTAGAAAATAGAGATTCCTGTTAATATTGATAGAAATAAGGACTGGTTTCCCGAAGATTCATAAAAAGGCATTTCAACCAGCTATAGTTAATATTTGACAACTTTTTATAGTATTCAAAATTATCATAATAAGTTTCTTATGTTTTTGGGGAGCAGGTCAGTCAAAAAATATTCCAACCAAGACTGTAAATCATGTTTACCTTCATGCCATTTATGAGAAGATTTTTGTAAAGCGGAATAATATTCATCTTTTGTCTGTTCTATTATTTTTTCAATACTTATGTATTGTCCTACAGAATAATCAGAATGGTAAAGTAATATTAATGTTAATAATCTAGAGATTCTTCCATTTCCATCTAAAAAGGGATGGATACAATCTTGTAAAAATAGATCTTACTTTTTCCGCAGTTTCAGTCTTTGCCTGTTCAAGGCCAATGGCTCTAAAAAATAAAAGTTAGAATTTATCCAGACTTTTTTATTATTATTAACAAATTAAACTCACCACATCACCTTCGAGCTAAATACAAATGCAAAACATTGCTCTAATTCAATCAAGAAAATAATCAGATCTTTTGATACTATTGACCAAACTTTTGTTCTAAATATGCTTGATGCTCAAGATCTGTTTTTTGTGTTAGTTTTAAACGCATATACTCTAACCGTCCAACACAAAACTGAATGCGATTTAAAGTTAAAACATCATCTGAATACTTCTCTATCGTAGGAATTAATTCCTCTAAATAACACACGTTATCAATTTTGGAAGTTTTAAATATAGATTCACCACTAAAAACAACGATATTATGGATAAGACGTGGTTCTAAAAACTCAAAAATACGTTGTACTTCTTTTACATGTTTATAATTCTGAAATAGCGGATTTTGAAACAAATATTTATTTGTATAGATGATTTGAGCCCACGCTTTTGCTCTGGCATTGCCAAATATCCATCCCTTATAATGTTTGGTTTCGATTACGAATATACCTTTTGTGCTAACCAAAACATGATCAATCTGGGTAGTGGAACCATCTTCTAAACGTAAAGTAATGCAATTCAATAGATGAGCATCTTTATTTTCACAGTACTTTTCTAATAAATTTCTAACCAAAACCTCCCCGCTATTTTCAAGCCTCCATCTCCGATAAATTCCAATAATATATCCAAATCCCCCCCCTATAACAAGGGGTATCAATAAATAAATAACATCAAAATTACTTTTGCATAAACTTTCAAACATTTTTATACAGCGTTGTTTTATAAATAGTTAAATTATAATAAAGCTTTTGTTAAAAGTAAACATATAATAATAATCTGTTACTTTAACATTCAATGAACCCCCTCTAATCCTTTAGCAAGGTGTATTCCCTTTAGGCCGATGACTGCATTATAACCTGAAATTTCTGAAGAGTTTAACGAATTTGCATCCAATCAAAAGTTCTGAACGCGTCTAACCACCTTCCAATATAATCTGGGACAACTATCCGCAAAACAAATGCCTAAGAATTAACCATTTTATTTCTCTTACTGAGATCTATTATTCAGAAAAATTTATCCTGACCGCAGAGATCATGCATCATTAATCTGTTTTATAGATTATTAGAAATCAACTTAGAGTAAAAATCCTTATAAGAATCTATTTGTTCATCTATTCTAACCATTAAAATATGATCAAAAAATTGTTCTTCTATTGAAAACCCTGATTTGTCATGACCATTCATAATAATCAATTGAAAATCTAAATTAGAAAAATACCTTCTAAGCGTTATATAAAGTTTTTCCGCATATTCAGGAGTAATATCAATATTCTCCTTAACTTTCCATATACGATTAGGATCAGAAAGCGAATATGGATATGCTGTTCTAACAAAAAATACTTTCCCAGAATAGTTAGCAAGTTGCCTAAAACGATCAATTCTCCTCTGACATTTTGTTATAAAGCCTTCTATAGCATAAGCAGCATCTTGCCAATCCCCTTCATTAGGGAATTCCAAACAATAGTAATCATTCAATAGTGTTTGTCCTGCGATTCTTAAGACATTGGGATTCAAAAAATAAAGAAAATCATCCTTAATAATTTCTATCAGTTTTTCGCCATCAAAAGAAACGATCCAATCAAAAGGAAAGGCAGCTTTTCTGATTCCGCATTCCCTATGCATAAGAGCTGTTTTGCAAACAGATCCCAAGCTAACAAATAGAGGTTCTTGATGCAATTGCTGTTCAATATTTCCTCCCAGATCAGAATCTTTCGTATCGCCAGCATGCGACGGAAATAAATAAAACAATGGAATGATAAAAATGAAAAACTTCAGAAAGATCTTCTTAATTATTAACTTCATCAAATCTGAAACCATACAATAATAAGACCTGGTCATGAAGTAATCTCTAACTTCCTAAAAAGGCTAAAATAATTTTGATTTTTATCCAATTTAAAATTCCGAACGCATACTACCCTATAAGAGGATTATTTATGATTAGGGTCAGAACCACTCTATCAACAATCTTATCGTAGAACAGAAACAGATTTGCTCTGTTCTGCTTCAGCAATTTCGACACATTCCTCAGGATTATATCCTAATTCTTCACACCATCGAATAGTAGAAAAAATGATATTACCAAGCTCTTTTTTCAGTTCATAATCAGTATGTGTTGCAAGATCTTTAGGAGCATTTCTTTCCCATCTACAAATATCGCCAAACACTTTTCCCATTCTAACAATAATTTCAGAAAGAACTAACTTTTGGTCACCCCAAATTTTTTTCCCTTTTTTAGATAATTCTTTTATTTCCATAGCTCCTCATTTGTATGTATTTTTTACAATAGATCCGCCGGCTTCATGAGTCCTTTAAAAGAAGATAGCTCCCTTATCCTAAGGATAAGACAGAATCCTAATAAAAAGCCTTATTTATCATTTTATTCAGATTCAATGCCTATGTATAAATCTAGAACAATATTTTGATGATCTACCGCTCTTTTGTCATATATTTCAAAATCTGTTTTATAACAACGTTTTCCCCCCAGCTGTTTAGAAGACATCTCCCAAATTTCTTTCCAAGCGTTTACAACGACATCAGGCATAGGAGCGGGATTGGTCGTAAACTTTATATATTGTTGGTGCGGAATCACCAGCTTCTGTAACCCTTCCGGCAAAAAACAAGCCCAAGAAACTACTTCTTCTCCAATAAAATACGTATAAGATCCTCGATAATCCGTCTCATAATTTGTATAAGCACAAAATGTTGTCCCAGGCTCCTTTCGATGCGGAATTTTTTCAAAAAGAGCTTCATGAAAATATTTCTGTATACAAGGGAAAATATTTCCCTTCATTTTATCTAACTCCTGCTCATAACCTGTACGCACACAAATACCAACTAATAGATAGCATAGGTATCATGGCATCTATCCTTATTACCAGTCCTGTTATTATTCCTTTTTGCGTATCTTACATTGGTGCAACTTGTTTACCTTTAATTCCAGGAGCAATGCTCTCTGGATTGGGATATGGACTTTGGCAGATGACTCAACGTCTAGAACAAAACGAGCAAAGAGATCCACAGATAATTTGATGCAAAAAGACGTATAACTCTGTGATTGTTGCAGATAGTGCTGTTCCCCATTTAGAGGCCAGAGCAGTTTGATTGCTCCTAAGAAACAGGAGTACGACTAGTTTTATGATTATAAATAAATCAAAAACAGAGATCATTACCTTGGATGAATGTCGGTATCTTTGGTCTTGAATGGATAAAATCATCCTCTCTTTCTATAAAAAAGCCTTTTTGCCCTCTTAAAATACCTTAAAGAAAACCTCTTTTATGATATACTATATGCATGGAAGAAAGAGTTTCTAAGCTAATGGCCCGCAAAGGGTTATGTTCCAGAAGAGAAGCGGAGCAATACATTGAGGAAGGACGAGTTCGTGTGAATGGCGTTCTAGTCACGGATCAAGGAACCAAAGTACCTGTTCATGCTACAATAACTTTGGATGATAAGGGATTACAAAAGGTCACGATAGCGCTTAATAAGCCCCTTGGATTTGTCTCCAATCTCCCCCAGAAAAATTATCGGGAGGCAAAAGAACTGATCCTTCCGGAAAATCGCTTCGACAAAGGCGATCCTATCGATCCTAGGTCATTACATGTTGTTGGCCGGCTGGATATTAATTCAAAGGGTCTGTTACTTTTTTCTTCTGACGGAAGAGTGGCAAAAAAGATTATAGGGCCGGATTCGAATATAGAAAAAGAATATGTTGTGCGTTTTTGTGAACCTGTACCGGAAAAGGCTTTGCACAAACTTCGTTTCGGGCTCAGTCTAGATGGCAAGCGCCTTAAACAAGCGTCGGTAAAACGTGCTGGGGACCAGACCTTGATCATCGTACTTAGAGAAGGAAAAAAACGTCAAATCAGACGAATGTGCGAACTGGTAGGGTTAAAGGTAAGTTCGTTAAAACGAGTACGCATCGGCAACATTCAAATAGGATCTCTTCCTGTAGGTCAGTGGATGGTCGTTTTTCCAACATTAGATTAAGGACTCCTTTTTCAAAATCCCTCATCGGTCCTTAATAAAGACTCCCCTAATTCTTTATTGCGTAACACAGCAGCACTAATAGCATGATGAACAATTTCAAAGATATGGTTCTTATCGAACACTTTGATCGCTTCAGCAGTAGAACCTTTTGGGCTTGTGACCATTTTTCGGAGCAAGGGGATTTCAAGATCAGCATTTTCTAATAATTGCATAGCACCGCTGAAGGTACCGATGATCAGATCATGCGCCACATGTTTTTCCAGTCCTTGCCGAACAGCGGCATCTATCAAGGATTCTACAAAATAAAAAAGATAGGCCGGGCCCGATCCTGAAAGGGCAGAAACAACATCAAAAAGATCTTCTTTTACAATCAACGTCTTTCCCATCGAAGAAAAGAGTTTCTGCACTATAGCGATCTCCTTTTGATCGCATCCTTCCCCAATGGCAAGAGCCGAAACACCCTGTCCGATAGAAATAGGTGTATTAGGCATCACTCGAATAATCTTGCCTTTTCCTTTTAGAGACTGTTTTAGAGTTTTTAACGATATACCGGCTGCAATACTTACAATCAAGCTATGGTCCGGTATATATTTTACCAAGAGAGACAAAACCTCCATAATATCTTGAGGCTTGGTTGCCAGGATAATTTGTTCACAATGGGCTATTTCCTCAAGGGATTCTGTAAAATCAATCCCCAGTAAATTTTCGACTTGAGTTTGCCGAGCCTTATTTCTGGAATAGGCTAAAAAATCTTTAGGGCTAAAAACTTGAGACCGAATGGCTCCCTGAATGATCGCCAATCCCATGTTCCCAACACCAATGATCCCGATTTTATGCATCACCATTGAATTCCTAATAATCGTACTGTTTTTTTTATCATAAAAAATTATTAAAAGACAAAATCTTCTCTCAAAAATATTCTGTAGAACGATCCTAAAGAGACCATTCCTCTTACGCAACTACTCTAAAAAAACAAGAGTCTTTTCAACCCATGGATTGAGAAAAACTCCATAAAAAGATTTCCTTTTAAGCTGTTCTTTACTTTTTTTCTCGAATCGGACTTTTCTTAAAAAGAACTCCCGTGATAAAAATAACTTTTATGCCATCATGGAAGTTTTCATGCTAAAATCATGCGTCTTTATTGTCTGTTATATCACCCTTTTTCAAAACATCCTTTGTGCACAAGAAAACAAACAGGAAACTATGCAAAAAACATACACAGAATTCAAGAACAATGCCCGGAAAATTCACACTCTTTCTTCCATGGAAAGCTTATTATCCTGGGATCAACAAACGCTCATGCCGCCGGGAGCTGCTGATGATCGGGCTATGCAACTAAAACTCCAATCAGGAACGATTCATCAAGAATTTACTTCAGACACCAATAAGAGGTTGTTACAACAATTAATTGATTTGCAAACTGGCCGGATCCTGTTTACTTCTGCTACAGAAGAACAAAAGGCCAACTTAAAAGAATGGCGCAGAGATCTTCTTCACGCTACTAAATTACCGAATGCTTTTGTGCAAGAATTCGCAGAAATTACAAGCAAAGCCCAGGAAAGCTGGCAAAAAGCCAGAAACAATAATTCCTTTAGCCAATTTCAACCGGATTTGGAAAAAGTCGTAGAACTATGCCGACAAAAAGCAGAATATCTCGGGTATAAGGATCATCCTTATAATGCACTTCTGGATCTGTATGAACCAGATTTAACCGTCCAAAAATTAGATGCTCTGTTTTCGCGTTTAAAACCTGCCTTGATCGATCTTTTACAACAAATTCAAAAAAGACCCTCCATAAACAACTCTTTTTTATTTCAAAGCTACTCTAAAACCGATCAATGGGATTTAGCACACAAAATTATGGAAGTCATGACCATAGAAAAACGGTATACCCGACTCAATGAGTCCGCCCACCCTTTTACTTCAGCCATATCCCCTCCCCATGATGTTAGAATCACCACAAAAATTGAGGAAAATAACCTCTCCACCAATCTTTTTGCCGTTCTGCATGAAGGAGGCCATGCCCTATATTGTCTTGGACTACCGGAAAAATACATAGGCACTCCTTTGGGAGAATCGGTATCCACGGCTATTCATGAAAGCCAATCTAGACTTTGGGAGACGATCATTGGTCAGAGCTATCCCTTTTGGGAATTTTTCTATAAGACCTTACAAACAATGTTCCCTCTGCAATTACAAGAAATCGATTTAGAACACTTCTATCAGGCTATTAATAAAGTAGATCCCTCTTTTATCAGGATCCGTTCCGATGAAGTATGCTATTGTCTTCATATAATCCTTCGATATGAAATAGAAAAAGCGCTTTTCGAAAAAAGTATAGAAGTTGCGGACATTCCCCGTATATGGAACAAAAAAATGGAAGAGTATTTAGGCATCTTGCCTCCTTCTGAAGACTTGGGCTGCTTACAAGATATTCACTGGTCTTTCGGAGATTTTGGGTATTTTCCCTCTTATGCATTAGGCAACATGTATGCCGCACAAATTTTCGATACTTTTAAAAGGGAGCATCCTGAGTGGGAACAACACCTAATCTCCGGAGATCTCCATCAGCTTCGAAACTGGTTACAAACAAAGATTCATCGGCAAGGCCGTTTTTATACTCCCGATGAGCTTATTAAAAACATATCCGGTAAAGAATTAACAGAAGAGTGTTATATACAATATCTCCGAGAAAAATACGCCCATATCTATCATTTATAGGATGAGAAAAGGACCCTTTTCTTCTTCAGATATCCCTGGTTTTTCAGGAATTTCACTTTATTTTTTTCAAAGCCTATCTCTATTTTTTTAAAATTATTTCCCATGAAAAACCCATAGGATCCTTTGCACATCCGGGTCTATAAGCCTACAAAAATGCTTGTGATTTTCTCTCTTGCATGATACTTTTCAATAGTTTCCTTAAAAGGACTCGTATGAAAAAGTGTTGGGTCTTATTTCTTGTTTTCTCATGGGTTTCCATCCTAGCTAACATCGATATGCAAAACATTTCCAAAAGAGCCTATGAATTCTTGCATAACAATAATGATCGCGATGATGAAGAGGCTTTACTATATCAATTTTATTCCAATGAAATTTCCAAACTAGATCAAAAAACACTGCAAGAAAATCCGGAATTGCTATTTCGAAAAAGTGTAGCTAGGCTGAGACAAATAGGACAAATGTACTCTATAGAAAAAATAAACAAGGAACTACACCTTGTACAAGCAGATCTCACTTTCGTGACGAAATATGCCCCTCAGGAATCTATCCTTTTTAAAGCCGCAGTGTTAAAAAATCAGCTCATAAGCGCCCTTCTAAACAAAAACCCAAAAAAATTAGAAGATCTCCTAAAAGCCCATGATCTTTATCAAGATACCTTCCTAAAAAAATGGGCCACCCAACCTACTGCTAGACAAAAAGAACTTCGTGAAAATGTCCTGTTAAACATTCAAAATAATCCAACAATAGCCTCTTCATTTTATGAGACATTAATTTTGATGGATGATAATGCGGATGTGGCCTTAGGATACATTCCTGTTGATGACATCAGAATTTTGGACATTCAATGGGATGATGATATAGAACAATTTGTTCTCCCTTACCAAATTCGATATCGTATCCCCTATGCAACAGTAACTTGTATTATCGATTTGTAATCATATTCGCTGTTTTAGGAATTCCGACCCACCACTAAAATATGTGAAGAACTATAACAGGGGCTGTTCTCTTGTAAGACAATGAATAGTACCCAATCCCCAAACGAGATCGACTGCATGGATTCCCACCACACATCGTTGAGGAAATAATTCGGACAAGATGCCCAAAGCGATTCTGTCCTTAGGATCGTTAAAGGTAGGTACTAGAACATGGGTATTAGAAATATAAAAATTAGCGTAGCTGGCAGGCAACCGAACCCCCTTAAAAAATAAGGGAGCGGGCATCGGCAAAAAAACAACGTTGACTTTCTTTCCATTTTCTAATCGAAAATCTTGTACCCTTTCCTTATTTTCCTGTAGGCGAATATAATTTTGATCTTTTTCATTTGTTTCTTGCACTATTACTAAAGTGTCTTCGTTCACAAATCGGCACAAATCATCTACATGCCCATGCGTATCATCTCCTGCAATTCCCAGCCCTAGCCACAAGACATTCGTAACACCAAGATATTCTCGAAAAACGTGTTCATAATCACTTTTAGAAAATCCGGGATTTCTTACCTGAATGAGAGGATCCATTAAACATTCTTCCGTAGTGATCAAGGTCCCTCGGCCATTAATATCAATACTCCCACCTTCTAAACAAACCTGTTTATCCTTATGGCGAACAACGAAATGTTTCAACTTGCATCTAGTAAAGACCATTTCTGGAACCTTCTGATCCTCTTGATAATTAGAGTATTTCGCCCATGCATTAAACCGAAAAGCAGCAACCGCCGCTTCTTGGTCATTTCGAACAAAACAAGGTCCCGAATCACGCATCCATCCGCGATCCGTTTTCTGGATATAGAATTCAATATTATGAAGATTGAGAGACACTGCTTTTAAACAATAAAGTGCCCTTTTCTGCTGTTTTTCAGATGCAACAATAATCCGTACTTTTTCTCCTTGAGAAAGATAACGGACAATTTCAGCATATACCCATAGTATCGGTGTTATTTTTCCTGGCCAATCCCGTTTCGCATGAGGCCAAGCTATCCAAGTGGCCTCATGCGAGGACCACTCTGCAGGAAGGAAAAAATCTTGATGAGACGATGTTTTTGGCTGAGCCATATATTATTCCTCGAGGAATCGTTGCAAAATCCCCTCATAACTATCAATACGTCGGTCTCGCAAAAACGGCCAATTCCGCCGCATTGTTTCAATACGACTAAGATCCACATCGGCTAAAATGATTTCTTCTTGGTCAACGGATCCTTGTGCAATAATCATCCCCTGTGGATCTGCGATAAATGAAGACCCCCAAAATTCAAGACCGGCAGAACCTTCCTTTTGAATCTCATGCCCTACCCGATTAACAACCGCTACAAAAACTCCATTGGCAATAGCATGTCCTCTTTGAATAATCTGCCAAGACTCCTGCTGAGCCTTTCCAAACTGTGCTTTTTCATGAGGATGCCATCCAATGGCCGTAGGATATAATAAAAGATTCGCACCTTTCAATGCGCTAATCCTAGCCCCTTCGGGGTACCATTGATCCCAACAAATTAAGGTTCCGATCTTACCACATCGAGTATCAAAAGCCTTAAAACCCATATCTCCGGGAGTAAAATAAAATTTTTCATAAAAGGACGGATCATCAGGAATATGCATCTTTCGATAAAGCCCGACCATTTTTCCATCTGCATCAATGACAACCGCACTATTGTGGTAAAGACCCCGTGCACGTTTTTCAAAAATCGGAATGACCAAAACCACCTCGTATTTTTTCGCTATTGCAGAAAACATTTCGGTAGAAGGGCCTGGGATAGGCTCTGCCAGGTCAAATAACGCGGCATCCTCTTTTTGACAAAAATATTTTGTTCGATAAAGCTCCGGCAAACAAATCACTTCAGCTCCTTTATCTATCGCCTTTTTTGCCCAAGAACAAGCCTTATCCATATTCGCTTCTAAGTTTTCTCCCAAGCTGATCTGAACAAGACCAATTTTATATTTCTCTTTCTGCATATTCATTCCCAAAAATTGTTTCTAAGAAGCTCTAATTTATCGATTAAAGCCCATAAAGTCAACCATCGGATATGTATGATTTGTCTCGAAAGAATATTTTTGCTGCACCATATAAGATTTTAAAAGATCTCTATGAGTTTTTTTCATTTTTTATTCTGAGTTTTTCTTCTCCTTTAAAAAAATATCTTCATACTTAAAAACCCTTATATTCTTCAGAACAACTCAAGATCTCTAAAAATTTTTGTGAAACGACTAAAAAACTACAAAAAAAATAGCAGTTTATAAAAAATAACTTGTTAAAGGTTTTCTATCGAACATCAGAACAGAGAACCAATTGCTAGTAATAAATACAAAATCAGGATTTTGTCATGAGAATAATCTTCTTTACTGTTTTTCTTTCTTTAGCGCTCAAAGCAGCGGATTTTGGTTATATCCATTATGAAACAATGAACATCGGCGATGATTTTCAATCCATTGCCGTTCAACGTTTCTTACCGAAAAACAGTATCACCATTGATCGTGAATACGTCAGTGAATTTTACCATGAACACCCAGTGCATACGATTGTCAATGGATGGTTTATGCATACCAAAGATATCTTTTGGTATCGCAATGACAAAAACCCGCCAAAGATCAGCTGGCCTCCTTCCTCATCTATTCATCCTTTTTTTATTTCCATCCATTTTACCTCTCCTTTTCTTCCAACGATCCTTTCAAAGGAAAATCTTCTTTATTTACAACAATATGCTCCAATTGGAGCTAGAGACTATGCTACCTTGGCCGCATTACAAGAAAAGGGCATTCCAAGCTATTTTTCAGGATGCCTTACCTTGACCCTAAAAAACCCCTATAAACATATAGAACGGGAAAAGGTCATTTATGCGGTAGACCTTGAAAAACCCCTACTAGACTTTATTCAATCCCATACGTCCTATCCAGTAATCCCCCTTACTCACGCCATCCCAGAAAATATTAGGCTCAATCCAGAAGCTCGAAACATGTATGCCCAAGATTTGTTAGACAAATATAGAAGGGCAAAATGCGTCGTCACAGCACGACTTCACGCGATGCTCCCTTGTTTAGCTTTTAAAACACCGGTTCTATTCGTAGAAAACAGGAATCCCCGCCTGGAAGGATTGCAAGAACTTGCAAGACATTGTACCAAAGAAGAACTTCTTACTGGACATTATGATTTTGATTTCAATGTTCCTCCGGAAAACAAAGAAGATTACCTTCCTATACGAAAAAATCTCATCCGCATCATCACCGATTGGGTACAATTTCATTCTAATGAGGACTCTCTTCCTATTTCTCAATAGAAATCATTCATGGCCATGTCAATATTTTAACAAAATCTTCTAAAAGGTTTTTGACTTGCATAGGATTTTTCTATACTATTTTTTAACGGATGAAAAAACTACTTATTTTACAGCTGTTTTTATTTGTTTCCACCACCCTTTCAGCTTCCGTTATTCTCCCACAGAAAACTACGATCGAAAATTACTTGAAACCAATAGAAATTACCGAGGAAAAATCAGGACTTTGGGGTGTCGATTGTATTTATGTAATCAATCTCGATGAGAGACCTGAAAAATGGAATCGGATGAAAGAATTATGCCTATCGCAAGGACTGAATGCAAATCGAGTAAGCGCTATCAACGGATGGAAAATCCCGAAAGCTGCACTAAAAGAACTCTCTGGACCTTATCCCATCCGCATGCTAGGCGGCCATTTTGGCTGTCTATTAAGCCACATTTCAGTCTTAAAAGATGCTTGGGACAGAAAATTTTCGCTCATCTGGATTTTGGAAGACGATGTGGAATTTGTAGAAGATGTTCGGGTGATTCCCAATATATTAGAGCGATTGACCTCCCTGGATCCGAACTGGGATCTGTTCTTTACCGATCCCGACTCTAAAAATAATCAAGGACAACCGATCCGATCCCTTGCTGTTGATTTTCGTCCGGATCAAGATCATTATCCTCCGGCATACTATCAAAAAAGGATCTCTATTAATAATGACATTACGATGATCCGACAGCGATTCGGCTCCTATTCTATGTTCATAACCCGAAAGGGCCTTGAAAAAATGCTGCATTATTTTACTCATGTTTATCTTTGGTCTCCTATCGATGTCGACATTCATTATGTTCCGGATATTCGCACCTACTCAGCCAAAAGGGATTTAGTCAGCGTTTGGTTAAATACCAATAACCGCTCCGATACGTATCATAAAGTTCCTTAACCTCTAAAAGGTCAAAACATTCATAAACGGACTTCTCCAGAAAGGATTTGTTCTTAAAGCAATATCAGAGCCAAGATCCTCAGAAGACATTTGTCGACAACAGCCACGATTAAAAACTGATCGAGATGTAATTGCCTCTTTTCTTATGATCCAAGCAACAAAACCCTCATACAATAAGTCCTGTCAAAAATAAACAATGCTTCTCAAAAATATCGAGATAAAAAAAATTGACTTATTTTTTCAAAGAAGCTCTATGAATTTTTTCTCCGTCCACAATAAAATTTCCCCTGCCAAAATGATGAATCATGGACATCTCTTTTTGTGGCCGTATCCATCCCTTGACGACTTCCAATATAAAGATATTGTATTTCCGTGCCATTTTTTGATCGATAACCCGACATTCCAAATGAACAAGACATTCTGAAAGAAGAGGAGCATTGACGATGGAAGCATTTTCTCTCTTCAGGTGAAATTTTTGAAATTTATCCGTTTTTCTGCCAGAAACATTCCCCACTTTTACCACCTGCGATATTAACTGTTTCGATGGAATATTGATCACGCATTCTTTTGTCTGTTTTAAAATAGTAAAAGTATAGTTTCCGTTCCCGATCACACAACCTATAAGAGGAGGCTCAAAATCGACCATCATATGCCACGACATTGTCATGACATTATCTTTTCCTTGCACGGAGGTCGTTACAAGAACTACAGGACCTGTCTCCATCCAGCGATATACTTGCGATAAAGGAAGTGTTTTTTTAACCATTTAGCCCCTTTTTCATGATAATCGTCACATAATTTCCGCTGCCAAAGCGGCCAATTTAGATCGTTCTGTTTTTTCTAAGTAAACATATCCAAAGATACTTTTTCCCAAAAACCGATTCACAACATAACTCAACCCATTAGAATCCTTATCCAGATAGGGATTATCGATTTGAGTAGGATCTCCTGTTAAGACAACTTTCGTACCGATTCCGGCACGAGAAATAATCGTCTTAACTTCATGGGGAGTTAAATTTTGTGCTTCATCAATAATCATATACATTTTAGGCAAGGAGCGTCCTCTAATATATGTGACTGCCTCCATTTCAAACTTATTACTTTCCAAAATCCATCCCATTGTCTCCTGAGTATTGTCCTTTCCGGAAGTAGAAGAACACAGGATCTCTAAATTATCATAGATGGGACGCATCCAATGAATCAGTTTTTCTTCTTTTGTTCCTGGGAGGTATCCGATATCTTTTCCCAAGGGAACAATAGGCCGGGAGACCAAAATTCTCCTATACTCTCCACGATCGAACGTCTGATGAAGCCCGCAGGCAAGCGTTAAAAGAGTTTTTCCTGTGCCCGCAGGACCAATAAGAGCTACTAATTGCACATCCTCTCGCAACAAAAGATCTATTACACATCGCTGTTCTTCATTTAAAGGAGAAAGGCCCCAAATCGGTTTGTCTATTTGTCGTATAGGTTCGAGTCGGTTTTCCTTTTCTTTAAAAGTACACAAAACTGAAGGACCTTCCGAAGGGACGAGCTGATAGAATTCATTCACTATAAAAGTAGTTTTTTGAGAAAGGGTTCCGTCTTTATAAAATAACCCCATGTCTTCCTTAGAAACCGTTATTTTCTTTATTCCGCGAATCACGCTCTCATAAGAAACTTTAAGGCTCTCATAATCTTCAGCAGTGATTCCCAAAATTTCCGCCATGATACGCGTCACGATTTCCTTGGAGACCAGCACCACCTTTTCTCCTAATTGAGATAAATAATGGGCATAGTACAAAATGACATTACGAGAAGAATTTAAAGGAAGGGTAAATGTTTTTGCATTCTCTTTGATGAGAGGCATACGAATAGTAGGACCTTCAGGAAGAACGATTCCTGTTTCAAAATTCTCTTTAGGATTGCCTTTTAAATGGTGGAAAAACCGGAGAATTTCCCGTGCACTCATCCCTTTTTCATCGCTACTTTTTTTCATCCGATCTATCTCTTCTATCACGGGAAAGGGAATGACCACATCATTATCTCGAAAGCGAAGAAGAGCTTTAGGATCATATAACAAAACATTCGTATCTATAATAAAAGTTTTACGCCCCATGCATAGCTCTCCTTTTGAACTTTTTATAATCCAACATCTTTCCAAACACAATAATTTTTTTATACTACCGACAACTCTTTTTTTTATACATTTACTTAATTATCAGAACTTTACAAAAAATAGTCAGCACATACAAGAGATGACTGCTAAGTTTATATTGACTTTTGCAATCAATAATCTGTATAATTATGCTATAAAAATAAGGTGTCTTATGAAAATCACCGATGAAATACTTAGCCTTCCTCCTTATATTTCTACTTCATGGAAAAATATCCAATCTCTTTCCATGCCCCAAGACCGTCAGTTTTCTATGCTTATTATTACTCTTTCTGACGGAAAGCGAGTCGAAATCCCCGATTTGGGCAAAGAACTTATAGAAACAATATTTGACGCACATGCCCGATTCTTAGAAAAGAATCAAAGCGAAGCAGAAAAAATATCTCATTCCTTCAAACTAGGGATTCCCTTTTCCCTCGATGGCAATTCAGAATCTTTCAATACTTCTCTTCTTCATAATCCAAATCAAGCAGATACTGCTGATCTTCCTAAAGAAATTTTAGAAAAAATTATATCGATCGGAAAAATTATCGGCATCGACAACATGCCAGGACTTTCGGAAGCTATAAAAGATTGCAACTGTATTCATTGTCAAATTGCGCGTGCTTTTAAAGGATCTTCTGATACCACGTCCGAAGAAACCGTTTCTGATGAAGATTTAAAATTCACCGAATGGAATATATCACAAAAAGAAGAAAAGCTCTACAGGGTCACGAATCCTCTGGATGAGCATGAGTACTATGATGTATTCTTAGGCAATCCTATCGGTTGTACCTGCGGCAAGAAGGACTGTGAGCATATTATGGCGGTACTTCGGTCATAATTTTTCTTTCTTCCAACAGCTCTTATTTTTTATTCCTGCTTTGCAGCATGCTAAAAAAAACATGGTATTAAAACTCTTTTCCCTCTAGACTTTTAATTAAAGGAATAAAATGGAGAAAAAAACATGTCACGACGTTTTCTTCCACTTCTACTTTTTCTAATAGTCAATATCAACATATCTGGCTACACAGAAGAGTCTTCTAAAGAATTTCGTCCTTTTACAGGAAAAATATCTGCTAATAAAGTACGCATTCGCCTCGAACCTAATTTAGAATCTTTTGTTATCCGAACGGGCAATAAAAACGATCTAATTTTAATTGTAGGCGAACAAGAAAATTTTTGGGCTATAAAACCTCCTCAAGATGTAAAGGCTTATATTTATCGCACATACATTTTAGACGGAGTGATTGAAGCCAATCGAGTAAACATTCGACTTTCTCCTAATAATGAGGCTCCTATTATAGGAAAACTTTCACAGGGGGAAAAAATTCAAGGTTCTATCCTAGAAGAAAATCCAAAATGGTTGGAAATAGAGCCTCCCAATAACGTCTCTTTTTATATTTCAAAAGATTACGTTACTTTTGCCGGTGATGACAAATATATTATCAAAATGGAAAAAAGAAATAAAAAAGCTTCAGATATTCTCAATGATGCCTTTTTTTTAGCAGAAAAAGAGTGTAAAAAACCCTTTAATGAAATGGATCCCAACGCTGCTATTGCTAAATTTGAAAAGATCATCCAAAAGTATTTTGATTTTCCCGATTATGTGAAACAGGCTAAAGAAGGATTAGCGCTTCTTCAAGATACTTACTTACAAAAAAAGATCGTCTATCTAGAAAAAGCTTCTGATAAAAAAGTTGGCGAAAAAGAAAAAATGGCTGCTTTAGCACCCGTGAATAAAGAAATCTCGCCTACCGATAAAATGTGTTTTTGGCAGCCTGTAGAAGAAGCGATCTACCAAGCATGGAATACCTTCAACCCTGAGAAAAGCAAAAATGATTTTTATCAGGAACAAGAAGTGCAATCTCTTGCTCTAGAAGGAATTGTCGAAAATTATAATGTCGACGTCAAAGGAAAACCAGGGGATTATATTTTGCGAAAAAATAACGTCCCTATTGCCTATCTCTACAGTACTAAAATTGATCTTGAAAAATATCAAGGCAAAAAAGTAACCCTATTACTTTCTCCCAGACCAAACAATAATTTTGCGTTTCCAGCTTATTATGTGAATGCAATTAAATAACATGAAAAGGCCATCTATTGATGGCCTTTTGCTTTCTTTATTTTCTTAAAAAAATGTAGGCGATCGCTCCACCAAAAAGAATCGTATAGCAAAAAGGTAAAAAAGCAAGTTCTCCTCCAAAAAGACGAAGAGCGATAAAAATAATGCTTCCTTTTAAAATAGCTGCTAGAGAAAGCCCCAGCCAATAATTTTTAATATATCGTACTATTCCCATAAGGACAGCATTGGATATCATGATATAAGGAATAAGAGGGGCAAAATACATAGGCAATAAGCCGGAAACTACTGCAATAGCTGAAGGAACACAGCTTAAAATGATTCCTCTAAGTCCTAAATAACGCGCTGCTATAAAAAGAGAAGCGTTTACAATGGTTCCTGAAATAATTCGATTCGGAAAAAAGGGAACAATCAGCAATACCGCCAAAAGCGCCAGAAAAATAACGACCTTTTCTTTTTTCAAGACAACTAGGTACGACATGAATACCTCCACAGGTTGTTTCTATAATTGTTACGATAACGATCTAGACCTTTTCTTCCAAGTCCGTTCTTACACCACGAACTTTTCGATCTATCTCCTGACGAAGATCTAATTGTTGGGTAAATCTTCCTTTTTCTTGCAGCTTTTTAGCGCTAACCATGACACGCGATTCTAAAGAAGCCAGAGATTGATTATACATGTCTACAGTTTGGGTTAAAGAACGTCCCATCTTATTCCAATGAGACAACGTTATCTGCAATCGTTCATAGAGTTCTTGTCCAATGTGCGCTATTTCCTCAGCGTTCTGAGACAAATGCTCTTGTTTCCACCCCAATGCTATCGCCCGTAAAATAGCAATCAAAGTCGTAGGCGTAGTCAAGACAACATTTAAAGACAGACTACATTCCAAAAGAGTAGGATCATATTTTAATGCAGCACTGAAAAAAGCTTCTGCGGGTAAAAACAGGATCACATACTCCGGAGAAGGATGAAATTGCTTCCAATATTCTTTAGACGAAAGATTTTTGATATGTTTTTTAACATCCTGAGCATGCTGGACAAGCTTTTGTTTTTGTAAGCCTTCATCATCGGAAGCAGAGGCCTCAAGATAAGCGGAAATGGGAGTTTTAGCATCGATTACAATATTTCTATTTCCTGGCAAATACACCACAACATCCGGACGTAAAATTCCTTCAGAAGCATAAATAGTTTTTTGTTCTAAAAAATCACAATGATCCAACAACCCCGCAATTTCAAACGCTCGACGAAGATGAATCTGCCCCCACGATCCGGACACATTGGGAGAACGAAGCGCTTTAGATAAAGATGCTGTTTCCGATCGCAATAGATTTTCTGAGGTTAAAAGACTTTTTATCTGTTCTTGCAAAGCTCCATAGGCACCTTCTCTCTTTTTTTCTATCTCCTGATGAACCTGTTCAAATTTTTCTAAAGCTCCTTTGATAGAAGCGAGAGAAATTTCTAAAGATTTCTCTCTTATAGCACTTGTCCCTTCTGTCTGAATACGATATTTTTCCAATACTATATCGGCCATATCTAAAAACCGGCGATTATTTTGATCCATTACATCAAACGTTGCCGATTTAAGCTTTTCCACTAAGATCTTTTCACTGGAACGCATTTGATAACGAACCCATAAAAACCCGAGCACGAAAAAAATCAATATGCCAAGAGGAATCAAATAATAATAGAGATTACTCCACATCATCGTTATCCGGCTCAAAATCTATAAGGGTTTTCGACCTTTTCCCTGCAATTTTACGAATAATGGCTAAAATAAGTCCAATCAACACATAGCCCCAGGAAATCAAAGCCAGCGCTATTGGAAAATAATACAAAAAACCATAGAGGATAAAAACAGCGAAAAGAACCGTTAAAAATACCAAATGAAATTTAGCAACTCGAAAATGTAATGCTTTCAAGCTTGGAAACTTCCATCGGCTTACCATCAGATACCCGATAAAAATTTCCACAAACGCCAATATCCCAATACTAAAGGTAAAAGAAATTTTAGGACTAAAAGGAGACAAAAACAGCAAATTCAAAGAAACAATCGCTGCAGCAGCTGCAGGAATAGGCAGCCCTGTAAAATGTTTTTTCTGTGCTTCTTCTTTAATAATATTCCCTTTAGCCGCTTCTTGAGTAACATTAAAACGGACTAATCGCAACACGCCGCTCATGGAATAAATCATTGCGGATCCCGCCATCAAAAAGGAAAACCATGTCCCCTGCTGCAAGGAAAGGCTTTTAAGGACTAACACGGAGGGCGCCACTCCAAAAGAAACCGCATCCGCTAAAGAGTCGAACATCACTCCGAAAGAAGACTGAGCTCCTAGAATACGAGCAACAGCCCCATCCACAAAATCCGCAAACCCCGCGAGCAAGAGAAAATATGCCGAAGTTCGGATCACATCATAATATCCACTACCCGGTTGAATCATATTCACTTTAAAAATCACCAATAGACCGCACGCGAGGCCAAAGGCCGTAATAACATTGGGAATTAAATAGATACGTCGCATAAAGTAAAATCCTCTTTGCCCTAGCATACACAATTTTATCTTGTTTGTAAAACCTTCGTTATTCTATGTGTGTTTTAGAGGACTTTTTATGAAAAAACAAAGCAGATCTGATCTTTGGGGTGCGATTTTTCTTATTGCCGGCACAAGTATCGGAGGGGGAATGTTGGCTCTTCCTCTGGATACAGGACAATCCGGCTATATTCCCTCTATGATCGTGATGATCCTCACTTACCTGTTTATGCTGTTCTCTGGACTACTCCTCGCTGAAGCCAATCTCTGGTGCTCTCCAGGCTCTCACATAATGACCATGACAAAAGGGATATTAGGAAAAACCGCAGTATGGATTGTAGCGTTGGTGTTCCTATTTAATTTTTATACGACACTCGTTGCTTACATCGTAGGAGGAGGATCTATCCTTCAAGAAGAAATAACCTACCGCTTTTTCGATTCCTTTCCTCGATGGGGCGGGGCATTGATCTATGTACTTCTTTTTGGATTTATCATATACCTGGGAACCAGAAAACTTGAAAAAATCAACGAACTATTTTTTCTGGCATTGGTTATTGCCTATGCTGCCCTTATTGTT
This sequence comes from Parachlamydiales bacterium, assembly GCA_016931275.1. Classification (GTDB taxonomy): domain Bacteria; phylum Chlamydiota; class Chlamydiia; order Chlamydiales; family SM23-39; genus JAFGFA01. The sequence continues at coordinate 87,240 of JAFGFA010000014.1, forward strand.
ATGGGAATATTTGAAGTACGTCCTATCCTTCTATTGCAAAAAAGCTGGTCTTCTTCTCTATGGAATTTCCCCATAATGGTCGCTGTATTCAGTTACCAGGCCATTATTCCTTCTCTAACTCCCTATCTCAACAGGGATCCCAAAATCATCCATAAGGCGATTACTTATGGAACTCTTATCTCCCTCATTATCTTCACCGTTTGGCAGACGATCATTCTAGGAATTATTCCCAATGAAGGAGAATATGGCTTAAAGCATGCCTTAATGGAAGGAAGAGGTCCTGCCGAATTTATGAAATATATCATAGACCACCCCCTGCTCGTCTTTACCGTAAACTTTTTTTCCTTCTTTTCCATCACTACCTCATTTTTTGGCATCTCGTTAGCAGTTTTTGACTTTCTTGCAGACGGCCTATCGATGAAAAAAGAAGGGTGGCGTAAGCTTCTTTTAGTGTTGATGGTCATTATTCCCCCTCTAATATTTGCCTTTATCTTTCCAAAATCCTTTGAGACGGCATTGGAAATATCGGCCAGTTTCGGGGATACGATTATCATCGGTATTTTACCTCCTCTTTTAGTCTTTGTTGGCCGATATATCCTGCACAAAAAAGGACCTTATATGGTAAAAGGAGGGAAAACCCTTCTTATTACCACGGTTCTCTTTTTTATAGCCATCATGGGCATTGAGATTCTGAAAATTCATAATTCTTGACGGCCTCCTCTTTCTAAAGAAAGAGGTTTTTCGACATATTTCGATAAAAACTTTTTTAACAAAGCTCTTAAATTAAATTGATTAAGACAAGAACTTAAATAAAACCGTAATTAATTTACAAAAAT
>JAFGFA010000015.1 GCA_016931275.1 Parachlamydiales bacterium
CTACAGGAATTAAAGCAAGAAAAAGAGGAGCGAGGTTTCCTCCCACGATTAAAACCGTGGGTCTCCACCTCGTCGTTTCTATGAAGATCTATGTCAATTCTCAAGAAGTCACGCTTCCGGAAAAAGCGACCGGTGTCGATCTTTCTCGTCACCTTCATCTCACAGCGCCGCACCAAGCCTTGGCTCTTCAAATCAACGGCAAGAATTATGACTTGACCCATGTGCTACAAGAAGGAGATCAAGTAACGTTTCTTTCTTTTGAAGAATCTGCCGGCAAGGAAATATTTTGGCATACCTCTGCCCACCTTCTTGCACAAGCCGTTCTTCGCTTGTGGCCAAAAGCGCTCCCCACGATCGGTCCTGCTATCGAACACGGTTTTTATTACGATTTTGGAAATCTGCATATTTCCGAAGAAGATTTTAGCCGCATTGAACAAGAAATGAAAAAAATCATAGAAGAAAACGCTCATCCGGAAAGGAAAGAGTACGCCAATAAAAAAGAAGCGCTTCAAGCATTTTCGCACAATCCCTTTAAACAGGAATTAATTGAAAGCTTTACCGATGAGCCTATCAGCTACTATGTACAAGGTGATTTTTATGATCTTTGCCGAGGCCCCCATCTTTTGAATATGGGCAAAATCAAAGCCTTTAAACTATTAAAAACTTCCGGCGCCTATTGGCGAGGCGACCAAAGCCGTGAAATGCTAACTCGCATTTACGGCATTTCTTTTCCGGACAAAAAACTATTAAAAGAATATTTAGACTTTTTACAAGAAGCCAAAGAAAGAGACCATCGATTGATCGGCAAGCAACTCGATCTTTTTTCCCTCAAGGAAGAAGGGCCGGGGATGCCTTTTATTCACCCTAAAGGATTGATCATTTGGGAGACCCTATTATCTTATTTGCGTTCTTCTTTAAAAGAACAAGGGTACATGGAAATTAAAACACCCATTATGCTTTCAAAAGAACTTTGGGAACGTTCTGGTCATTGGTATCACTATCGGGAAAACATGTATGTCTCTGAAATAGAAAACCGCCAATTCGCCATCAAACCGATGAATTGTCCCGGATGTATGTTGTTTTATAAAACCCATCTTCATAGCTATAGGGAATTACCCTTAAGAGTTTCTGAAATCGGCCATGTGCACAGACATGAGGCCTCAGGCGCTCTAAGCGGACTCTTTCGCGTTCGGAGTTTTCACCAGGACGATGCCCATGTCTTTATGAGCAAAGATCAAATCAAAGATGAGATTTTAAACATTCTTTCCTTAGCAGACAAAATCTACATGACCTTTGGTCTATCGTATAAACTGGAACTCTCGACTCGCCCCGAAAAATCCAAAACAATCGGCTCGGATGAAGATTGGGAACTCGCAACGAGCGGATTACAAAACGCCCTAGAAGAATGGGGTCACTCTTATAAAATTAATGAAGGAGATGGAGCTTTTTATGGACCTAAAATTGATGTCCATATTCGCGATGCCTTAGGTCGTTACTGGCAATGCGGAACCATTCAACTCGATCTTTCTTTTCCGGAAAAATTTGATCTTACCTATATCGATAGTGACGGATCTCATAAAAGACCCATCATGATTCACAGAACGATTTACGGTTCTATCGAACGTTTTTTCGGAGTGTTAATTGAACATTTTTCCGGCAAGTTTCCTCTCTGGCTTTCTCCGCACGCCGTGCGTATTATTCCTGTGGCCGATCGTCATCTTTCTTATGCACAGACAGTCCTTTCTCAGCTAAAGGATGAAGAAATCCCCGTTGACATCGACGATTCCCACGATTCGGTCAGTAAAAAAGTGCGTAACGCACAGTTGCAAAAAATTAATTATATGATCACAGTAGGTGATAAGGAAGCAACAAACAATACGATTGCGCTCAGGACCCGCGATAACGTAGTCCATGGAGAAATGTCCTTAACAATGTTTATAGAAAAAATTCGAGAAGAGAAAAATAACAGGGCTCTTATGTCCCCTTTTTCTAAGTCCTAAGGAGAAGCAGTGATATGAAAACGATCGCTATCACGAGTTTTAAAGGAGGAACGGCCAAGACATCCACAAGCCTCCACGTCGCGGCAGCATTAGCCCTTTTTCATAAAAAAAAGGTTCTTCTGATCGATTTTGATGCACAGGCCAACCTTTCTACCGGATTGGGATTTGATCCGGATGAAAACGATAGTTTAGCTCCCGTATTGCAAAACGAAAAAAAAATCGAAGAGGTCATTCTTCCCACTTCGATCAAAAACCTGCATCTTATTCCGGCAGACACTTGGCTAGAAAGAGTGGAAGTTACCGGATCGTTGGCAGCAGATCGCTATTCCCACGAACGGTTAAAGCATCTTTTAGCGCCACTACAATACGATTTTGTGTTTATTGACACACCGCCTTCTATATGTTGGCTGACCGAATCGGCTTTAATTGCAGCAGAACATTGCCTTATTTGCACCACTCCGGAATTTTATAGCATTAAAGGATTACAAAGAATGGCAGAATTTCTTCAAGCCATCTCCCAACGCCATCAACTGCAAGTCTTGGGCGTTATGCTCTCCTTTTGGAATAAGAGAGGAAAAGCCAACAACAACTTAATTGACATCATTGAAGCTACTTTCCAAAGAAAACTTTTCAAATCCAAAATTCGTCGCGACATCGCAGTTTCCGAAGCTTCTATATATGGAAAACCGGTTTTTCAGACAGCACCCAAAAGTCGTGCCGCGGAAGACTATTTACAATTAACCAGAGAATTTTTACAAAGAATGTAAAGCAGCTTTACATGAAAAAGGGGGAACTATGTCCAAATTAAATGAACTTCTCGGCTTAAGGCTTAAGAAAAAAACAGAAGAAGAAAAAAACAAAATTCTTACACTGGCCCAGTTATCCTCTAAGGGACACCTATCAAGTTTTTCAGGAGTTTTTCCGATCACCCCTCTTAACGAGAGAGAAAAAGAAGATCTTTTAAACATCGTAAAAGAATTCTCTGTAGATGAAAGCTATGATTACCAAGAAGATTTATCGCAATTGATGAATATCACTTCGGAAGTCAAGGCAATCACCAATCAAGCGATTATTCTACACGGAGAACGGATCAAAAAAGCGCAAAACATCTTAAAAAACTACCAAGAAGGTGCGTTTACCGCTTGGCTTGTTGCGACCTATGGCAATCGGCAGACTCCCTATAATTTTTTACAGTATTATAACTTTATCCATTCCATGCCCCAAGACCTCCATACCATTATCGATACTATGCCGCGCCAGGCTATCTATACCCTAGCTTCCCGCCCCGGGCAAATGGATAAAAAACAAGAGATTGTACAAAACTATCGAGGAGAATCAAAAAAAGAACTGCTCACACAAATTCGTCAAGAATTTCCTCTTGATAGAGATGATAAAAGACTTCCCAACCTGGCTAATCAGGCTATTGCGTCACTAAAAAGAAACAAAGATCTCTTTTCTCATTCGCTATTCAGCCCCAATGAAAAACAAAAAATTCTCCTGCATCAATTGCTTGACGAATTACACACCTTACTTAACAGACGTTGACATACTCCCCATGGCTAAAGCCAGGGGATTCCTAATTCACAGAGAACCGCTTTGCAACAAATTATTGTTGCCGAGTCTTCCGCTCTCTCCAAAGGCTAACCCCGCCAGCCCGACGGTTAAAATATTCTTAGCTGC
>JAFGFA010000016.1 GCA_016931275.1 Parachlamydiales bacterium
CTACAGGAATTAAAGCAAGAAAAAGAGGAGCGAGGTTTCCTCCCACGATTAAAACCGTGGGTCTCCACCTCGTCGTTTCTATGAAGAATAAAAAGGACCTCCTTTAAAGGAGGTCCTTTTTTAGAGATTCCATTATGATTGTTTTTTATCTTCATCGTCAATGATTTCGACATCTGCATCTTCTATATTGTCTTTTCCTTTTTCTTCCGGATTAGGTGGTGTTTGTTGAGCCGATGCTTTTTGCAACTCTTCCCCAATTTTTTGCATGTGGGTTTGCAGTTCGCTAACGGCCGACTTTATTGTTGCAGAGTCTGTTCCTTTTAAGGCTTCTTTTACCTGATCAATTTTGCTTTGAATATCTGTTGCAATCGATGCAGGGATTTTATCCTTAAATTCGGTTAACGATTTTTCTGCGCGGAATACAAGGGCATCAGCCTCATTGCGTACTTCGATCTCTTCTTTTTTCTTTTTATCTTCTTCCGCATGAGTTTCGGCTTCTTTAACTTTCCGTTGAATTTCTTCATCGGTAAGCCCGGATTTTGCTTCGATACGAATTTTCTGCTCTTTACCGGACTGCTTGTCTTTAGCGGAGACATGCAAAATGCCGTCAGCATCAATATCGAAAGCTACTTCTATCTGCGGCATGCCGCGGGGAGCAGGAGGGATGCCTGTAAGATCAAAATGACCAATTTCTTTATTGTCATTAGCCATAGGACGCTCTCCTTGCAAGACCCGAATTGTCACGGCTGGCTGATTATCGGCCGCTGTAGAGAAGACTTGTTTTTTCTGGGTCGGGATCGTTGTGTTTCTCTCGATAAGAGGAGTCATAACGCCTCCGAGAGTTTCAATTCCTAAAGTAAGAGGGACGACGTCGAGCAGTAAAATATCCTTTACTTCTCCACCGATGATCCCCCCTTGAATGGCTGCGCCTGCAGCGACGGCTTCATCAGGATTGATTCCTTTGTGCGGTTCTTTCTGAAAGATTTTTTTCACCATTTCTTGGACGGCGGGCATGCGGGTCATTCCTCCGACTAAAATGACGTCGTGGATATCATTGGTAGAAAGGCCTGCATCCTTGAGTGCTTTGAGGCAGGGTTCTTTGGTCCTTTCAATGAGATCAAAACAGAGGCTTTCTAACTTGGCGCGAGTGAGTGTTAGAGAAAGATGTTTTGGACCGGATGCATCCATCGTGATGAACGGTTGATTGATATCGGTAGATTGTGTTCCAGAAAGTTCCATTTTGGCTTTTTCTGCAGCATCGCGCAATCGTTGAAGTGCCATTTTGTCTTTGGAGAGGTCGATACCGTGTTCTTTTTTAAACTCGTCTAAAATCCAATGGATAATTTTCTCGTCGAAATCATCTCCTCCGAGATGAGTATCTCCGTTAGTGGACAACACTTCAAAAACGCCGTCCCCGATTTCTAGGATGGAAATATCAAAAGTCCCTCCACCTAAGTCATAGACCGCAATTTTTTGATCGGAAGATTTGTCGAGCCCATAGGCGAGAGCAGCGGCTGTAGGTTCCGGAATAATTCTTTTGACATTCAGGCCGGCAATTTTTCCCGCATCTTTAGTGGATTGCCGTTGAGAATCGTTGAAGTAAGCGGGGACTGTGATAACGGCATCGGTAACTTTTTCTCCAAGATAGTTCTCTGCGGTCTCCTTCATCTTTGTGAGCACCATGGCTGCCGCTTCTTCGGGAGTGATGTGTTTTCCGTCAATATCAAATACGGCATTGCCTTTACTGTCTTGAGTGACCTTGTAGGGAACCGTTTTAATTTCCGAGGCGACTTCACTATATTTTCTTCCAATAAACCGTTTGGTAGAAGAGAGAGTTTTTTCGGGATTTGTGACGGCTTGCCTTTTTGCCGGAATGCCGACCAAACGATCATTTCCTTTAAAAGAAATGACAGAAGGGGTTGTTCTCATGCCTTCTGCGTTGGCAATGACTTTGGGAGTGCCTCCTTCCATGATAGCAACGCAAGAATTTGTCGTTCCTAAGTCAATGCCGATGATTTTGTTCTTTGCTTTACTCATTGTTATTACCTCTTTTTGTTTCATCTAACTGGTTGTTCTCTTGTGGAGAAACAGGAGATTTTGCTACTTTGACACGGGCCGCACGCAACGTCCTATTACCACTTTTATAGCCTTTAGCGAATTCTTCTAGAATGGTTCCATCGGGATGCTCCGAAGTTTCCACAATTTCCATTGCCTCATGTTCATGAGGGTCAAACATATTACCCTTTGTGTAGAAAGGGATGATGCCATTGTTGTGCAACACATCGCGAAATTGCGACAAGATCATTGTAAAGCCGGTGGCCCATTGTTGCACTTCTTCAGAAGCCTGTTCCGAAAATTTCAAGGCATTTTCAAAATTATCAAGAGCGGGTAAAAAGTCGCTAATGGTATTTTCAATGGCAAAACGAATCGTTTCTTGTTTTTCTTTTTGTAATCTTTTTCGACTGTTTTCCGCATCAGCGAGAAGACGAAGATATTTTTCCTTGTATTCTTTGAGCTCTTGCTGCAGTGCCTTTTTGTTCTCTTTTTGAGAATGGGATTCGTTTTTTTCTTCTTCTGACATGTTGTTCTCCTAATGACTTTTATCTTCCAAGAGAATTCTTCGATTGGTGATAAATTTGCTGGCTTGGTTTTGGGCATTCGAAGGTTCTCGGAAAGTAATTTTGAATTTGTAGACACTTTTAGTCAGCGTTTCGCTGAGCCATATGCCATAATCTTGGACAAGAGAAAGAATCCTTTCGTAATCCAGACGGGTAGGTCCTAAAATTCCGAGAGCTCCTACAGGAAGTTGTTGTATATGGTAAGGCACGGCAATGACAGTGCTAGAGGTAGCGCAGGAGGCACAGGAAGCGAGTTCTTCTCCGATCCAAAGTGTTAAGTCGTTATTTTTTATGCAGGTGTTTAAAAGAGCCTGCATCTGGGAGGTGTTTTCGAAAAGGGAGAGCGTATCGGCAAGTATTGCCGGTTGAGAAAATTCCGGATAGTTAAACAATTTTGAAAGTCCTGTTGTATAGATGTCTTCCGAAAAGAAGTTGGCGTAACTGGCAAAATGACGGATCATTATTTCATTGTACAGATGCTTTCCTAAAGTGTTGATAGAAGGATCAGAAATAGAAGGCTTTTCCCCTTTGTTCATGCGCCAAAGGAAAAATTGTTCCAAAAGAGGGATTTTGGATTCCTCTATAGGATGGGTAAGATAGAGCACTTCCGTATTGACCATACCGAAATCGGTGATGATAATGCCTAAAAGAGAGGAATCACTTAGGGGAAATAATTTTATTTTCTGGATAAAGTCTTGATCGAATCGAGGAGATGAGAGAAAAACAGCGCAGCCAGATTCTTTGCTTAAAGATTCTGCTACAATGTGGAGCAGCTGATTGACGGCTTTTGTTTCTTTTAAAAACTCCTTGGAAGAGGAAGGAGTTTTTTTTACCTCTTCTTCTAAAAGGGCTTGTACATAATCGCGATAGCCTTTAGAGGTTGGAATGCGACCTCCCGAGGTATGTTGCTGCTGGAGATATCCTTGTTGTTCTAATTGGGCAAAATAATTGCGAATCGTCGCAGAGCTGAGATAATCGAATCCCTGTTCTTTTAAGAATTGAGATCCCACAGATCGGCCTGTTTGTATATAAAGGCGAATTAATCCGTGGAGCACGGCTTTTTCTCGTTGTTTTCGCGTTAAATGTTGTCTCAAAGTAGCAACCCTTTATCTGATTTGCTAATCATCATACCAGATTACTAAGGTTTTGACAAGAAAATTAGCAATCGATCTGTTGAAGTGCTTGATTTTTTTATAGTATGTTTATATTAAAGATCTTGTTTTTATAACATTATTTTTTTAGAAGGCGCAAGCTATTGATGCCGACGAGAAGAGTGCTTCCTTCATGGAGAAGAACGGCACTCCATATGGGAATCCAATCAATAAGAGCAAAACAAGAGGCAGCACTGATAATCAATATCGATAATAGTAAATTTTGCATGAGAATATGTTTTGTTTTTTTTGCTTGATGAAAAAGCCATGGTAAAAGAGAAAGATCGTCATGTAAAAAGACAATATCGGAAGCATAGTAAGCAGCGGAGCTGCCGAGTTTTCCTAGGGCTATGCCCACATCGGCTCTTGCAAGAGCAGGAGCATCATTGATGCCGTCCCCGACCATGGCGAGAGGTTTTTTGCGGCTCAGATCTGCAATGATCTTGAGTTTTTCATCAGGAGCCAGTTTGGAGTAATAGGTATTAATGCCTAATATGTGGGCAATTTTTTTTGCGGCAAGCTCTTTATCTCCAGTGAGGATCAGAGGGGTCATATGAAAATCTTTTACAAGACGGGTTATGGTTTTGGAAAGATTTTTTTTCACCGTCTCTTCAAAAGTGAAGAAATAGAGATCCTGTTCGATGAGTACAAAGACAGTTTCTTGATCCTGCAGGAGTTTTAAGGATTTTTTTTGCGACGGGGAAAGATGGGGGACGAGGAAATCTTGATTTCCCAGACGAACGGAAAAAATATGATGGCCTAGAGAGACTTTTCCTTCTATTCCCTTCCCGGGAATGTTTGTGAAGTGAACCAGATGGGCCGAAGAGGAAGCTTCTTTTGAAAAATCACGAATGCTTCGAGAGAAAGGATGAGTGCTTTCCCGAGTAAGCGCTTGGATAATAGACAGAGCCTTTTTTGGGGAAATGGAAGGGGTTTCGATGCTCTCAAAAGAAGTACATGTAATATTGGTCGTTAATGTGCCTGTTTTGTCAAAGGCAATATAGCGCGTTTTTTCCAATATATCCAAAAATGCGCCGCCCTTTATAAGAATGCCCTTTTTAAGGGTCGCACTGATAGCACTAAAATAGGCGATGGGGATTCCTAAAATCAGGGCGCATGGCGAGGCTGCAATGAGATAGGAAAGAGCTCGATAAACAGATCCGGTTTTTCCCATGTAGGGAATAGAAGAAAAAAGAGGCAGTAACAGTGCAACAAGACAAGAGGAAATAATCAGAAACGGAGCATATTTTTTACTATATTTTTGAACTCTTTTTTCTACAGGAGGTTTGTTCTTTTGTGCGTTTGTAATAAGCTCTAAAAGCTGCATCAAGGTAGTTTGATTTCCTGTGCGTTGGACTTTAAGGACAATTCTTCCTTCTATTACTTTGCTGCCGGAAATCGCTTGATTCTTTTTTTGTAAAAAGATAGGAGTATGTTCTCCTGTGATGTGGGAGAGATCGACATGTGAGCTTCCCTCTGTTACAATCCCGTCACAGGGAATCGTTTCTCCGGCAGTGACGATGATTAGATCCCCGTGTTGTATTTCCTGAATCAATTTCTTTTCTAGGACTCCATCATGAATCCTATCGACAGTTTTTGGAACTAATTGATGAAGGGAATAAATAGCGCTTTTGGCCTGATGGGTAACTAGGTGTTCCAGAGCACCGGCTCCTTGGAATAGTACTAGTAAAAGGGCTCCTTCATAGGGGCTTCCAATAATAAGAGCAGACATGGCGGCAGTAGTCATCAGAGTGTCGATCGTGATGTGCCAATTTTTAATATCGTTGAAAGCGTGGATCAGTGCGGGAGGAGCAATGATAAAATAGGAAAAAGAGAGAAAGAAAAAGCTTAAATCTTTTTGGAAAAATAATGTTATAAATGCCGTAAGGAGAAAAAAAGCTGCAATTATGACGATTTTTAAGGAAGCTTTTTTAGCCCAATTTTTGGAACTTTTTGTTAAAAAGGGACTGATGTCTTCTTCCATTCCTGAGGCAAAAAAATCATCGAATATATAAGGGCGATATTGGCGGGTCATAATATTCTGTGGAGGAAGTATATGATAGCAAAAAGAAAAGCGGCAATTGTGACGTTCCATGTTATCAGAGGAAATAAAAGATGTTTTTGGTACCGGTTCATCAGTAAAATGCTGGTAAATAGGACAATGGCTATTGTTATATAGCAAGAGATAAAAGGTCGTAGAGCGAAGATAAGAAGAGAAGCTAAGAAGGCTCCGAAAAAAGCGTAAAGGGCTTCTTTAGCAGGATGTTCGTAGCTTTCTAGGGTAATCCCCATTTCTTCTTCTAACATGACTTGTAACAGTCTATTGTCATCGCTCATGAGATGAGCAACGACATCATGGAGAAGTGTTCCGGAAAATCCCTTGGCGCTATACATGATTTCGAGTTCTTTTTGTTCCCGATTTCTGTGATGTTCGATTTCCCATTTTTCTGCCTCGATGATGTTGTGTAGGCGCAAGAGACGCAGCCAGCTTCTATATCCTTTTTTTAAAGCTAAAAAGAAAATAAGGGCAATCGTAAGGATAGCCATGGAAGAAAAAGAAGCCGAAAAAGTAGAGATAAAAATAAGCAGAAGAAAGGCCATCGAACGCATAGACTCGCAAAAAGCACGAATATGAGAAGGTCCTTCCTTTTCATAAAAATCAGAAGAGAGCGATTTGCCATGCAATCGTTTTTTTACGATCTTTTGCACAAAGGTACGTAAGGCTTTTTTTTTCATGCAGTTCTTAGGGAGCTAGGGTAGAGATTTCTTGATAAAAATATTTTTGCAATACGGTAGGTATTTTTATAGAACCGTCTTTCTGCTGATTGTTTTCTAAAATCGCTACCAATAAACGAGAAGTAGCCACACCGGAACCGTTCAGGGTATGGATAAAATAGGGTTTTTCTTTTCCTTTCCTAGCCCTGATTTTGGAGCGACGAGATTGAAAATCGGTACAGTTGGAAACGGATGAGACTTCATAATATCTGTTTTGCCCGGGCAGCCATACTTCCACGTCGACGGTTTTTGCCGCACCAAAAGAAAGATCTCCCGTGACAAGAAGCATATTGCGATAATGAAGCTCCAAGCCTTCCAAGACCTCTTCTGCAGAGGAGACGATTTCTTCAAACATTTTCGGACTATTTTCCGGGGCACAAAAACAGAAGAGCTCTACTTTATTAAACTGATGCATTCGAATGAGTCCTCGTTCTTGTTTGCCCGCAGCGCCGGCTTCCTTTCGAAAACAAGGAGTGTAGGAAACATATTTTTTTGGCAGAGCCTCTGCATCGAGGATTTCATCATAATGTAGCCCGTTCAAGGCTATTTCTGCAGTGGGTATGAGATATAAAGGAGATTCTTCTTCCTGAATACAATAGAGTTGATCTTTAAATTTCGGGAGTTGTCCTCCTCCGAACATGATATGAGGGCGAACCAAATGAGGAGGAAGAATAAATTGAAATCCGTTTTTTCGATGGATATCGATCATGTAATTGATCAGAGCCCATTCTAATTCTGCTCCCTTGTTGGTATATAAAGGCCAACCGGCTCCGGACATCTTTGCAGAAGTAGTGAAGTCGAAGAGATGGAGTTTTTCGTTGAGTTCTAAATGGTTTTTAAAAGGAAAATCAAATTGTTTTTTTTCTCCAAAGGTTTTGATGCAAACATTATTTTTAGGGTCTGGAGACAGAGGAACCTCTTCTGCCGGGATATTGGGAAGAAGAGCCAGAAGACCGTCGCGCTTCTCTTCCATCGTTTTGAGCTCTTTTTCTGTTTTCTCGAGGGCAGCTCCGATCGTGAGCACTTCTTGCAACAGGAAAGCAGCATCTTCGTTTTGGGCCTTTTTATGTCCGATTTCCTTAGAAAGAGCATTTCTTTGGGCTTGAAGATTTTCTACTTCTATCAATAAAAGTCGCATTTTTTCGTCAAGATCCATGATCGGGGATATATCTATCGGCTCTCCTCGATAGGAAAGTTTTTTGGCAATATCTTGATAGTGACTACGTAAAAGCTTAATATCGAGCATGGACGAACCTTTTTTTCTTTCATAATATTTTGTATAGAGAAAAAATACAATTGATTTGCAGCTTGCTATCGTAAAATTCTTGTGGTACTATGATTTTTTTTCTAGGTGATATTTATGGCAAAGTTTCCTGTGGCACAGCTTCCCTTAATCCTCCGCTTCCATCGTCTTATGGATGCGTTTGCTAAATCCAATGACGAGAGAGATTTTTATCTCGATCTAGTAGAGGGTTTTTTAATTTTTGTGGATCTTGATAAAGGGGTAGAAGAGCTGACGATTTTGGAACAAGATCTCGATGTGAATATGGAACGTTATGCTCTTGTACCTAAAATGACCTTTTTTGAGATTAAAAAATTTATGGAGGGATTTGTTCATGAAAAAGTCTATGATATCGATACAAAAGAAAAACTTTTAGACATTATTAGCTCTAAAGATCCTCGGGAAAATTTTTTAGAATTTATTTATGATAATCTTACCGAGTTGGAAAAGTGGCAAACGTATTATCAGGAACGTTCCAGGATTCGTATTATCGAATGGCTTCGGAGCCTGCACTTGCAATTTGTTTTTGAAGAAGATCTTGATTTAAATCGTCACATTATCGAAAAGCTGAAACGCACTCTTTTTGAGGAAAAAGTTTCAAAAGATATTTCTCAATCACGAAATATTTTATTTTCTAAAGCTAAAACATATTATTCTGTTGATGCTCTCAATCCACGGCCTAAAAGAGGAAGACCTCCCAAACAGGCTCAGAAGACGGCGGAAGAACCTCAATTGACGATTGATATTTATACTCAAGTGCCTAAGTCTGTGCGTCCTTTTCTCTATGTTCCGGAGATTGTCAACGCTTCGTCTGTAACATTTTCTGGTCGTTTTGATACGGAGGAACAGCTCTTAGCTTCATTGCGCGGCACTACGCGCATTAAGGTTGATGAAAAATTAGAGGCTTTGTCTCTGCGATTAGAATCTTTAGAAGAGTTGTCCAAGCGATTTGGCCGCGGAGAAGTTGTTCCTTCTTTTGAGCCGATTTTTAAACCAACCATCAAGCAACCCACAAAAATGATGGCTCCGGAAGGAAAAGGGAGCAAAATTGGAACCGCAGTTGGGGAGATTTTGCCGAAAAAGCCCAAGGCTCAAGAAGAGGAGTTTGCCGGAAGGAAAAAGAAAAAATTTGCCATTAAAAAAGTTGTGGCAATTAAGTCCTCTAAAAAGAAAAAGAAATAATTTCATTTATTTGAAAAAAACGTTCTTTTCGATTAAAATGATTCCTTTTAAAGGATTATTATTATGTCTATAGATTTAATTTCTAAAACACCAGTTTTGCATCGATCCGGATGCCTTAGGATATTAAAAAATTTATATATCTCTCGATTAGCGGATCAGAAGATGCAAATTCTTGTGAAACAAAATAAGGGGACGACATTTTTTTTATCAACAGCAGGTCATGAATTAGTCGGTTCTGTCGCCTCTTTATTTTTTCATAAGGGAGATTGGTTTTTTCCCTATTATAGGGACAGGGCATTTGCTTTGGGGATCGGAGTTCCTTTAGAAGAAATCATGGGGGCTTTTCTCGCTCGTAATGTTCCCCATCATTCCAGTGGACGGATGATGCTCGATCATTTTTCGGATAAAGAGAAAAATATTGCTTGTCAATCCAGTGTGGTGGGATCACAATTTTTGCAAGCGGTAGGAAGAGCTAAAGGGCTGCAATTGAAAGATGAAAATGGCGTTGTTTATGTCTCCTCAGGAGATGGAGCGACATCGCAGGGAGATTTCCATGAAGCGCTTAATTTTTCTTCCATTCATCAATTACCGGTCATATTTGTCGTGCAAGACAATGACTGGGCCATTTCCGTACCTTCAAAGCAGCAGACATCAGGTGCTTCTGTTGCTGCAATGGCCAGAGGATATGAAGGGTTGACTATTTTTGATATCGATGGATGTGACTACGAACAATTATTTTCCGCTTTTTCTCAGGCGGTATTGAAAGGAAGGGAAAAAAAAGGACCAAGTCTTATTGTTGCCAAAGTTCCTCGCATAGCTCCTCATACGAATAGTGATGATCCGGCAAAATATCAAACGTCTCAATATCGCCAGGAACTGATTCAAAGAGATCCTATTCCTCGATTCGAGCAATGGCTTTTGGATAAAGATCTCATTTCTGCATCGGAGATAGCTTCTATGAAAATAGAGGCTAAGGAGATCGTAGAGCAACAATCCGAATTAGCGGAGAAAATGCCTTTTGCGCCAAGTGATTCTGTAGAACAATATCTTTTTCGTGAAAAGCATGTGGTCGAAGTTCCCGTGCAAAAAGAGGGAGAGACTGTGGTCATGATGGACGCCCTTAACCATGCCTTGATGGAAGAAATGGAAAGAGATCCGGAAGTGATTGTCTTTGGAGAAGATGTGGCAGATGGCAAGGGAGGCGTATTTGGTATTACTAGAGGGCTTTCTGCGAAATTCGGAAAGAATCGCTGTTTTAATACGCCTTTGGCTGAGTCTACTATTGCAGGGATAGCAGCAGGCCTTAGCCTTGAGGGGTTTAAGCCTGTCGGAGAAATTCAGTTTGCCGATTATGTATGGCCAGCTATGAATCAGATCGCGTGTGAATTGTCCAGCATTTCGTATCGTTCTAATGGAGAGTGGAGCGTTCCCGTTGTCCTTCGTATGCCTTATGGAGGATATATTCAGGGAGGGCCTTATCATTCCCAAAGTATTGAAGCTATTTTTACGCATATTCCCGGTTTAAAAGTGGTGATTCCTAGTAATGCGGCTGATGCAAAACTTCTTTTAAAAACAGCAATAAGAGATCCGAATCCCGTGATTTTTTTTGAGCATAAAGCGCTATATCGGCAAAAGATTTTTTCTGCGCGTCCTGAACCAGATAAGGAAGCTGTTCTTCCTTTTGGCAAGGCTTCGATTATATGCCCCGGAGAGGACATAACGCTGATAGCATGGGGGATGATGGTCTCTTTTGCTTATGAAGTTGCTTCTTCTCTTAAAAAAGAAATTTCTGTAGAAGTGATCGATCTGCGTACGTTAGTGCCGCTCGATTTTGAGACAATTCTTCACTCTGTGAAAAAGACCGGAAAAGTGATGATTGTTCATGAAGCGCCTCTTATTGGTGGATTTGGTGCGGAATTGGCCGCACAGATTGCCGATAAGGGATTTACCTTGTTAGATGCTCCCATTCTGCGAATAGGCGGGAAGCATTGTCCTGTTCCTTATGCAAAAAATTTGGAAAACGCTGTTTTGCCTCAAAAACAAGACATTGAACAGGCGATTAGAAATCTTTCAAAGTATTAATTGATTTTTTGGTCCATACTTTATAATATTATTTTTCAATAATAATAATATTACAATGATTGCTTTTTGCCCTCTTGCCTCCGGATCTAAAGGAAATTGTTTATATTTAGGAAATGAACAAAAAAAAATATTGATCGATGCCGGAATCAGTGCAAAGCAAATTGAGACGCGGTTACAGCAGATCGGGGTTTCTATTGCCGATATAGATGCGATTTTAGTCACCCATGAACACATGGATCATATCCAAGGCCTAAAAATACTGTGCAAACGTTATGCTATTCCCGTTTTTGCCAATTCAGAAACGGCCAAAGGTATTTATCGCAATTTGCAATTTATGCCGAAGTTCACGCTTTTTACTTCTGATGAATCATTTTCTTTTGGAGAAATGCTTATCCATCCTTTTAGTATTCAACATGATACGTTAGATCCTGTCGGTTTTATTATTTCTCTGCTGCAAAAAAAAATCGGCGTTTGTGCTGATTTAGGATATGTAACGGCTCATGTAAAGAAAAATTTAGAACAGTGTGATGTGCTCTATCTTGAAGCCAATCATCAAGA
The DNA here is from genome assembly GCA_016931275.1 of Parachlamydiales bacterium. GTDB lineage: Bacteria > Chlamydiota > Chlamydiia > Chlamydiales > SM23-39 > JAFGFA01. The sequence goes on from JAFGFA010000016.1 coordinate 11,649, forward strand.
ATCGATGGTTTTTTCTTCTGCCCGTTCTCCTCATTATAAAAAGCGGGTTATCGGAAAACAAGGGCATCTTTCGAATCAAGAATGCGCCGAGCTTCTTTCCTCTGTCTATCATGAAGGTCTTCGTCATGTTTATTTGGCGCATCTTTCTTCAGAGTGCAATTCGGAAGAGGCAGCACTAAAGACTGTTCTAGAATTTGTCGATAAAAAGATCGATATTTCGATTGCCTATCAAGATAAAATTTCAAAAATAATTTATTTGTAACTCTGAGTTGTTTGCGTTTTTTTTAATTTAAACAAACGTTATTTTATTTAAATCAATAAAATAATGTTTATATATTAAACAAAACGATGTTTATGTTATAATTGTTTTCGTTTAAAAATAAAATATGGTTTTTTATGTCTTTTATAACAAAACTGCCGTTTTCTGAAATAGATCAGAACATCAATAGGATCGCTTTAGAGAATAGTCAAAAATATTATGATAAATTTCATAATTTGGCAGAGCCATCTATAAGCCTGGAATTAGCCGGAGAATTTTTAGCCTATCAAGTTGTTCGCTCGGTTGCTCGAGGATTGGTTTTGGCTTATCGGATCTTAAATACGCTTTATGTCGGTTATCAAGCTTGTATTGGCGCAAAAACTGTCCAAGATGTGGTCAGACAAATTGAAGTAACAGGAATGACTTATGCACGTATTAGAATGGAAATGTTATTTGTTGGAGCTGCGATCTTAAGTCCTATTGCCATGTGTTTTTCAAAATCCTTCGGATGGGAAGGGTATCAAAGGATCTCTAGATGGGATCTTAAAATAGACCGGTGGGAAAATGATTGTATAGCTGCTTCTGCTTCTCGGAATCTGTAAATAGATACCTTATAAGAGGATTAAAACAAAAATAGAAAGCTTTAGAAGAGTTCTTCTTGATTGGCGAGGACTCTTCTAGGTTTGCTTCCTTCCTGAGGGCCAATAATCCCTTTTTCCTGCAGTTCGTCCATGAGGCTAGCTGCACGGGCATATCCAATTTTCAACTTCCTTTGCAAAAAAGTAGTCGAAGCAGTACGGGTCGATAATACGATATGGAGCGCCTGATCATAGAGTTCGTCTCTTCCGGAAGTTTCTTTTCCCAAAATCTCCTCTTTGGGTAATGCGTCAAAAGAGGGGATAAGATATTGAGGATGTGATTTTTCAGAGATATGAGACACAATGCGGTTAATTTCTTCATCGCTAATAAAAGCTCCCTGTGCTCGAACGAGATGCGAGCTTCCGGGAGGAAGAAAAAGAAGATCTCCGTTTCCGAGAAGATTTTCTGCGCCATTTTCATCTAAAATGATTTGAGAATTGATACGGCTTGCGACTTTAAAGGCAACGCGTGAAGGGAAATTTGCTTTGATAATACCGGTAATGACCTCTCGAGAGGGACGTTGAGTAGCTAAAATTAAATGAATGCCGACTGCTCTGGCCATTTGAGCAATGCGGGCAATGGGCGTTTCTAAATCTGTGCTCGAGACCATCATAAGATCAGCAAATTCATCGATAATGGCCACAATAAACGGCATGTGATCCGGGATGGTTATCGGAAAGGATCCATCGTTAATCGGTTTTTTCTTGAGAGCATTAAAAGAGGTAATATTGCGAAGACGCAAATGTTTGAATATTTCATAACGGTTTTGCATTTCTCTTACAAGCCAATGAAGGGCGGCATAAGCTCCATGAGATTCTGTGATGACAGGAGCAATCATGTGGGGGAGATGAGAATAATTGGTGAGCTCCACTTTTTTCGGGTCGATCATCATGAGCCGGATTTTTTCCGGAGGTGCGTTCATAACAATCGACATCACAATCGTATTGATACAGACGGATTTTCCTGATCCGGTTGCCCCTGCGATTAAAAGATGGGGCATTTTGGATAGATCGGCAATCACATTGTCTCCACTGACCGTTTTCCCTAATAAAATAGGAATATTGCAATGCCGTGAAGTCGTTTGATAGCCTAATAACATTTCTTTGAAACTAACCTGTTGGGGAAAGAGGGCCGGCACCTCTACTCCGACAGCAGCTTTTCCTGGAATAGGCGCTATAATGCGAATTGATTTGGCTTGCATGTTGAGGGCAATGTCATTTTCGAGGGCTTTTATTTTTTGTACTTTTACGCCAATGGAAGGATGGACTTCGAACAGGGCAATAGTAGGACCGCAATGAATATCTCCTACGCGTGCGGAAATGCCAAAATTTTCTAAAGTTTTTTGTAGTATTAAGGCTTGTTGTTTTAATTCTTTTTCGACAATAGGCTGATCGATGTGTTGGGGGGTGGCCAGAAGGGAAGGGGAGGGAAGATGATAGGAACTAATATTCCGAGAGATGGCCGAAGCTATGGAAGTTGTTGTTTTCTTCTGATGTAGCAGTTTCTCGTGGGCTTCATTTAAATAGGACCGCACAGTAATCGTCGGAGGCTGCGACATAGGCATTTTTTTTATGACGGGAGAAGGCTTTAGGGGAGAAAGAGATTTTTGGGGGCGGTCTATTAAGGGTTTCGGTTTTTTTCTCATCCTAGATAAAAGATGAAGAATAAAACTACAAATACGAGAAGAGCCGTTTACAAGGACTTTTATAGCATTTTTTATGTGGATCCCTGTTAAGAAGAAAAAAGAAATTACGCTGATGGAAATGCAAATAAACGTTACACCGATATCAGAAAAAAGATGACGTAAATGGAGCCATGGTAAGTCACGATATAAAAAATAATACGGTACTCCACCTAAAATATAGCGGGTAGTGACATGAAAAGTAGGCTGAGTCTGATAAACTGTTTCATGGATGACTTTTTTTTTGCAATAACTAAGAAGCTCGGGGTGAGTTTCTGCAAAGATATTGAGAAGCATGCATAGGGAACTGAGGAATAATAAAAAGCTCATATGTTTAAAAGTGGAAATTTTACTGGAGGATAATAGCTTCCAACCGCACCACATTAAGTAAAGAACAAGGAGATAGCTGCCCATCCCAAAGAAAAATTGCATGACGTGAGCAAGAGAATATCCAATAATTCCGAGCCAATTTTGGGAAGGGTTCTTATAGACGAAACTAAGAAGAGAGAGAAAGGTCAATAAGGTGAAGGCTAAAAGAAAAAGTCCTTTGGCTTCTGGATGAGAAGGCTTTTTTTGAGGAGATCCTTTGCTGAGCTTCTTTTTTTTCATAGATAACTCCTGTATAGGAGGAAAAAAGCCAACAAGAGGCAATAGAGACCAAAGTAGGCAAACGTTTTTTTTATTTGAATGGCAAATAAGAAGCGAATGGCCCAAGAGCCCATGACGAAAGAAGTGATAAACGCTATGAAATAGATGGAAAGAGGATAGGAAACGACAATAGGTTTTTGTAGAATCTCTAATAAGCACCCTCCAAAAATGGTCGGTATCGATAAAAGAAAGGAAAAAGTCATAGCATTTTGTAAATTCCATTGTCGCAATGAGGCGGTTGAAATGGTTAATGCGCTTCTTGATAAGCCGGGAATCAAAGCTGCTCCTTGTGCTATGCCTATTAATAACATATCTGAAATTTTTCTTTCAGAAGATTCTTTTTTCGAAAAAAAGGCCATAGAGAATAAGAAAAGGGCAGAAAGCAACAAAAAAAATCCCGTAAACATTCCTGTGGACAGTTTTTCAAGAATAGGTTTTCCGAGAAAATAGATGGGAATAAGAGGAAAAATAGCTATTAAATAGTAGAAGATTTCTTTTTTTTCCTCTGTGAGGAGTAACCGAACTTTAGGAAATAGGTATAAAAGGCAGGCACAGGCTGTTCCTCCATGACAAATGAGATCAAAAAAATGATCGTGAGGAATCTGGAAAAAATCACAGATTAAATGAATATGGGCAGAAGAACTTATAGGGAAAAATTCGCAGATGCCTTGAACGATGCCTATAATGAACGCCTCTAATAAACTCAAAAGACAAGTTCCTTATTAAAAAAATGGGGCGAACGACGGGGATTGAACCCGCGACATTTGGAACCACAATCCAACGCTCTGCCAACTGAGCTACGTTCGCCACAAAGGTCATTTAGGGATGTACACCCTACGCTATCTAAAAAAATAGCAATAAGTTTATTTTATCAATCCCTAACAATTAAAAACAAGGGTCTTATATCGCTTTAATCCTCAAACGAATAATGTTTTTTATATAAAGTAGTGAATGAGATGTTTTTTGTGATGGTGTTGCATGATGTTTTGGATTCCTATGAATAGAGCTGTAAACAGATAGGCCAATAGGAAATAGCTAACAGGAGCGGAACAGCGGAAAGAATAGTCTAAAAGTATAGGAGGATAATGCGCTAGGCTAACGATAAAATGACTCAGATGATCGCAAAGGCAAAAGATCCACGAGGGGATGAAGAGATGGATCAAGCATGTGAAGACCCATAAAAATATCAATAAGGTAATCAGGGACGGAAAAAAGAGCGCATAGAGAAGGGAGAGAAAAGGAATTTTATGAAAATGAAAAAGAAGCAAAGGAAAAACAAGAATCATTACGGAGAAAAAAAGAGAAAATGAAAGGAGATAATAATTTTTGAAAAAGAAAAAAATCCGTTCTTTCCAAGAAGGCGTTAGAGTTTTTTTCAGAGGAAAAATAAGGGAAAATAGATGTTCAAATAGGGAAAAATAAAGAAATATCCCAAGGACACTGGCAAAACTAAGCTGGAATCCTATATGAAGAACATATTCGGGATCGTACAATAAAGAACCTATGAGAGCTCCTCCCCAGAGATTTAAAGGGGAAGATATTTTTCTAAATAGTAATCCGCCGTACAATAAAGCGAGCATGATCCATGCTCTGATGACCGATGGCATAGGACCGATGTATAAAAGAAAAAAGGTCACGAGAGGAAGAAGGACGGTTATTGTGAACGGAAAAGAGGAAAATCTCCTTAAGATGCAAGAAACCATGATCACAATCATACTAAAATGAAAACCTGAAATGGCTAAAATATGCTGTTGTCCAATGCGATTGAAGGAAAAGCGTAAAAGAGAATTTTCCAGATTTCCGGTGAGCAGGGCGCTCAATAGATGGGCTCCGTCGATATGATGGATATGGCGAAAAACATATTTTCGTATTTTTTGTTTCGTGAGAATACGCCAGGAAGACAAGGTAGGCATTTCTTGGCTTTTTTCACAATGAGTGATTTTCAATTGAGATGTTCTCGGATGAGGGATGAGGCATCCCTGGACACGATATTGGTATCGGGGTTGCAGATTTTGTCGGTAATAAAAATAACAATCGGCTTTTGTACGCTGATGAGTATTAGGTGAATAAAATGTGATCGTTCCGTAATAACGATTGCCATACATAGTGGAAGAAATATGTGTGACGGATAATTTTCCTTGAACAGGAAGAGTCGATTCGATGTTTTTTGCAGAGGAAATAAAGTAGCAATAGAAAAAACCTGCGCAAAAAAGGATTGAGAACCGAATTTTTTGTTGGGGAGAAAGCCAAATAAGGGATAAGACAAATGCAATCCAATAGATGTTATAAAAATAGAAGGAGGTCCCAAGAAAAAAGAAAAGGCCTGTTCCGCAAAGAGGATGCAACAAAAAAAAAGAGATGAAGTTCTGTTTTTTATTGAGAAAGAATTTTTTTATATCCCGATACATTGCAAAGTATTTTGCGGGAAATGTGTTTTTTTTCTACACTATTTCTTGCATGTAAATTTTGAGATGGTATGCATTCATCTTTGTATGATTATTATTACCGTTCTAGGGAAATTGAAGGGGTAAAAGATCCTTTTTATGAGGTTCTTCATATCGATGAAAATAGTGAAATGAGCTGGTATCAATTACAGGAAATTTCCCCAACGTTTCCAAAAGGATGGTTTGAGCTCACTTCCCTTTCTATTGACGATCGGATCGAATTTTCTTGTGATTATTGGTTCAGCGTTTTTCCCTATGATCCTCTTATTCGAGATACTTTTCAGCTCTTTTTTCAGCGTTTGGATGGGATATATTTTTTCCTGTCAAAAAATATGCCGGATGATTTTTTTAAGGCTGAAATGGTCTATAGCATGAAAGGAGGAGCTTTTTTTAGAGGATCGCCGCCTTTGCAGGCTCATGAAAAGGTTCATTTGCCCGTGTCTCTCCCAAAAGACTTTATTTCATTTTTGCAGATCCATAATGGATTTGCCAAAGGAAGCGATACAGGAATATTTTCTTTACAAAAATTGGAGAATTTTTATCCGAGCTTCGCAGAACAAATAGCGGCACATCATAAAGAGCTAGTGTCAGAAAAAGAGGTCGTCAATCCCTATCATCTCTATCCTTTTTATCAAAGCTATCAAAAAAACGATTATCAATGTTTTTATTCTGACTGGTCTGTGAGCGGAGAAATGGGAAACCTTTTTTTCTCTGGCAATGATGTAACGGTATCTCCTTGGTGGGAAAAGGATAGAATAGAAGGGCTATCTTTTGCGACATTTTTTGAATGGTTAAAATTTTATCTAGAATAGCTATGTTTCGTGTGAAAGACTTATACAGTCGATATCAAAAATCTCTGGGGTTAGAGCCTCTTTTAAAAAAAAGGGGTTTTTTTAAGACGATTCATAAGCCGGAAGTGAAGCTTCCCGGATTATGCCTTGCGGGATATTTGAAAAACTATATTCCGAACAAGATCCTGATTTTTGATGTAATGGAGCTCCATTATATGAACGAAATGTCTCCTAAAAAAAGACGCAAAGTTTTCAATGCGATTATTTCTCGTAAGACGCCTATTGTTTTCCTTTCGGAAAATGGAGAGGCTCCTTTGGAACTGATTACTATCTGCCAAAAAAATAGCGTCGCTCTTTTCCGTTCGAAATTGGATGCTATTTCTTGTGTCAATCGACTTCTTCTGATCCTTCACGAAGAATTTTCTTTAGTAGAAACCCTTCATGGCACTTTAGTGGAAGTACATGGTGTCGGAGTGCTTTTGCAAGGAGAATCCTCTGTAGGTAAAAGCGAAGCAGCCTTAGGCCTGTTAGAAAGAGGCCATCGGTTGATTTCCGATGATGTAGTACAAGTGCGTCAAAAGGAAGATGGTTATTTGATCGGATCAGGCCCTTTATTGACCCGTCATATCATGGAAATCCGAGGAATAGGGCTTATTAATGTCGCTCATTTGTTTGGGGCTGTCAGTGTACGAAGAGAAAAGAGCATCGATCTTATTATTCAGTTAGAAAAATGGGATGATAAAAAATTCTATGATCGGGTCGGAGTTGAGGAAAAATATAAGAATATTCTCAATATTTCTGTCCCTTTTCATGTGATGCCTGTCAAGTTGGGAAGGGATGTTATTTTATTGATCGAGACCATTGCTTTGAACCATCGTCTTAAGAGAATGGGCTTTAATTCTGCCAAGAATTTTAATGTTCGTTTATTGAAAGCGATCGCCAAGAAAAAAAAGGAAGAAGATGCCAGAAATCATCGTTAGCGGAATACCAGTCAGTGAGGGGATAGCGATAGGTTCTCCTTTTTTTGTTCATTCTGAGGAAACTAAGGTTTTAAGAGTTCCTATTACGGAAAATGAGATTGAAGATGAGATTAAAAAATATCATCAGGCCTTGGATAAAAGTCGTAATGATTTATTGTTGCTCCAAAAAGAGCTAAAAAAAAATGCTGATCATGAGGTTATTGATATTTTATATACCCATATCGCCATGCTGGAAGATCCTTTAATGTTACAAAGCGTAGAAGAAGGGATTCGCTGTAATAAGAAAAATAGTGAAAAGGCCTTGCTTGATTTTGTGGACAGCTATAAAAATCGCTTTCAGAAAGATTGTCCGGAAAATCTTGTCTTTCAAGAAAGGATGAAAGATGTTGGAGATGTCTATCAACGTATTTTGCGTAATTTGCATTTGAACCAGGATTCCATTACTGTGCATCAACCGAACTTCGGAGATATTTTGATTGCGACAGAAATTTCTCCTTCCTATGCGGCAGAAGCGCAATTAGTCCATCCTGGAGCCTTTGTGACGCAAACAGGCGGAGAAACTTCTCATGCTGCAATTATTGCCAAAGCCGCAGGAATTCCTTATGTGGCCAAGGTGGATGTCGAGCTGATAGAAAAGCAAAAGATAGAGATGTTAATTGTCGATGCTTTACAGGGAAAGGTGATTCTGAACCCTCAGCTGAAAACTATTCAGGCTTATTCTCGCTATCAAAAAAAAATTCATACGTATCAAAAGGGACTGTTAGATAAGAAAAACCTTTCTTCCTCGACTAAAGATGGAAAAAAGATAGAAATCTATGCCAATATCTCTTCTTTAGAAGATCTTGCACTTCTTCAAGATAAAAATGCTGCAGGCATAGGATTGGTTCGATCAGAATATTTGTTTTTTGATGAAAAAGAGGATTTCCCGACAGAAGAAAAACAATATGGAGTTTATAAAAAATTAGCTCAAGCTGCAAAAGATTTTCCTTTGACAATTCGTCTATTTGACATTGGAGGGGATAAAAGCCATATTTTTTCTTATTTGACAAAAATTCAAAATGAAATTTTTGCCTCTAATTATCATGAAATGAATCCGGTATTAGGTGCACGGGCTATTCGTTTTTTATTAAAGAATCGAGAAGTATTACGTAGGCAGATCAGAGCTCTTTTGCGTGCGCGCGTTTATGGTAATATTCAGATTCTTTTGCCTTTAGTGACCGATATAGTAGAAGTGATGCAAATTAAGGAGTGTATTGCTCAAGAAAAAGAGAAATTGTCTCAGGAAGGAAGAACAATACCTCCGGTAGCTCTTGGTTGTATGGTCGAGGTTCCCTCTATTGCTATTATTAGCGATATTCTTGCTAAAGAGGTGGATTTTCTTTCCGTGGGAACCAATGATCTTACGCAATATCTTTTAGCTGCAGATCGCACCAATCCTTATACGAGTCATCTTTATTTTCCGGCTCATCTCAGTGTTTTACGGCTACTACGCTGGGTCATACGTTCTGCCAGAAGAGAGAAAAAACCCTTGATGCTCTGTGGAGAAATAGCGGCCAATGTACAATTCCTCCCGTTGCTTTTGGGGATGGGGATTGAACGATTTTCTGTGGCACCGCGTCATATTCCTCAATTACAAGAATCTATTCGATCTATTTCTCTTTTTGATGCAAGAGAAGTGATGAAAAAAGCGTTTTCCTTGCCCGATGTGACAAAACTGCAATCGTTTTTAATGTCTTAGAAAGGGAGAGAAAGATTCGAATAAAGATTTTTCTCTAACTGTGCATGAGCATCATTGTAAGCCGCTAGGATCAAGTCTTCCAATCCTCCAATGTCATTCGGGTCAATGCATTCTTTTTGGATGGAAATTTTTTTCAGCTCTTTTTTACCAGATAAAGTAATAGAAACGGCGCCTCCTCCCGCGCTTCCTGTTATCTCAGTTTGATCGAGTTTTTCTTGAAGAGTGGAGACTTGTTCGAGCATTTTTTTCATTTTAGACAAACCCATTCGTATCCTCCTTAGGGTTTATGTATGATGCCTTCTAATTCTACAGCCGAAAATTGAAGAAGAGTGTCATGATCGTTTTTTTGCGATGTTATGGTTTGAGAGGAATGGGAAATAGGATCGAGAGGAGGGGTAGAGGGAGATAAGGAAAAAGGAACTTTTTCCAAGACAATGGAAGGATCAGAGTCAGAGGAGGGAGGCGAAGGGGAATTTGTTGAGGGAGCTGTGTTGATTTTGTGCTCTAAGGAAATGAGTCTTTGTGTTAAAGCGGTAGGAGATAGAAGATGTTTTGTTTTGAGTATTTGTAAAATGAGCATTTCGACATCGATTTTTTTGTGCAGGCTTTTTGGTAGAGAGACGATGGTTGCCATGATCAATTGCATAATATGAAAACATTGTTCCGGAGTGTAATAAAACGCTGTTTTGCTATAATTTCTTTTAAGATGGGCAGAAAGTGACAGTTGAGGATGATCTAGTCCCTGCAACAGGATAAATAAAATGGATCGGTAATGTTCCAAAAGCTTTTCCGTAAAAAAGAGGAGATCTTTGCCAGCAACGATGATTTTGTCAACAAAAGTAAAACTAAATGTTAGATCATGAATATGAAAAGCCTCATCAAGTAAAAAGAAAAGATCATGAGGAATGAGGCCGAGAGTATGGATAATCATCTCTTCCGTAATTGTCTCTTCGGTATAACAAAATAGTTGATCGAGCAATGATTGTGCATTTCGAAGGCTTCCTTGGGAGAGTTTGGCGATAAGATACAGAGCTTCGGGGGTAAGAGAACGTTGCAAATCTTTTGCTATAAAAGATAAGTTTTCTATGAGTTGTTGTATAGCGATGGGTTTAAGTTCAAAGTGTTGTGTGCGACTTATAATAGTAGGAGGAATCTTATGCGGTTCGGTCGTTGCAAAGAAAAACTTAATAGTTTTAGGAGGTTCTTCGAGAGTTTTCAGTAATGCATTAAAGGCCTCTTTCGTTAGCATGTGCACTTCATCAATGATAATGATCTTATATTTTCCTGCAGTTGGAGCATAGCCAACCGTTTCATTGATTTGACGGATATCATCGATTCCTCTATTCGAAGCACCATCAATTTCAATAACATCCAAAGAACTAGAGGAGGTAATTTCCTGACAAGAACGACAGTGATTACAGGGTTCGTTTTCAGACGAAAGATTGGGACAATTTAATGCTTTTGCATATAGACGGGCTAAAGTAGTTTTCCCCGTGCCTAATGGCCCTGAAAATAAATAAGCATGAGCGTCTCTATGATATTGAAGAGAATTTTTCAATGTTTGTATAATGGTTTCTTGTCCAATGACATCCTTAAAAAATTGAGGACGGTATTTACGAGCAATCATCAAATATTTATTCATAAAAAACGGAAAATATCTTCTTTATTTTGGAGGATATTCAATGAAAGGTTAAATTAGAAGGTAATTTTTTTCTATAATAAAATTATGATTAAAAATATTATAAAACTAAGAGATAGAGCAATCTCTAAAGACTTGAGGAAAATCAAGAGAGTTAGTCGTAGTATGAGATGTAACTAGGAAAACGCCAAGATGGATAAAAACAGCAAAGAAGAAAGCAAACGATTATCAATGAGTCTTTTTTTTCAACGAGACGTGGTGATGAGATTGCTTATAGGTCTTATTTGTTGGCTAGGATTATTTTTATTTTTGCATTTTCGGGAAGTGCGTTACAAAATGCTCGATTTGCATGCAACGAGCGGTCAGTATATTATTGCCAATGTAGATTTTGAATTTCCCGATGAAAATCAAACAGTTATTTTTAAACAGCAAGTTTTAAAAGATATTGGCATAATTTATGTGGTGGACGGAGCGCAACTTCGTCAGGTAAGTTATGAATTTGAACACTATATTTTACAAGGGCAAGAGTGGAAGACGCTTCTTCCTTTTTCTTCTTATGAAGAATTATATAAGACCGCAGATGCTCTGGAAAATCTTTTAGTTCAAACGCATTTTACGGATGCTCGAACTATTCAGACGATGAAAGACTTAAATATTTCCGTCGCAAATTACTTGGTTTTAACAAAAATCAATCATCAACAAACGATGATGTTAGATTTAGATTATTGGAAACAAGTTCCGGAGCAATCTTTTCATAAAAGTTTGAGAGAAATCTTGCCTAAAATTAAAGATGAAGTGATTGATTTTGTCCTTACCTTTTATGAAAAAAATCCTTGGTCTCTTGTCCGAGATACGGAAATAGAGCTTTCTGTGAAAAAGTTGATAGAGCAAAATATTCCTCAAAAATTTAAGCGTGTTTCAGCCGGTGAGGTTATCATTAAACCGGGAGAGAAAATCACACCTCATTATGTTGGGATGATGCAGGCAATGAAAAAAGCTTTGGAGCAGCAAAGAAAGCTTTGGTCTCCTTTGACAATATTAGGGAATATGTTGATGGCCTTTATCTTTGTGATGTTAAGTGCCTTATATCTGTATATCGATCAGAGGGATGTGCTTCGTTCTTCCCAAAAGCTTTCCTTGATAGTTTGTGTGGTTCTTTTGACTCTGGCCTTTGCAAAAATTACGGAATTTATTCTTCTCAATAGCGGGACAAATCTTTTAGATGTTATCCAATATCCACTGATAGTGCCTTTCGCAGCAATTTTGATTAGCATTCTTTTAAATTCTCGCATAGCTCTTTATTCCTCTCTACTTTTGTCGATTATTCTCGCGATAGCATTGGCCTTTGATCATAATCGGTTTTTAGTCGTGAATTTAGCAGCGTCTTTGATCGTGATCATTTCTTCTCAATCTCTTCGTAAAAGAAAAGAGGTTTTCATCGTTTGCGGGAAATGTTTTATCGGAGTGATTCCTCTCATTCTCTCTTTTAATTTTTTATCTCATCATATATGGAATACGGGAGTATCCCTTGATATGGGGGCTGCTTTTGGCTTTATGTTGGTTACCGCGATTTTGACTATGGGTTTATTGCCGATTTTGGAGTCCTTGTTTAATGTCCTGACAGATATCACTTTGATGGAATATATGGATCCTAATAATGAACTTTTACGTCGGCTTACTCTCGAAATTCCAGGAACATATCAGCATTCTTTGGTTTTAGGGAATCTAGCAGAAGCAGCGGCTCAATCTATCGGTGCCAATAGTTTGCTATGTCGTGTCGCTACTTTATATCATGATATTGGGAAATTAAATAATGCCCATTATTTTACCGAAAATCAACAGATCGGTGTGAATATTCATCAATTGCTGACGCCAGCAGAGTCTGCGCAAATCATTATCTCTCACATTCAAGATGGGGTGAATTTAGCAAAAAAATATCGATTGCCTCAGCCTTTTATTGATATTATTAAAGAGCATCACGGTACGACTCTTGTCTATTATTTTTATTGCAAGGAATTGGAATTAAAGGGAGGTCGGGTGGAAGAAGTAGATGAAAGTCAATTTCGTTATCCCGGGCCCAAGCCTCAGTCTAAAGAATCTGCTATTATTATGATCGTCGATGCTGTTGAAGCAGGATCCCGTTCTTTAGAGTCGATTAGTGAAGAGTCTTTAAAAGAAATGGTCAATAAAATTGTCAAAGATAAGTCCAATGAAGGGCAATTTGATGAAAGCCCATTAACATTTAATGACTTATCAAAAATCAAAAGTACCGTAATTCGAACGTTGATGGTGACGCACCATGTAAGGGTTCGTTATCCTGAAAAAGCGTAAAAAGGAACCATTAGGAAGCTTTTTATATAAAGAGCTCCTTTTTTTATTTTTTCAGCCAGAGTTTTTTTCAATCCCTTGTGTTTAGCAAATAGATTGACAAGAAATCAGTGAAGATGGGAACGAACGAGATGATCAAGCATTTCTAGTTCTTGATCAGCCTTTGCTATTCCTTCTTCTATAGATGAAAAATCATGTAAAACGACTTCGATGTACACTTTAATTTTCGGTTCTGTCCCTGAAGGCCTGATGGTGATCGTCGAGTCATTATCCAGAGTAAAAGTCAGGACGTTCGAAGGGGGCAGGGACAGTTTTTGAGTTTCTTTTGTGGAATAATTCGTTGATGTTTGAAGTTGATAATCGGAGAGTGAGATTACGCTAATGTTTCCAAAGTATTGGGGAGGATTTTTACGTAAATGGTCAATCATGGTTTGCATTTTTTTCATTTCTTCTTCCCCTTCGGGAAACGATAAAGAGAGGAGTTTTTGCTGATAGATGCCATGTTTTTTGTAGAGGGCAAACAGATGATCAACAAGAGTTTTATTATTTTTTTTTGCTTGTAAGGCTGCTTCTGCAATCAGGCAACCGCTACTAATGGCATCTTTATCCCTTACGAAAGTGTGATGTAAATAACCGCAGGACTCTTCAGCACCAAAAATAAACGTGTGATTATGATTGTGTTCCCATTCGGTAATTTTTTGGGCAATATATTTAAAACCGGTCAGAACAGAGAGACATGAGATCTTATAAGACTTCGCGATAGTCTCCATTAATCGAGTTGTGACAATGGATTTAATGCAGGCCGCGTTGGAAGGAAGTGTTCGGAAGGAGCAAATATGATCTAATAAGATAGCAGCGACTTGATTGCCAGAAAGGATAACAGGTTTGTTTTGGTGCAGCACTACAGCACCAATCCTATCGGCATCAGGATCCGTGGCTAGGAAAATATCTCCTTTAGTCTTGAGGAGATCCTCGATTCCCATTTGAAGAGTTTCTTTTTCCTCTGGATTGGGCTTTGGTGCAAAATCAAAAGAGCCTAGGAGAGGTCTTTGCTTTTCGACAAGATGAATGTTGGAAAAGCCCCAACTGTTGAGGGCCTGAGGCATGAGGGTAATGCCAGAACCGTGAAGGTTGGAATAGACAATCTTTAAGGAAGGTCCTGTTTTATGATTGTCATTCGGGATTAGAGCTGTTTCTGAAAGATGTTCGAGATAGACATGATCAAAGTTTTCATAGATAGGTATAATAAGGGGATTGTCTAAATCAGCTGTTTGAATAGAGGCTAAATCCGTGATCGAAGCGACTTCTTCAATAATTCCTTGATCATGAGGAGGCAAAATTTGTCCTCCATCAGACCAATACACTTTAAATCCATTATATTGGGGAGGATTGTGGGAGGCTGTAATCATGATTCCCGCAGTTGCTTTTTTTTGACGGACAGCAAAAGAGAGATAAGGGACGGGCCTTAGGGATTGACAAAGATAGACCTTGATGTGATTGAAGGCTAAAACTTGAGCAGTTTCTTGAGCAAAAAGAGAGGAATTATTCCGGTTATCATAGGAAATGACGACACTTGGATGGGTGATACAATGCATTTTTTTGAGATAGTTGGCCACCCCTTGGGCAAGACCTCTAATGGTATAAATATTTAAGCGATTGGTGCCGATACCCATAATACCGCGGGCTCCCGCGGTGCCAAATGAGAGCTTTTGATAAAAGGCGTTTTTTATCTCTTCGGGATTTGTCTCCATAAGATGTATTATTTCTTTTTTCATAGAAGGATTAAAATCTTTTTCTAACCATTCTAGGAGATTTTTTTGTACGGACGGCGAAAACTTTTGAACAAGAGACTTGATATGATCCATAAAGACGGCTCCTTATGTTTCATGATAATGAGAAAATATTTTAGGGCAAAAAATTTTGTTGATATTCCTGTAATTTTTTTTCAATTTCTTCGTAAGGAACCATATTTTCGTCTGTTTGCATTCCTGGGCATGAGCGAGCTGCATCGTCCCATGTTTCTTTAGAAAGCAAAAGATGAGGCCAGAAAGGAAACGTGCGGCATTGGACAGGACGGGCAGGATAGATAGAACATCGATTGTTGCAAAAAAAGATACAATCATAGGAAGGCAGAATTTCAATAAGAGAGATTTTATGAAAAACTTTCCTGGTGAATTTTTCCAGCACCATTTCTTGAGACATTTGTAAAAAGTTTGCGATATCAGAAAGATCTTTTGGCGAAAGCCATACAAATCCTGGAAAGCCTGTACAGCATTGGCCACATTTTTTACAAGAAAAACAGAGTCCCTTTTTATACCAGGGGGAGGTTAAACTGTTATTGTTTTTTGTGTCGTGGTCATCCATTTTTTTTCCCGGCGTTTATAGGTATCTATTATACATTGGTGATCCAATAATTCCAGGACATTAAAAGAACCGACGCTGTTATGGGCAGCGCTGCCGCTATCGAGGATAATGGGATAGCTCTGATGACGTAAATCACTAAAAATATGTTGGTGAGTATGTCCATGCAGGTAAAAAATGATATTAGGATATTTTTGCAAAAATCTTTCTAAGGCCTCATGCCGGAGCAAGATTTTTCTAGAACTGACAGGAGAAAAGAGGGGAAAATGGTTTACGAGGATGATTTTAGAATCTTTAGGAAGTTTGTCAAAAAGATGATATAAATTTTGTTCGATCCTTTCGCTAAAAAGTCCTCTAGAAGAAAATAGCGAAGTAGCAATCGAACAATCCAGTCCGACATAATACCATTCTTTCCATAAATAATGTGCTTCAATCCCATCTTTCGCAAGGTGCAAGTCATAAAGAGGACCGTTTGGAGAGATGTTATTCGTAAAATATTTATAAAAAGTCTTGTTTTGATGCGCTTTTTGTGTGTAATTGTCGTGATTTCCGGGAAGGGCCAGAACGCGGATGTTATTTTTTTCAATATCATTCAACAGATGGCGGGCATAGGTAAATTCTATAGAGCTTGAAGAGGAAGTCATATCTCCTGCAATGATCACAAGATCAATGTGAAGGTCTTTCAATAATTGAGGCAGTTCTAATAGTTGTTGCGCGGAAAAATTTTTCTTTCTTGAAATAAGGAGGTTTGCAACCGCGAGCCATTTTTTGGAGAAAAAATTTTTAATATGGAAAGATATATGCGAGATATGAAGATCCGATAAATGGGCAATTTTAAACCCTTTTTTAATCATAAAAATACCTGAATGATTTTTAAGAATAACAAAAAGCAGTAAACGATAATAGTATTTTTATCCCTCATGGCATAAAACCCAGTCCTTCAGGTTTGGGATATCAAGCGCCTTTGGTAATTGCTTTTCAGATTGCCCTAAGAATGTATGGCGAGGGAGCTTTCACATCGCATTGTGTGCTCACTGCGCTGATTTTTTGCAAAAGAATATCATCAGAGAGCAAGGTATTTTATCGTTTTTTTACTTCTGTAGAGTGCGAGCGTTCTCGCATTCTGGGAATACGAAATTGTTCCTCTTTATTCTGTTCTTCGGGGGTCTTATGCGGAGTTAGCTTTCCTCTTTTTTCTTTACGGATTTTTGCCTTTTTTTGTTTTTTAATCTGTTCTTGTGTTTTTTCCTTTTCAAAAGCGGTGTCTAATTCGGGGTCAGAAGGGGAGTTTGTTTGAAATTTTTTAATAAATTGAGACATATGATGGGGAATATCTTTCATATTTTTTGCTCTCCTTTTATTTAATAATAATATTATTTGATATTAAATATCAATTGATATGAAAAATATTAATTTAAGTTACTTTCGGTTAGTTTGATGTAATTATAAAAAGCGTAAGAATAGATTGATTTATTTGCCTGAAAATTGCAAGAATTGTAACAAGATGCTGTTAAGGGCTATTCTGCAGGAATTCTTTTTAAGTTATTAATATTTAGGAGATAACGTTTTTTTCGTTATAAAGATCGATGGGAATCCATTAATCGAAGACAAATATCTAATGCTTTTGTCGAGTGTGTAAGTGCTCCCATAGAAATACCTTGCACTCCGGTTTTAGCATATTCTAGAAGATTGTCCTCTCGTATGCCGCCGGAAGCTTCTACATAGATATTAGGTGGGATTTTTGGCATCATTTCTTGTATTTGGCCAGGAGTCATGTTATCTAACAAGATATAATCGGCTTTTGCTTCTAAAGCCTCTTGAAGCATCTCCATGTTTTGGACTTCCACTTCGATTTTTTTTTGGGGAAATTGTTGTTTAGCGAGGGTTATTCCTTGAAATACCGGCCGATCGGTTAGGGTTTTTAAAAAAGTAATGTGATTATTTTTTATCAAAATACTTTCCTTGAGAGAAATCCGATGATTTTTCCCCCCGCCCATTCGGACAGCATATTTTTCCAAAGATCGTAATCCTGGAATGGTTTTACGAGTATCAAGTAGATCGCAGGCATAGTCTTTAATTCGTTGTTTGCAGCGAAACGTTGCGGTTGCAATACCGCTAAGATGTTGAAGGAGATTGAGCAGAGGCCGCTCATAACCCAGAATTTTGCGAATGTTCCCATCGAGGGTCGCTAAAATAGTTCCTTTATGGCAGAAATCTCCATCTTGTACATGTAGTGTGCATGGCACATCTTTTAGAAGATCAGGAAGAAGATTTACGCCGGCAATGCATCCCTCTTCTTTAAGAAGAAGAGAGGCTTTTCCACGGGCATTGGGAGAAATACAAGCTGTGGAAGTAATGTCGGAAACGAAACAATCTTCCTTTAAGGCTTTTTGAAAAAGAGAAAAAGCTTCTTGATAAAATTTTGTCGTCGGTTTTTTAGTGCAATTATGGTGGATCATCTCTCCATGATAGCATAAAATATAGAAAAGGAAAAAAAGAAATCCGTTTGATAAAGATATCTTCGTATTTTTAGAAAAAAATAGCTTTTAGCTTCTAGAAGCTATCGCGAACTTTTTCGTAATTCGGGAAAGGCAAGATTATATATGGAAAGATAGGGCTGTGCGGATAGTGCGAAAATGGTTTTGGAAGAAGTGCGGTTTCTTGGTCTATCCGCATCCTTTTTGGATTTCTATAATTTCTTTTGGTACAAAGCGGGATAATTGTTCGTAGGTAATTCGAAGAATAAGTTCTTCTTGAGGATGACGAAAAACGCTTTTTTCTTCATAGAGAGAAGAATGGAGGAAAATATTGCGGTTTTTTTTGAGAATGGTTTTAAAATACGATTTAGGAAATCGCAATGATCCGAGAGTAGCTGAAAAAATTTGTGTAGGATCTATTGTTTCAAAAATCTTATTGAATACATCCTGATAGAGGTCTTTCCATTGGGGATCCATAATCATTGGGTCGAAACAAAGAGAGATCTTCCAGCCCCTTTTTTGTAATTTCTCAAGAGATGATAGGCGGTGATCTAAAGAAGGGGTTTTGTGTTCGTAGCGCTGAATGATCGTTTGCGGATTCAAACTGTACGCGATGATCATGTTTTTGAGGGGTTCTCTATGGATCAAAGGAGTAATATCCGTGCTCTTCGTGCGCAATTCTATTATTTTTTTTTCATGGTGTTTAAAATAATCGATAAGAAGAGGAACAAAGTGAAAATAGCGATCTAGGGCTAAAGCATCACTATCGTGAGAAGCATAAAAATACCCCTTTTCAAATAAGTCCAATTCTTGAAAAAAATCTTCGTAATTGATGAAGAAAAGATAGTTGGCGGATCGATAGAGGCCTTGTAAAAAGCAATAGGAGCACGCGAAAGGGCAATTATAGAGCATAGAAAAATAGTAGCTTGGTAATCCAAATCGTTTTTCTACCGTTTCATGGATAAAGTGACGAGGTTTTTTGGCTAATATCAGGGCAGGTTTTTGTTTTTGGATCGAATAATTTTGAGCCTTTCGATTAAAAATTTCTCCATAATGATCACAATGAATAATTCTTTTAGGAGTGATTTTTTCTAGAATTTTTTGGACATATGGATAGGATTGAATTTCTTCTTCAATATACACTGTTTCTATCATAAGGGACCGGAAGAGGAGAAAAGTTGTTGTTTTAAGAAAGCAAAGAGTTCTTTTTTATGGGTAAATTGTGAGAAAACCTTTTCCGGATAGTTTTTCTCATGGGCCTTCAGACGAAGCAGTAACATTTTTAATTGCTCTTTTTCAGAAAATGTCAAAGGAAAGGAAAAATCGGAGGGAAGGGAAATCGTTTCGGGAACCAACAATGTTAAAGGAGATAGTTCTTCAATAGCCTGTTCCAGATAGGGAATTAAAGAGGATACAAGATGGCCAATGAAGGGATGGTTAACCGTTGTAAAGGGTTTTGATTCATTATCGGATACTACTTTTATGCTATGGAGAAGATCGAACGGAAGAAATTTTGTAGAGGCACTAAAAAAACCAAAAGCTTCCATATCGTAACAATAATCAGGATCAGTAGGTTTTGTCGGTTTTGAAACCGTGAGGCAATTATAACTCTGTATAGGGATGGATAACGTAATACTGGGATAGATTTTTTTTTGAGTCCGATCGTCTATTACTTTGTGAAGAAGAAGAGGAGTTTTTTCTTCGAAAGTTTTGTGGGCGCAGATACCAACGTTGATTCCTGCTTTTAGGTTCTCTTGATGGTATTTTCCCCAAAAATAGGCAAGG
Organism: Parachlamydiales bacterium; assembly: GCA_016931275.1. Classification (GTDB taxonomy): domain Bacteria; phylum Chlamydiota; class Chlamydiia; order Chlamydiales; family SM23-39; genus JAFGFA01. The sequence goes on from JAFGFA010000016.1 coordinate 31,419, forward strand.
CTAAAAATCATATTTTCTTGTCCAACACCTGTAATGATCAGGAAAATAGAAGAGTTTTTCCAGATAGGAACAAGATGGTTTTCCAAAAGTTTTAGACGAAAATGGGAAATGAGCGGTTGTGCTTCTGAACTCATGGCAACAGCGATAAAAATCATAGTTTTTTTTGTGCTAGCAGTTTCTTGTAGGCTTCTTTTTTAGGGATCTGTTTTATAGAAGCCGCTTGCATGAGAGCCTCTTTATCGGAGTAGCCGTTATTGTGGAGAATAGAGATAATTTCTTCGAGGGAAAGAGAGTCAAAGGGGAGTTCTTTTTTAGCGGTGATGAGTACTATTTCTCCCTTGGGAGGATGAATGATAAAATGATCTATTAGTTTTTGAGGGGTTCCTCGAAGACATTCTTCAAATTTTTTTGTCATTTCTCGAGCGATGACGAGATCCCTTTGTGGATCGATTTTGGCCATTTCCTGCAAAGTAGAGAGAATTCGTTGAGGGGATTCAAAAGCAAGGGAGGTTCCTTCGTAAAAGAGCATTTTTTGAAAAAAGATTCTTCGTTTCTTTTTGGGAACAAATCCAACAAATTGGAAGGGAACAGGAGATAATCCCGATAAAACAAGACCTTGTACAATGCTCGAAGGTCCGGGAACCGCAGTAAAAGGTAAGTTATTTCGGATACATTCTTGGACCAGGATATGACCCGGGTCACATAAAATGGGAGTTCCGGCATCGCTTACAAGTCCAATGGTGCCATTGTTTTTAAGATCGGCAACAACTTTTTCTAATTTTTTCTTTTCATTCAGTAGATGAAAAGAATGAAGAGGTTTTTGTATTTGATAATAATCTAACAAAATTCTGCTGTGCCGGGTGTCTTCTGCCAGGAGATAATCGCAGGTGTTTAAAATTTGAACAGCCCGATAAGTAATATCGCCTAAATTCCCAATAGGAGTCGCTATAATGTATAACATAAAAGGTGGCACTCAGATTTGAACTGAGGAATGGGAGCTTTGCAGGCTCCTGCCTTACCGCTTGGCTATGCCACCAAAATATCATGTATTATGCGAAATATTTATATAGAGGTCAATGATCAAAACCGAAGGAAGGGATGCAGAGATTTAAAAAGAAAAAAACAAAGATGAAGAAGTTTTAAAAAAATTAGGTTCCTGCTGGAGAAGAAGAGAGCGGTTTTATTCAGAAGCACTTTCATCTTACTCTGAAAATGAACTTTCATCGCTTTCTACAGAATCAGACTCTGGTTCTTTAGGTAAGGGCTTTTCTGAAGGAGAGGAATCTTCTGCGGGATCGAATTTTTCTACAGGGGGATTAGAATGTTGGAAAGGCGGGGTTTTTTCCGCCTCCTCCTCTTCTTCTGATAGTTTGGGTTCTGGTTCTATCTTCGGCATTGGCTTAGTAAAGTTTTCCCGTTTTTGGAAATAGGTCGTTAAGAATTCAAGAGGTTTCTGGATCTGTTGATCGGAGTTTTGGAGAAGGTCGATTTCTCTTAGCTCTTTGTTCTCTTTCTTATAGGAAAGTTTCCCTGAAGGAAAATCCAGGGTCGTGGTGGTTATTTTTCGAATATTTTCCGGAGAAGTAAAGATCCTTTCATAGATTTTTTGGATAGCAGTATTAATCTTTTTTACATCATTAGGGAGAGTAACCTGTTTTTCGCTATCAAAATAGGTCACTTTAAAGCGAACTCCTCTGATTGTAATAACTTGATTATAAGCATCATAAGAATAGTCTGTCGAAGAGGGATTTTGTGTTTGTAAGGAGCTTGATACTTCATGAATCCTCAAAGCGGCATTTAAAACCGGATGTTCCTGTCGCCCGCCATTTTTACGAGGTAATTCTCTTGATTCAGAGATATTCAGAGCATTTAAAGAAGTACTTCGGGTTATTGAACTCATAATTATTTATTGTTGTTTTTATGCTTATATTATACAAAAAAAATATTTTAATTTCAATATATTGTCGATTTTGTTTTTACAACGCTTTGTATAAGATCTTATTATGGAATGTTATAAAAAGCTTGCTGATTTTTTTGAGAAGGTTGCATTATAACCCTAGAAAGAGAAAAGCAATGGATCCATATCTCGATAAAGCATGGAAAAAAATATGTAATCGATCTATTCCTTTGCAGAAAGTGTCTCATTTTCAATGGGATAGCAGAAAAGTTTCTCAAAACGATATTTTTTTTGCCCTTTCTGGGAGTTTGACAGACGGTCATTATTACTTGGAAGAAGTTGCAAAAAAGGGGGCGTTGGGAGCTGTTGTTGATCAACAATATCGGGGGAAAAGTTTTGGTTTGCAACTATATCCTGTTGATAATGTGCTGGTAACACTTCATTTGCTTGCAAAAGAGTTGATTGCGAGGCGAAAGCCATTGATTGTCGGGATTACCGGTTCTATGGGCAAAACGACTACGAAAGAATATCTGGCTTATCTTTTGGAAGGAAAGGTTCCTTTCTATAAAAGTCCGGCTAGTTATAATTCACAGATTACCCTTCCTTGTAATATTTTGAACGCCTCTGAAGAAAGGGTCTATATTTTAGAAATGGGAGTGAGTCTGGTTGGAGAAATGGAAAAACTGGTGTCTATAGCACCTCCTACAGTTGTTGTTATGACCCCCTTGGCACGGGCGCATGCTAGTCAGCTGGGAAATTTGCAGGATATTGGAACAGAAAAATCCAAAATCTTTACGTCAAAGTGTTCCTTTTCTGTGGTCTATTATAAGAATCCCCGATACATGGTTATGCCGGAAACGATCAATAAAGTAATGTACGGAGGAGAACGGAGCGATATTTTTTTTCACAGACAGTCTGGTAGGGAAAAAGAGATCCTATATAAGAACAACTCCCTAAGAGTGAATCTTGAGGCAGTGCCAAACCATCTTCAGGAAAATTTTTTGGCAGCGATGGCTGTTGCGGAATATTTGGGGGTAGATAGCGATACTATCCAAAAAAGGGCTGAAAGTTTGCCGGTTATTCCGATGCGTTTTGAGAGAACGTCAAAAGAGGGAATTGATTTTATTGATGATACATATAATGCCAATCCCGTTTCCATGGCTGCTGCATTGCGGAATTTTCCTGTAAGTTCCGGAAAAAAGATTGCCGTATTGGGAGATATGAAAGAACTGGGAAAATATTCTAAAAAAGCCCATGAAAAAATTGGGGTCCTGGCGACCAAATATGTGGACATTCTCTTTTGCTTGGGAGAAGAGAGTCGACATGTTTATGAGTCCTTTGGTAAAAAAGAAAAAGCCCATTTTTTATCGAAACATCTTTTGGTGGAAGACTTGCGAAAGGTCATTAGATCCGGCGATGTGGTTTTAGTGAAGGGGTCAAGAAGCCTTAAAATGGAAGAAATTATCCGTACTATTTGAACAATATTTTTATTCTCTGATACGCTGAAAAATATGCTTCATATTATAGAATATCTTAAAATACATTTTATGATCCCATCCGTTTTTTCCTATTTGTCGACCCGGATGTTGCTGGCCGCGTTTACAGCTTTGATTTTGACCATTTGTTTAGGTCCTTTCTTTATTCGAAAACTGTATAGTATGAAAATAGGACAGCCTATCCGAAGCGGAGAGATATGCCCAGTATTGGCAGATCTTCACGAAAAGAAAAAAGATACGCCTACGATGGGAGGTGTTTTAATCCTCTTTTCCCTCATGATATCGACGATTTTATGGGTGGATTTTCGACATATTTTTACGTGGCTACTTGTGGCAATTATGGTTATTTATGGGGGACTAGGCATTCGAGACGATTATCTCAAATTAAAATATAAAAACAGCTATGGGTTAAAAGCGCGCTATAAGTTTTTAATTCAGGTCATTTTTGCTGTTTTTATTGCTTCCTATTTGCTGTTTCCTGGGATGAATTGCTGGATACACAACCATACTTCTATAAAATCCGTGGTGGCGAAAGAATATGTTGGGAAAAATCGTCAGTCGACGAATTATAAGGAACTTTCGTCAGAAGAATATGGAACCCGGATATTTGTCCCCTTTTTTAAAAAAAGCTTTTCTGTTGCGCAAGGTTGGAAAAAAGCGATTTCTTTTTTACTGATCGTTTTTGTAATTGTGGGAACATCCAATGCGGTGAATCTTACCGATGGGTTAGATGGGCTTGCCTCGGGGCTAATTGTATTAGTTGCAGGCGTTCTGTCGGTTTTTGCTTTTTTATCGAACCATATAGGCATCGCTTCTTATCTGAATATTTTGTATATTGAGGGAAGTGGGGAGATCGGTGTCTTTTTGTTTGCTTTGATCGGCGCCTGTTTAGGCTTTTTATGGTATAACGGATATCCTGCGCAGGTATTTATGGGAGATACGGGATCGCTGGCAATGGGAGGAATTTTAGGGATGAGCGCTGTCTTATTGCGCCGAGAAATTTTACTTTCTATTGTCGGGGGGATTTTTGTGGCGGAAACTCTTTCGGTCATTCTGCAGGTACTGAGTTATCGATATCGGAACAAAAAGAGAATATTTCTTTGTTCTCCTCTTCATCATCATTTTGAGTACAAAGGATGGTCTGAGACAAAAGTAGTCCTGCGATTTTGGATTATAGGACTTTTGCTCGCCATTGTTGGGCTCGCATCCATCAAATTTCAATGAAAACACTCATTATCGGATTAAAAAGAAGCGGACAAAGCGCTGCAAAATTTTTGCTCAAAAAGGGGCATGAGGTAATAGGATTCGATGACCATATAGAAATCGATCCTGCATTGGATATTTTGCAAAAAGAAGGGTTAAGCTTGATACAAAAGCCTTCTTGGAAAGAAGTCGATCAGGTGATTCTTTCTCCGGGAGTTTTTCCGATGCATCCTTTGGTTCAAGAGGCCAAGAGAAGAAAGATTGAAGTGATCGGAGAGGTGGAATTAGCTTTGCGCTATCTGAACAATAGCATCCTGGGTATTACGGGTACAAATGGAAAAACAACAACGACAGAACTAACGACATTTGTGCTGCAATGCGCTCAAAAAAAGGCGATTGCTTTAGGCAATATCGGTAGACCTATGACCTCTTATTTAGAAGTTTTGGATCCACAGGAAATACTGGTTGTAGAACTCTCTTCTTTTCAGCTAGAAACGATGACCACTCGGGGATTGGACGGAGGCGCCATTATTAACCTTTTTCCGGATCATATGGATCGATATAGGGACTTTTCTGAATATGTTCAGACTAAATGCCGTGTGCAGCATTGCTTGAAAAAAGACAAAAAACTCTATATGACCCTTGATGGTTTTCGGAAAGGGAGGAAATTTTTGAGTGAGAAAGACATTATTTTTATCGATGAGCTGGAGAAAAAAGAGAATATGAATGAAAACAGGGCGATTGCTTATAGCCTTTGCCGTGATTTTGGAGTGAGTGATGATGTTTTTTTTGAGGCAGCAAAAAATTTTATTCCTCCTAAGCATCGATTGACATTTGTGGCTTCTTTGAAAGGCATTAATTTTATTAATGACAGTAAAGCAACCAATCCAATTTCTACTTGCTTTGCCATAAAAAACATGTCGTCTCCGACGCTTCTTTTAGCGGGAGGGTTGGATAAAAATCTTCCTTTTGGTGTATGGAATGATTTTCCTTCGGATAAGGTAAAAAGAATTATTGCTTTTGGAAAAAGTGCACAAAAAATCCAAAAAGAGGTAAAAGAGATAGAAGTGGAGGTTGTCTCTTCGTTACGAGATGCGACATATAAAGCTTGGCAATACGCCAAGAAAGGAGATACTATCTTGCTATCGCCAGGATGTGCCAGCTTTGATAGTTATAAAAACTATGAGCATAGGGGAGATGATTTTGTCCAAATTGTGCAAGACCTCGAAGAAGGGGAGAAGGATCTATGAGTAAAAGAGATACTATTATCATTGCTATATTGGTCAATAGCGGCCTTTTGTTAATCTTATTTTTTGCAGCTATTACCAATACGGAAAAACCGATAGATACTTCTTATGAGGTAGCCAAGTATGTGCAACCTGAAGTGTTTAGCGAGCCAACACCAATTCTTCCTGCAGCAGAGAATGTAGTGGAAGAAAAACCTCTTGCAGCAAAAGAAGAAGAAAAAATTATCCATCCGTTGCCTTCTTTAGAGGAAAAGGTAGCTCCCATTGCTGCTATAGAGGAGAAAAAAGAAGAGACGGTTGCCTATACAGTGGTTCGTGGGGATACTTTAGAAAAAGTGGCCAAACAATATCATACGACGGTTTTTGCTCTGCAGCAGGCTAATAACATTTCCAATAGCTTCCTAAAGATAGGACAGGTGTTAAAAATTCCGCAATTTTCTCAAAATGTTCAACGTCCCTCATTGTCCAGCGTTTCATCTGAGGTGAAATACTATGTTGTTAAAAGCGGAGATAATCCTTGGACTATTGCAATGAAGCATCATATGAAAATTTCCGATCTTCTGAAATTGAACAATCTCGATAATGAAAAAGCAAAACGGTTGCGACCCGGGGATCGCCTTCGTATTCGATGAAGCGATATTCTATTATTATTTTGATTAGCGTTCTTATAATTTATGCCATGGGACTTATCATGGTTTTTAATACGACTTCTGCGGAAGCGATTGACAAGTCTCTTTCAGAGATACATCTTCCGCTTTTTCGCCAATTACTTTATGGGATTGTCGGAGTGATTTTAGGAACGATTTGCTGGAAATACGGGTATCACAATCTTTTGCGTATTTCTCCCTTTTTATATTTTTTTACCGTGTTTCTTTTGCTTTTAGTTTTTGTGCCGGGAATAGGATTAGAGATAAATGGGGCCAAAAGATGGATCAAATTAGGTATGTTTACTTGGCAACCTTCAGAGATGGCCAAATTCATTTTTCCTCTTTATTTTATTGATAGGTTTCATGGAAAAGGAAATCCAAAAACATTTAAAGATTTTTTCTTATTGTTTTTCCCCTTTATTCTCCCCTTGGCATTTATTTTATTAGAACCGGATAACGGGACTGTTTTTGCATTATTTATAACATTTATAGTTTTATGCTTTATTACGAGAATCCCTTGGCGGTTTTGGGCATGGCCTTTGTCGGTCATTGCTGTTTTAGGAGGGATTATTGCTTCTCAAATGCCTCATGTTCCCGGGCGTATTATGGCTTTTCTACATCCTGAATCCGATCTTCAAGGAAGAGGACATCAACCGTATCAAGCAAAAATTGCAATAGGTTCTGGAAAAATTTGGGGAAGGGGTTTAGGCAATAGTTTACAAAAACTCAGTTATCTTCCTGAAGCTCGGAGTGATTATATCGCAGCGATTTATGCAGAAGAGTTTGGTTTTATCGGCATATGCGCTTTGATCGCCCTTTACATGGTCATTGCTGTGAGCGGTTTTTGTATTGCGTTTCGAGTAAAAGAAAAACAAGGGAAATATTTGTCTGTAATCATTACTTTTTTACTTTCTTTTCAGGCTTTTTTGAATCTCGGTGTTGTTTCGGGATTATTGCCGAGTAAGGGAACCATTTTACCTTTTTTCTCACTTGGTGGAAGTGGTCTTGTTGTACACATAGTGATGATATGCGTATTAATGAATATTGGGTTTTGTTCATCATTATATTCGAAGAATTAAAAATTTCTTCGTTTCTTGCCAAATCTCAATCCATTTTCTATAGTAGAATCATATGAAAGACAAAATGAAGATTATGATCAGTGCAGGAGGAAGCGGAGGCCATTTGTTTCCTGCAATGCAATTAGCGAATCAGCTGCTTCATTGTTCGGATCAAACAGAATTTTTTTTTGCGGGTCATCATCTGCAAAAAAGTCCATTTTTTCTCCACTCTCTTTTTTCCTTTCATGAAGTCAGCAGCTCTCCTCTTCGGCTTAATGTCTTTTCTTTTATGAAAGGGGTGGTAAAGGGGATTTTGCAAGCGATCAGGATCATTAAAAAGCAAAAGCCGCATTTGATCGTTAGCTTTGGATCTTATCATACTTTTCCCATTGTCGTTGCTGCAAAAATCTTGAAAATTCCTTTTGTGATATTTGAAGCGAATACTACTTTGGGGTGGTCAAATAGGCTTTTGTCCCGCTATGCCGTGAAGGTGTTTGGACAATTTGCGTTAGAAAATTGTCCCCGTAGCCAGCTTCTTCCTATTCTTCCCTGGCAAAAAAGCGATAGGAAATGGGAACAAAAGGAAGCAAGAAAACAATTGGGATTGCAAGAGGATCTTTTTACTTTTTTAGTTTTTGGAGGGTCGCAAGGAGCGCTGTTTATTAATGATATTTTTTCCAAGGCTGCTCTACGCTTACGGGAAAATTTGCATTTTCAAGTGATTCATTTGTCGGGAAGAGATCCTCATGCTCTGAAGAAGATTTATGCTGACAATCATATTATTGCACATGTAGAAAAATTTTCTGAGCAGATGCCTTTGATCTATGCCGCGGCAGATATGGCGATTTGCAGAGGAGGCGCTGCGACAATGGGAGAACTGATTACCTATGCGCTACCGGCTCTGATCATTCCTTATCCTTATGCCTATAGGCATCAAGAGAAAAATGCACGCTATTTTGCTAATCGTCTTCGAGGAGGACTCTATCTTGATCAAAAAGATATTACGGAAGAAAAACTGATTGGTTCCATACAAGCAATCCGTTCGCAATTAATGCTTCATTCTTCCTCTTTACGGGAGCATTATACGAAATCGACAGTATTAAAACCTTTTTATCAGCATATTATGAACAAGGAAAATCTCTATGAGTGACAAATACCATTTTATCGGAATTGGGGGGATAGGCATGAGTGGTCTTGCTCATATTGCCTTGCAAAAGGGATATGAAGTATCAGGTAGCGACATGCATACCGATAAGGAGATCCTTCGCTTATTGCAAAAAAAGGGGGCAAGGATCTTTCAAGGCCATGATCCTCAGAATATTCCTTCTGATGCTTGTGTTGTTTATTCGAGTGCTATCGATTCAAATAATCCGGAATTACAAGAAGCAAAAAAAAATCGATCTCATTTTCTTCACCGCTCAGATTTTCTAGTGGCTCAAATGGAACATTCTTTACCTCTTTTGGTTGCAGGAACTCATGGAAAAACGACAACTGCCTCTCTTCTTACACATGTTCTTTTGACCGATCATCAAGATCCTTCCTATGCTTTGGGAGGAATAGGAAAAAATTTTTCTGTGAATGCTCATTGGGGAAAAGGACGTTATTTTGTTGCAGAAACCGATGAAAGTGACGGCTCTTTTACAAAAGGCAAAGGAGTTGGCGGTATTATCACGAATATGGATAACGATCACTTGAATTACTGGAAAGACTTCGATGCGTTAAAAAGGGGATTTCGTCAATTTGCGGAACAGATTAAGGAAAAATCTTTGCTTTTTTGGTGTGAAGACGATCCTCTGCTAAAGTCGTTAGATTTGGAAGGGGTAAGTTACGGATTTTCGACAAGCGCTGATCTTCGTATTTTGAAGATGAAAAGACAGAAAAAAGGGATGGTCTTTACACTATCGTTTGAGAAAGAGACTTATGCTGATATTTTTCTCCCTTTATGGGGGGAATATAATGTTTTGAATGCTGCGGCCGTGTTTGGCCTTGCTGTCCGATTGGGAATTAAAGAGGACACTGTTCGGGAAGCGTTTATAAACTTTTTAGGGATCAAACGACGACAGGATCTTATCGGGGAGACGGGAGGAGTGTTATTTTATCATGATTATGGCCATCATCCAACAGCGATACGAAAGACTCTGGAAGCTTTTGCGGAGCGGCATGGAGATAAGAGAATCCTCGTTCTTTTTGAGCCTCATCGCTATACCCGTATGAGAGATGCATGGGAAGACATTCCTTCCGCTTTTGTCAAGGCCGACTTTGTTGTTGTGACGGATATTTACAGTGCGGGGGAGCCGCCGATAGAATCTATTACTTCTCAAGAGATTTGTCGGAGGATTCAAGAAAAAACAAAAGCGACCCATATTCCAAAAGATCATTTAGAGAGTTTTTTTTCTTCCCTGTTGCGTCCCCACGATCTAGTCATTGCTTTTGGAGCCGGAGAAAGTGAAAAGATGTGTGCCCATATTTTTGCGTCATATTGTCAACATCCGAACCGATTAAAAATGGCTCTTGTTTTTGGAGGCCAATCATGTGAGCATGACATTTCTATTATGTCGGCGCAAAATGTCAATACTTTCTTAGATTCTTCCCTCTATGATGTTTCTTATTTTTATATTACCAGAAAAGGAATGTGGTTGGAGGGCTCGGAAGCTCAAGAGCTGTTAAACGATCCCAAAATCATCCCGTCTCAAGAGAAGTCTTTTTCTTCAAAACTTTTGGAAATGGACTGTTGTTTTCCTATTTTGCATGGGCCCCATGGAGAAGATGGGATTATACAGGGGTTTTTGGATATGTTGCATCTTCCCTATGTGGGCTGCAATAGTTTTTCTTCTGCGATCTGTATGGATAAGGCGTGGAGTAAAAGAATGGTAGAATCGCATGGTATCCTGTGCGGTTCTTATATAGACTTTTCTCATGTCGAGTGGCTGCAAGAAAAGGATGTTTGGCATCAAAAAATGAGGGAACTTTGTCTTCCCCTTTTCATTAAGGCGGTTCATTTAGGATCCAGTGTTGGGGTTTTTTGTGCTTTTTCCTATGAAGAGGCTGAACAAAAGATCCAGGAGGTCTTTTGTTATGATTCCAAGGTTATTATTGAAGAACAATTTATCGGGAGAGAGATAGAAGTAGGGGTGATGGGATATGACGAGATTTTCGTCTCGCCTCCTGGAGAAATTTTATCCAAGGGAGAGGTATATGGGTATGAAGAAAAGTATGGCCGTCAGGGATTTTCTGTAGAAACTCCCGCACAGCTTTCCCTTGAGCAGACAAAAGTAGTGCAACATTTGGCAAAAAAAATATATCAAGCATTAGGATGTAATGGAATGGCTCGGGTAGATTTTTTTCTCGATGATTGTGGTAGATTTTTCTTTAACGAAATCAATCCTATTCCCGGTTTTACTCGAAATAGCCTTTTTCCTAAGATGTTTGAGAAGGGTGGCTTTTCAGGAACCGAGTTGGTTCAGTTTTTAATTGCTCAAGCATTAAAGTCTTATCGAAAAAAAGAGTGTCTTCATGTCTAAGAAGATATCATTACAAAGATCTTTCGTATGGATTGGATTATCGGTCATAGGTATTTCAGGATTGAGTTATTTTTTTTATTTTGGATGGCCTAAAATTTATGCCTATAAAAAATCAAAATCACAGGTTTTTATTGATACCATTATACAAACAGGTCTTAAGAAGCAGTCTTTGCCGACAGATTATTTAGCAGAGTTAATCGGTCTTTCGTGTGATAAGCCGACACACTTCTATGATTTTGATGAGAAAGAAGCTAAAAAGAAACTCTTACAATCCCCTTTGATGGATAGAGCCGAGGTTAAAAAATTTTTCCCTTCTACAGTCTATATTGATTATAGTCTCAAAAAACCTATTGCTTTGCTGGAGGATTATGAGAATGTGGCCATGGATGCAAAAGGGTATTTATTTCCCTATTCTCCCTTTTTTGCTAAAGAAGATCTTCCTAAAATTTATTTAGGGCTTCCTCCTTTTGGCCAAAAAGAGGGAATGCGGGAAGGGGGACAATGGGTGATTCCTCTGAAAGATTCTTATTTTGACTTAGCAAAGACTCTTGTAAATATTATTCAATCACAGGGTAATTTTACGGTAACGATGATCGATGTAGGGCAGGCTTTTTCCGCAAGTTATGGTAAAAGGGAAATTGTTATTGGAATACAAAGCTCTATTATTCTGGAGTATGAGGGCACAAAAAAACAGGCAATTTTTCCCTTTTATCTCCGATTAAGTACAAGAGGATATGCTAAGGAGCTTGGGAATTTTTTGACCTTACATGCGAAGATCATTGGAGATTATACCAGACAGCTTCGAGCGAGTACTCTTCCCGATCGAGCCTATTTTTCCCCGAAAGTTATCGATTTACGCCTTTCTAAGGTTGCCTATATTCAAGAATAGGCTTATTCCTCTGGCAGAATGCTATGCAACGTATCATAGAGAAAAGAGAGATCATTTGGATCTTTTAAGAAATGAGCCCTGGCTTCTAATATTTTTCTTTCCATGGCCTTCATTTCAAAAGAGTTCCATTCCTCTCCTAATTTTGAGAGAATTTTTTCTGTGAGAGCGAAGATTTTTTCGGAATCTGCTTTTAATACAGGAGGATGAATACAGGAGAGATGTTCTAGATCCGTTAAAATGGCGGCAATACGGCATTTGGCATTTCTATCGATGATTTTTCGGAGTAATACGAGCAGTTCTCCTTCTAATTGATCTAGATGAAGATCTTCTGACAGTTCCTGAAGTTTTTGGGCTAATTCCCTTTCCTGGGATTGCGGCAAGAATTTTTTCTGCCCAATCCAAATAAAAGTAGTGAGCAATTGGCTGATTTTTTCTGCAAACATCTTATTTTCTGTGGATTGAGTTATTTTTGTCGCATATAATATCTGTGTTAATAAAAATTCCGATTGAAAGGCTAATGGGCTGATTTGAAAGGTATCTTTATGTGTTTCTAGACTGTTTATTTCTTTTTTAATTTCCATATTTTACGTAAATAAAACGCTGATCTTTAATATTAATTATAATAATTAATTTAATTATCATGAATATAAATAATACAAAAAAAGATTGGTAATAAGGTTTAATTGCAAGAAGTTGTCTGTTAACACCTTACGCAAACCGTTTCTGTGAAAACTTCAAAAAATAGAGATTAAAAAAATAATCCCAGAGCCAAAGAGGAACAGAAAATAAAAAAGAGAATTATGTTTCGATAGACTCTTATGATTAAAAGCAGGATGTGGTTCTGAGGTTGCAATCTCTCACACGCCTATCCTTATGGGGCGTCCAGACATTTTTCTGCGAAAGCGTTGTCTGATATAGAAGATGGATATGGATGCTATCGTATCCAAAAAACGCCTTTTTGAGATTTCAACGGATCTAAAAGGGTATGAAAAAGATAAATCATTTTAGATTAGATACTTTCGAGTTTTGTAATTTTTGCTCTAGAAGAAAAATTTTTTTTCTAGTATTCTTTTGATTCTAGCAACGATAAATCAATCATAATTTTTAAAAAAATAGGATAAATCATCATGGCACAACATTTAGACATTGAATTAGAACAATTTGACGAAAAAGTGATCCTTCGCGTAGAGGGAAGACTGGATGCAGCATCGACGCCGATCTTAGAAAAAAAGATTAATGCACTTCTTGAAGAAGGTTATTCCTCTTTAGCTATTGATTTCAGTTCTGTCGAATATTTGAGTAGTGCAGGTATGCGTCTTTTATTATCTGTGACGAAAAATCTGAAGAAAAAAGAGGGAGATCTCATTCTTTTTTCTATCGATGAAGAAGTGATGGAAATCATTAAAATGGCCGGATTCGAAAATCTTTTTCATATTTGTTCTACTGAAAAAGAAGCTTTGCAGGAGTAATGAAACTTAGTCAATATACGGTATCCGATCCGGATAATTTATTTAAAATTTTGTTTCAACCGCAAAAACAAAAAAGTTCCCAACGGAACCGTAAAAGCAAAGTGATTGTCATCGGAGGCCCGACCGGAGTTGGAAAAACAAAATTATCTTTGGAAATTGCAAAAATTGTTCATGGGGAGATCATTTCGGCAGATTCTATGCAGGTCTACCGAAAGATGGATATCGGGACGGATAAAATTGATAGTTCTATACGAAAAAAAATCCCTCATCATCTGATTGACCTCTGTAATGTGGATCAGTCTTTTAATGTAGTGGATTTTTATCGGGAAGCGCATCAGGCATGCCGGGATATTATCAGAAGGGAAAAAGTCCCCATTGTGGTCGGAGGCTCCGGTTTTTATCTCCATACGTTCTTGTTTGGTCCCCCTCAGGGCCCTGCCGCCGACAGGCAGGTTCGGGAAAAATTAGAAAAGGAACTGAGCGATATGGGCTCTGAGGTCCTCTATGAGAGGTTGCAAATATTAGATCCCCAATATGCAAAGACAATTACGGAGCATGATCGACATAAAATTGTTCGAGCCCTTGAGATTATTACTCTCACAGGAAGGCCGGTCAGCTTTTTTCCAAAACCTCAAAAGATTCAAACAGATATTTATGATTTTCGGTGTTGGTTTCTGTATCGTTCTAAAGAGGCCCTTTATTCCTCTGTCGAAAAACGATGCGAAGAAATGATCGAACATGGGTTTGTCGAAGAAGTCAAAAACCTTCTTCAAGAAGGACTAGAGAGAAACCTGTCGGCTTCACAGGCCATTGGCTATCGTCAATGTATTCACTATCTGCAGGAAAATAGCTCATTCGAAGATTTTTTAAGTTCTTTTAAAAAGGCATCCAGACACTATATCAAAAGACAATTTACCTGGTTTAAAAAAGAGCCTAATTTTCGGTGGTTGAATATCGATCATATCGATTTTTCTCATGTGATGGAATATATTTTACAGGATTATGAGCAGAGTTGATGGATGCTCATGTTTAGAGGGCGATCGAGCAGTTGTCTGTTTTTTTGTAGTGTTTGTCAATCGTATCTACTAATTTTATAGTATCTTTTTTCAAAGAGCTTTATAAAAGTAATTTTTGCAAGTTAGATTATTAATCGTAAAAAAGAAATCTTATCGAAGAATATCTCGTATTGTTACAGTCAACTACCCACGACTAAAGTCGAGGGCTTGTAGCTAGTCTAAGAGACCGCTACCATCGGCACGTTGACAGGTGCCATTGA
>JAFGFA010000017.1 GCA_016931275.1 Parachlamydiales bacterium
GTTAATGAGTTATTCATCTTTAAATAATAATAAAAACAGCAAAAAAAGTTGTTAATAGACTTAAAATTAATTGTTTAAGAAAAGCGTCCGCTGTTCTTTTATAGAAGCACTACAATCTTTTAATTAACAAACTTGAATTACATTAATTATTAATCAAATTAAATATTGATATAAACAATATTATATTGAAATTAATAAAATTAATATTAATAATAAGGTTATAAGGAAGCTAGGTCTTTATTATGGCTCGTCAGACAAAAACATCCGAACGTAAATCCCTTACAGTATCCGATGCTATTCAAAATCTCTCTGCTATCGCATCTGTAGAAATCGATCCAACGAAACCTCTTGGTGTAATAAAAAAACACAAACTGGTCATTCAAGATGAGAATTTTGTGGATCACACGATTCTTTTTATCGTACCGGATAATGCTCAAACCATTCTTTTGAATGTGAAAAAAACTATAAAAGTGATTTTAGAGTATTTTCGAGATCTTTATGACGATCCGGCTACCGATTGGGAAGATGAACGAATGCGCCATTCTCTTCAGATGATCATGGATATGGTCGTTACAGCAGGAGAAAAGCTCGGAGAGTATGTTTCCCTTTATCCGGTTTTGAATTATTCGGAAGATATCACAGATTCCAAAGAATATAAGGATTTAGAGACCTTTTATTTAAAAAAACTCTCTTCGAAGATGCGAAAAGAACTCGAAGGGGATGAGGCCTGGCAAGAAGAATGGAATCATAACCCTAAAAAAGTCATTTTTGATCCGCAAGAGGCCGGGTTATATGATTTTGAAACGATTAAACAAGACCGTAATTATGAGCTTTTTTATCTAACGGATAGTGATGGAGAGCCTTTTTTTACAGAGGATCTAAAACGTAATATTCGTCTGGTTACTCAGGTGGATGAGGGAACCGGGGTAGATTTTTATAAAGATCCGTTAATCAAAATAAGAGAAATAAATGACAAGGATTTTTCTTATGCCGCGGGACAAATTTTACAGGAGATTCATCATCCGATAGAGACATTTTATCGGTTGCATCACCATAAAAATAGACCTTTAGCAACGATTGTTCATAAGAGTGTTATGGCTCTTATGCTGGCAGCTAATTCCAAAAATCTTCTGACGAATGCCATCGGTAAAAGTAGTTTTTCTTATTTTGAAGATTTTTGCCTATTCCTTCGAGAGGCTCTTTATAGCGAAGAATATCGGCATATGGTCGCCTATCCGGAAGGTTTGGAAGAAGATCAGAAAGATATTATGAAATGTATTTTGGCGATCAGCCATGCTTTTTTTACAAGAATGTGCGGTGTCAGAGAAGAAATGATCGGTCTTATCTTTCATATGATGCAAGAAGGAAAAAAAGAGTCGGAACAAGGTTTTTTTTCTCAATTGTTACGGGATGATGAAGCCTTGCGACAGTGCCTTTCCCATTACCCCCACGGGTCTCTTTTGAAAATTTTAGATGTTTTGTCTGAAGAGCAATTGGAGGGCTTTTGTCCGATAAGACAGGGAAACTATCCTTATATGCTTTTGGAGATGCAATTCGAAAAGAAAAAGATAAAATTGCTGCACCTTCCTTCTCCGACTACGCAAACTACTTTAGAGGATGTATATATCATTGAAGAATTTTCGGGGTTTGTCCGTTCTGAGACAGAGTTGCATGAAAAACACCTTCTTGTCGATTTACAGGATAAAGACTCTTCTTTGGAAAATCATCGATCGAGAGCAATAGAGAAATTTTGTCATGGAGCCGAGTTTGCCTCGAACCTTTATTATGTTTCTCTTAAAAAGTCTGGGGATTTTTATCATCAGAGGGAACAGTTTTTAAAACTGGATCGGGCTGATGATTTTTTAAAGATTTTTAAAGAAGAGATCGATCGGGGATTGGTGGAACATTTTCCGTTTTCAAAAGAGTTCATTTCGAAAATTTTGGGTTCGATTCATGAGTATTTATTTCAGAAAAAAGAAAGATTGTCTCGGGCCGAACGGTTAGATTTTATCGAGATAGCTTTTCAATATTTCCTTGTTCAATGCATTGAAAGGAATCCTTGTTCTTCTTTGAGCTTCACGAACAAGGATGGATTGGATGATGGAAGTGTTCAAAATTTTGAGTTGTGGGCATTTTTACATAAAATCCAAAAAGAAACGTTTACTAAAAGCGACCGGGAAATGGCTCTTTGGCTTTTATATGCTCCCTCCTTGAGAGTGCGGGAACGGTTAGTCAATGGCTCTTGTTTTACAAGGGCAATTAGCGCTCTGTCATATTTGGAAACGTTATCGAAAGAGTTGTTACAGAAAAGTCTCAAGGGACTGCATTCCGAAAAAATTACGACTATAGAATAGTCCTTATGGATGATCACAATCAGTTTTTAGGATCTGTTCATTGTACAATTTTAAAGAGTCAAGCATTTCTTCTAATTTACGTAGAAGATTGGCAAAATCACATTGAAAAGAAGTGTTTTGTATAATTCTTTCTTTAGTGTTCGTCTCTTCAGCTTTTTCCATAAGTGTTGAGATGCGGCTGAGAGAAGTGGTGATATCATCGATTTCTTTTTCATAATAACTGCGAAATTCGGTGGGTGTGTCTAGAGCTTCCAAGAGATTGGCTCGTTTAGTCCGTATGCGTTGCCAGTGTTTGTCATATTGAAAAAGTAGTCCATAGTGATTCAGATCATTCATAAGGGTGTCGACTTTACTCATAATCGCAACAACACGCAAATAAAGATCTTCGGAAGAGACCATTTTGCCCAGCGTTCCCTTTCCTTGCGCAATATCATCGGTGATTTGCGCAATATTATGGGCAATTTGCCGTCCATCATCATTGATAAATTCACTGGCCTGCGCAAAATTTTCTAAAATGGTGTTGATTTTAGTCATAGTGTCGTTATCTTGCGCCTCTTGAAGTGCATCTTGTACCAGGTCCATACTGGCTGTAAAGGAATCGATCGCTTGTTTTGCAGAAGCTAAAATTTGTTCTTTGTTGGCGTTGTCGATCAAGGTGTCGATTTGTTTCATGGCATCGCCAAACGATTTGACTGTCATCGACAATTCTTCATGGTTCTCCATAAACCAATTATCGAAATCTTCGATAGCCACTTCCATTTTTTCTGCTACATTTGATATCTGGTGAATGGCCATTTCTAAAGGAGCGATCGAATCCCCATATATGACGGTATTCGTGACTATTTTAGGTTTCACGCCCTGTTCGGCGGCTTTGGGGATAATGCCAATCGTCTTCTCTCCAAGAAGACCTGTAGTCTGAATAGCAATCGAGTCGGTATTATAAATCTCCACGCTGGAATCGACACGTAGGACCAGTAAATAGAAATAAACTCTTCCCAGAGGATCGGTCTGTTCTTTGCGGGCATCGGGTGCTTTTTGTATCTCAATGACTTCCCCGACAGGTCTTCCTGCGAGGTTCACCCGCGTGCCTACATTGACCCCGGAAATATCGGAAAAGCGAACATGCAATATTTTTTTTCCATCTCCGACTTTTGGTTCCATAAAGAGAATAATCCATATGGAGGCGGCCAAAGCGGCGAGAACAAATACCCCAATAAGCACATTTTTTATATAATCTGACATATTAACGTCCCCTCGGATGATGAAATAAAACATCTTTTAAAAATGAAATGATCGGATCGTCGATTTTCAAGAAAGTTTCCGTATCGGCGATATGGATAATTTTTCCCTTGTCCAGCAAAGCGATCCTGTCGGCGATGAATAGCGCGGAGTGGATATCATGAGTAACGATGATACTCGTTCCTTGCAGTTCATTTTGTGTTTTGATGATGAGTTCATTGATTTGCTGGGCCGTTATAGGATCAAGTCCTGTTGTCGGCTCGTCATAGAGTAAAATTTTAGGTCTATAGGCAATAAGCCTGGCAAGACCTGCTCTTTTTTTCATCCCTCCCGACAAATCGGAAGGCATCTTTTCTTCAATATTATCTAGATCGACCATGTGCAATGCTTCCGTGACTCGTTGATGGATGGTCTCTGGGGGATATTTTTTGTGATGTTCAGGATCTTTATGTTGGTGTAAATAAAATCCGATATTTTCTTCAATGGTCATGGAATCAAAAAGGGCAGCTCCCTGAAAGAGCATCCCCATATTTTCTCGCAGCTTGAAAAGGTCTTGTTTTTTCAGTGTCCCGATGTCTGTGCCATTGATGCGGATTGTTCCTTTATCGGGATGTTCCAGTCCCATAATAAGACGCAGTAAGACGCTTTTTCCCACACCGGAGCGTCCTAAAATTACTAAAATTTCTCCTTCATGAATAGTCAGAGAAAGACCTTGTAAGACCTCGTTATGTTCGTAGAGTTTCCAGACATCTTGAATTTCAATCATCGTTAATACCAGTCCGTTAAGATTTCTTGATGAATAGAATTCAATGCGATAGTAATTAAAAAGTCTGTGATCAGTATAGCAATATAAGTGATCACGACACTGCTAGTCGTGGATCGTCCTACACCGGCAGCGCCTCCGGTGGTTTTTATTCCTTTATAACAGCAAACAGATACAAGCAATATGCCAAAAATAATGGATTTAATAATACCAGAGGAAATATCAAAAACTGAAATATGATCGGGCATAGGATCAAAATAGGCTGTTGGAGCCATGCCAAAGAAAAGAGTGGAGATCAGATAACCGCCAAAAATGCCGAGAACAATAGAAAAAATCGTGAGAAGAGGCATCATGATAATGCCTGCAATAAAACGGGGTGCTATAAGATAATGGCAAGGATCGACGGACATCGATTCTAAGGCTGCTACTTGTTCAGTCACACGCATGGTCCCCAATTCCGCTGTCATGGCAGAACCTACCCTTCCCGTTACCATTAAAGCAGTTAGTACCGGGCCTAGTTCCGTGATCATCGCTTTGGCAACCATCAGGCCTGTTACCGCAGCCAGTCCTTTTTCACTCAGCTGATAAAAAGATTGAGACGCTAAAATGATTCCTGTGGAAATCCCTGTGATCGCTACAACAGAAAAAGAGGTTACTCCGATATTATAAAATTGATCGCGAATCAATCCCCATCGGGGAGGTTGAAAAAATATCGATTTTGTGACCTCTAAAATAAGGCTGATAAACTCTCCGAAAGAAGAAAAGAGATATAATGTCCTATTTTTCAATCCTTTGAATAGGGAGATTTTCATGATGAGCTCCTTGATTTGGATTGTATGGATGCTCTCGTTTCTGGTCAATAATATCTATGAAGTTTTTTTGAGTTGGTTTAAATTCATATAAAAACAAAACCTTAATAGACTAAATACATATAAAATGTTACTAAATCAGTAGAATTATTTAAAATAAGCAGCAAGAACAATTTGTTCTTGCTGCCTTAAAAAATTAATGGATTCCTTTTCTCGATTCATTGCTATGAATAGCTTCTCTTAACTGTTGCATGGCTCGAATCGTATTTTCATCAGAGGCTTTACGCATGTGTTCTCCGTACTTTTGTTGTTCTTGAGAGGCGGTCCCTTGAGATATTGTCATAGATTTTTGTTCTTGTTGTTGCCAAAATGAGGAAAGAGTCTTTATGCCGTTAAGAGCTGCATCGGCAATTTTATTGTCTTGGTATCCTAAAGTAACAACAAGACTCGTTCCTAGAAGACTTATTAGGCCACTTGCTAATTCTGCATGGCCTATTCTTCGATGATTTTGACCGATTTGATCATGTAAGGAAGAGATTTTTTGATCAGTAGCGAGCGCTTGGTTCTCATAGAGCCATTTTCTTTCATAGGCGGCTTCTTGTAAAGCAAAGGATTGCCGTGAGACCGTTCTTTCTAAATTCATGATTAACTCCTCTTTTCAAAACTTTTTTGTTGTTGGGAAAGTATGGAATACATGATCTCAAAGATTAAAGTATTGTTTTCCCAGATTTTTGTTAATTCTTTGGCCATATGTTCTTGGCGATGATCCATTGCCAAATTTTCCTTCTGACCTTGTTGTAAAATTTCTTGTGTAATATGGACATTTTTCTGACTGAGCCCTCTTTCGAATTCCGTAATTCCTTTGGTAAGAGATCCTGTTCCGGATAAGATGGACGATAGGGTTCTTTCATGAGAGACAGCTTGTATCAGGGCATTTCCACCAGAAAAATAGAGAGAGCCAAAACTAAAAATGCCAAGTCCTAACGAGAGGAAAAAAACACTCGATTCCATAAATTGCGCGATCTTTTCTTCTCTTTGTTGTTCTTTTGTCCATAAAGAGGCAACGGTTTGATAACCATTGGTATCTCTCATGATGGAATGCAGTAGTGTAGTGCTTCCCGCTAGTAGCATCGAAACTCCAGCCGGGGTTCCAATGCCGCTGGAAATTAAAGAAATACCAAGGACTAGCGAGCTAGATGCGGCGACCATGGTCGCGATGTTGGATAACTTGGACCAAGTATCCGCTTTTGCTTGTTCTATCGCAAGTTTTTGCATTTGTTCATATCGTTCTTGATCCAGGTGATATCGTTGTTTCTGCAGTTCGTTAAGGTCTTGAAAACCATTCTCTGTCCTTGCTCGATCTATTTCTTCTCTTTTCTCTTGGACTTTGATCAGTTGTAATTCTACAGAAAAAGGGGATGGTAAGGAGGGTTTAGAACGACGAGATGTGTCAAAGGTCCTTTGTTCAATAGAAGGAGAACGGCTTATGGAATCTCCGATTTTATGAAGTCCAAAATGAACGGAAGAAACAGGCTGTTTTGTCGGTTCTTCTAATAAAGGAAGACGGGGTGTCGAGGAAGAAATTCTTTCGATCATAAAAAGACCCCCTGGATAAGTAAATCTATTTTTCCTTCCAGTTGTTTTTTGTTTTTTGTAGACAGTCTTTTTTTCGCTTCTAGCAAGGCCTTTATGGCATCGTTTTTTTCTCCTAAGGAAATGAGGCATTCTGCTGCATGAAAATGAGGGTAGGGGTCATTTTTATCTAAAAGGGCACAGATTGCCCAGGATTCTGTTGCTTTTTCAAAGAAACCTTGCATTTGATAACACGAAGCTAGCCCTTTAAAAAATTTTTCTTCCATAGGATCGTGCAGCGTTAAGATTTTAAATATTTCCGCGCCCTTTTCATATTGTCCTTGTTGGTAAAAAGCATATCCTTGAGCATATAGCGAAATATTTTCTTCTTGTGTTAAACGGGGCAGCGAAGAACATAGGGAAATAGTATCGCATATTTTATGTAAAAGAGGATCTACAGAGAACTTTTTAGAGGTTTTCAAACTATCTTCCCGTTCGTTCGTTGATTTTATGGATAAGGTCATTTAGTAATCGGATAATAAAATGGCCAATATCGATCATTTGCGTACGATCGTTGAAAAGATGTTTTACTTCCGTATATTGTCTTTCAACTCCTAAAGAAGCTAAGTCTCTCGCTCTCTCTATAGCGAGCTGCAATTGAGGAATGTCCTGCTCACGAAGGTGGGTGATATCCTCTTCAAGAGGGCCGAGAGATATTCCTGCTTCTTGGAGCTCTTTTGCTAGTTGGATAACGTCTTCTGCCAGTTCACATTGCTTTTGATTAAACTCCAGGGACATAATTTTGCTTTTTAATTGATCGAGTTTTTGTTGTCGTTCTATCAATTGTTCTATTTTATTCGTGTGGTTATGGATATCGTTTTCAATCATATCGTTTTTAGTAGAGATAGCATCCATAATATGATGCCCGATATTAATAAATGATGATGATGATTCTGTAATAGGCATATTTTTTCCTCGTTATGATTCCTGCGGGTGTTTTTAGTATAGTCTTAAGTGAGTAATATAGCAATACAAGGAATTTTTTGGCGTCTTTTTTTTGCAATGTCCTGTTTTGTATCTGTTTAGGAAGATATTGTGAGAAATATTTTGAGGAAAAAATTCGGTTTTTTTAAAAGTTGCGCCCCCATTTTAGTGTGAATTTGGCCTGTTCTTCTTGTTGTTGTGTTTCAATCTGAAACGAAAACCCCTCTTTCAAATCTATTTCGAGAATAATATTTGAACTTCCCTGTTGCGTTCCCTGGCTGAAGGAAATGAGAATATCACGAGAAACATATTTCCCGATTTGCACCGCTATTTGGTCTGGTTCTTCTGTAAAGGTGGTAGGAGAGACAATGGCCAACCTGTCGACTCCCAAGCTTTTTTGGGCATTTTCAAGAGCTCCAGGGGATGATTTGTTCATGTTGCCTAAAGAAGTAGCTAATTGCATAGCTTGCAGGCTGGAAATCTCGGATATTTCTTGCCCAAAGATTAAGAGGGAGAGAAGGGCATTCATCGGAAGAGCCGGAGTGGAACGGAACGTGAGATGGAGTTGATCTAGAGGCCCATTAAGGTCGGCAAAGATTTTTACCCCCTTTTGAGTCAATGTCGCTGTGATCATCAGATGGGGAAATTCGTGAGGCAATCCTGGAAACGTCACAGAGCCGTTGATAAGATCGAAATGACGTCCGGAGAAGGTAAAATCTCCTTTATCCAAAGAAAGGGTTCCCGTGTATATAGGATCTTGAAGAGATCCTAAGATTTGAAGCTGTCCTTGCCACCATGTGCGAAGACCTTGTCCTTGTATTGAGAGATCTTTAGGAGATAATAGATGAAGGTTAAATTCGATCGGATAAGTAGAGGATACCTTTTTTACAGGGAGTTCGATTTCCTTTCCTTCTTTCATGAAGGTAACATCGAGAGAGGGGATAGAAGAAGGCAGGGCGCTAGGTATCGTAATGACAGAATCTTCTAAAATTACTTTTCCTTCTAAAAGGGCTTTGTCGATAGTGCCTATCAGGGAAAGATTGCCATTGGCCTTTGTAAAAATTTGCGTGTTATCTATTGCGATAAAGTCATTAAAGTTCGTCTCGAGCGTATAGGGAAATTGCTCTTGAGGATCAAGGAAAAAAAGACCTTGTCCTTTGATACTTCCTTTTTTCGCATCATGAGCTGAAAAGGATGTCAGCCGAAGCATTTCTTTATCGCAGGATAAGGAGAGTTCTATATCTTTCAATTGAGTTCCCCATGCATAATTGGTATAGCTTCCTTCTCTTAAAGAGCATTGTCCTTCTAATTGCGGAGCATTATAGGTTCCGCTTATATGAAGATCGCAGGTAGCATATCCTCCTATTTTATAGATGCTGGTATTGAACAGTTCGCTCAGTTCCCCGATTTCTCCTTCAAAAGATATACTGCCCTCTATAGGGTTTTGAGGGAAATGCCAGGAAAAAGGAAAAAGAGACAGTCCCAGTGGAATATGTCCTTCAACAGCAAGAGATTCTTTTTCATGAAGACGGATGTTTCCTCCAAGGTCTAATAGATTGCGGTGAATGCTTGCATGGAAAGATCCGTTAAGGGAAAGGGGGTTTTGCTGGTCTATCATAAAAAGTTTGATATTGTCCAAGGAGACATTTATTTGGCCTTCGAGGTCGTCTTTATGATGATAGAGATGAAGATTGGTCGAAAGAGTTCCTTCTGCTCCCGCATCTAAGAGCAAAAGCGCTAAAAAGTCGGCAGGGAGATTTTCCAGATGCACTGTAACGTCTGACTCTTTTTGCGATAGGGATACGTCGGCTAAAAGTTGTGCCGAATCCAGGGCGATATCCACATGATGGACAGCGATATTTTCAGGGGAAAAAGCGATATCGATAGGGTGATGGAGTTGTACAGTATGGGTAAGCATAGAACCGGTCAAAGTATCAATGAAGATGTTCGAAGCTTTTGGCGTATGGTTCCACCATCCTGTACTCATGAGCGTAATAGGATAGTTCCATGAACCGGACATTTCGATGCGAAAAGGGCTTTGCTCTTTTTCTATTTGAGAAATACAAGAGATCTTTTCTATAAAGATGTCTTTAAAATACGCTTTTTCCATAGAGAGAGTTAGATCTCCAAATGGATGTTTGTAGAGGTCACTGACAGAAGCATTCAGGGTAATCGTATCGCCAAAGCAAGGCCCCATCTGAAAATTTTTTAAAAGGGCATTTGCAATAAGCGATTGGATATTGTTAGCAGAAAAAAATTCTAAAGAACATTCCATTGCTGTATTGATTTGAATATTAGGAAAATAGGTGTTGACACTGGAAAATAAAAGATCTGTTTTTCCTTCTAAAAGACCTTTTGGATTTATTGTTAAATTTGCCTTTCCTTGAAGTTTTGGCCCCATGATGGCGATTTCTTTCAATAAACAGTCTTTAGATAATTCATAATCCACAAGCATGTTGATTTTTAGAGGCTCATTGAAAAAATAGGAGAATAACTCGGCATTTCCCTTAATATGTCGATTTTCTATGGCTCCTTCCAGATGTCCAGAAAAATTGTCAAACAGATAGGATTCGACAGAAAGGGGCTCTCCTTTAAGAGAAATACTATAGAGGTATTTGTTTTCTTCTTTGTAGAAGTTGAGATCTCCCTTAGTACGGCCGGATAGGGAAAAACCGAGATACTTTTCTAATTCTCCGATATTTTTTCCTTCAAAAGTGAACGTTCCTTTCTGAGGAATAAGATGATCCAAAGCAATAGAGCCTTTTCCAGAGAGATAGAAGGAACGGAACAGGAAATCTTGCGCTGAAAAGAGACGGTCTTTTGTCAGAGAAAAAAGCGCTTTGCAATAGAGATTTTTATCACTGCTGATTGTGATGTTTCCCTTAATGGGAGAAAGCTTTTTTTTCGATGGAGGATTTATTTGACTTAGATAAGTCTGCCAAGAGCCGGAAGAAATCATATCGATGCGAAGGGGGAGATCCGTTGGGAGATGATAATACTGCTCAAAAATGTGATGATCCTCTAAGTTTAGCATAGTGTTGACATGAAGGGTCTTGTTTTTTTTTCCATCTAGAGCGAGTTGTAACTTATTTTGGGGAAAGCTTTCAAAAAAAGCTGTGAGATTTGTATGAAGTTTGTTTTGTCCGAAAGAAAAGGATCCCTCAATATGTGCGGGGTGAGAATCAATAAAAAGATGCGAGATTTCGAGAGAAGCAAAATCAAGGATATAGGGCGATGATATCCATGAGTCATCGATAAGAATGGGAGACGATTGTTGTGATAGGTTTTTTTCACGGTGATCCGTGAAATGAATTCCCTCAGCATAAAACGTGTCAATTTTAATTTTTTTCTGCAGCAGAGGAAGCAAGGAAATTTTGCAGTGCATTTTATCAATAGAAAGCTGGGTATTGTTCGGCAATTGAATCAGGGTTTTGGTAAAAGTGTAATGCAAGGGAAAAGAGATCATTATGTTGGAGGAAGTCATTTCAATATTTGCTGTTTTTGCCAGCTTTTGCATTTGGCGAACGGCCATATTCTTCCCAAAAGGGGTATGTAAGATCATCACGAAAATTGCCAAGCAGGTGATGGCGAAAATGCCAAAATAATAGGTAAAACTATGCCAAAATTTCTTGTTCATCAAAAAGTCTGTCCTAGGCTTACATATATCTTATATTTATGATCATGGCTACCTCTATTTAATGGGCAGGCCACATCTAACCGTATCGGTCCAAAAAAGGAAAAGTAACGAAATCCCAGTCCTACCGATTTATGCCATTTGCCTTTCCATGTGGGATACATTTTTTTACGAATATTTCCCCAATCCGTAAAGGGGACCAATCCAAAAGATCGGCTTAGACGAAATCTTGGCTCAAATGACACATAAATTGCTGAACGGCCGCCGAGCGGCTTTCCACGGCTGTCTTTAGGGCTGACACTCCGATATTTGTATCCTCGCAGATCGTCATCGGACCCTCCTAAAAATAATTTTGTCATGGGAATATTACGATAATGGGTTCCTGCCACCGAGCCTAATTGGACGCGTGTTGCCAATACTAAAAAGGGTACTTTCGCGGTAGGAATATACCATTGTCCTAGAAGGGTTTGTTGAAGAAAAAGACCTGGCGAACTGCTAAAACTTTTATTGGGAGTGATCCGATATACGATTTGATATCCTTGTGTAGGGTTCAGAAGGTTATTAGTAGTCGAATGTCGGATAAAAATAGGAAGGGAGGCCACCCAGAATTTTCCGTTATTAGCACTTTCATGGATTGTCGTATATTCTCCTTGCACGCCGTATGAAAAAAGAGTTTTTTTTCGCATTTGATCCATGCGGCTATTGAGAAGATAGCTGAAAGCGAGATAAGGGTAGATATCTTCACGAAGGGCTTCTCCCTGAAGAATATATTCTTTACCATAGGGACCAAAATCCGGAATGGCATAACTGGCAATGCCGACATTTTTCTTTTGTGAAAAATTGGCATTGAACGAGAGCCTTTCTCCCATGCCGCGCATATTCCTGTGGATCCAGCCTAGATTAATGCCGAAGCCGTCCACTGTTGCATAGCTGATCCCTGCAGAAAATGTTTGATGTTTTGCTTCTGTAAAATGAATGTTCATCGGCAACAGATCCCAATCATCGAGAGTGTTGGCATGGTCAATCAAAACAGAACTGAAAAGGTCGGTGTTGATTAGCTGTTTTCGTGTTTTGTCTATAGCTTCAAGAGAAAAAACGTCCCCTTCCTTATAAGCAATTTTTCGGGCTATAAATCGGGATTTCACGTTTCCTAATCCATTAATTGTCGTGGTTCCAAAGCGGCATAAAGGCCCTGTATTGACGCAAAGAGTCGCATAGATTTTTTTCTCCTCAATTTCAGCAAGGTATTTTTCTTGAGCCATTTTTGCTAAAGGGTACCCTTCTTGGGCAAGCTCTTTTAAAAGATAGTTTTTGGCATTGAGGAGATTTCCGGCAATAGCAGGAGCGTTGAGCTGGATGTTCAATTTCTCTAACGGGATCTGCAGGGATTTATTGCAATCTTGGTCTAAAATAGAAAAGGATCCTAAGTAGTATTGAATGCCAGGATCGATGAGAATAAATGCTGTTACGGTCTGGGGGCCTTCTTCTATTTGAAAAGTGACAGTGGCGTCGTAATATCCTCTGGAATGCAAGACTTTTACATAGGAAGAATGATCTTCACGAAGAAGATAACGCAATCCTTGGATATTTTGTGGAGGAGAGGATGTTTGCGATAATAGGGAGCAGGATTTTTTTAACTGGCTTAGAGTCATTGCATCATCGATGCCAAAAAAAACGATGCGATAGGAAAAAGGATTTGAAAAGGAAGAAACGGTCCAACAAAGAAGAAGTGCAAGAAAAAAATTTCGCATTGATTTATTGTGTCATTTTATAAAATAATATTGCGGAATGTCCGCGCAATTCGTCAACGGATTTTTTTATGAGGCTCATCTTCTTTTTTATCCTGATTTCTCCTTTTTTTCTGAGCGGGATTCTCATTGATGAGAAATTGTCGCAGGCTATTCATTTTAATTCCCATGAAGAAAATCTTGTGGGATATATTTCGATTGAGAAAGACAGGCCTATTGACCAGACGACTTTTGTCTTTGTTCAGTTTGCCTTGAAAGACTTTGTCCGAAAAAAAGTGCGATGTATTATTCTTCATTTAGATACTCCTGGAGGGGAGGTGTTTGCTGCACAAAAAATTGCAACTCTTCTCCAAGAAGTTGATACGCAAGAAAAGATTCCTGTCATAGCCTATATCGATAAATGGGCTATTTCGGCAGGAGCCATGCTGGCCTATAGTTGTCGTTTTATAGCGATTAATCAAGGTTCTAGCATGGGAGCGGCTCAACCTGTTGTTTTATCAGAAGGTACAATGCGGGAGGCTGGGGAAAAAATGACGTCGGCTCTTCGATCAGAATTTTATAACTTGGCGCTTTTTTACCATAGAAATCCTCTTTTAGCAGAGGCTATGGTCGATAAAGACCTTATTCTTGTCGAAAGAGACCAAACTGTTGTCTCCTTGAAAGGAGAAGAGGAGATTCGGCAGAGTGATATTCTCATTTCTAACAAGGGAAAGCTGTTGACCTTAAACAGTGAACAATTGGCCCATTACAAGGTCGGTGATATTTTTTTTACTTCGCAACCTGTTTTAGCGATTAGCAGCGCAGAAAAAGAAAAAGGAAGCTGGCCTTTGAAAAAAACGATCTTTGTTACAGATTCTTTTTTTCGTCAATATTCTGAAGCAAAAATGATTACTTATCAGGATTGGAAAATAACCTTGTTTTCTTTTTTATCTCATCCCGCGGTGATGTCGATTCTGTTGGGTTTGATGCTCGTCTGTTTTTATATTGAATTTCATACTCCCGGATTTGGCGTGATGGGAAGTCTTGGAATCTTCGCTCTTTCTCTCATCCTTTTATCTTCTTTTGTCGTGTATACGGTTCATTGGCTAGAAGTAATGATTCTTTTGATAGGACTTCTTCTTTTAGCTATCGAATTATGGATCATTCCCGGCTTTGGCCTTATAGGGGTTTTAGGCGGGGGTCTGACCTTGGCAGGACTGATTCTAGTGATGCTTCCCCATATTGGTGCTTGGGAGATTCCTTATCACCCTTTGACTCTAAAATCGATGCATCTTTTCTCTATATTCGGATGGATTTTGGTTACGATTGTAATTTCATTGATAATGATGTGGCTGCTTTCAAGATACGGAATGAAAAAACTGCATATTTATCGTCGGCTGATTTCTCAAAAAGAACAGGAAGGATATAAAGCAGGACCAACAGTTTTCCCTTCGAAAGGAGAAACGGGAATAGCGATTACTCCTTTGATGCCATCGGGAAAAATTGAAATTCAGGGGGCTATTTTTCATGCGACAACTCAAATAGGCTTTATCGATAAGGGAAAAACCATTATAATTGTAGCTGTAATAGGAAATAAAATTATTGTTTCAGAATTATGATATTTGCTGTGTTATTGGCTTTATTAGGCTTGGGTTCGGTCTATCTTGAATTTTTTCTTCCAGGTGGGGTCATGTCTATTTTAGGCGGTGCTTTATTGGTAGCGAGTATCGTGATGACGTATTTTTATAGTCCGTTCTTTGTCTTTCTTTTGTTTATTGTAGCTGTTTTAGTATTACTTTGGGCTGATATTAAGCTTGCTTTGAGGCATGTATCTAAAAAAAGTGGAATTTTTCTTTCTTCGGATCAAGAAGGATTTTCTGCTAGCACTTTTCGTCGTGAATTAATAGGCCATGTTGGCATTGCCGCTACCGATCTGGGCCCGTCCGGTCAAATTATGATCGAAAAGACCTATTATCAAGCGCAATCGATATCGAGTTATGTTCGAAAAGGGGAAGAGGTGCTGGTTACAGGAGGAGAAGGGGCTCGTTTATTCGTAAAAAAAATGTAAGAGGTGTCTTATGGTGTTTTGTGCCGGTTTTTCTCCAGAATTTATGGTGTTGCTCGTTTTATTAGTCGTTCTTGCTTTTGTTATATTATTGATTTTAGGAAAGTATATTAGCTTATGGTTTCAGGCTTTTGTTTCTGGTACGCCTATTTCTCTTTTTAATATTGTGGGGATGAGCATGCGGAAAATTCCCCCTCGTCTAATTGTCAATGCTAGGATCAATGCCTTTAAGGCCGGATTAAAGACTATAGCGGTCGATGATCTAGAAACTCACTATTTGGCAGGGGGACGCGTCAATGATGTTGTCCGGGCTATGATTGCAGCGGACAAAGCAAATATTGATCTTGATTGGAGGCGTGCAACAGCCATTGATTTAGCCGGGAGAGATCTTTTTGAAGCGATTAAAACTTCTGTGAATCCAAAAGTGATTGATTGTCCTCCTTTGGATGCTAAAGAAGATTTTATTTCAGCTGTAGCCAAAGATGGGGTTGAGCTTAAATGTCGCGCTAGGGTAACGGTACGAACGAATATTGCGCAGCTTGTCGGAGGAGCTACGGAGGAGACAGTGGTTGCGCGTGTGGGAGAAGGAATTGTGAGCACCATAGGGGCTTCTGAGGCCCATGGCACTGTTCTTGAATCTCCTGAAATGATCACAAAGCGTGTTTTGGATAAAGGGCTTGATGCCTCAACGGCATTTGAGATTTTATCGATTGATATTGCCGATATCAGTATTGGAGAAAATATTGGGGCCCGTCTTCGTGCAGAAAAGGCCGAAGCGGATATGCGAGTGGCCAGAGCTAAAGCGGAAGAAAGAAGAGCGATGGCCGTAGCTTTGGAACAGGAAAATATTGCCAAAGTTAAAGAAGCTGAAGTACAAATTCCTTTGGCGATGGCGCAAGCCTTTACGAAAGGACAGCTTGGAATCATGGACTATCAACGATTGCAAAATATTGCCTCTGATACGGAAATGAGAAAATCCATTGCCAAAGAACCATCATGAGCCAGGATAGCTTTTTAGAGCACTTGTCTCCGATTTTGTTGCTTCTCTTAGTTATCTCTGCCAGACTTGTCAGAAAAAAGAAAAAGACTCCTCATAAAGAGGATCCTGTAAAGGTTCGAACGGTTCTAGAACCTAAGCAGAAAATAAACAATACGATATCAGGCAGCTCTTTGTTATCGAAAAAGAAAGAAGATTCTGTTGCAAGGCCTTTAGATAAAAAAGAGAGTCTTTTTTCTTCTCTTATTTCTACAGAAAAAACATCCGTTTCCAAACGAGCACATCTCCGTTCACGAAAGGATATGGTGATATGGTCAGAAATTTATAGGCCTTATCGGTAAAAATGCCTATTCGGATGTTTTTTTAATTGCTTTGAGAGAGAAAGAATGAATAGGGCGCACTTCAAGTTGTGATTCGGCCATAAGAACTTTTTCTCCTTCTGTTTCGATAAGATATAGGCAAGTTTTTGGACTGAGCATCCTCTTTTCGATTATTTTGATATTTTTCAGTTGATTTGCCTGATGAAGGCGTAGTCGAGAAAGTCTTTTAAAAAGCCAAAAAGTTAAAAATAACAAAACGATCAATGCGGTCAGTGAAATGGTCATTTTGATAAAAGTGGAACGAAAAGTAGACTCTGCAGGATTTTCGAAAAGTGGGCTTTTTTCTTCAAAGAGAGTTTGGTTAGAGGAAGAGGGAGAGAAGTTTTCTTCGCATTTTAGGGAAATTAGCGGAAGAAAAAAAAGTACAATCGTCAAATAGAATTTTTTCATACAGATCCTTTTGTTTCCAAGAACAAGGTGTTGTTGTTCTATGCTATGTTGTAAAGGATTATCTTGGCTAGGATTTTCTTTTTAAAAGAGATGATTGCGAGCTATTTCTTCGAGGGCTTTTTTCATAAAACTCACGAACATCTTTTTGTATGACCGTGTTTCTTGCATGGGAGCCTAAGAAACTTACAAATTTTTGTTTTTTAAAAACAAACACACAAATTTCAAATAATTAAAATAAAATGTTTTATATAAAAAATAATTAAATGTTTTTGATTATAAAAAAAGCGTTATTGAAGTTTAATTAAATCGCATGTTTTTAATAAAATAAAAGGTTGATTATTATGTCTATAACACGTAGTTCGTTTTCTTCTGAATTATTTCCTATCCCTGAGAGAGCAATGTTCAACCATTCTTCAGGTTTAGATACGAGATTGCCGGTAGAAGTATGGATTGAAATTTTTGCCAAAGCGCCTTGTTCTAGTTTACCGAGAGTATGTAGTACATTTGCCTCGATTTATGAGCATCCTTATTTTTTAGAGAAGGTCCTAGAACTATTTCGTGCAAAAGTAAATGCTGAGATCGTTCAAAGAGTGTTAAGTTGTTCTGTCTCATTAGAGCCTCCAGAAACATTTTCTAGCTTTTGGGGACAGAGAATTATTGCATTGAAAGAAGAAGTGAATTATTTCCGAGAAGGCCGTGTTTTTTTAGATTCATTGGAAGTACGATCCATTCCGGAGTATTATTTACAAATAGACCATTGGCTTGAAGATGTTAATTTATGTGAGTTTTATAATAAGTTAGTGCGGTGGGTTCATTTTCCGAAATGTAGTGGATCGGATGTTTTGACAACGGCTGCTGCTATAAGGAGATATTTCAATGATCCTTCAAACCAGTCAAGATGTGCCATGATGCAACAACTAGATCTCAGTAGAAGTTCTTTGACGAGAATGCCAAGAGAAATAACCTGTTTTTCTTTATTGGAAGATTTGAATATATCGGGTAATTATCTTTGGTTTTTTCCGGAAAGTTTGGGAAGTTTGGAGCATTTGAAAACACTAGATGCTTCTGAAAATGAACTGTGTTTTTTGCCAGAACAGGTTTGGGAATGGAAGCAATTAACCGTATTAAATCTCTTTAAAAATCGAATTAGTTCTTTGTCCGATAAAATCGGTAGCCTTCCTCTTTTGGAGAAATTGAATTTAGGTAGAAATTGTTTAGAAACTCTCCCATCTAGTATAGGGAGCTTAAAGAGATTGCGAATACTAAAAGTTTTTGAGAATGAGCTTTCTTCTATATCAGAGGAAATCCAACAATTGAGATCTTTGGAAGTATTGGATATTTCTCAGAATCAACTGAATAATTTGCCGAATGGTATAAAAAACTTAAGAAACTTGCATAAATTAGTATTATCGTTCAATCCCATTAAGAATTTGCCTGAGATCGATGGGTTGAGTAATCTACAAAAATTGGATATTGCATGGACTGAAATCGTGTCCTTGTTAGGAATAACTAGATTGCTGCAATTAAGAAAACTGAATATTTCTGGAACACCAGTCGAGCAAGGCTTTGCAGATGGTATGCTGCAATCTGTTCGTCTGATTCAGGAAGATTAAAGTCAGTTGCTGTTTGTATAGATCTGATGGCTATCAGTCTCTTTTTGGTGTTCTTATAAGGTGGCCGTCAAGAGTTTTTTATTCTTAAATTTCTGTCCAATTCGATCTTGCCTCGATTCATTAAAGGTGATATTTTGAAAAAAAAGGCGTATTATGAAAGGTTGGATTGCCCTAGATGTCGACGGAACTCTTACGAAGGAAAAATATAGCATTCCTCTCCTTGTCACGAATTATCTTCGAAAATTATCTCAGGAATGGTTCATGGTGATTTTAACAGGGCGTTCTTTTTCCTTTAGTTCTATAGCTCTGCAAGATTTTGACTTTCCTTATTTTTTTTGTGTGCAAAATGGATCAGCTATTTTAGAAATGCCGCAAAAAAAAATGATTTTCCGACAGTTTCTATCGGAAAATACGATTGAGAAGATAGAAAAAGCTTTTCAAGGAATTGACGGAGCGATTGTTGTTTATTCGGGCCATGAAAGAGGGGATTTTTGTTTTTGGAAGCCGAACAGTCTTTCTCAGGAATATCTTTCCTATGTAAATGAGCTGAAGGGGAGGCAAGTCGAAGATTGGCATCGGGTAGATCGATTCGACCCAAAACATCTAGAGCAAGTTCCTATGATCAAATGTATCGGATTGTTTGATCAATTGATGATTTTGGCAGAGCGTTTAAAAAAAGAACCTGATATGGAATTTTCATTAATACAGGATCCTTTTAATCCAAAATATTTTCTGTTTTTAGTAACTGCCAAAGGAGTTAACAAAGGTTCTTCTGTAGAGTATTTGGTGGAAAAATATGGCAATAGGAAAAAGATTATTGCAGCTGGTAATGATGATAATGATACTTCTTTGCTTCGAATAGCAGATATTAAAATTGCCATGCGTAATTCACCAAAACATCTTTTAAAAATGGCCGATTTTATTGCTCCTCCAGTTGAAGAGATGGGGATTATCTCTGCATTAGAGCAGGCTGTTCTCCAAGCTGATCGGTAACATTATCGCCGACGGCGTAAAACCCCCGCCTTTAGGCGTGGGGATATAAGCTGCATTTTTTTCCTTACATGAGACTTGAGGACGTATTA
>JAFGFA010000018.1 GCA_016931275.1 Parachlamydiales bacterium
TAATACGTCCTCAAGTCTCATGTAAGGAAAAAAATGCAGCTTATATCCCCACGCCTAAAGGCGGGGGTTTTACGCCGTCGGCGATAAAATGGGAAAATATTCTTTCAATACTTCGGAAATCCTGTGCTTATTCGCCACGGTAGGTTCTAATAAAGGCATGCGCATTTGCTTGTGACATTTGCGCATAAGAGATAATGCATATTTTACACATTGAGGATTCGTCTCTAAAAACAGAACGTCATTCAACTTTTTATATTGTTGAAAAACCTCTTTGGCTCTGGAAAAATCTCCGTTGCGACAAAGCTCGATAATATGCTTGCAAACACTGGGAATAATATTCGCCAAAACGGAAATTCCTCCGACCCCCCCAAGCTCCATGATAAAAACAGTCAAAGCATCATCTCCGGAAAATATCGGTAAAGAAGTGTGTTTTCGAATTTCTGCCGTCGTTTCAATTTTTCCTGAAGCATCTTTAATGGCCACAACATTCGGAATCTTTTCAAGCTTCCCGAACGTTTGAGGCTGAATAATCGTTCCCGTTCTTCCCGGATGATTGTAAATAATCAGAGGCAATCCTACGGAGGCAATATAACGAAAATGTTCGATAACGCCTTTTTGCGTGGGACGATTATAGTAGGGAACAACGGCCATACATCCGTCAGCACCAAGCTCTAATGCTCTGCGAGTATGTTGCACAGAAGTAAGGGTATCGTTAGTACCTGTTCCTGCTACAATTTTTATTTTCCCCTTAGAAGCCTTGACACATATACGAATTATCTCATCTTTCTCTTCCAAGCTAAGAGTAGGAGACTCTCCAGTCGTGCCACAGCAGACAATACCATCCGTATTTTGCTCTATATGCCATTGTACCAATTCACTTAAAGCGCAAGAGTCTATTTCTCCATTTTCGGAAAAGGGTGTAACCACCGCAACATATGAACCGCAAAACATAGATCCCTCCACTGACTCTGCTCTTTAAGTATGAAAAAACAGGAATATTTCTCAAGAAAAATTATTTTCTCTCGCACATTTTATTGTATATATCCGTCAGACGCTTTTGTATTTCTTTTACAGATTGATAACTTACCTCAGCAGCATTCATGTCTTTATGCATTTTATGAAATTCTGACGCAGTATGAGACAAAGTCTCGTCGGCAACGGAATGTAAAGACTCTTCCTCCATGTATGCGGCTAAAACAGCATGAAGATTGTCTTCAGAAACAAAAGGTTCGTTTTCCAGCATTTCATTGTCCGTTTTTTATTAAAATAGTCCTTAAAAAATTTTAATGCAAAAAAAATTAAAACCCTTCGTTTCGAAAATAAACAATCGCTGCAAAAAGAGCTGTTGCTGCAGCAAAGAAAAAAGGCAGAGGAAAATAAACATGATCTAATAATCCTCCGATAATCGGAGAAATGCCCATCGCCAATGATTGAACGGATTGAGTCATTCCTAAAATTTTACCCTGCATTTTCGGGGGCGCCATATTGGATATCAAAGAAATGTAAATAGGCCAACTAATACCGCCGATCAGCACGCAAAGCCCAAATATTATATAAACCCAGCTAGAATGATGAGGAAAGACCACCAAAGCACATAAGGGAGCAAAAACAATAAGCGTCCCTTCCAAAATGCGTCGAAAAGAAAAAAAATTCGACAACAGTTTGCTCAATACGCCAGATCCAATCGCCCAGCCTAATCCCATGATCGCCGCTAAATCGCCAATTTTAGAGCTGGTAAAGAAAAATTTTTGAATCACAAGCACCGGCATAAATTGAAACAAAATCGTCCACCCAAGCAAAAACAAAAAATAGACTACGTAGACCGTTTGAATTTTTTTAGTGTGCAAGGCTTGTTGCACATTGTGAACGCTTTCCAAAATATCCATCGTAGCGTGTTTGTGCATTTCAAGAGTTTCCTCAAACCCCCAAATAATGAACAACAAATTGATAAAACTAAGAGCTGCAGCAATCCACAAGGGAAAATCCGGAGAAAACAGCAAATAAACTTCTTTATCGGAAAATTTTCCTCCTAAATAGGCTCCCACAATAAAAGAAAACCCCGCCAAAACGGCAAAATATCCAAAATAACGCAGTTTTGCTGTTTTCGTCGATGAAATGTCGGAAATAGCCGCTAAACACACGGAGAGATTTCCGGAAAAAACCCCGGTAATAACACGAGACACAAACAATAAGGATAAAAATTGATGTTGCACGCTTATCGCAGTCAACACATAACCGATCACGGTAAAAAATATGGACAATAACAGGGCTTTTTTGCGCCCTAATCGATCCGAAAGCTCTCCCAGGATAGGAGCACCAAAAAATTGCGCCAATGGATAGGCGGCCAAAAAAACCCCTAACACAGTGGTTCTAGAAGCGGAGGAAAAAGAGGAGTCAAAAATCGTATTATGAGGATCTAGAAATAAAGGAGCAAAAATAGGAAAGACAATAGACCAACCCAAATTGTCTATGAAAAATGTAAAAAATATGGAAAATAACGACAATTTCTTTCCGATCATATTCTCCTATATACCACTCAGCGCCTTTTGAGAAAAAGGTTATGATAAGGCCCAGTTGATAGGTTCTTCATTGTTTTTTCTCAAAAAATCGTTAGCTTGAGAAAAATGGCGGCACCCAAAAAATCCGTTCGACGCTGAATAGGGCGAAGGATGCGCTGCCGTTAAAATCAAATGCTTTCTATTTTGCTCCTTATTAAGAACCGCAAGACATTTTTCTTGAGCCGATTTTCCCCATAGCATAAAAACTAACGGCTTTTTCCCTACGGCTAAAAGCTCTATGATCCGATCCGTGAACATTTCCCACCCTTTTCCTCTATGAGAATTCGGCTCATTCGCCCGAACCGTCAACGTAGCGTTTAATAAAAGAACCCCTTGAGCCGCCCAAGGCATTAAAGATCCGCTTTGAGATATTTTCACCCCTAAATCCTTCTGTAATTCTTTAAAAATATTTACCAAAGACGGCGGCGGAGAAATATGATGAGGAACGCTAAAGCTCAGCCCGTGAGCCTGGCCTTTTCCATGATAGGGATCTTGCCCCATAATCACTACACGCACCTGAGAATAAGGAGTCTGGCACAAGGCATTAAAAATCATTTCTTCCGGAGGATATACCGTGTTTTTTTTATGAATTTCTTCGGATAAAAAAGATTGAAGTTTTTTCATATAGGGTTTTTGAAACTCTTCTTCCAAAACCTCTAGCCAGCCCTTTTCCATATACATAAAAATTCCGCACAAATTTTTTAAAGTATAAGAAAAAAAATCTTTTTTTACCGTTTCTTTATCGCCGACGGCGTAAAACCCCCGCCTTTAGCCATGGGGAATTGTCAATTAACACTTTTCTCCAACTTGTCCAGAAAATCATTTGATACTTACCTGCTTTCTCCTTATTTCTCGAAAAAACAAAGAGTTCCTCGTGCGAAAAAATAGAAACTTCTTCATAGTATTCCTAGCTTTTTAAGAAAAAGCTAAAGTTTTTCCTGGGTGTAGCGCAGCTTGGGTAGCGCACTTGCATGGGGTGCAAGGGGTCGGAGGTTCAAATCCTCTCACCCAGAATTTGTGGAAAAGTCGGTCAATAACTTGTCAGCAAGTTGTTTATAAGATTATTTGTGCACAAATTTGACCATTTGTGAACAGTCATCAACAAGTTATAAACAACGCGAGTTCCCTCGGGGAAAGGTCGGTTATCAACAAATCCACAGCAACAGAAGAAGAAGATAATTAATATAAAATATCTTTAGTCTATCTTCTCATAACCAATAAAAGAGGGGCGTATGAATCCTTTTAAGGAATCTCTTTTTTTTAACCTTCAGCATTTTCCTCATAGAGCTTTATGGGAAAATACGCGCTATGTCTGGGAAGCCTTAACAAATCTTTCAACGTATTTAAATACGCAACCTCTTGGGAATATTGAAGTTGATTTGCCTCGCAATGTTTTTTTAGAAAACCCTTCCTTGATTTCTATCGGACCTGGAACCGTTATTGAGGACGGGGTATTTATCAAGGGACCTTGCATAATCGGAAAAAACTGTATTGTTCGCCATGGAGCCTATATACGAGAAAATGTCCTTATTGGAGATCGAAGTTTAGTCGGGCACTGTTCCGAAATAAAACATTCCATTATGTTGCAACAAGCTGCAGCTCCTCATTTTGCCTTTGTGGGCGATTCTATTGTGGGGAATGACGTAAACTTGGGGGCTGGGGTTCGTTTGGCCAATCTGCGTATTGACCGTCAAAAAGTGTCCCTTTTTTTCGGAGAGGAAAAGTTTGAGACCGGTCTTATCAAGTTTGGTTCTGTTCTTGGTGATGGTGTGCAAATTGGTTGTAATGCCGTTCTGAATCCGGGAACGATTTTGGGGAAGCTTTCTTATTGTTATGCCTCTGTAAATATTGGGGGGTATTTTGAACCCCATTCTATTATCAAGAATTTTGTGAACATTGTCGCTAAGAAGAGGCATATGAAATGACCTGGCAAAACCTTAAGAAATCTTTTGAAAAAGCGTTAAAAACGGATCTGGCAAAGAGAACCGGTCCTCCGACTCTTTTAAAGGCCTGTCGCTATTCTTTGTTTAGTAAGGGGAAAAGAGTGCGCCCCTTGATCGTCTTGTTAATCGCGGAAGCTTTGGGAACATTAGATGTTATGCCTGCAGCGCTTGCTATGGAATTTTTTCATACAGCATCTCTGATAGCGGATGATCTGCCTGCTATGGATGATCAAAAGGAACGGAGAGATATCCCAACCCTTCATTGTGCTTTTAACGAACCGATAGCCTTATTAGCTAGCTATGCTCTTATTGGATGGGGATATGAGATGATTGTAAAAAACGGAAGAATCTTTCAAAAAGAAAGGAAGAATAGTGACAACGTGGTCTTTTTAGCCTTGGAAGAGGCCACGCAATGTGGAGGAGCTAATGGGGTTGTGGGAGGGCAGTGTAATGATATGTATCCCGAAGAACCCTCTTTAGAAACGCTTTTGACCATCATGCGACAAAAAACGGCAGCCTTCTTTGAGGGAGCTTTTGCTTTGGGATGGCTGTTCGGGGGAGGGGTCGTTGAACGATTAGCGGAAGTGAAACAATGCGCGCAATATATCGGAATAGCCTTTCAAATAGCCGATGATATAAAAGATATGGCGGAAGACCACGATAAATTAAATATTGCACAGCTCATCGGAGTCGAAAAAGCGAAGCAAATGCTTCGAGATTACGCCGATCGAAGCAAAAAAGCCTTAAAAAATTTGTCTCTTATAACACCTGCGTTTCAAAAAGCGATCCGTTTGATTATTCCTTGAAGAAATAAGTTAGGTTGGCGCTTTTTCTGCAACAGATTCGTTTTTTTTGTTTTTTTCCGCAAGAAGCATTTCGATTTTTTGAAAGAGGGAACCGTCTTTTTTCAGCAAATCTTTTGCCGCCTCTCTTCCTTGCCCGAGTTTTGTGTTTTCAAAGCTGAGCCAGGTTCCTTTTTTTTCTATCACGCCTAAGTCAACTCCTAGATCGATAAGAGAACCTTCCTTAGAGATGCCTTCATTAAACATAATGTCAAATTCCGCGACTCGGAAAGGTGGTGCCATTTTGTTTTTTACGACTTTTACTCTCGTTCGGCTTCCCTGTTCTTGATTGTCAGCTCCTTTAATGGAGGCTATTCGTCGAATATCCAAACGAAGGGAGGCATAAAATTTTAAAGCTCTTCCTCCGGTCGTTGTCTCCGGATTTCCAAACATGACACCGATTTTTTCCCGGATTTGGTTAATGAATATAGCGCAAGTGTTGCTTTTAGAGAGAGAGGAGGTTAGCTTGCGAAGGGCTTGCGACATCATGCGTGCTTGAAGCCCCATGTGAGTATCTCCGATTTCTCCGTCCAATTCGTTTTTAGGCACTAGAGCCGCTACAGAATCGATGACGATCACATCGACGGCATTGGATCTAGCCAGGGTTTCGGCAATGTTCAGCGCTTCTTCTCCACTGTCTGGCTGAGAGATCATTAAATCGTTGAGATTGACTCCGATTTTCGCAGCATAAGAAGGATCCAAAGCATGTTCGGCATCAATATATGCCGCAATGCCTCCTTGCCGTTGAGAGTTTGCTACAATATGAAGCGCTAACGTTGATTTTCCTGAAGATTCCGGTCCGTAAATTTCTACAATTCTTCCGCGAGGAACCCCACCAATTCCCAGAGCAAAATCCAGTGCAATGGAACCGGTTTTAATAATATCGATCCCTTTGTTGGAAGAGTGCTGCCCTAAAGACATAATGGCTCCTTCGCCAAACTGTTTTTGAATGTGGGCTATCGCCAGTTCTAAAGCTTTTTTCTTTTCGCTTTCGTGAGGATTGGTCATGGTATCTCCTTCTCTTTTTCTTATAGATTGAAGCGATATTCAGAAAAGGTCAAGAAGATTTGTAGAAAAAAAGAACGGCTTTTGTTTTGATGATATTAGGAGAGAAATATGATACTAATCGGTGATATCGGAGGCTCTAAAACACACTTGGGTTTGATCGAGGAAAAAAGAAAAATCTGGTTTTTGAAGGAACAGATTTTTGACAGCCGAGATTTTTCTTCTTTAGTTTCTGTGATAAAAAGTTTTTTGCAGAGAGAAAAAACACCTGTAAAAAAAGCTTGTTTCGGAGTTGCCGGGCCTGTACGGAATGGCCGTTGTTCTACGACAAACCTTCCCTGGGTGATTGATGCCAAAGAATTGCAGGAGATTTTTCATATTTCCCATGTTTTCTTGCTCAATGATCTTGAAGCCAATGCGTATGGTATAGAATGTCTTTTGCCTTCAGAGGTGTATTCCTTGAACGAGGGAAAAGCAGCGCCCGATAATAATAAGGCGCTTATTGCTGCTGGAACAGGTCTTGGAGAGGCCGGAATGATTTGGAATGGTCGTTTTTATCTCCCCTTTGCAACGGAAGGCGGACACGTGGATTTTGCTCCTGTAAATGATGTTCAAATAGACCTCCTTCATTATTTGAAAACGAAATATGAACATGTTTCCTATGAAAGAATTGTTTCCGGACCCGGACTTTATAATATCTATCAGTTTCTTGTCCTTAGATCAAAAGGAGAAAATATACAGCCCTTAGAAGAAAGAATGATAAAAGAAACACCAGAGCTTATTAGCGAATGGGGAATGCGGCATCAAAATTCTCTATCTTCACGGGCGTTGAATCTTTTCTTGGAGATTTATGGAGCCGAAGCTGGGAATCTTGCTTTGAAAACATTGGCTCTTGGTGGTTTGTATATTGGTGGAGGGATTGCTCCCAAAATTCTAGAACGCCTTAAAGAAGGACTCTTTTTTTCTGCATTTTGTGATAAAGGACGCTTTCGTTCTTTGATGCAGGATATCCCTATAAAAGTGATTTTAAACGAAAAGACAGCCCTGCTTGGTGCCGGACGGTTTATCGTGTCTTTGTAAGAGATGATTTTGAATGAGAGAAAAAAAAACCAAGCTGAAGAGGATTTCTCCAGCTTGGTTGGATTAAACCAAACGTAGATTAGATTAGAAATCTAATGCTAGTTTTACTGTAAGACCTTGTAACAATAGATCTGATGCACTTCCGTCAGTAGCTACTCCTATTAGATCTTTCAAAGAACGCATTTCGTTTTGATTCCAGAAAATTTGGAAATCATAAGATGCTGAAAGATCAATATGCCAGTCGCTATTTGAGAAGTATGTTCCCCAGCCTAGGCCAAGATCAAGTTCAAAGTTTGGAGTAATATAGCTAGGCTCATCTTGGAAATGAGTTGTACTTTCGCGACCTTTTACTTTAAAGTCTTGATAATACAAGCCAGCAGCTGTATTTCCAAATACTCTGAATCCTTCTCCAATAAGCCAGTTTGTATTCAAACCTGCTCGTGGTCCTAACAACCAAGAATCAGAGGTGTATTTTATGTCTGTTGCAACTGCTGCAAGAGTAAGGTAATCGATTTTATATTTTTGATCGATCCAACCACCTCGTAGCCCTACGAATGGGAAAAACGTAAGTTTAGTTCCTACATAGTGAGCTCTTCCCATAGTAAAATCTAGAAGATCTATGTAAGAATACCATTTAGCAGCTACAGAAGCAGAACTAGTTGGTGATATAGACCAAGTTGGTGTAATATCATCAGCTGAAGAGGTTTTATGATATTTATTAGTACCATGTACTCTTGTATATTCGAGCATCAAAGCCCAATTATCATGGTCTAAATTCATTCCAGCAGCAACTTTAAATGCTGATTTGTAATCAAAGTCCATGTTAATTACTTTATGAGAATCAGAACCATCTATTCCTAATTCCAATCCTTTTTCTTTCATTTGCCAATAAAGATAGCTTACAGAAAGAAAAGCGTCCCAAGAACAATTTACATCAATTCTTGCTGGAGCATTATATGCACCCATCATTTGATGTTCTTGGACAGTATATCCTTGTTTATAATCATTAGGATTTTTTTTGCAATCAGAAGGACATTCACAGCCTTGATTGTTTTGCACAGCAAATGCTGAAAGAGCAATACAACTTGCTCCTAACAGCGATATCATTTTTTTGGTTAAAGACATCTTTTCACTCCATTTTGTCGACTAATAAAATTAGCTTTTATTTCAAAATAATAGTTTTTCCTCTTTTTTGGCAACGACCTTTGTTAAATTTTTTGTGTCTAACCAAAAACGAGGTTGTTTTTTCTTTTTTCATAAATTGACATAACATCCTTTTGAACTATTTGTCAAAAGCTTTTTTTTATATTCATTTTTATCGTCTTGAAAAGTTGAGGGGATGCGAAGAAAATTTTCTTCCGAAATACTATCGATTGTTTTTTCTTTTTTCTCCGATCTTTTTTGCAACAACAAGGTATTGATTTGTTGCGCAACTTGTGCAAAATATGATAGTTTTAAGTAACAAACAAATTTTTTAAACAAATGGAAATACGCCTTCGAAACAATCTTTGGGATCCTCTTCGCATTATGGAAATCATAGGACATTAAAAGTTATAGACGTTTATTTTTTGTATTGTTGCTAACCAATATTTACATAGAGGCTTATGAAAAAAATATTGTTCTTGTTAATAGCCTTTCCTCTTTTTGCAGATTATTCTGTGGTGTTGTTTAACGACTCCCCTTTTGAGTTGACCGCTCAGGTGCAGGCGGCCAACGGAACGATTATTGGCAAGACTACCTTAAAACCTGGAGAACAAAATATTTGGCGATCCGATCTTTCCAGAACTTATTTAAATACGCCCAATACACCGAAAGTTTCTTTAACGCCCTTTTCTGTTATTTGGTATTGTCCTTATGGAGGGTTTTATTCTATGTGCAGCAATGTGCCTCCAGGAGCTACCGTAACAGCAAATACTTGCCCTGGTTCTCGGTATTGCCAGCCAAAACCTAAGGAGCAAAAATGCCCGCCCTGTATTTGTGTTCCTCCTACTGTTAGAAAAAAAACAGAGTAATTTTTTATGAAATGGATGAAATTTTTATTCGTATTCGTTGCCTCTTTTTGTTGGTCTTATGACTATATCAATTCTCCCACAGCATGGATGCATAAAACCAATGATGCGATGAGCCCTTTAGTTTCGGAGGCAATTTATGGAACGGAGGTACAAATTATTCAAGCGCAAGGTGCTTGGAGTGAAATTGTAACTCCTGAAGGATATCGAGGATGGGTGGAAAATAAAAATTTGATTGTTCGAGACGCTCCATATCCTTCTACA
This sequence comes from Parachlamydiales bacterium, assembly GCA_016931275.1. Classification (GTDB taxonomy): domain Bacteria; phylum Chlamydiota; class Chlamydiia; order Chlamydiales; family SM23-39; genus JAFGFA01. The sequence continues at coordinate 9,702 of JAFGFA010000018.1, forward strand.
GATATTCGGGCAAAAGTTAACAGAACGCGCAGTTTTGTATCCTATGACGAAGAGACAGTTTTTCATCCTACGCATATGGAATTGCCCTATGGGGTTATTCTAGAAATTTTATCTTCAAGGGAAAATTTAGAGAAGAGATGGATTAAAATTCGGTTATTGGATAGTAAAGAATATTGGATTCAAAAAGGGGATATTCTCTTAACGCAGGATCAAATGACCCTTGACAATATGTTGTTATTAAGCAAGGGCTTTATAGGCATCCCGTATCGATATGGAGGAGTGTCTAGTTTTGGGTGTGATTGTTCAGGATTTGTACAGACCCTTTTTTTACAAAGAGGAATAAGACTTCCTAGAGATTCTTATCAGCAATATGATGCTGATATTTTTGTTTCTGTAGACCTTGAACAATTACAAAAAGGAGATCTGCTGTTTTTTGGGCGTAATCGCGTAAGCCATGTTGGCATTTATATGGGAAATGATCAAATGATTCATTCCATGGTGGAATGTGCTGGTGTAACGCCTTTTTCAGGGGTGCAAACGACCTCTTTTTCCGCCTTTAAAAAAGCTTATCCTTTCAAAGGGGCACGTCGACTTAAATAAACTGTGGTTAAAAGAGAAATACTTTTTGAAGAATTACGTCATGGCTTTCCCGAGGAATTTCTTCCCATTGCTGTTCTTGGAATCCGACGCCGATCGTGAGGCAGTTTGTCATTTTCTGCAGTAAGCGATCATAAAAACCAAGGCCATATCCAAGGCGGTTCCCCTGAGAACTAAAAGCAATTCCCGGAACAAGAATAGCGATATGGTCGAGATAATGGATTTTGTTCTCCTCGAGGGGTTCTGGTTCTTGAATGTTGTATTTCGTATTCAGGATAAGGCTTTGTAAGTTTAGGACGCGATAGATTGCAAGAGAGTTCTCTTGACAATAAGGCAGCAAAAGCCTCTTTTCTTCGCAAAGGGTCTTATTGAGGGGCCATAGATCGATTTCCTCTGTTTTTGAGGCAAAAGAAAGGACATTCGGATAAGCCTTTGTTAGTTGATAGAGCTTATGGAAAGCTTCTAGAGAGGCTTCTTTGCGTCGTTGAATGGAGATTACTTTCCTTTTTTGACGCAAAAAATTACGGAGCTGTTTTTTCCGGTTTTCCATGGACATAGATGATTTTTCGAATGAAAACCCCTTCCCCATCATATATCGTAGCGGCACCAAAACCGTCAACAACGGAAGAGACGGGTGTTAATTGAGAAGGAGAAAAATAGGATCCTGAAAGGAGATTTCCCATCTGATATTCTTCGATACACATGACTTTTCCATTGCGATACCAGCTAGAGGAACTTCCGTTTTTTTGGTTGTGGGTCATTTGTTTTTGACTTTCTATCTGACCATTATTGTACCAAGTCATTGCCGTTCCACATATCGAGTCTTGATCCCAAAAAAAAGAAAGCTTGGGTTGTCGATTCTCCGAAGGCCTTACAAGTTCGGACGAAAGATAAAAAAGAATTTCCTCCCCTTGTTTTTTCCCGTTTTTAATATGGTAAATTTTTTTCAATTCTTTTTGAGGGGTAAAAATTTCTACTTTCCCATCAGGAATTCCCTGGTGATAAGAGATTAATTTGTGGAGATAGAGATCCCTAAATACTGCTTTTTTTCCCTCTCTGGCCTCAATGGCTGCGATCAGAGTGCGGTTTTGATCAAAATATTTGCCCTCTTCTAATAAACCCTTGCTATAATTTTCCTCATATTGCGCGACAGATGGTTTCCAGAAGCAAATACTTTTCCCGTGTTTCTGATCATGTATATAGGAGGTTTCTTGAATCAGCTGATTATCTGGAGAAAATTTACACACCTTTCCCTCAATCCTTCCCTTTTCATATGGGATTATTTTTTTGAGAGATCCATGGGGATAATAGTGGAGAGATTCTCCGTGTAAAAGTCCTTTTTCATAGGGAATGCGAGCAAGAAGGTTGCCTTTTTCATCCCAAAAAGAACTGATACCGTCAAACAACCATTTTGCTTGAGACTCTTCCGACAGATCGGCAGGACCTCCCAAGACGTACGCATGGATTTTTGGTGTTCCGTCACTATACCATGATCGATATTCTCCAAGAGCCCTTCCATCTTGGGTCTGCACCGATTGAGAGATCTGACCGTTTGGATAGTAGGCCAAGATAGTTCCCGGCGTTTTTCCCTGAGGATCTTTTTGAAAAACCTGAATTACCTGATGGTACGGTTGTGGTTGCATAAAATCTGTTGAAGACAGGCGCCGAAGTTTTTCTGGAGAACTAATGGTTTCTGTAATCCCATGGCGGTCGGTGATTTGGATGCAAGAGAGCTGCGGAGATTTCTGTGTATTCTGATGATAGGAGCAAGAGAAAAAGAATAGTGGCAAAATAAGCAATATTCTTTTTGCTAAGGCCTTTTTTTGAAAAAGTCTCGTTGCAATATTTCCATATGGCATTGATAAAATCCTTCTTGGTTTTTGGTTATAGAAAAATCGAGAAAAAACAGTTGAGGTCTTTTAGCGAGATTTTCCGTATGTTCGATGGATATTCCCTCAACGGTTCTTAAAATTTTTTCCAGGCTCTTTCCCGTAAGGGTGACCGGATGTTCAAGGAGAAAAACAGTCTCCTTCATTAAAGAAGAGGAACTAATTGTTTTTTTTTGAAAAGACAGGGTTTGTTGCGATAATTGCAGAAGTTTTTTTTGAACTTTCTTGTCATGGCTGAAGGGAAGATTTTGAACAATAGGATTTATGAGGGAGAGATAAGACTGGTTTAATGGAAAAGCCAAGAGGGTTTTTCCCATATATTCGCTATCGGCTTCCAAAAAAGCGCGAAGAAAATGTTGTCTTCGCATCCTGGTATCAAAAGAAGCATAGAATTTTTCGTAGGTTTGATATAGGAATAGAGCTCTTTTCTGCAAAGAGCAATAGTTGTTGATACTCCAACTCAGAACCGCAATCACAGGGATTAGTCCGATGAGAATAAAAATTTTTTTTTGATCGAACTGTTGCGTAAAAGATAGTATTTTCTTTAGAAAAGTCATGAATGGATACGATTATTTAAATAGAAAGTAATTATAGTAGAATCTTTTTCTTTTTTCCATGTCATTTCTTCATGGGCATCGATAATTTTATGTGTTTTGAGAGAGGAGAGAAAATCTTCTCGGGAAAGAGGGCTTTTGCATTGTACAAAGATCTTTATTTTATACGGGGTATGAGGCGTATTTTTTTGAGGGAATTTTTCCATATGGTAGCGAAATTTTTCCACAGCATCCAGAGGGACGATATTCCGGAGAATGGCTAAAGTATCATAGACATTGAGAGCGTCAAGCGGATAAGGAAAATGTTTGGAAGAGACCTTGATCCTTTTTTGTAGCTGTTGGAGAGAAGCGGGACGATTGTAAAAATAGCGTTCTTCAAGGTCAGATAAAGAAGAAAATTCTTGATCCAGAGCTTGTTGATGCAAGGAAAAAATATAAAGGAATATCCCCCAAAAAAGGAAGGACAGGATCCATGAGGCGGGCATAAAGACTTTTTTAAAAAAAATCGAAGAGCGATTTATCGTGTTGGGGAACAATTTTTTAAAGGAAAAATCCCCTCCCCGATTTTTTTGAAGAGAGAGCAAAGAGAGTCCAATGCTTAAAGCATATTTTGAGGACCCATTGCCGGAACAAGAAGTTTTGCCGGTAAAAAAGGGCTGTAATTCTGGAGAGAACTTGGATGTTTCCAGTCCTGTAATGAGAAGAGAAGAAGGATTCCATTGTTCTTTATTGAAAATGATCCGAAGAGATTGATGACAGCGATTGTGAAAATCCTCGGGATTTTGGTGCAGGAGAGATGATCCTATAGGAAAAGAGCGGAAGATGACCGGACGAAAATAGGATAAAGAAAGAAAAAAAGTTTCTTGTTCTCGAATGTGTAAGAGAAAACCATGAGGATTATCAGTAAAATTTTTAGCGAATTCTGCAAGAGCGATAGCCGGGGCTGTGAGAAAAGAGGGAACGAGGTCTATTGTTTGCTTTAAAGATGTTTCAAAGCTCTCCATCGCTGTTTTTGTTGTGAAAAAGACAGCAAAATGATGCAGCGATTTCTCAGAATGAATGAGATAAGGGATAGAGATCTGTTGGTCTACAGATAAGGAAGTCAAGCTTTCCAGTTGAAAAGGAAGTAGTTTAGGCAAATGTCTTTTTGGGGCTTCTATGCGGAGTTCTTTAACGATACAGTCTTTTGAGGGAAGAGCTGCAGTTGTTATTGTATGTTTACTCACGATATCGGGGGAGAGTTTTTCCAGAGGGAGAATGTGGGTAGAAAATTTTTGATCATTTTTCCCAATATGGGAAATGATTAGTTTGTGATCTTCTATATCAATACCGGTGAAATCCATAATTGTTGCCTTTAGAAAAGAGTTTAGTGTAATATAATTGTCTCTTTTACTAAAGAGTTAAGCAAAAAAGAGGTGGCATGGCCGTATTTATATACCAAGTGGTCTCGTTGCTCTGTACCTGTTACATTTTGATGTTGATGATTCGGGTGGTGGGATCTTGGTTTGTTTCTTTTAGAAACTCTCGATTTATGATTTTTATTGCCCAGTATACGGATCCATATCTCAATATTTTTAGGAAAATTATCCCCCCAATCGGAGGAGTCCTCGATTTAAGCCCTCTTTTAGGTTTTTTTGTTCTTCGTCTAATAGAAAATTTTCTGTTGATGCTTTTGTCATGAAAACAGGTATTTATCCTCTACAAATTCAAGGACTTTCTTTGAGCAGTAATATTTTTTATGCTCCTTTGGCTGGATATACCGATTATCCTACGCGTCAAATGATCGCTTCTTTCAGGCCGGGATTGTTTTTTACGGAAATGGTGAGAGGAAAAGCATTAATAGAACATTTTGAAAAAGTAAAAAATAATATTGAAATAGAAGAGAACATGCATCCTGTCGGAGCACAATTTTATGAAAACGATATATCGATTGCTGTCGATGCTGCGCAATTTTTGGAAAATAAGGGTTTTGATTGGGTTGATTTTAATTGTGCTTGTCCTTCTCCTAACATTGTCCGACAAAAATGTGGAGCCTATTTTTTGCGATGTCCACAAGAATTTTCAAAGATCCTTCGGGCGATTGTTCTCGCTGTAAAAGTTCCTGTGAGTGTCAAGATTCGGTTGGGCTGGGATCACAATTCTGTTGTAGCTCCTGAGTTGACCCGCATAGCGGAAGATGTCGGGGCGGCGGCCGTGCTAATTCATGGAAGAACGGCTCTTCAAGGATATAGGGGAAAAGCGCAATGGGAAAAGATCGCGCAATGTGTAACCATTTCAAAGAACATTCTAATTATTGGAAATGGAGACATTTTTTCTTCTCAAGAGGCAAAAGAAAGGCTTCTTCAGAGTCGATGCCATGGCATTCTCATCGGCAGGGGGATGCTTGGAAATTATGGAATTTGTTCGGATATTCAGAATTTTTTTCTGAAAAAAGAGGAATATCGGAGATCTTGGCCGGAAACATTGCGGCAAATGCGTAGGCATTGGGGGTATATTCTGGATTATTATCCTGTTATTTCAGCGTTAAAGGAAATGAAAAAAGTGGGATTCTTATATTTAAAAGGGCATAAGGATATCAAAAAAATACGAAAATCGTTGGCTCAAGCGAATACTCCATCTGCTATTTTTGCTTTATATGACGATATTTGTAAAATAATGTAACATCATCTTGTGAAAAAATTGATATTATATTCGTCTTTTTTTTACGAGATTTTCAAGAGACAAACCAAGTTTGTCGAACGCTTTACGTCTATGAGAAATGCGATTTTTAATTCGCTCTTCTAATTCGCCAAAAGTTTTTCGATATTCATGTTTCAGGAATAAAGGATCATAACCAAATCCTCCTCCCCCTCTAGGAGCTTTGAGGATTTCTCCTTCACAGGTTGCAAAAGAGGATTTGTAAAGACCTGTTGGAGATGCTAGAGCTAAAGCACATGCAAAATAGGCTGCGCGATCCTCTCCTTCCAAATGGCTCATTTTTTCTAATAGTTTGGCGCGATTATCGGCATCAGTAGCGTTATTGCCGGCGTAACGTGCAGAAAAAATTCCCGGTTCGCCGTTGAGAGCGGGTACCACTAATCCCGAATCGTCTGCAATAATCCACTGCTGTAAGGTCTCGGCGGCAGCTACAGCTTTTTGAATAGCGTTTTCTTCAAATGTAGAAGAGGTTTCCTCCGGAGGGGAATATTGGGGAAAATCTTGCAAACTTAATATATCCAATTGAGCTATAGAAGAGAGCATGGCTCTCAACTCTCGAATTTTATGAATATTTTTTGTGGCAAGAACTATAGTAAAAGATGCTGTTTTATAACGGTCGTTCATTACGCTTTTCTCAAAATTTCTTTTTGTTTTTTAGCATACCAAAGATAAAATTTATCTTCGCTTTTTTTTATTCCAAGGCATTGTCAATCGCGATGATTTTATAAGTCTTGTCTTGAAAATGAAAGATCTCTCCAATTTTTTTATGCAGCATAGCTTGTGCTAATTTTGAAGAAAGAGAAAGAATTTGTTTTTCCGGATCGGCATCCCACGGTCCTAAAAGAGTAAAAACAATTTCAGTTCCATTGGATTGACAGACTACTTTCGTTCCGATGTCCACAGAAGAAGTGTTGACGAGATCTTTTGTAATGATTCGTGCTTGATTGAATTGATCGGATAAAATTTTTAACTCTCCCTGAATCTGTTGTTTTTTTTCCAGCGCAGCTTTGTATTCTGCATTTTCTCGCAGATCTCCATGTGACCGGGCCTCTTCGATCTCATGCGCATTATGAATCATTTCCACTGTCGCTAAATGTTTGATTTTTTCTTGAATTTTTTGATAGCTCTTAGGCGTAGCCCAGACTACATCGATCGTTTTTTCTGTCTTTTGCCCTCTTGCCAAAGAAGGATGAACAACTTTTGCCAAGGATGAAAAAATTTTCATATCGTGTTGAGAAAAAAGGCGACACTTAGAAATCAGAAGAAGAAATTCTTTTGCTTCCTCTAAAGAAGTTTTTTCTAAGATCTTACGAATAAGAGAAAATCGATTTGTTGTTACTATATGTACCATTTTTTTTGCTAGATCGAGACGATCATTTTTTTGAGACAAGTATGCTAAGAGAGTAAGGAACGATTCGAAAAGACGGAGCTGTCCTTTAGCATCTGAAAAAGGTAAATCAGAATTTTTTTTATCCAGAGCTTTCTGAAAATACCACATAAAAGCTTCGGGATATCGGGTATTGGAAGAAAGAAGCTCTTTGAGTTTTTGAGTCATTTCTTCACGATGAAGAGAAAATAGTTCTTTGAACAGAAAATCGCGAATAATGTTTGAATCGACAATAAATAGTAAGGACAAGAATACCGTAGAATAATCTGGAAGGTTTTGTTGGATTAAAAGAAGGATTTCTTTTTGGAGGGCGACGATAGCTACGGAATTAATAAGCTCTACTAAAGATTTGGTCTCTTTAATAAGATTAATGGCCAAAGTGAGGTCTCTCTTGCAGATAGCATGTAAGAAAAAATAGAGCTGAATTTTTTGATGATTTAAGAGTGTTTCATTCTTTAAAATAGTTTCTATTTTTCGAACAAGAGTAGCAGTAAATTCATTGTTTTTTAAAGATCTGGGAAAATCTTTCAAAAAGGAATAGACCATTTGTATGGTCGTGTCGATATTAGGTTTGGCATCCAGTTCTTGGTAAAAAAGTTCTTCATGCGAGATCTCTTTTTCCGATAAGGAAAATTTTTCAAAACTTTTTTTTGGGGTGTGAATTTTCGTGTCTTTTTTTATTTTTGTGCGAGCGTTTTGCCACCATTTGTTCCATTCCGATTCCGGAATAACGAGATCGCATAATTCTTCTTTTATTTCTTGTGTGTTTTTAGGTCCGAGATCTTTCAACAGCATATAAATCACCTGTAAAGGATCTTCTTTTGCTTTTTTTTCTAGAAGATCGGGATTTCCAAATCGCTGTGCAAGAAAATGGGTTTCTTCGAGAGGAATTAGTGTTTTCATGGCATTCTCGAAAGAAAGTGTTTTAGTGCCAATGACATATTCAAATTCTAAAGAGATATCTTCTCGAATGAGAGAAAAATCTAAAATTTCCCCTGCCCCCCAACCGGCTTTATGAAAAACATACTTTCCTTTTTGGATATGAGACAGTAGTTCGAAGTGACTGAGGGCTCCTTGAAAATGATCTTTGGTGCGTAGTCCGACAATTCGTAATTTGGTATCAAAAAGAGGATCTTGGGGATATTTTTCTTGGAGATACTGATGCGCGATCTGCGCCAAATTTTCAGAATTTGTAGTTTGTAAATCGAAAATTAGCGCAAGGACACGATCTTTTGTTGGGCTCGGAGAGAGTTTTTCCCATAGGATGAGCCCTTTTTCTACATGATTTCCAAAAAGTTCCGCAAGAGAAGAATTTTTGATTTCGAGGAGAATTTGCCGCAATTCTTCAGAATCCGGTTGATCCGAATAACAATATTCTTCCCAGATTTTTAAAAATTCGTGGTAGTTACCCGCTGCAATTTTTTTAATAAATTCTTTTAAGTAGGTCATAATGATAAAATTCTCCTCGGATAGACGGATAATATCATAGAAAAAAGATCATTAATTTTCAAACAGCTATAAAAAGAAGATTTTTTAGCAAAGGAAAACCATGCTAAAAAATATTAGAAAAAATAGTTCTTTTGAAGAATCCTAAAAATTTTTAAAACTGAAGCCTTTATTGGGAGTGATTGGTGTTTTGGAAATTATGGGTTATGATTCTATGCGGTTTTTATTGGTTGCCGGGATACGGGGAATGGAGTACTGATTTAGAAAACGATTTGCGCATCCTATCTCATGGAGAAAAAAAACTGCCTTTGCTCTATAACAGTTCTTCTCAGACAGGGTATTTTACGATGCCCTCGGCCCGTTCTTTAGGAAACGGTTTAATCATAGGAGGATACTCTCATATTCCTCCTTATAAGTTATGGGGTGTCGGAATAGGTCTTTTCGAGTGTCTGGAACTGTCGGGGAATTATTGGGTCTATAATGGAATCGTCGAGAAGAATTTCGGGCACCTGGGCTTCGGAAACGATGCGGAAAGATCTGTGAATATAAAAATTGTCTTGCCGTTAAGATACTATGGCCTTCCTTCTGTTGCCTTTGGATGGAATGATTTTCTTGGAACAAAACGTTTTTTTTCTCAATATGCTGCTGTTACCCAAGAATTTTTGTCGCAGAGATGCGAAGTGACTCTTGGATGGGGAAAGGGAAGAATCCAAGGACTTTTCGGGGGATTGGCTTATTTTCCGTGGAGGAAATCAGACTCTATTTGGAAAGGATTGGGAGGGGCTTTGGAATATGACGGGAATGATTATGCTCATCATATCGAGGAACATCCTCAAGGGAAAAAAACACGATTTTCTTGGAATCCAGGTCTTTTTTATACATGGAAAAAACGATTCCAATGTGCGGGCTATTTGATTCGGGGAAAAGAGATCGCTGCGACGGTTTCTTTGAATTATCCTTGGGGGACAACAAAAGGATTTTTTTCAAAAGTAAGAGATTCTTCAAGGAATGATGCAGAGATAGAAGAGGATCATTCCGGCAAGATTTTTTTTGAGCTGTGGGAAGAACGGATCAAAAACTCTTTATACAAAGAAGGTTTTTGGGTAGACCATATCGGTTATAAAAAAAATTTGCAGGGCTCTAAAGAAATAATCATCTATGTAAAAAATCCTCATTATCGGCATGAAAAAGAAGTTCATAAAAAGTTAATTGGTTCCTTGCAGAGAATTCCTGATAGTAGCGAGGTTTTTTCTATTTCCGTTGTTGTTCAGTCATCCGGCCTAGAAACATTTCAATATACATTTCCCTCTGAAGTGTTGGAAGCGTATCGAGAGAATCGAATGAGTGAATACGAATTGGAATGGGTCACTTCTCCGAGAGATTGTTGTCGCCAGGGCTATTATATCGACTTGTGGAGGAGAAAAGATCAAGAACATCACATGGCGATCCATCCTTTGATCAATATGTATTTTGGTTCTTCCAGAGGAAAATTTAAATATGATCTCGGGACAACCTTCGGTTTTGAGGGGGTAGCCCCCTATCGTGTGTATTATGAGTTATATGGAGCTTATGTCGCTCGATCTTCTACAGCTGATATTTCCCATACGGATTTTCTGAATCCTTCCCGGTTGCTATGGGTTCGTTCCGACACATTGCAATATTATAAACAGGGATCCTTAGAGCTCGATCGTTTTTTTGTGCAAAAAAGCAGGAATTGGGGAAAAGGTTTTTTTTCTCGAATTGGTATAGGGTATTTCGAGAGAGCTTATGGAGGAGCTGGCGCGGAATTATTATATGCTCCTTATTCTTCTAGATGGGCCATTGGAACAGAAGCTTTTTTTTTAAAGAAAAGAAGATATCATGGGTTGGGTTTTTATTCCAAAATACCAAAACTAGATGACAAGAAAGAACAAAGGATTCCTTATCTGGGGACGCAATTTTTTTTGCACGGTTATTTTGTTTTTCCCGTGATTGAAACGGATGTGAAAATTAGTGTAGGACAATTTTTAGCGAAAGATATCGGAGCGCGAGTGGAGTTTTTAAAACATTATCGAAGCGGAGTGCGCTTTTCTCTCTGGACTACCATGACCAATGGACAAGATCGAATCAACGGAAAAAAATATTATGACAAAGGATTTAGCTTTTCTTTTCCTCTAGATCTTTTTTTACATAAAAGTAATCGTTCTCGAGTTTCTTATGTGGCTTCCGTATGGCTTCGGGATGTAGGCGCGGTGGCGCAAACGGGAAAAGATCTCTATACGATTTTATTTCAGGAAAAAGAAGAGTGAAAAAATCCCTTGCAGTCGCTGGCAGTATATGGATAATTTATCAAGAAGAAATTAAGGATATAAGAGGTGTTTTGTGAGTGGTCAAGAAGAATTTAGCGAAAAACAATTAAAAATTCTCGAACAGTTTGTAACGAACACCTCTGGGAATGTGTTTGTTGTTCGCAATTTGCCAGAAGTAATCAAGGGAGCTTTATTTTCTCGTTATTCCCGTTCCGCTTCCGGCTTGCGTTCGTTATTGTTGCAGGAATTTATCCTGAATGAAGAAACCGCGTTTGTGGAAATAGCCGGTTTGGGTGACCAAGATTTTTCTGCGGAGAATCAATATAAGGCTATTCAAAAAGCTCAGAATTTTTATGACCGTATTCTCGACGGGTATGGGGATGACTCCATAGGCGAATTGGGAGGAGCTCATCTGGCCATGGAAAATGTTTCCATATTGGCGGCAAAAGTGATCGAAGATGTTCGAATAGGAGGCTCCCCTTTAGAAAAATCCACTCGCTACATCTATTTTGATCAAAAAGTCAATAATGCATATCTTTTTTATCAAGAGCCCATGATTATGGCCTCAGCTTATAGGGATTTATATTTAGAGACCTGTAATTTTCTTTTCGACACTTATTGTAAGCTGATTCCTTCTTTAACGGCTGTTTTAGAGAAAAAGTTTCCTCGAGAACATCATATTTCAAAATCTGCTTATACGGCGGCTCTTCGCGCCAAAGTGCTCGATTGCATTCGAGGATTACTCCCGGCTAGTGCTTTGACAAACCTTGGCATATATGGAAATGGACGTTTTTATGATCATTTGCTTCGTAAAATGCAAACACATAATTTAGCGGAACTACAGGAGCTTGGCAGGGCCTCTCATGGAGAATTATTCAAGGTCATCCCATCTTTTATTCGACGATCAGATCCTTCCCACAAATTTTTTCAGTCTTATGCGACTTTTATGGAACATACTTCTTCTGAGCTCTCGCAGTTAGCGCATCATCATGCTGTTCATCTGTCTTGTCATCAGCACAATGGCGTTTTTTTGATCCACAGTGATGAACATGCCGTAAGGAAGGTTGCTGCGGGGCTTTTGTTCGAATATTCTTCCGCCGGCTTGGAAGATTTAGAAAAATATTGTGATCGTTTATCGGAAGAAGACCTGTCTCGCATATTAGATGCAGGTTCCGCTTGGAGGGAGAATCGTCGGCATAAATCACCTAGAGCTCTTGAAAGAGCCGATTTTACTTTTGAGATTTTAGCAGATTTTGGAGCATATCGGGATTTGCAAAGGCATCGTCTTTTATCACAACAAAGACAAAAGCTTACTTGTCAATATGGCTATTATATTCCGGAAGAGCTCCAAAATACCGACATGGAAAAAGAATATATAGAGGCCATGGGAAAAGCTAAAAAAGCGTATGATATTATTGCTACAGAACTTCCGGAAGAAGCCCAATATGTGGTTCCCTTAGCCTATCATCTTCGCTTTTATTTTCATTGTAATTTGCGAGAGCTTCAGTGGCTTTGTGAGCTTCGCTCTTCTCCTGCAGGCCACTCCAATTACCGTTATATTGCGCAAGAAATGGCTTTGCAAGTGTGCAAACGGTTCCCTTCGTTTGAGAGGTATTTTAAGTTTATGGATTACGAAGGATATGAACTTGGCAGGATGGGGCAGGAGATTCGTAGAGAGGAAAAAAGAATATGAAACGGGAACTACTACAACCAGGAAGCATGTTCGGCGGGATGATGCTTATTGCCGGATCATGCATTGGTGCTGGAATGTTAGCTCTTCCAGTGCTAATGGGTCTCTGCGGTCTTTCTTTGTCTTTGGTGATGCTGTTCCTTTCCTGGGCATTTATGACATTTACGGCTCTTTTGCTGGTAGAAGTGAATGGATGGTTTTATAAGCAGGTCAACATTGTCTCTATGGCAGAAACGGCCTTTGGGAAAATAGGACGGTTGATCAGTTGGATGCTGTATTTGTTTTTATTTTATTCCCTTTTAGTGGCGTATATCGCCGCTAGCGGCGATATGGTTTCTCATTACTTGTCTCGGGGTTTTCCCGCCTATATGGCTAGCATTTTTTTTGTATGTTTTTTTGGTGTCATTGTCTATTTCGGAACTAAGCCTGTGGATTTTCTCAATCGATTTTTTATGATAGGATTAGTGATTTTCTATATGGCTATGATTGTTGCTGGCTCTCGCTTGATTCATTTTTCTTATTTTCGTTATATCGATTTCAAATATTTTCTTTTTCCTCTCCCCGTTCTCATCACCTCTTTTGGATTTCATAATATGATTCCTTCTTTGACGGCTTATATGAAAGGAAATTTACGTCGAATGCGATACACAATTTTGGGAGGCAGCCTTATCGCGCTTTGTGTGTATTTGATTTGGGTTGTTTTGGTGCTGGGATCCGTTCCTACTATTGGGAAAGGAGGATTGCTAGAAGGATATAGACAGGGAATAGAATCTTCTCAAATTTTACAAAATGCATTATCCAATCCTTGGGTTGTTTTTTTTTCCGGAGGGTTTGCTTTTTTTGCGATTATAACTTCTTTTTTAGCGCAAAGCTTGGGTCTGATGCATTTTTTGGCTGACGGATTAAAGGTAGAATTATCTTATAGGAATAACGGGTGGTTATGCCTTCTTGCCTTAGCACCGCCAACTCTTTGCGCTCTTATTTATCCTGGCATATTTTTTCAGGCGCTTAATTTTGCTGGAGGCTTTTGTGCCGTGATTCTCTTCGGCCTTTTACCGGCTCTTATGGCGTGGCATGGTAGATATGGCAAGAAAATTACCTCTTCGTATCATGTGACGGGAGGTAAATTAGCCTTAATAGCCATTATTATTTTTTCAACCTTTGTCGCGGTCTCTGAGCTAGTTAAGCTTGCATATAAGATGGGAATAAACAAATTGTGAGGATTCTTGCACGGGGCAATCGTAAAATAAGATGCATAAGTTTCAATTAAAAACTTCTTTTTCCCCATGTGGAGATCAGCCTCAGGCGATCGAAAAGATCACGCGGAAGATTGATCAAGGAGTAAAGGCGCAAGTTCTTTTGGGAATTACGGGATCGGGAAAGACTTTTACAATGGCCAATGTTATTCAAAATGTGCAAAAGCCAACTCTTATTTTAGCGCATAACAAGACATTAGCCGCGCAGCTTTATCAGGAATTTTCCACCTTTTTTCCCAAAAATGCCGTAGAATATTTTGTTTCCTATTATGACTATTATCAACCCGAAGCCTATATCGCAAGGACGGATACATATATTGAAAAGGATCTTTCCATTAACGACCGGATTGATCGCATGCGCCTTAGCGCCACACGTTCTTTAATAGAAAGAAAGGATGTGATCATTGTTTCTTCCATTTCGTGTATTTATGGATTAGGGATGCCGGAATTTTATGCGCAGATGTCTCTTCGGTTAGCACATCGGCAAACGATTCGAAGAGATGAACTTTTGCTCCGGCTTGTTGAAATGCATTATACTCGTGGCAGTGATTTGATGAGAGGAACGTTTCGTGTTCGCGGCGATGTGATAGAGATCGTTCCTGCTTACGAAGAGGAACGAGGATACCGCCTTGAATTCTTTGGAGAGGAAATTGAGCGTATATCGGAAATAGATCCTCTTACGGGGAAAGTTTTGTCTCATCCGGAGTCTTTATCGATCTTTCCTGGATCTCATCATGTCACTCCTGAACATATTCGTATGGAAGCGATAGAGACTATTCGAGAAGAGTTGGGAGAGAGGGAGAATTTTTTTAAGCAACAGAATAAATTGGTCGAAATGCAACGGCTTAAGGAAAGAACTCTTTATGATATAGAAATGATGCAACAGGTAGGCTTTTGTAAAGGGATTGAAAATTATTCCCGGCACTTTTCTCGTAGACGTTCTGGAGACCCTCCTCCTTGTTTACTCGACTATTTTCCAAAAGATTTTTTGCTGTTTATTGATGAATCCCATCAGACGATCCCTCAGATGCATGCAATGTATAATGGGGATCATGCCCGCAAAAAAGCGTTGGTCGAATATGGTTTTCGTCTTCCTTCGGCATTTGATAACAGGCCATTGAAGTTTGAAGAAATCTATGGGCTAATCAACCAGGTTGTGTATGTCTCTGCAACACCCGGTCAGTGGGAAATCCATGAAGCAAAGGGGAATGTGGTTCAACAGATTAATCGTCCGACAGGATTGCTCGATCCCCTTGTAGAAGTTCGTAAAGCTGAAAATCAGGTAGATGATATCTTGGAAGAGATTCGAAAGGAAAGTGAAAAAAATCAAAGAATACTGGTCACGACTCTCACTAAAAAGCTTGCAGAGCAATTGACGGAATATCTGTTGGAAATCGGCGTGAAGGCAAAATATATTCATTCTGATATTGACACGTTGGAAAGAATGAAGCTGATTAAAGATTTGCGCTTAGGTGTTTTTGACGTTCTTATTGGCATTAACTTGTTGCGAGAAGGATTGGATATCCCGGAAGTGAGTTTGGTTGCAATATTGGATGCGGATAAAGAGGGATTTTTGCGTAGTGAAACAGCTCTGATTCAAACATGCGGGCGGGCTTCGAGGAATATTCATGGGCGAGTTATTTTTTATGCAGATACGATCACTAGTGCCATTAAAAATACGTTGTCCATTACGAAAAAAAGACGAAAAGATCAAGAGACTTTCAATCAAATTCATCAAATTGTTCCCAAAAGCACGACCCGGGCCTTGGCAGAGACTCTGGAAGAAACTTTTGGAGAAATGCCGGAGAAAGAAGATGTAAAGCCGCTTTACATGAAATCTCCTTCGGTTTTGGAGTTGGAGAAAAAAATTGCAGAATGTAAAAAGGAAATGCTTCTTGCTGCGAGGGAACTTCGGTTTGAGGATGCGGCGCACTTTCGGGATCTTCTTCATTATTATGAAGGGCTTGAATTGGTTCAATAATGACACAAAAGAGATTTTTCATTTTATTTTCGAATATTGCTCATGTCGGAGATGTTGCTTTAAGTCTCTCTTTGATCCCTTGGGCACGAAAAAAATTTCCTCAAGCTACAATAGGTTTTTTAACCTCTTCTTATGGAGAAGAGATGGTAAAAAATCATCCTATGATCGAAAAAATTCATGTTCTAGACCATTGGTGGCTAAACCGAAAAAAAATTTCCCTTTGGAGAAAATTAAGAGAATATTGGCGTTCTCGAAAGAATGTTTTAAAAGAAATACGAGAAGAACAATATGATCTTTCCGTTAATTTGTATTCTTTTTTCCCTTTGATGCATTTTTTTTTATGGAGGACGCGTATTCCACAACGAATTGGATATTCCCGAGGAGGGATCCGTTACGGGCTTACCGGTTTTTTACCTTGGTGCAACAATAGTTATACTCTGCTGGAACGTCATTTGTCTGGATTGGCTCGATATTGGGGTCAAAAAAAAGATCTTGTGACGAATGATGTATATCTTGTTCAAAGAAAAAATCCTTCTCATGCTAGCATCCATGATAGATATGTGGTGTGTCATCCGGGATCGGGAAAAAAATCGTCCCAGTGGGAAGAAAAAAAATGGCTTGCTCTTTTTGAAAAATGTATAGAACATAAGATCCGAGTGGTGATCACTGCAAAGAATCTTGAAGAAATTTCTTTTGCAGAACACTGCTCTACTCGTTCGGAATATCTCGTTCTTAAAACAGGCCTTGTATGGGAAGATTATATGGCCCTCATTCAAGGAGCTAGCCTTCTGGTTGGGGTGGAGTCGTCCGCTGTGTTACTGGCTTCTTTAATGGGAATTCCCTCCTTAGGAATATATTCTCAACGAGGAATTACTTTATGGAGACCTTGTAGAAACTGTACCGTTATGACATCCTTTTGTCCAAAAATTCCTTGCAGCAAATATTGTCGCAAGATGAGCTGTGTGAAAAATGTGGACGTGGAGGAGGTCTTTCAATGGATTTGTCAAAATGAAAACAGCCTTGATTCATGATTGGTTTGTGCAGCCGGGGGGAGCGGAAAAGGTTCTTTTTTCCTTGCATAAGCTTTTCCCCGCTCCGCTTTATTTTTTATTTGCAGATCTTCAAAGAGCTCAAGCCTTTTTTCCAGAAGAGATCCTTCATACGTCATATCTACAAACGATTTATCGCTTTTTCCCTTATTATCGCTTTTTGCTTCCTCTTTATCCTCATGCCGTTACTCGATGGAACCTTCGAGAATATGATTTGATCATCTCTTCTTCTCATGCCGTGGCAAAAGGAGTTAAAAAGCTTTCTCATCAAATGCATATTTGTTATTGTCATACTCCAATGCGATATGCATGGGATCTTTTCCACACCTATTTTAGAAACGGATGGAAAAGTGTATTGGCTTCAGGATTTTTTTCCTTTTTTCGGCAATGGGATAGGAAGACAGCGGATCAAGTCGATTTTTTTGTAGCCAATTCCCAGCATGTCCGTCAGAGAATCTTGAAGACATATTCTAAAGATGCTGTTGTAATTTATCCTCCGGTGGATGTTGATTTTTTTGCTTTAGAAAAAAATAAAGAAGATTTTTATATGACCGCCTCACGTCTTGTGTCTTATAAAAAAGTAGACCTTATTGTAGAGGCTTTTCTTGCCATGCCGGAAAAAAAATTGATCGTGATCGGAGACGGACCCGAAAGAAAAAAAATTGAGGCGAAAATTCAAGGAAATATTTCTTTTTTGGGCTATCAATCAGATGAAAGGCTGCGTTTTTGGTTACAGAAAGCAAAAGCTTTTGTCTTTGCTGCTGAAGAGGACTTTGGGATTCTTCCTGTGGAAGCCCAATGTACCGGAACGCCCGTTATTGCCTATAAAAAGGGAGGGGCCTTGGAAACAGTTGTGGACAATGAAACGGGAATCTTTTTTGACCATTGTACTAAGGAAGATATTATCAATGCCGTTCATCGTTTTGAAACAATGGACTTTGATCCTGTAGCTTGTCATACTCATGCGCAAAAATTTTCAACAGAAAGATTCTGTCGTCATTTTTCTCAATTTGTCAGTAAGTGCGTGGGATTATGAAAGTGATTATTTTAGCCGGTGGAGAGGGAAGAAGATTGTGGCCGCTCTCCTCTGCTTTCTTGCCGAAACAGTTTATTCCTTTGGAGAAAGGAATAAGTTATTTTCAGAAGACCGTTCTTCGCTTTCGTGATCTTGTCTCTAAGGAGCAAGATATTCTTATTGTCACAAAAGAGAAGTATCTCGATTTAGCCAGGGAGCAAATAGAAAAAATATCCATGAAGGATATTCGGATTATTGGAGAAAAATATTCCAAAAATACCGCTTACGCGATAGCGTTAGGTGTGAAATACTGGGAGACGAATGGTGTTGCTAAGGAGCCTATTTTGGTCTCTCCCTCGGATCATGCAATCTCTCCGGAATTTCTGTTTAAGGAGACGGTCTTGCAAGCAATCAGACGGTTTGATCCCCAAACTTTTATGTTGTTTGGCATAAGAGCCAGACATTATAATCCCCAATATGGGTACATTAGAGTGGAACAGAACTCTGTGATCGGTTTTCTAGAAAAACCTGTTCAAGAACCTCATTTGTTAGAAAAAGAGACTCTTTATATCAATGCAGGGATCACCGTTTTTCAAAAAGACTTTTTTGTTTCTGAGGTCCAAAAATTTTTTCCGGAGCTTTTTAGTCTTTTTGGTCAATCGTTAGAACGGATGATTCAGGAATCTCAGTCGCTTTTGAATAGTTCTTTTGATAAGGCTGTTTTAGAAAAAACAAAGAGCTTAGAAATGATTCCTTTAGCAGAAGGAATATTGTGGCGAGATATAGGTTCTTGGGAATCCCTTTTATCAAGTCGGAGAAAAAAAGAGGAATTCTTGTGCTGCAAAAAATAGAAATCTGGGAGCAAGTGATACGATGCTCTCCTTTTTGGCTTATAGTCGATGGAGTTTTAGTATTCCATTTTGGAATTAGTTGGTTTTTTTCCTGGAAAAAAAGCGGATGGGTTTTAGATTTTTGGTATTTTACCCTTTTTTATTCTTTTTTTATTGCTGTGATGATGATGTATCCCTTTCAGGCTTCTATTTATCAAAAACCGGCTGTAGGAAATGACTTTTTTCGTGTAGAAGTTTTTATGGACCAGGCGTTCGCGATTACTCTTTTGGGATATGTGTTTTTATGGGTGGGCAAGTATTGTTATGATTTTTTTTCTCCCCGGTGCGTTTTAGAAGGGGTGTCCTTGTTCTTTTCTCCGTTGCAAAAGATCGTTGAAAAAAATTTGCGTAGTTCTTTAGTTTTTTATATTTTATTGTTTTTCACCTTTTTTTTCGGGGGAATTATCATTTTTTATCAGATTAAAGAAGATGTTCTTTTTTCTCCGCGATCGTTTTTTTTAGCGCAGGATGCTTTGCGTCCTATATATAATCTCTCATTAAGCATTATAGCTCTTGCGATTACGATTGCCGCCCTTCGGAGTATCAAAGCACCTAAAATGAAAGCGGGGTTCCTGATTTTATTTGCCTTTTCATTTTTTTGGGGATTGAGGGGATTTGTGATCTCGGCGCTTCTTACGCTGATGATCTATAGGAGTTTTGCCAAGCAGGGAAAATTAAAGATAGCAAGACTTGTTTTGAGTTTGTTGGGAATGCTTTTTTTAGCGTTGTACATTGAGGATATGCGAGATGGAATCTATAATCCATGGCATACCATAGTCTCTACCATATTTAGAGTTATCTATGGGAATCATTTGTCGGACACTCGCGATTTTGCCTGGGTTCTTTCGTTTTGGGATGGAGAACTTTTATGGGGAAAGACATATATTTCTAAAATATTTTCCTTTATTCCCAGAAAATTTTCTCAGTTCCGCCAGATTTGGGATCTTTCTTTAGTTACGGCGGAACTGGTAGGATTGAATCCTATGAGTCATGCAGGATTGAGAATAGGATGGTTTGGAGAAGCTTTTCTGAATTTTGGATATTGGGGGGTATCTTTTGTTGGGTTGGTTGCTGGATATTTTCTGCGTCAGGCCGATGATCGAATAAAAAAAATAATCACTCAGGGAGGTGATGTTTTGCAAGCATATGCTCATACGGTGACATTTATTTTTATATCCTCCCTTTTGTTGAATGCTTCTTTGTGGATTTTTTATGTGTTTTTAGTAGGGCATATTCTTTTATATCCTTTTTCTAAAATAACAATTTTGTCTGATAAGGCATTAGAAAATTCTTCAAAATCTTTTTAGCGCATTGAAAAAAGTTTGCAGAAACTCGCTGTCAAAAAGATCTATTTTTTGAAATGCTTTCCGAGGATTTTTGAAAGTTGCATCATATCGATAGGATCTTTGTTCCCAAAAACCTTGGAGAGTTTTTCGTCGGGAATAATCTCTCGTTTATTTTTGGGATTTTGCAATTCATGCGTTTTAATATATTCCCATACTTTTTTAATGACTTCTCCTCGAGAGAGTTCTTTTTCTTTGGTGATTTGCGCTAGTTCCTCACTCAATTGATACTTATATCCTTTCCCTTTTCCTTTCCAAGAACCTTTCTTTTGATAGGGCGTTTTAGGATGATGTTCGTCATATTTTTTTTCTAAATCTTCCAAATTGTTGACGATTACGTCACAGTCCGGAAAATTGGAACAGGAATAAAATATTTTTCCAAAACGGGAACGTCGCATTAAAATTTTACCGTCGCATCCCAAAGCTGGACAATCCGGTCTTTCCTCCGGTTTCAAGGAAACTTCTCCTTTCTTGGGAATATTCACGATTCCTTGGCAGTCAGGATATTTTGAACACCCTAAAAAAGGGCCGAACTTTCCATGACGGATAACCATGGGGGAAGAGCATTTAGGACATTTTTGATCCCAATCAAAATCAGGATCATAATCTTCCTTATGAAAATCCAAGGCCTCGATAGGAGTAGTATAGTCACAGTCCGGATAATGGGAACAGCCGTAGAAATATTTGTTTTTTGACCAGATTTTTTGCAGAGGATGACCACATTTTGGGCAGGGGATTTTTGTATTTATTTTGGGAACGACCGCTTCTTTTTCTGCTTTTTTTACCATGGGGATAAATTCTTGGTAAAATTCTCGAATCAATTCTTTCCAATTTCTTTTGTTTTGTGCGACAAGTTCCAAATCATCTTCCATCGCTGCTGTAAAACCAACATGCATGATAGGAGGAAAGTTTTCTTCCAGCATTTGCGCAATAATTTTTCCAAGTTCTGTGGGATGCAAGACTTTATTTTCTTTGTTGGTATAGGATCGGCTTTGTATTTTTTGCATGATGGAAGCATAAGTAGAAGGACGACCGATGCCCGATTTTTCCAATTCTTTGACTAGAGAAGCTTCGCTAAATCTTGGAGGCGGTTTGGTAAAGGACTGCTGAGTATGAGCTTTTTCTAAAAAAAGCGTATCTCCGGGTTCGAAAGGAGGTAAAATGCTTTCTTCCTGATTTTCTTCTTCTTCATCTTTTTTTTCTTCATAAACAGCCAAAAAACCGGAAAATTTAATTCTTGACCCGGAGGCTTTTAATGTTAGAGAGGTGTTGGTTTCAATTTCAGCGCTGATGGTGTCGTAAAGAGCATCTTTCATTTGTGAGGAAATGAACCGTTTCCAGATCAGCTGATAAATTTTAAATTGGTCCGCGGTAAGATATTGTTTCACTGTTTCCGGTGGATGGTTGAGATTGGTAGGGCGAATAGCTTCATGGGCCTCTTGGGCTACTTTTTTGCTGGTATAATACCGGGGCTTTTCAGGAAGATAGTCGGCTCCATATTCTTTTTCGATATAATCTCGAGCGGCGTAGATTGCTTCA
This sequence comes from Parachlamydiales bacterium, assembly GCA_016931275.1. Lineage (GTDB taxonomy): Bacteria > Chlamydiota > Chlamydiia > Chlamydiales > SM23-39 > JAFGFA01. Next base: position 31,323 of record JAFGFA010000018.1, read on the forward strand.
GGGGCAATTTTCACCGAATCGGTTCTCATATAGGTAATCAGTCCTTCTACCCCTTCTTTTTTCATGTCGATCCCTTCGTAAAGGGTTTGCGCGATAGTCATTGTTCGCGCCACATTATAGCCATAATGCCTAGAAGCTTCTTGTTGCAATGTTGAAGTGATAAAAGGAGGAACCGGCGAACGTTTTTTTTCTTTTTGCTCTACACTTTTTACCTGAAAGATCGACTGCTCTATCTTGTGTAGCAAGGCTTTCGCGACTTGCTCGTTGGCAATATGAAAAATTCCTTTTTTAGGGATCTTGTCAACTTTTTCGCCATCAACCATATGTAAAACAGCTTCAAAAGGGGTTTGTCTCTCTTTGGCGGTCAGTATGGCCCAAATATTCCAATATTCTGTTGGGACAAAAGCTTCTATTTCTTTTTCTCGGTCGACTACAAATTTTAGAGCAACTGATTGAACTCGACCCGCCGATGTTCCGTCTTTTCCTTTTCGAATTTTTCTGGTCAGAATAGGAGAAATTTTATATCCTACAATACGATCTAAAAGTCGACGTGCTTGTTGCGCATTTACTAGATCAATGTTGATATCGGTCGGATGTTTAAATGCTTGGAGTACAGCTGATTTTGTTAAGGAATGAAAAGAGACTCGCTTGGTCTTCGTTCCTTTAGGAAGGATGGATTGAATGTGCCATGCAATCGCTTCTCCTTCTCTGTCAGGATCGGGAGCTAGATAGACAAGATCGGTAGATTTGGCTTGTGTTTTGAGTTTTTGAATAACCTCTTTTTTTTCAGGGAGATTGACATATTTTGGGGTAAAGTCATGTTCGACATCAATACCAAATTCTTTTTTGGGAAGGTCTCGAATATGTCCAATCGAAGAAGTTATGAGATATTCTGATCCTAAAAATTTTTTTAAAGTCTTAATTTTTGCGGGAGATTCCACAATAACTAAAGCTTTCTGTTTGCCCATAAAATGCCTCTGTGAAAAAATAAAGCAGCAATAATTTATGCATAATATCCATAAAGTTACAATGTGTAAACAAATTTATGTTTTCTGACAAACAATTAATACAATGGAATAGAGAAGGCTGGTTTCCCGGACCTCATGAAAAGGAACAGGAATTTTATCAACGAGTCCAAATAGGTAAAAATTTTTTTTATAATCCTGAAAAGTCTTCTCTTCCTCAATGGGCAAATCATCGAGTTTATCCATCCCGATATAATTGGGTTTTAGCGCACTTGCATTCTCTGTTTGATATTATTCCGGAAGAAATTTATGTGTTTTTTTCTAAAAAATCATTGCGAGCCTTTGAAGGAGGCGCTTTTTGGACATTGTCTATGGAAAAAAGTCATGTGCCATTGGTGCAATTACATGAAACACTGCAAAAAAAATCTTTATATGGAATATACAGCCTGGAAGAAATTCTCTCGCATGAACTGATTCATGCCTGTCGTTTAGGATTTGAGGATCATTCGATAGAAGAGTTTTTTGCCTATATGAGCTCAAGCTCTGCTTTTCGAAAGATCTTTGGTCCTCTTTTTTCTTCTCCTCGAGAAGTGGGCGTTTTTTTTATTATTTTGGGAATCGTTTTGCTTTGTTCTTGGGTTAGTCCCTTTTCCATTTTTACCCTATGGGCGCATATGCTTTTTTTAGGCGCGAGCGGTTTTTTCCTCTGGAGGCTTTTTTATAGACGATGGAAATGGAATCGATGTTACAAAAAATTTTGCGCTCTTTTTAAAGACCCTTCGAAAGCCCGGGCTATGATGTTTCGTTTAAGCAAAAGAGAGATGGAAGAATTTTCTCGGTTGTCGAGAGAAGAAATTGTCGCAACCGTGACATCTCGTGCTAAGGTGAACTATCGCTGGAAGATAATTGTTTTAGCCTATTTTTCCTAAGAAGAGGGATTATAAAGGGATTTTCTGTCGTTGAAAAGATGGAAAAATTTGAATTTGTTTTCGATATTTTGCAATAGTCCTACGAGGACATTCGATTCCATGTTCTTGTAATTTTTTATACAGCATTTTGTCGGATAGAGGTTTTTTTTTATCTTCTGTTTTGATGAAGTGTTCCATCCAATGGATTACCTGCATTTTGTGAGGATGATGTGTCAGAGCAGAGGGGAAAAAATAAGAAAGAGGGACGAACGTTTTTTCAATAAGGGCATATTTTTTAGCGATAGCGCGATAGATAGTAGAATAACTATATCCCAGATCTTGAGCGGTTTTTTTAAGGGTAAGCGGCTTAAGAGGAGCTCCCAAAGAAAAAAAATCTTTTTGTTTTTCCATAATATAATGCAGGAGATTTGTAAGAATTTCTCTTCGTTTCAAAAGACTTTGTTTGTAAAAGCAGGCAGAAGAAATATATCTTTGGAAAAAATGTTTGTGGTGATGCCGATGGGAAAGATAATCCATATTGAACCAAAAACAGAAGAGAGAGGTATCTAAGATCTCATAGTTCCAGAGATCCTTTTCAAAAAAAATTCTGACATCGGCTCGGGGATATTGCTTTGGAGAGGAAGATTCGTAGAAATCTTTCGGATGGATTGTGAGGCTATAGAGAATATCCCTCATTCTTCTTAGAAGAGAGAAATCTATTTTTAATTCTTGTGAGAGTTTATACCATCTTTTATGGAGAAAATCGTTGAAATATTTTTGCAAGAGGACCGTTATAAGAGGCTCTTTTAAGGGGTCGATTTGTTGCAATAACCGGGTTTGAAGGTTCGGTGAGGCGATTCCCGGAGGATCAAACTCTTGCAAGAGGGTTATAATTTTTTTTATTTTTTGCGAGCTGATCGAGAATGTCTGTCTTATTTTTTTTTCAAAGACAGGAGAAAAATATTGTTGATCGTCCAAATGCAAAATAATCGTTTCTGCTATCGCAGCTTCTTTTGGATCTTTAAAACAAAGCCGGGCTTGATGAAGAAGGTATTCCGTAAACGAAATCTTACAAGAGGAAAAATTGTCCTGTAATGAACAATGGGGAGTTTTAAAGCGATGGATCAATAAGGGGTTTTTATCCACAAATTGAAATAGATAGTGTTCTAATTCTTCCAAAGGAAGTTCTAATATATGGAGGCCGAGGCTCATTTTCTGAGTTATAAGCATTTTTTTTTGCATCTTTATATTTTGATGCATCATGATAGAGCCTATTTTTTTTCTCTTATTTTTTTCTATATCATATAGAGAGGTGAAGGCAAAGAGGTTTATGCAAAAGATCTAGGAAAAGAAGTCTTGTACCCTTCCTTCTTTTCTGAAAGAAAGAAACTTTTTCGGCGCATGTTGCTAAAAAAATAATATCATTTTTTTAGAAGTTCTCATTTTTTTTACAACCAGATAGTATAACAGATAGGAGTCATGACATGAAAAAAAAGGCTGCCCTTATTTGTTCTTACGGATTAGGAGATGGTTTGATAGGGTGTGTTGTTGCCTATAACTTATATATTAATGGATATGATGTCGTTGTCTACCATCCTTTTTTAAAGCAGTTATGCCGGTTTTTTCCCTATGCCTCTTTTTCCCTTTATCCTTCTGAGGGTAAAATTAAGAGAGAGTTATCCTCTTTTGATAGAATTGTGATCAACGGAGATAAATCTTGTATCAGTCAAAGGATAGTCGCCGTGGCTAAAAGGGATTTTTCGGATAGGACTACCGTGCTTTATCCTTCCACTTGTAAAAAAAAGAATCTTCCCGGAGATTTTTTATGGAATCAAAAAATCTCTATCGGAAAGAATTTAGAAAATCTTTGCAAAGAAAATTTTTTTTGTGAAAGGACTTTTGTGAATAATGGTATGTGTATTCCTCAAAAAAACAAAGAAAATCTTGTTATTATTCATCCGACTAGTAGTTCTCTTTATAAAAATTGGCCAAAAGAAAAATTTATACAATTAGGGATCAAAATTCAAAAAACGGGATGGAAGACCCTTTTTGTAGTCATGGAAAAAGAAAAGCTGTTATGGCAAGATATTAGTAAGAGCGGATTAGAACTCTATGCCTATGCTAATCTTGATGATTTGGTAGAAAAAATTGTCATGGCTAAAAATATGATCGGCAATGATTCCGGAATTGCTCATCTCTCTTCTTTTTGTCATCTTCCGACAGTGACCATTTGTTCTACTCATCGCAAGGGAACATTTTGGGCTCCGTTTGCAAGCAAAAATGTGTCGGTTTATCCTGCTCCCTGGATTTTTAATGTGAAGGGAATGCGATTGCGGGATTATTGGTGGAAACGATTTGTTTCTGTTTCTTGCGTTTTTGATGCTTGGAAACAAATAGCGGATTGTTAAAAAGGTGAAAAATGGTCTTTGATAGACAAATTTTTCTCTTTTTTTTGCATGCAAGAGTTATCGTTCTTCTTTAGACAGAGGAGAAAGATGGGCATACTGGGCTACTAGAGAGCGAGGAATCCGTTCTCCTACAAATAAAATATCATAGGTAAGACCAAAACTGGTGTGATATGTTTTAACAATTTTGCCGTGGCCAAAAGCTGTATGTAGGACATGATTTCCTACCTCAAATTCTCCTTCTATGGAGTTAGAAGGCTCTCGGCGGTCTTCTAAAAAGGGTTCTGGGTCTTTTTCTACGATATCTATTAAATCCTGCGGAAGTTCTTTGAGAAAACGGGAGGGTTGTAGAAAATGATGTCCTCCCCATAAAAGACGGGATGCAGATGCTGTGAGACAAAGGTGTTCTTTTGCCCGCGTCATCCCCACATAACAAAGGCGCCTTTCTTCTTCTAATTGAAAAGAAGAGCTCTTGGCATTGACGTGGGGAAAAAGATCTTCTTCCAGTCCAGCGATAAAAACAACGGGGAATTCTAATCCTTTTCCATTATGCAAGGTCATCAATTTTAAGGCATCCCCCTTGTCCTTTTGAGCAACTCCGCTAACCAAGGATAGTTCTTCGAGAAAGTGAAAGAGCGAAGACCGGGTTTCTTTTTCATCAAATAAAATAGTTTTTGCGATCAGCTGTTCGATATTTTCTTTTCTGTCTTCATAAGTGGCCATGTCTTCTTTAAGGTAAGAATAATACTCTGTAATGCTTAGGGCTTTTTGGAGAATTTCTGTGCACTTTGCCTCGTTATAGATTGTTTGCTGAATTTCCTGCATGATCCGAAGATAGTCAGAGAATCCTTGGATCTGTTTTTTCCCCAGCTGATCGGAATAGGGAGAAGGAGAGGTGATAAATTTTTCGATAAAATGCAGGATCGAACAATTTTCGGAAGAGACCCAAAGGAGCAGTTTTTCCAAACTGGTTGTTCCAATACCTCTTTTGGGAATATTAATCGTTCGTTTAAAGGAAAGAACATCTGTAGGACTGAGCGCTAGTCGTAAAAAGGAGAGAATATCCTTAATTTCTTTTCGTTGATAAAAAGAAATTCCTCCATAAATAGTATAAGGAATTTTCTTGGACAGAAGGATGTCTTCAAACACGCGAGATTGGGCGTTCGTTCGATAAAAGATGACTATTTCCTGTAAAGGAATTTTTTTTGCCTTATGATACTGTTCTATTTGTTCTATAATAAAGCGGGCTTCGTCTTGTTCCGTTTGTGCAAAGAATAGTTTAATTTTTTCTCCGGGCCCGGAGGTGCTCCATAGATTTTTTTCATGGCGGTTTTCATTATTTTGAATAAGAGTATTTGCGGCTTTTAAAATATTACCAGAACTTCGATAATTCTGTTCTAAATGGATCACTTGAGCCTTGGCGAAATCTTTGTCAAATCGGAGGATATTTTCATACTGAGCTCCACGCCATGAATAGATGGATTGATCGGGATCTCCCACAACAAAAATATTGTGATGAAGGGCCGCAAGAGATTTTGTAAGAATATACTGAGCGTAATTTGTATCTTGATATTCATCGACTAGAATAAAAAGAAATCGATTTTGGTATAATTTTTTTATGTCGGGAAAACGCTCAAATAAAATATGGGGATATAAGAGAAGATCATCGAAATCCAGAGCATTATAGTCACGTAATTTTTTTTGATAAAGAGGGTATGTTTGTGAAAAAGCTCTTTCGAAGGGTGTTTTTATCGGTGTTTGACACTCTTCAGGAAGCTGAAGATTATTTTTAGCTCTTGATATTTCGTTTTTAATGTTTTTGAGCATATTTTCTTTAATATTAAGCTCTTTGAGACAGTCTCGCAGTAATTTTAAACTGTCATCCTCATCATAAATAGCAAAGGATGGAGAAAAACCTAAAGGAGCGATAGATTCCCGTAATATGCGAGCTCCTAAGCTGTGAAATGTGCAGGCAAGTATGGAAATTTTCGTTAAGGCAAATATCCTTTCCTGCATCTCTTCAGCGGCTTTGTTCGTAAAAGTTACCGCTAAAATATGCTCTGGCATAATTCCCATATGAATAAGGTGGGCAATACGGTAGGTGACAACACGGGTTTTCCCCGAGCCAGCGCCTGCAATCACTAACATAGGACCATGGATATGTTCCACAGCCGTTTTTTGAGGGATATTTAAAAGGGAAGACATACATCAATAGGGGGGTTTTCGCAATTCTCCTTCTCTAGGAGAGAGATTGCCATATCGTTCATATTCACAACTAATAGTACATTCCCGTAAATAGTGTAATAGTTCTAATCTGCCATTAGCTAATACGGAATCGGTAGCAATAAAAGTCATCGAAGCCGCCGCCGCTTCTTTCACTAAATAAGAAGGAGGAGTAAGCATCCGGATCAGTTCAAAATCTTCTTTTCGTATTCGACTAATAAATTGATCTTCCGGTTCATCATAAATTTTGAGAAAAGAAGACATATTGAACCAATCAATGGAAGAAGGGATTTGAGCATCAAAACTGATTTGTAAAGCGGCTTTACATGTAAGAGCCGCTGCAATAACTCTAAGATAATCAAGAGTAGGCGCTTTTTCTTCTATACGCAGGATAATTTTTTTCTTGGGAACATAGCCAAATAAATTATCCTGACCGATGATTTTTGAGGGATCTCTAAACTGTTTCATGCGATGCCACCAAAAAGAATAATTTGCCACACTGCTGTACCACAGTCCTAAATCCTCTGCATTGAGTTCCAGTTTTTCAAGGAAGCTTGTCAGCCGGTTAACCTCTTCTGAAACAGGCCTTTTTTGCTGAGGAAGAGATGTTTGTCGTGCATGCATGCATCCTTTAAGAAAATTAGGCCCTCCAGTTTTATAACCATGACCAAAGGAGCTTTTTTTTATTCCCCCAAAAGGCTCTCGTCGAATAGAAGAACTGGTCATGCTTTTATTAATATAGAAATTTCCAACTTCGATCTTTTTTTGCCATTGATATTGCTCTTGGGGATCCAAGGATTGAATGCCTGCTGAGAGACTAAAGGGAATTTGCGCTGCAATATCTAAAGCATCGCGAAAATTTTTAGCTCTTACCAGAGAAAGAACCGGTCCAAGACAAGGCGTTCGAAAAGAAAAACTTTTCGGAGAGGATCCCATTTTAATGCCGGGGGACCACAAGTAGGGATGATGATTGGTAAGGGTCGGTTGTAAAAGCCATTTTTCTCCAGTATCTAATTCCGTGAGGCTTTTTTTTATCGTTACTTCGGGAAAATTGATTAAAGAAGGTATTTGAGTTTCTAAATTCCAGGAAGGCCCTGCGATCAAACTTAGGGCTGCCTCTTTGAGGTTTTCGAGAAATTGTATGTCATTATAGACTTCTTCTTCCAAAATAGCTAGAGAAGTAGACCCATATTTTTGTCCGCTGTATCCAAAAGCAGACTCGACCAATTCCTTGATCGCCCGATCCTTATCGGCCATAGCTGTGATGATCATAGCGTTATTGCCGTGAGTAATTGCCGTAAGGTCTATCTGAGGGTTGATATGCAAGAATTTATGTGCTGTGGACGATTTTCCCGTTAGAATAATAGAAGAGATTCGGCGATCGGGAATAATATGGGTTTCTGTAATATCTTGTGTGCAATGGATTAATTGTAAGGCTTCTTTAGGAACGTTTGCATCCCACATGGCCTGGGCTATGTAACTTCCAACTAGAGCTGCTTCCGGAGCGGGTTTGAAAATAGCGCAGTTTCCTGTAATCAGAGCGGCAATGATACTACTAGTGGGAGCTGAGCAGGGAAAACTTCGTGAAGAGATGATCCAAAAGGTTCCTTTAGGCTCCCATTCTATATCTTTTATGGCTAAAAACTTCTCCATGCGAATGCGATAATATTCGATCGTGTCAATTGCTTCGCAAACTTCTGCATCCGCTTCGGGGAGGATTTTTCCAACATCGGTCACAAGGGCAGCAATAAGATCATCTCGGCGAGCCCGAAAATTTTGAGCGATGTCGTTAATAATTTTGACCTTGTCTGCATAATTTACAGCTTTCCATGTCTTTTCATATTCTTTAGCGCATTGTATCGCCATATCGACATCTTCTGAGGAAGCAAGCGCATAATGATAAAATGGAATCTCAGGAGAGGAGATGTTGTAGCCGAGGCCGGTATTGTCTGAGATGATCTCTTTTCCTCCTATTTGTAAGGGAAGGGTATTCGGCTTTAGATGTTTGCATTTTTCCAATAGGTTACAGGCCCAGCGTCGATTTTCTCTTTGAGAAAAATCCGTGTGAGGCTCATTAGAAAAAATCGTATATTTCTCAATTTTTGCAGGAGGATGTAATCGATTTTGTTTATGTCTAGGAGTTGATTCTAATGAGGATATCCACTGAAAGCTTTCGGAAAACATCGCTGTTTGTTCCTCCCAAAATTTTGTGTGAGGATATAAAAAGGGGAAATGCCGCAAGAAACTCTCGGGAGAGGAATGTGCGTCAATGGTTCTGAGAAGGTAAGGGACTGTGTTGGTCAGCTCGGATTCATGGGAAATCTTGGGAGTAAAAAGAATGGTGCGGTGAAGAAAAAATTGCTCTGCAATCCTTCGTATATAAGGAAAAATTCCAGCCTGCATTTCTAAATAGACATAGGATAGAACACCGTTTTCATGCGCCAAAAGAAGCGCATAAGCAATATCAAAAATGTTATGCGTTGCGATTCCTAAGTGGACCATTCGAATATTTTCGGGGAGCATTCCATAAGAGACCATTTTTTTAAAATGAGCGTCTGTCAGCACTTTAGAAAGAAAAGGAGCTTGGGGCCAGTCGTTTTTTGATGCTTTTATTTGTTCCTCTCCTAAATAGGCTCCCTTTACTAGAGATATTTTAATGGGGCTGCCTCCATTTTGTACGCGTTCTTTCGCCCATTGCGTAAGTTGAGTTTGAATAGGAAATGACTCCGGCAAATATGCCTGAAGAGTAATCCCTGCATAGGTATTAATAAATTCTGCTTCCGATAAGAGATCTTGAAAAACAGTTACGGTTAGGTCGAGATAGGTATGTGAATCCATTTCAAAGTTTATAAAAGTAGGCTTTTTATGACCCTCGGGTGTGATGATGAAATTTCTGTTGGCAGCCTCTAAGAGGAGGCGAAGAGTACTTTTAATTCTGGGAAGGATGGCTTCTTGGGCAGAAAGATGAAAAAGAGGATGTAATAGATTGATTTTGATGGAGACGTATTCAATAGAAGGATTGGAAATATGATCAAGATAGTTTTCAATATGTTTGCGAGCCTGTTTTTTGCCATAGGTCGCTTCTCCCGTTTCCGCAATCGAGATCACGACTTTTTCTTTTTTCCAGCCATTAAGATATTTTAAAAGATGGGTATAATTACCAATAAAAATGAATTCAGAGATTTTTTTTTGAAGGGTTCTTAAATAAGAGGAAAAGAAAAATTTTGGTAGGATTTTTCCGAAAGCGTGTAACAAAAACAAGGTGATTTGTTCTTTGTAGGAAAAAGAAGGAAGGATGCCGTAGCGTATAGAGATATTGATCATTTGTTCGATCACGCGATTTTTAGAAGAGGGTCGAAAAACCTGATCTAGGATTGCTAAGAGGAGGCATCGGCTTTGAGGATCATGAAATAGGGCATGAATTTTTTTGAGCCGATGCTTTTCTTTCGGAGTAATAATACTATGTACTTCTTTCATCAAAAGATCCGCTAATTCTATCGCTGCTGCTTTTCTTTCCTCTTGTAAAAGGGGGGTTTTTGCAGCCTCTTTGAGAAGATGATGGGCTTGTTCCAGATATAGGGATTTTTTTATGGGCATATAAGTATTGTTCCATTGAATACAGATTTCAAATTTAGCAGATTTTTGTCGAATTCTCTATTGAAATTTTCAGAAAGAAGTATCAGAAAAATTAATGAGAGATTCTTTTAGGCTTCAGGTGGAGCCGTTCCCATAAGGAGGCAGGTTCTTGACTAATGCGCCATAGAGCAACGGAAACAATATGTTCTTCTTCATAGAGAGAAAGTTTTGTCCCTAGGCTTTGGATATCTTCAAAATAAACAACGGCATCCACGGTTTGCTGAAAACAGAAAAAAGGGCTTTGATCCTTGTCTCTTTCTACAATAGAAGAATGCTGTTTCCACAGATCTAACGTTTGAAAATACTTGAGAGCGCGGGCGATCGTCTGTTTTTGCCATATTCGTCCATAAAGGGGAATTCCTATCACTAATTTTTCTGGAGGAATATTCTTTTTTGCATAGTTTAGTACCTTGGAACACCAAGGTAGAGAAGCAATTGTTCCTGGAGAGGCAGAGCGTCCATGTTCATCGTAGGCCATTACAATGACCCTGTCGACGATAGAAACAATTTTGGGATAGTCGTAGGCATTGTTCATGGAGCAGGTTTGTGGAGGGACTGTAACACTAAAAATTTTTTCGTGAGGAATTCTGTTTTTAATTTCTTGAAGAAATTGAGTCAAAGCTTCTTTTTCTTCCGGACGGATCGATTCAAAATTAATTTGAATGCCATCAAAAGAGGAAGCTATTTGTACAATGTCTTGGATAAGGTTCTCTCTAGTAAGAGGATCCTGTTTGAGGCACCAGTACATTAACGATCGGTTATAAGGAGAAGAGATTACGCAGTGAATACGTGTGTTCGGTGGAAGAAAAGGGCGGATTTTTTCCGGAAGAGGAGTTCGTCCTATTCTGCCGATTTCATTAACGGAAGCACTAAAATACGCTGCATCGGAAATAGCATGATTGCTTTTGATAAAATGTTCTTCTCCTTGAAAAACATAGGCCCAAATTTCATGAAAGGAAAAGGATCTCTGATTAGGAGGAAGAATTGTTGCCGTTAAGGAAGAATTTTGTAAGAACAAAAAAACGGTAAGGATCCGTCGATAAAAAGTATTCATAACTGTCTAAAAATTATTGTATGCAGCAAATTTTATGTAAGGAAAGATTTTTGAACAATATCTTCTTGTAACGCATCCTCTCTTGAAATATACAAAAACTTGAGAAAAGAGTTGATTCCTTCTGTAGAAAAATTTTTTGGAGGGATGTTCTTGTTTTTTCTCTCCCGGGTTTAATCATGCTCCTGATAAACTATTCTCAATAGAATATATTTGTTAAGGTGTTTATGAAAAAATTATTTTTAATGATGATTCTATCCTCTAGTGCTGTTTTTGCTGCCTTGCCTCCTTTTTATCAAAGCTCTAAGGAAATTATGGCAATCCTCTCCTCGGAAGAATTGCATAATGCTCTTGGCAGCGGGGAGATCATTCAAAAAATCACGCGTAATTCTCGAGGATATACAGTTATTTCAGGGCGTTATTGTATAGAGGTCGATGTGGAATACATTCCCAGAGAGATGATAGGTCCCGTTGCTTTCGATTTGCATTTTCATGATCCTGTCCCTCTGCAACGCGGTTTTTCAACAAAACGCTGAGCTTGATACTGATCAGATTTGTTGCTTCCAAAAAGAAGGAATGAAAAGTAGCAGTAGAGAGAAAAACTCCAGTCGTCCTAAGAGCATCCAGAAAATGGATATAATTTTCGATAAAGAAGGAAGAAAAGCAAAGCTTTCCGTCGGGCCGGCAGCGCGAAAGGCCATTCCTATATTATTCATCATACAGGCAATAGATCCTAAAGAAGTGTCAGGATCTATTCCATCGTATACCATTCCTACTGTTCCTAAAACAGTAAAAAAAATAACAATGCAAAAATAGACGAGTACCGTCATTGCAATATTAGGAGAAATTTCACTCTCTCCGATTTTAAGTTTTTTAATGGTTTCCGGGCGAACGATCGAAGTAATTTTATAGGCAATAATTTTATAGAGAATGAAAATACGAGAGGTTTTAATTCCGCCGGCTGTTGAACCGGACATACCTCCTATGAACATAAGGATAAGCATGATGAGTTGGGAAAACAAAGGCCATCGGTCGTAATTGGCCGTGGAAAAACCGGTCGAAGTCTGTGCAGAGACCGCTTGAAAAGAACCTTCCCTTATGGCACTCGATAAAGTATAGGTGGACTGAGCGCCGTTTAGCAAAATTTGTTTTTGACCGATGAGAGGAAGAGAGACAAAAAGAGATCCAAGAACGATAATGAGCAGAAAAAACAGAAAATCAGGTTCATAAATACGATATAGTCTTCTTCGGACGAGATGAAAATATAAGGAGAAGTTCACGCTTCCTAAAATCATAAACAAGATCACGATCCATTCGGTGTGTATGTTTGCATAACTTCCAATGCTTTCGTTTCTGACGCCGAATCCTCCTGTAGATAAAGTAGAAAAGGTAATGCAAAAAGCATCAAAAAGAGGCATTTTTTCATTTGTCCATATAAGAAGGTAAATTTCAATAATTGTTGCTGCAAGATAGAGCTTCCATAAAATTGAGGCGGTCTCTTTAATTCTAGGCGTCAGAGTCTCTTTTGTGGGGCCGGGGACTTCCATTTCATATAAGAATTTCCCTCCGACGGCCAGAGCCGGTAAAATAGCTATAAAAAGAACCACAATACCCATCCCTCCTAGCCATTGTATAAAGCTTCGCCAGAAAAGAATACCCCTGCTGACTGCTTCTATTCCGGTTTTTACAACCAGCTTGGTGTGGGGATCTTTGATGGGTTTGATCGTTCCATAATAGGTGTATGTTTTTTCCGGAAAATGAATGTTCGTATTGTAGAGAGGAATTTCTTTTCCTGATGGATCATAGGCTTTGGCGCACATGGTGCTTGCGCCGGTGGTCGTCAGTCCCGACATGGCTTCAAAATAACAGTCGATAGGATTTTCTAAAGTTTTGGAAAAATAAAAGGGAAGGGCACTGATAAAGGCAGAAAAAAACCATATAAGGACCACTAAGACAATACTTTCTCTGCGAGAGATATTGCCCTCAGCTTTTTCTCCAAAAAAAGAAAACAACGCGGAGAGGATAATGCATATGATGATTGTCGTAATGAAGGATACCCATGATGAGGGTTGAGGATAGTCTTGATGAGAAACAATGAAATCGTAATAAAGAGCCACTCCAAGAGGAATGGTTAAAACAATGGTAAAATATTTGAGATATTTACCTAATATTCGAAAAATCTCTTTGTAGAGCACAAAGGTACCTCAAAAAATTTCCTGTATTTCATGCATATGTTTCGGGCTTGTAATTAAGATGATCGTATCGTTCGGAGAGAGAATACGATTTCCTTTGCCAATCATCACCCGTCCGCGATTTTCTATCGCGGCTATAATCAATTCTTTAGGCAAGTCAGCGCTAAGTTGTGAAAGAGGAATGCCGAGCAAAGGAGAATCCGAAGAGATTTTCATTTCTAATACTTGTGCTTGATTGTCACACAAAGAGGCGATAGAAATAATAGATTCTGCATGAAGGATCGACAATACTTTATTGGCTACGCTAACCCTTTCAGAGAGAGAGACGGTAATATCTAAACTACGCAATATAGGGCCGATCGAAATATCTGAAATGAGAGAAATAATTTTTTTGCAACCCGTTTTTTTGCCTAATAAAGAAAGAAGAGCATTGGTTTCATCATTTGAAGTGGAGCAAATGAGTATGTCGGCATTATACACTTGCTTTTCTTGTAAGAATTTCAAGTCTAATCCATTATGATTAATAATCTGTGTGTTCGTTAAAAGATTGGCCAGTTCTTGACAACGCATTTCTTCCTTTTCAATAATGGTGACGGTAATATTCATTTTTTCTAAAATTCGAGCTAACTGAACGGCAACACGGTTGCCTCCGATCATCACAATATTTTTTGGAGAAGTATGGGGTATGGGGAAAATGGTGTGCAAGTCGAGCATGGCCTTCGTTTCTCCAATCACGGTGATCTCATCATTATGTAGAATGTGATCATGCCCATGAGGAAAAATAATCATCTCTTTTTTTGTTTTAGGATCTATACGACGAATTAAACTGATTAAAATTTCATCGGGTAAAGAGAGCTCGCTAATGGGAAGATGTTCTTTATTCCATTCTTTGGAGACGATACAAGAACGCATTTGGATAATTCCATGAGCAAAATTTTCCACGGCAAGATCATCAGGACGGATAATGCTTTTTAAAATATCATAGGCTGTGAGCATTTCAGAGCCAATAAAATAGTCCACATAAAAAAGGCGACTAAAATCAAGCCGAGATCGTTTGAGATAACCGATTTCTTTAATACGGGCGATGGTCTGGGGATATCCTAAATTTTTGGCAATAGAACAGGCGACAAGATTGGTCTCATCATCTCCTGTCATAGCAATAAAACAATCAGGGGCATTTTCGATAAGAGTGTCTAATAATTTCCATTCTGCACCATATCCATGTAATGTAGCGACATCCGTCTGTTGTTGTAGTCGTTCTAAATTTTTGATCTCTTTATCAATGACCGTTACATTATGTTCTTCGTCGGAAAGAACTGCCGCTAGATGTGAGCCGATATCTCCTGCACCTAAAATGACAATATTCATGGCATTAACAGCGAAAAGTTTTTTTGCCATTCCTCATGGGTGGCAATTTTAGCAAAGCCGCTTAAATTGGCTAATGAGGCTTCGTGTAAAGTGGGACTGTAGGAAGTGACGCAATCACTCAGTACATTTACTTTATAATTACGCGCTGTGGCTTCCCTGGCTAAAGATTCGACACTGCCGTTTGTTGCAAAACCGCATACAATGAGCTCTTCGCATTGAATCGCTTCAAGATAATATTCTAGTTCCGTTTGATAAAATGCTGAATTGTTCCACTTTCGGATATAATAATTAGCGGGAGGGAGCTGTTCTATCATTTGATGCCCCCATGTTCCTTCTCGAAGACCTTCTTTGATCAGGAATGGACGGTTTTTTTTATAAAGATCTGATCCTATGCTAATCGAATCGGGGCTTTCTAAAGAGGTAAGCATAAGAGCGATTATAGGAATTTTCATTTTCTTACAAAAGTCCATGCAAATTTTTGTAGGAGGAATAATGCGAGGAATAAGTCTCGCCGTTAACCCATTTTTATGAAACACTCCGTCTTCATGACAGATATCGTTTTGCATATTAACGAGGATCAAAACCGAGTGATATAAACCCATAACAACTCCTCCTATCTATTATTTAAATATAAAATTCTTTTTTGTCGAGAAAAGTACTTTTTTTTCTTCTCTGATAGAAAGAATATTCCTTATTTTTGACATCCTCACCCTCCTAAAGAAAAACGATTCTTAAATTCACTAGAGTTGTACTAGCTTGCGCATTCCAACAGGTTCCTGCGACCTACGCGCTTCGTTCTTTATAAAAAAGGCTGCCTGCTTTCAGGGAACGGGCTAAGTATAGGAAATGCTAGCATTTAAAGGAATACAAAAGAAAACAATCTCCAATCATTCTCTTCCTCTAAAAAAAGAGATTTTTCGGCATAGGTTGATAAACTGCGCACCGGAGAGGATTCGAACCTCTAACCGCCCGGTTCGTAGCCGGGTACTCTATCCAATTGAGCTACCGGTGCATGATAAAAGAAGATATTATCAGGTAAAAGTCTTATTGCAGCAAGTATTTTATTTGACATATTTTTTTCTTTACGTTACCCATAAACTATAGAAGCAAGAGGAATGATTATGTATCTAGGACATGATGAACAAGTGGAATTTCAAGAAGAAGAACACATACTTCTCTTTAAGTTTAATAAACGGATGGATACGGTTCATACCGATGATGTCATGAACGATATTCAAAAAAAGATTGAATTATCGCAACGGGATAAACCGGCGATTGTTTTTGATCTGGGAAATGTTGATTATATTTGTTCTTCTTTTTTGCGGTTAACTCTTTGGGTGGCGAAACAAGCTAACAAGAATCATGAAGAGTTCGAAATAAAAAATACCAAATATGACGTAAAGAAAATTTTTCAGTACGTTGGATTTGATAAGATCATGACGATAAAATAGTCTTCGTTATATTCTTTTTGTATGAAGATTAAAAAATTCATTTTAGGCCCTCTTAATAATAATTCGATTTTGATTGCTTGTTCCAAGACAGGAAAAGCAGCTTTGTTCGATCCTGTTATCGGGTCTTTTCAACCGGTTTTTTCTTATTGTCTCAAAGAACAATTCCATCTTGAGTCTGTATATTTGACCCATTCTCATTGGGATCATATTGCCGAAGCTTCCCTGTTTCAAAAAAAGGGAGTATTGGTTTTTGTCCATCCTGATGATGCCGGCAATGTAGAAAATCCAGGAAGTGATCAGCTTCCTTTGCTTGTCTCAATTCCTCCTTTAAAACCTGATGGTTTTGTCGTGGATGAAATGATCTTTTATATTGGAGAGATTGCAGTGCGGGTATTGCATACTCCGGGTCATACACCGGGGAGTGTTTGCTATTATTTTGAAAAAGAGAAATTGCTCCTTTCGGGAGATACTCTTTTCGCCTCTACCTATGGTAATATTTCTTTTCCCCATTCTGATCCTAGGAAAATGTTGGCATCCTTACAAAAATTAGCCCATCTTCCTCAGGATACTCGCGTTATTCCCGGGCACGGCAAAGAAACAGTGCTGAAAAATGAGGACTGGATACAAGAAGCCGATAAATATATTAAATAATTATAGTTTTTACTTTTCTTGAAAATAACAGGCTTTATCTCCTAACAGATCTTCGATTTCCAAAAGACGATTATACTTACAGATTCTATCAGAACGACAAAGAGAGCCGGTCTTAATCTGACCCGCTTTTGAGCCAACCGCTAAATCGGCGATAAAAGGATCTTCCGTTTCTCCGGAACGATGGGAAATGACTGTGGTATACCCATGGCTGTGCGCAAGATGAATGGTATTGAAGGTTTCTGTTAGAGTGCCGATTTGATTCAGTTTAATTAAGATGGAATTGGCGACTTTGTTCTCAATGCCTTTTTGAAGAAATTTTGGATTAGTCACAAAAAGATCGTCCCCAACAATCTGGACGGTTGAGCCGATCTTTTGGGTGAGATATTCCCATCCTTCCCAGTCATTTTCATCCAACCCGTCTTCAATGGAATCAATCGGATATTGTTTGGTCAATTTTTGGAGGTATTCCACTTGTTCTTGAAACGTTCTTGAAACGTATTTCTGCCCTAAAAGTTTTTTCTTTTTCTCAAAATATCTTTTTTCTTTTCTGTCGTAAAATTCGGAAGCTGCAAGGTCTAACGCAAGGGAGATCTGCTTTTTAGGAACGTATCCTGCTTTTTCGATTGCTTGTAAAATGGTGTCTAAGGCTTCTTCATCCGATCGAAGCGTCGGTGCAAAACCTCCTTCATCCCCCACAGAGGTGGCATATCCTTGTTCTTTTAGAATTTTTTTTAAAGTGTGGAATATTTCCGCTCCCCAACGCAAAGCTTCTTTAAAGGAAGGAGCTCCAATCGGACGGATCATGAATTCTTGAATGTCTAAAGAAGAGTCGGCATGAGCTCCCCCATTGATGATGTTCATCATGGGACAGGGAAGCATATGTACATCAGGCCCCCCAAGGTATTGAAAGAGGGGGAGTTTATTTTCTTGAGCCGCAGCACGGGCAATCGCTAAGGAAACTCCTAAAATGGCGTTTGCTCCGAAACGAGATTTGTTTTCCGTTCCATCGGCATCGATCATTTCTTGATCCCGTTTGCGTTGATCGAGAACCGATTTTCCGATTAATAATTTTTTTAAAGGGCCATTGACATTGTTGATAGCAGACAACACTCCTTTTCCGTTATAACGATTTTTATCATTGTCTCTCATTTCTAAGGCTTCATGTTCTCCTGTCGAAGCGCCGGAGGGGATTTTCGCGGTTGCCATAATGCCGTTTTCTGTAGTGACGATGACTTCTACAGTAGGGTTCCCGCGAGAATCTAAAATTTCTATTCCGTGAATATTGGTAATTTTTGACATGATAGCGCCCCTTATTTGAATAAGTTGATGAAAATTTATTAAATCATGGAATATCCGAAAAAGCAAGATGATTGCATTAGACCATTGTATGCCGATTGCATAAGAATCGTTGTAAGAAAACACATTATTAGAGACAAAAAAAGTTGGCGTAAATCTAATAGAGAAGGAAATGTCTTATGGTGAATAAGGACAGCTTATAATTTGTCTGTATCTTTTTTTTGTTTTCGATAAACAAACAGATAGTTTTTTCGGATCTCTGTTTGATCCGGCATGTAAAAGAGTGTTTTAAAGAAAAAGTCGTTGGCGAGAGAAAAGGAAGAGCTGTCTAATCCAGGCATAGCATAGGTCTTTGTTTCCTGAGAAGGCGTGGGCCTTCTATCGAAGATAATTCGGCCGTTCCAGATGATTAACATAGGAATATTGGAGGCGAGGTAATGAACGGTATCATCGAGATCTGTTCCGCTGAAATCAGCCAGGTTCGTAGACCCCACAAAAATTCTATTGGCCGCATAGATTAAGATAGGGGAATCATAACTGCCGACGTCTCCTCCCAAGGCATTGAATTCGGCATCTTCGACTGTTGTGATGGCTACAGGGGAGCCACTATTTAAAATCTCTTGTGTTGCCGTGAACTCAACAGTGTCCGCTGCAATCGTTCCTCCGAAAAAGATATTTTCGGCATCGACTTGCAATAGTTCCATGTTTCCGGCGTTACCGGCAATTGTGTTTAGGTACACATTTTTTTGTGCCAGAATGTTGAAGATATTGGCATAAATAGCATCAGTGGTAACATTGTAGGCATTTTGTATCGAAAGGGAGTTCAAAGGGGAAAGGCTTCCGAGCGCAGATCCAAAGGTGATGTCGCCTGCCTTGCTGATGAGGGAGAGTTGGTAGGCTCCATCAATCGTATTATAAAAAGTCATGTCGGCTCCTACAGCTCCTGTAATAAAGCCGCTGTTATTTGTAAGAGTGATTGGTCCATAGAAGGAGATCGGCTGATTGTTGGTGTTTAAATTGCCTTCAAAGGAGACATTCCCCGTGCCATTTTGTGTAAAAGCTCCGTTGACAAGAAGGATTTTATTCCCGTTTGCGGTCCACGTGCCCGCATTGGTTACGATGAGAGGCCCTTGAGAGATAGTCCATAAGTTTTCTTGAGTGATGATATTTCCTGTCAGTTGAATTCCGTCTGTTCCTGTAGCTTTTAAGGAACCGTGAAATATCGAGGTGTTTGTTCCCGCGGCCTGTATAACTGCTTCTGCAGTGATCGATTCCGTTTCGACATTGCTTGCGGAATTAATCAGGAATTTTTTAAGTTCTTCGGTAGAGCCGATGGTTTCGTTTAAGGTAATATCTCCTCCTGTCTGTAAGGTCAGTTGATAATTGCCGTCAACAGTATCGTTGAGGGTTATATTTTGATCTGCTTGAAGGGTCAGGTCTTCAACTAATATCAAGGAACTATCAAAGGAAATGTCTTCCCCTGTTTGTATGGATCCTCTAAGATAAGCTTCAGCAGTGCCATTTTGGATAAAACTTCCGGAAATGGAGGAGACAGAGTCGTTATTACAAAGGAGATGTCCCGAGTTAGTAAGGAGAACATTTCCCCCATTGGATGTTTCTAAAGCTCCATCATAGACAAAGATTTTTCCGATAAGATGGATCGCATTTCCTGCAGCATTGGTGTTCCATGTATCATTCCATATGATTTGTTCTGTAGAAGAAGCTACATAAATGGAAGAGGCGTTAATTGCTTGCGTGTTCATTGTATGGACGTTGTTGATGATCAGATCTCCTATTCGTTCCGTAGTGCCGACAGAGCTTGCGAAGGTAATATTTCCTCCTCCCGCTTGCAGTGTTAGATTTCCGCTGCCATTGACGGTGCTGTTGAAAGCGATGCTTTTTTCTGTAGCCGAGGTATCTATGAAAGGAGATCCGGAGAGGGTGACGGGTCCTTGAAATCTGACATTTTGTCCTGTGGTCAAAGATCCAGAAAAAGAAATATTTCCCGATTGAGTGAAGGCGCCAGAAGAGACAATAGTTCCGGAGACATTCGCAAGACCTGAAGCAGATAAAACAATAGATCCGTTCTCTGCAGTGGTAACATTGTTGGTGATGGTAAAATTAGTTCCCGTAAGATTGATCCCTAAAAATTTTGTGATGTCGAGATCTCCGTTAAAGGAAGTTGTTCCGCTACCCGCACTTTGGGTTAGCCCTCCTGCTGTAATGGTTTGAGCGGAGACGTCTTGAGCATTAGTGATGGTCAGTTGATAAAGAGGATGGACGGATCCCACCAAGGCATTAAATAGGATATTTCCGGTTCCTGCCGTTAAGGTTAAGCTGTGCGTATAATCGCTATCGCTATCTAGGAGATCAGAAAAGACGATATTTCCTCCGGCAGTGCTCCCGGTAGAAAATGTTTTGGAAGAGGTAAGTTCCACAGGCTTTGAAAAAATTAAATCGGTATGATTGGTAGAAATATTTCCAGCGGCATAGATTTTTACGGAGGGGGTCAGAGTCAACATATTAGAGTAAATGTCTTCTGAAAGATAGAGGTTGTTCCCGATTAAAGTGGTATGGGAAAATTCAGCATCGCCGCTCATGCCGATTTGTTGTACTTGAAGGTCGGCAGATCCTGCATCGATGATCAAGGTTCTTACATCGTTTGTCTCAGCATAGATGTTTTCAAGGGTGAGGCTTCCTCCGTCTGAATTGATGGTGAGATCGGTGTTGGTAGAGAGGTTGATCGATCCGCCGCCTGTAAAAAGGATTGGATTACCTGACGATGATACGGTGGTCAAGGCTCCTGCATCGAAGGCAAATTGTACGCTTGTTGAATAATTTTGGGTATGGGCCTTATAACTAGTTCCGGAAAAATGAATTTGTCCGGTGGAAGTAATATCCGTAGTTCCCGTTATTCCGACTCCTCCGTCTCCGATATTGTTCAGCGAAATATCTCTTCCATCGATAGTCAGGCTAGTGAGGGCGCTGCTGCCGCCGATGATTTCTAAACAAGAGACATTGCCGGTTCCTGCATTGATCGTAAAGTTCTTTGCCCCATCGATCGTGTTGTTGAGAACGATATTTCCATTGCCGGTGCTAGTATCGAGAACTCCATCGGCAAGAAGCGTCATGGGACCTAGTAAAGAAATTCCCAGTTTTGCTGTTATGGTTCCGCCAAAATCAAGGGGTCCCGTTCCATTTTGGATATAATAACCGTCGATCGATGTGGTGTTGAGTCCGGTTCCTGTAATAAGACCGCTATTTGTGATTGTGATGGAACCTCCATTGGTTGTGGTGATATCTCCCGATCGAATAAAATTGTTTCCGACTATGTAAATCCCGTTTGAGCCGTTGGTGTTGATATTTCCATTGATTAAGCTAATTCCGCTTCCCTGGAGTTGGGAGATCGAATTTGCAGACACGGCATCTATAGTCAGATCGGTGACGCTATAAACCGTTATGTCTCTAAGCCGTGTGATATTGCCGATAGGAGATGTCGCCGTAATATTTCCCGTTCCGGCAGTGATGCTGAAATTGTAATTGCCATTGATTGTGCTGTCGAATTGTACGTTTCCGCTGCCGGTGCCGGTAGATAGACTGACAAGAGCTGTAAGAGTAGTTGGCTGAACAATATGAATATCGGCATTGTCAGTCGTGATATTACTGCCAAGAGAAAGAGGTCCGGTGCCGTCTTGGGTGAAGGCCCCGCTGAGAGAAAGGTTTTTTCCGATAGCAAAAGAGCAGGTGCCGGCGTTTGTGATCGTGCAAGGGCCGCTTCCTGTTGTCGTCACATTGCCAGCAAAGGTAAATCCAGTACCATTGAGGTCGATCCCTCCAACTCCATTTGTGTTGAGAGCTCCGTTGAAAATAGCATTTCCTGCAGATTGGACAATAGCCTCTGCTGTGATATTCTTAGAGACTAAAGAACCGGTATTTGTAATGGTAAGCGTTCCAAGACGAGTGGACGCTCCAATAGTATCTGCAAAAGAAATATTGGCGGAACCGCTTGCTAGAGTGAGATTGCCGGGACCTTCGAC
Source organism: Parachlamydiales bacterium (assembly GCA_016931275.1). Classification (GTDB taxonomy): domain Bacteria; phylum Chlamydiota; class Chlamydiia; order Chlamydiales; family SM23-39; genus JAFGFA01. The sequence goes on from JAFGFA010000018.1 coordinate 53,506, forward strand.
GGTTCCATAGAAGGTAATGGGTTGATTTGCCGCTGCTGTGGAGCAGTTAGCCGTTCCGGCAGATATAATAGTATTGGGGATATTAAAGTCTATATATCCTCCGGTAACGACGATGCCGTTCAAACTGCTGCTGCCTGTGCCTGTATGTTCTAAGTTTCCGGAAATCAGGAGATTTGCTGCAGATGTAAGAGAAAAAATTCCACTGGTGGAGACGTTAAGATCGCCGCTGGTGACGGTGAAGTCATTATTGATGGTAAAATTTGTTCCGGTAAGGGAGACAGTATTTGTTGAGGAGACAGCTCCGTTAAAAATGGTCGTGCCCGTATTGATCGATTGGGTCAAAGAAGAGGCTGTGATATCGTGGAAGGTAGCATTATAAGCTGAGGAGATCAGGAAATCTCCAATAGGGATGGTTGCTCCAATGTTGCCATTACAGGTGATAGACCCGGAAGTAGCCGTTAACGTGAGATTTTCTGTTCCGACAGTACCATCGATGGTATCGTCGAATAGGATGTTAGCTCCGAGGGATCCTGTGTAAACGGAACTGGTTGCTGTAAGAGTGACGGGAGAGTCAAAGGAAATTGAATCATTCGCAGCAATTAAAGAACTTGAAAGATCTACAGTGCCCGTTCCGTTTTGACTAAAAGGTCCAGAGCTGTTGATATTGGTAGCAATGGTTAGCAGTCCGCTATTGGTAATCGTAATGGGGCCTTCATTTTGGGTAATAAGAGAGGCATTTTGGGTGATAATGTTACCTGTTAGAGCAATGCCCGCAAGGCCGCTAGAGGTCATGGTGCCCCCTATAATAGTAGTTCCGGAAGAGAGGGATTGTGTGATGGAAGAGGCTTTGACGATCGGATAGGAAATATCTTGGACAGAGGCAATAGTAAGAGCCCCGAGGGAGACGGTATTGCCTATAGTTCCTCCGAAAAGGATATCTCCTGTTCCCGCAGTTAAGGTTAGATTATATCCTCCGTTTAGTGTGGTCGCTAGACTGATATCTCCTATTCCTGTACCTGTAGAAAGATAAGAAGTGCCTGTTAAAACAATTGGGTCATTGAAGGTGAGATTGGTATTAGTTGTGGTAATACTACCTCCTAACCTGACGGTGCCGCCGCCGCTTTCGGTAAACGTACCGTCGATAGAGGTACTGCCGCCTCCTGTTATGATGAGATCTCCGGTATGAGTTAGAGAAACGCTTCCAGTAGTGATCATATTTCCTGAAAGAGAAAGTTTTGTTCCATTTAGGCTGATGCCACCGGCAAGGGTGTTTAAAGAACCGGATAGGGTTGTGGTTCCAGAACCGTTTGTTTGTATAATCGATGCAGCATACATTGTACTCGCTGTTACATTACTCGCCTGAGTGATTGTTAGAATTCCTAAACGGGTACTTTGTCCTACAGCTCCTAATAAAAATAGGTCTCCGTTACCGGTGTCAATAGTAAGATTTTCTGATCCTGCGACTGTGCCGTCTAATGTTTGGGAAAAAGTGATAGTTTGATCGTAAGAAGAGGTATCTAAAGCAAAAGCATCAGTTAATGTCGCCGCTGTGGCAAAGGAGATGGAACCATCAGCAGCAATTGCGCCGGCTAGAGAAGAAGCTCCTGTTCCATTTTGGGTGAAATTACCATTGATAGTGCAGTCGGCAGAGGATGTTAACGTCAGAAGTCCGCTATTGGTAATGAGAAGAGGCCCTTCATTGGTTGTGGTAAGGGTATTGTCGATAGTGAGAGCATTTCCCGTAAAAGAAAGTCCTTGAGAGGTTCCTTTAAAAGATGCGGCTTGATTAAAAGAAGTTGTTCCTGTTCCGGATGTCTGTAGAAATCGAGCCGTGTAAATTTCTTCTACAGAAACATCATGAGCGCTGGCGATATTGAGATAACCGAGGTAGAGGGGAACGAGCGATTCTCCGATGGTGTCAAGGAAAGTGATGTCGCCGCTGCCAGCCGTTAGGATTAAGTTTTCTGTAACGTCGGTCGATCCTTTTATGGTTGAAGAGAAGGAGATATTTCCTCCGCTTGTATCTTTAGAGGTAAGAGTGAGTTGGTTTAAGAGCTTTACAGGACTGTTGAAGCTGATTTCAGCATCATGGGTGATAATGGTTCCGCAGATTTCCACAGTACCACTGCCGATTTGTTGAAAGGCCCCGGAGGAATTGATCGTTACGCAGCTGGGTGTTTGTAACAGTCCGCTATTATCGATGACGATAGGGCCGCTATTTTCAGTAAGTAAATCACCAAAAAGATCAATGTCAGCTGTTTGAATAGAAATGCCTCCGACAGCAGTTGTGGTTAAATCTCCGTTAATTGTCGTTGTTCCACTGCCATTAATCTGGCTGAAAGAGCCCATTTGCATGTCGTTGTTAATTGTTACGTCTGTGACATCATTGATCGTTACGGAGCCTAGAGGGTCTATGGCGCCGATAGGACTGTTGATCACAAGATTATTTCCAGCTCCAGGAGAAAAGGTGGTGTTGGTCACATAACCGTCTGCGCTGTTCAAAAGGTTGTTAAAGGTAAGGTCTCCTGAAGTGGGACCGTCCCAAATAAAGGCGAGATCGGTGGCTCCGAGGATGACAGGATCATCATACGTAAGTGTTCCATCATAATGCACATCGGTTGTCAAAATGATTGTGGAAGGGGATACATAGGACCAGTTATTGGCATAAATGATCGTGTAAGGAGGAGGAGCTGGTGGCTCTGGAGGGGTAATCGTTGCGCCTTTCAATAAGACGTTATCGAGAAAATTGGTTGCAGTTCCGATTTGGACATAACTTATTGTTCCGACTGAAGCATCGGCAATAAGATTGACAACTTTATCATCGGCAACGGTTAGTGTGGTGAGAGTAATAAGGCCTCCGTTCGATTGTAACGTAAAATGATTGTTGGCCGAAAGATGGATCCCTCCTGTAGTAAAAGTAATGTCCGTGTTATTAGAACGCAGGGTTGTGAGGGCTCCTTTATTAAAGTAAAAGAAATTATTGGCAGTATAATTCTGTGTTCCTGTTGTATTGTAGACGTCTCCATTAAAATCAATGGAATCTGTAGCGGAAAGGGTAATGTTGCCGGTGATCCCCTGAGAAACTGATCCGACATTATTTAAACTGATATAGTGGCCGGTGACAGAAAAATCATTTAAGGGGATCGATGCGCCGGTTGTGCCGCCGATGGAGACATTACCGGTTCCTGCATTGATCGTACAACAGTTCCCAGCAACAGTTCCTTGAAGGAAACCGCTGATCGCAATATTACCGACTCCTGTCCCCGTATTGATTTCCACATCGCTAGCAGAGATGCTGACATTTCCTGTAACAGTTACATTGCTGTTTGTTGTGGATACATCTCCTCCCAGGATAACAGAGCCGGTATGTTGAATAGCACCTGTAGTAGTAAGCGATGCCTGATGAGTGATCTGCGAAGCGGATGTTGTAAATGATGCCAATGGAGAGGTTCCTCCTATAGCGTTTAAAAAATTTATCGTTCCGGAAGTAGCGGTTGTTGTCAGGGAAAAAGCTTCATCAATCGTATTATTTACCGTAATATTTCCCGATGTGGTTTGGAGGATAGAGTTTTGTCCTAAATTAATAGGTCCTGTAAAAGAAATGCCGGTTTGAGCGGAGATCGTATCTCCGAGAGTGATAGAACCGGTGCCGTTTTGGAGAAAAGAGCCTGCAATGGAGGTGGAGAACGTTCCCGATCGCGTCAAAAGCCCGCTATTGGTTACGGTCATGGAACCGCTATTTGTAGTGGTAATATAATCGCTGAAGGTAAAGTTAGTTCCTGTTAGGACAATTCCTTGACTGGTATTGGTATGTATAGTCCCTTCAAACAGAGATGTTCCCGTTCCGGCCAGTTGTGACAAAGATGCTAAGGTGATGTCTTGTAGTGTAACATTATAGGCATTGGAGATTTCCAGCTTGCCCAAGCGGGTCGTTGTTCCTATAGGCTCTGTTGCGAGGATATTTCCCAATCCGGAAGCAAGCGTTAGTCTTTGTGTTCCTGCAACTGTAGCATCGATTGAAGCCGATAAAAGGATGTCTCCACTACCTGTTCCGCTGGAAAGGGTTGCTGAATTGCTTAAAATCACGGGACTGCTTATGGAGAGATTGGCATTATTCGTACTGATGGAACCTCCTAAAGTCATGGTACCCGTAGCTCCGAGATTGGTTTCAATAAACGTGCTGTCGGAAGAAATGCTGATGCCTGAGGCACAGGTTAAAAGGCCGCTATGGGACAGTGCGATAGGGCCTCCTCCCGTAGTCGTTACATCATCGGCAAAGGTGATGGCAATGCCGGTGAGGCTGATGCCGCCGGCTGTAGTAGTTGAGAGGGTGTTTTGAAAAGAGGCTGTTCCTGTAGAATTCTGTAGGGTCAAAGGGCCATCTATGTCAATGGAAGAGCTTGCCGTTAGATTATGTGTGCTTTCTATGGTAATGCCGGTGAGGGGATTCGTAAGGCCCACGTGATCGAGAAAATAAATATCTCCGGTTCCTGCTCGCAGGTTGAGAGCATATGCGCCTGAAAGAGTGTTGATAGTAATATCGCCACTACCGGTTCCAGTATCCAATCGGGCTGGTTCTGCCGTTAATACTAAAGGAGAGGCAAAAGAGATCGATTGGTTATTCGTAGTGATAGAGCTTCCTAAACGATTTTCTCCGCCTCCGTTTTGAACAAAAGGTCCATCCAAGGAAAGGATTGCGGTGGCGTCTATTGTAAGGATATTGCTGTTAGTAATGGTAAGAGATCCTCCTCCGCTGGTTGTAATGTCGGCATTTAAATTCACATCATGGCTTTTGATAAGGATGCCGCTGGCATCGCTAGTTGTGACGATATCATTAAAAGTCGTTATACTGGAGATCGGTGTTGTCGTTCCGATTTGAAGGGATGCTGCTGAGATTTTGTTGGCCGTGAAGTTAATCGCATCCGAGACGGTTATGATATTTAAAGGACTGGTTTGACCGATATTTCCTATGAAGGAGATATTTCCCCCTACACTGAAAAGACAGTTATGAGGCACCCCGCTTTCGCTATTGATATCGCCGTAGACCGTGAGATTTCCTTGCGTTGTGAATGCCGCGGTATCGGTGAGAACGATGTTATGTCCTTGAGAAGTGATATCGCCGATGATGGTCGATCCGGAGCCATAGTGATAAATGATGACATCCGTTCCAATTTGTCTTAGTTCTCCAGAGATATTCATGATGTTGCCGACAGAACCGAGAATGCTTTCGTTAAGGGCATAGACAACAGAACCTCCTCCTGTAGTGGTGGTGTTCCCGTTGTGATAAAGATGTTCTCCCGTGATAGAAATTCCATCTACTCCCGAAGTATTGACATTTCCTATAAAGCTTGTAGTCCCCGTGCCGGCTAGTTGAGAGATAGAAAGAGCGGTGATGGATTTTGAGTCAAAATCTTTCACGGTGCTAATCGTCACATTGCCAAGACGGATACTAGAACCAAGATTGGAAGAACAGGTGATATCACTAGTTGCGCTGGCAGCAAGAGTTAAGTGTTCTTGTCCGATATTAGTACCATTGACGGTACCGCTGATTGTTAGGTCTCCTTCCCCGGAATTTAAGATAGCAGCAGCAGCGAGGGTGATGGGAGAGTCATCCACAAAGGAAAGAGGGGTATTGTTGGTTTGAATAGTGCCGGCTAAAACAATCGTTCCTGTTCCTCCACTATTGGTTTGAGTAAAGGCGCCATCGATTGAGACAGTCTTATCAGGGGTAAAGGTGAGAATGCCGCTATTTTGCAAGGAACAGGGACCGCTTGAAGCTGTAGTGATATCATCTTCAAAGGTAATATTGACTCCTGTCAGAGTGATACCTCCAATAGCCGAAGTGGTTATCGAGCCGCGAAAATCAGAAGTGTTTGCTCCTGTTGTTTGCGTAAGAGAAGCGGCAGATATTGCTTCAGTCGTGACATTGTAAGCGTTTGTGATAATGAGAGCTCCGAGCGGTGTTGTGCTACCGATATTGCCTTCGAAGGATAGGTTTCCATTAGAGGATGTCCCAAGATCCAATGTTAGGTCTCCCGGACCATCGATTGTACTGAAAAAAGTGATTGGTTTATTGGCAGCGGCGGTAGATAGAGAAGGCGTTCCCGAGATAATAATAGGATTAAGAAAAAGTATTTCATCGGAAGCTGTTAGAGAAGAAGAGAGAGTGCAAGTTCCATTCCCGTTGATCGTAATGATGCCGTCGATAGAGGCCGTTGCGGTAGCTTGAAACTCGGCAGTTCCCGTATGGGTAACGGTCAAAGGGCCGGTGGTTGTTGTGATCGGTTGCTCAAAGGTGAAATTGGTCCCTTGGAGATTGATGCCAAGGGCTCCTGTCGTTGTCAAACTATCATGAAATGTTGTTGTTCCGGTGCCCCCGATTTGTTGGATGCTAGAAGCATACACTTTTTGTACGGAAGCGTTTAGAGTCTTATTGATATAGAATTTTGAGAGAGGAGTGATCGCTCCGATATCTCCAACTGTAATATTCCCAGCAGTCGCATCTAACTCAAGGGTAAAAGCACCATTTGTCGCTTCATTCAAGGTAATGTTTGCTCCGGTAAGTCCAGTATTTAGGATAACATTACCGGTAAGGGTGATAGGGGAGGTAAAAGAGATCGGTTGGTTTGTTGTCGTGATATTATTGGCTAAAAGAACGGAACCTGTCCCATTTTGGACAAATGCGCCGCTTACGGAGATGTTACCGGCAGCAGAGCTGTCAAAAGTACCGCTATTCGTGATGGTCATTCCGCCACTGCCTGTGGTCGTGATCGCAGCGCTGCGTGTGATATTATTGCTTTGAATCGAGATGCCGTTAGATCCTATTGTAGCAACGGTTCCTTGTAATAAGGTCGTTCCAGTGCCTGCAAGCTGCTGGAAAGAAAGAGAAGATAGGGTAGATTGCACCGTGACATTTTGTGCGCTGTTGACAATCATATTGCCTAGAGGCGTATCGTGCCCTACGGCTCCTTGCAATAAGAGGTTTCCTGTGCCGGCTGTACAGGTGAATGTATAACCGCCATCAAGGGTACTAAGAAAACGAATATCCTGATTACCACCGCTTGTATCGAAACTTGAATTTCCCACCAGAACACAAGGACTGGTAAAGGTGATAGATCCATTGCGGGCAATGATGTTAAAGAAGAGGTTGTTGGAGCCTGTTCCGTCTTGTAGATAGGATTGGTCGACATCGACGGTAGTCCCTCCAAGTCCTGCCATGGTTCCGCTGTGGGTTACATGAATTGATCCCCCTCCCGTAACGAGCACATCAGCATAACGATAACAATCATTGCCGACAAAAGTAATCCCATTGGAGCCGTTGATATCGATCGTTTCATAAAAGATCGTTTGTCCGTTTCCTGCCAATTGAGAGAAAGAAGCTGCAGTAATGGTATCATTAAAGATTAAATTGTCTGTCGATATAATTTCCAGATCTCCCAAGCGTGTAGTGGTTCCGATTGCTTGGAAAGATCCGCTGCCTAAGCCAAGCGTTAATGTCAGATCATAATTTCCGTCTATACTATTATAGAAATCGATGGGAGCATTATAGGATGAAGTGTCTAGAGCAACATTGTCTGTGAGAGTAACGGGACCGTTGAAACCGATGTGGTTTGCGTTGATCTGGGTCCCTAAAGAAACTGCGCCTATTCCCAGTTGATGAAAGTAGCCACTGATAGAACAAATCGCTGCAGGAGGCAGTGTTAGCACTCCACTATTGCTGATTTCGAAGTTACCATTATTGGTTGTTGTGACGGTATCTTGAAAGGTAAAATTGGTGCCTGTCAGAGAAATGCCGTCGATGCCGCTTGTAAGTAATGGCCCTTGAAAGAGTGATGTTCCGGTCCCCGTGCTTTGTGTTAAAGAGGCAATAGTAAGAGCATTGGCTACTGTCCAATTTAAGGCGGAGTTGATGGTCATATGGTTGAGAGGAGTTATAGCTCCAACAGCAGCTAAAAAAGAAATAGAACCGGTGTTAGCCGCAAGGGTAATGGAACGCGCATAAGCAACATCGCTATCGAGCGTATCGTCGAATGTGATGTCGCCTCCTGAGCTGGAAAGGGTGATGCTGTCGACGTTATTTCTGATAACAGGTCTTGTAAAAGAGATGGGATTATTGACCGTAGAGATGCCTCCACCTAGGTAAATGGTGGATGTAAGGCCCGGTACAAGAGAGATTGCGTGGGTATCGATATTCCCCATGAGATATAGATCGCCGCCGATGATTTCGACGAGAGAAAATTCATCGGGTAAAACGGTGCCGATGGAACCGACATGAACTGTTCCTGTATCGGCATTGATGCGTAGGATTCTGTAGTCATTGGCAGGGTTGGAAAGAGCGAGCGTATCGCCAAGAGTGATAGTTCCTCCTGATGAGGTAATTGTGAGATCGCTGCCGGCACCGAGTTGTATGGTTCCTGTAGTAAAGTCCATAGGATCATTAGAGGATGTGAAAGTAGTTAATGCTCCAGCATCCATATTGAAATTAGTGGCGGCAGCATAAGATTGTGTGTTAGCATGATATGTCGTTCCGGTAAAAAACATCTCATTGCTGGCATTAAGGGTTGTGGTTCCAGTAACCCCTGCACTTGCAGCTCCGATATCACCTACAGAAATATCGCTTCCTGAAATTGTAAGGGAAGCAAGAGGAGTAGAAGCTCCTATTGGCCCAGACAGGGTTACAGAAGCGCCATTGCCATTGGCAATATAGTTAAAGGTTCCGTCGATACTGTTTGATAGAGTGATGTCGCCAATGCCGGATGTGAGTTCCATGGTTATATCGTTTGTCAGAGTGATCGGAGAAGAAAAAGAGATCTCATCGCTATTACCGGTGATATCTGCTGCAAGAGAGTTTTGGCCCGATCCGTTTTGTATGAAGGCTCCTGAACTAACGATTTCTGCTGCTAGAGCTTGTGTGAAGAGGCCACTATTGGTGATCGTGACAGGACCGTTGTTTGTTGTAGTCACTGTGTTATTCATTGTGATCGCATTTCCTGTAAAAGAAATGCCGTTGCTGCCCGTTGTTACTACTGTATTATTGAAAAGAGTGGTCCCCGTTCCCGCCGTTTGCGAAAAGGAAGAGGCATTGATCGTTGTAGCGGTGACATTGTTGGCAGAGGCGATACTGAGGGCTCCCAAAGAAGAAATACTTCCGATAGGATTATGAAAGGTGATCGATCCGGTTCCCGCTGTTAGAGAAAGGTTTTGTGTGCCGTCGAGAGTGTTATAAAAATCGATATTGCCACCGCCGCTTCCTGTGCTTACAGAAGAAGTTCCTGCGATCGTGACAGGTCCGTTAAAAGATATATTGGCATTTTGCGTAGTGATGTTCGCCGCCAGCGATACGGCTCCGGATGTGGACTGGTTAAAGACGCCTCCTCCGACAAGGGAGACGTTGGTACCTGAAATAAAAGTGGCTGTGCCGGTATTGGCAAGTGTCAATGATCCTGCGGCGGCGGTTGTTACGGTATTGTTGAAAGTAAAGGCATTTCCTGTGAGCGAGATGCCGCCTACGGTAGATGTGCTTAAGGCTCCGAAAGATGAAGTTCCTGTTCCGGCTAGTTGAGAGATAGTTCCTGCAGTGATATTGTTGAAGCTGGCATTTTGGACACTGGAGACTGTAAGGGAGGTGAGAGCAGTAGTATTTCCGATTGCACCAGAAACGGAAATATCACCTGCACCTGCATTGAGAGTTAGTGTTCTTGCATTATTTATGGTGCCGGAGACTGTGATATCTCCGCCGGAAGTGGCGATGGTGATGTTATTATTGAGTACAATGTCGCCGGTTCCTGCGGTATTGGGATAGAGCATGACAGGTCCTCCGGCTGTCGTTATATTCCCTCCTAGGCTGATGCTTTGCGCTGATGTATAGATCCTGGAAAAATAGGTTCCGCTTGTAAAGATAGGCACATTTGAGAAGTGCTCCAGGCTGGGTAGATTAGCGCGCAGGATCAGAGCGGCTGAAGTGGTAAGGATTGCACTATCACTATCTCCTGTAGCGCTGATATCAGGGCCAGTGATGTTGATGGTTCCCGTTGTGATAATGGTCCTTTGTGCTTCTACTTTTAAGGAAACACCGTTATAAGAACCAAATTGACAGCCACGGTTTGAGCTGATGATGGGGTCAAAGAAACTGATGAAATCACCGAGCTTACCGTCGGGTTTTAGCAGGGTAAAATCGCCGCCACTATAGAAGTGGGCATCTGCTGAGATGGGATTTTCGCTGATAAATGTCATATTGCCGCCGGAAAAAAAGCCGGAGTTAGGATGAGACAGAGTTAAAATATCGATGCAAGGGCTTTGAATGGTGCAGTTGCCTTTTGTCCAAATACGGCTTGATGTTTCCTTAGAATCTCTCACTTTGATTTTCTCTTGCGAGGAAAGGAATAGTTCTTTACCGGAGGATAAGGAGGAACTTTCGAGGAAAAGCGTTTTTTTTGCCTGGATGGTTAGAGTATCGTCTGCCTGTATCTGTCCGGAACTTTGCATGGAAGGAGCTTCAATTGCGATCTCTTTTCCTTGGATCGTTCCCTTATGGACTAGGTAAAACACTCCGTCTTTTTCTTCGAGGGCATTCGCAGGGGGCATTCCATCGGTGTTCACGACCATTTTAACAGCGGCTTTGGCGGCGGGTACTGAAATACACACAGCACCTCCTGCCGCTTCGATCATCCCAAAATTTTCGATCAAAGATTGTTCCAGCTCTCCTTCTGTTGTGAATTTCATTAAACCGTTGCCTAAAAAATCGATCGAGACTTTTTCTGCTGAGGCCAGGATGATTTTTTCGGCCTTGGTAAAAAGAGAACCTGTATTTTTAATATGGGGAGATAAAAGAGCAAGGCACCCATCATTGGACAATAAAGAACCTTCATTGACAATGGATCCGTTTTCTTTTCCTTTTTCTAGAAAAAAGTGAAAACGTCCTTCTAAAAAATCTTCGTTTTTAATGTTTAGCGTTGAGGCGATAAAGGATCCCGCATTGACTTGTGCGTTTTTCCCAAAATAAATTCCTTGAGGGTTGACGAGAAACAGACGGCCGTTGCTTTCCATATGGCCCTGGATTTCAGAAATGTTTTTTCCGATAACGCGATTGAGGATGCAGGATTTGTCATCCGGTAAAGTAAATGTTATTTTTTCCCCTGCCCCGATAGAAAAGGTTTTATAGTCGATGATTGTTTTGTCAGTTGCCGAAACATGAAGTTGCTGGGGAGTAGAAAAGGAAAATTGGGCATCACCCGATACGATTTTTTCCCCTTTTGGCAGGGCAAAGAGAGAGGCCGTATAGCATAGACAGCAACTCATGAAATATAAAAAAGAATATTTCTTGTTCATCAAAAAGCCCTGTCTGTAATTTTTATATAGAAAAATGCATCTCTTGAAAGGTCTCGATGATTTAAAGGAAATCCGACTTCAAATGTGCCGGCAAGACCCCATGGGCCGTTGATTCTAACGCCAAATCCTGTACTCCATTGATAGGTATTTCCGTTGTCTTTAAAGAAAACGCTGCCTTGGTCCATGAAAAGAGAGAATTGCAGGATGTCTTTAATTTTTTTATTGCCCATTCCTGGAGGAGCAAAACGCCATTCCGCGTTGCAATAGTAGCCGCTGTCGCCCATGCCTGTAGCGAGAGGAAATCCTCGCACGGTATCTGCTCCTCCGATATAGATCTGTTCTGGAACGGTGAGTTTATTGGGGCTCCATTGTCCTGAAGCATGTAACGAAAGGAACATGGAATGCGGTAAAGTTTTTAGATAATCATAATCGAGATTGAGTTTGAAAAAATTTCCTTGGGCTCCTGGACGTGAGCTGGAGGCCGTTGGGTTGTCGAGGCCATCTAAAAAGCCGGGTAAGCCTATTCCCATTTTTAATACGATATAGTTACGTCCGATCAGCGGGTTGTAATGATCAAAGATGGATCCAAGAGTGAGTACACGTAGTTTGTCGAAGGAGGTGAGCTGATGCAGCGTTAAATTTTTGATCTGCTTATAATCAAAAGAGGCGTAGAGATCACAGTTCAGAAATTGTCTTCTGGTTAAGGCGTGCGAGGCCTTGATTGTTGCTATATGGGAGGAGCCTCTTAGTTTTAAATCTTTCATTTCTTGGATGTGGAATGTAGATGTTAGGTAGGCAAGTTCACAAAAGGTTCCCTTTACATTGACAGGAAAGCGATAGATAAGATCTGTAAAATAAAGGGCGCTTGCTGGAATGCCGATCGTTTGCGTGACGGAAAATTTGTCGCCGTCTGTAAAGAGTCTGGAATCTAGTCTGGCTCCTATACGAATGTTAGGAGTCAGCCATCGTCCATAGTTGTTGCCATTAATATATAAGTGCGTCGGAGTTTTGTCTTGTACTTGGATGGTCAGATCGACTGTTCCAAGTTCCTTGCCTTTTATAAAGATGGCTCCTGCCTGAAGATCACTATTCTCATTGAGCAATAATAAGGTGCGGAGCAATTGGTGGTAGTTAACGGCTTTGTTTTGCAAAGGGGTAAAATAACGAAGGATGAACTTTTCTTTATAATGCTTATTTCCCTCGATTGTGACTTGTCCTAGTTTTCCTTCGACAATCTCAATAGTGATTACTCCATCTGTAATAGTTTGCGGGGGAGGGAAGGCTCTTGCCAGAAAAAATCCCTTTTCTGCATAAAAATTTTCAATGCTATGACAGATGTCATAGATATCGCAAAGAGAAAGAGAGCAATGCAATCTGTTTTCAATCTGTTTGAGGATTGCAGTAGAGGAAAGGGCTTCGTTGTTTTTTAGACGTATTTCACGAATGTAAACTTTAAGTCCTTCAGGCATAGAAAGCCTTTCTTCAGGAATATCGATTTCGATTTGGGGAATTTTTCTATCCGGCTTTAGAGGTTCTGTTTCATATTCCTTTTCAAGTTGTCGTTCGATGACTCCGCTTGAGGGCACAGGAGGAGCCGTAGCAAAGAGAGTTCCCCAGAACAAGGGGAAAAAAACACAAAGCTGAATATATTTGTTCATAATTGATTCTATATAAATTTTTTCTTGATATTGTCAATATATAGTGTGTTTTTTGCGTTTGGGGGTTTTTTAATTACAATTTTAAAAAACTTTATTCTTGATGATTGTATGATCAACAGAAAAAAAGAGACTAGGGTTCAAAGGAAAGGGTTATGCGTTATTTTTTGTTTCGAGAATTGTTTATAAAGACATCAGATAAAGAAGAATCGATCCGGCGGCGGCAACATTAAGAGATTCGATATGTGCAATGGGAATAGTAATTGGTGTGGCAATTTTTTGTGCCCATTTCCGAGTTCCACTCGATTCATGGCTAAGAATGAGAAAATAAGGGGGAGAAAAGACTTTTATGGTCTCTATGCTTGTTCCTTTTAGATCGGCTAAAAATCCTTGAAAAGATTTTTTCTGTATCCATGCGATAATGGCTGGTTCTTCCATAAAAAACAGGGGTAAATGAAAGGTAGCTCCTTTGGCCGCTCTTAGGGCTTTATCGTTAAAAGGGTCGACTGTTTTTGGGGGAAGTATGACTCCATCCCAGCCAAAAGCAAGAGCGCTGCGAAGAAGGGTTCCTAAATTTCCCGGATCTGTCAAGTTATCAATAATAAGCAGTTTCTCTTTTTTTTCTAAAGAAGAGGTGGCAGGAAAATCGACAAGAGCGGCATAGCCATCGGGAGCCTGAACCCCAGTGATTTTATGCAAGACTTCCTCTGAGACTATATACGTTGTCGAAGCGATTTTTTCATGTTTTGCATAGGCTTTTTCGGACAGAAACAGGATTTTTATCCGGGGAAAAAGATCTTGGATCATTTTTTGTCCCGAAATCAAAAGCTCTTTTTTTTCATACCGGTATTTTTTTTGAGTGCGTAGCTTAAAAATTTCTTTTACAATCGGATGTTGTAAACTGGTGATCTTTTTTGGTACCATGCGCTTAAGGGGATTGGAGGGAGTTGTATCGTATGAAATTAAAAGGCAAAACGACAATACGGAAAATAAGAGGAACGATTGCTTTGCGGGTATTTTGGGTCATATTCATATTAATCCTCATGCCTCTGTTTATCTTCTATATACTAGAATATCACAGAGAATACCATACGAAAAAAGCAGATTTTTTTAAAACGTTACAAATATTAGGGGAAAGTCGAAAGGATAGTATTGTTGCCCATATGAAGCGACAGATCTATTATTTTTTACGCCTGGCGCCGACCCAGCCTCTGCCGGAAATTCAGAGAATATTTGATTTTGTAGAAGCCTCAAAATTGACAAAACAAAACAATCGGCTGATTTGCACGGATTCTTCGAATCCTGATAATATTGGTAAAGATTATTCGGAATTTTTGCCGGCCTTTGCCCATCATCGTTACCACATCATTTATGGTCCTTATCTCTATCTAACGCAAGTTTTGTCCGATGATACTCTTTTGATCGGAAGTAACAATCTTTCGGAGTTCCTTGGAACCGTGGATGCGATGTACCCAATAGATATGTCCCTGTTCTCTAAAGGAAAAATTTTTATTTCTTCTAACGCCTCTTATATAGGAACTAAGATTCATCTGACCCCGGCAAAAGGGATCTCCGATGGTTATGTTTTTAACGGACAAAATATGGCAGCGGTTATTCCGATGAAAGATTTGGGGATTTCGCTTTTGGTAGATATTGAAGAAGAATACATCAAAAGCCTTCATTGGCAATATTATTTTCTTCGATTGCTCAAGATGTTTTTATTTATCACAATCATTGGTGGCGGCAGCGCTTGGATTTTGATCCGTAAATTGAGCGCACCTCTAAAGAATCTTTTGAATGTGATGGATCGTGTAAAAGAGGGAGATGTTTCTCAATGTTATGTTCCTGCAGTTATGGGATATGAGATTAACATGTTAGGGACTTCCTTTAATGAGATGATTCAATCGGTGCTAAAACATCAAAAGATTGCGGAACAAGAACGCGTTGCTAAAGAAAAATTGGCTCAAGAGCTTAAAATAGGCCACGATATTCAAATGAGCCTTTTTCCTTCTGCAATGCCTCACATAAAAGGATTGGATATTACTTCGGGGTATGTGCCTGCAAAAGAAGTCGGAGGCGATTTTTATGATATTTTTTACTATAATGATCGGGTGTATTTCATCATTGCCGATGTGTGCGGCAAGGGAATTTCTGCCTGTTTGTATGCCTTAGGGGTGAGAAGCCTTTTTCGATCTTTTTTTATCCTAGGAAAGCCGATTTCCGAGGTCGTTTCCCATGTCAACGAGGTGTTCTTTCGGGATGTGGAAGCTTCTTTAACGTTTGTGACTGCCTGGGTGGGAGAGTTGCATCTCGACACGAAAGAACTTACGTATTGTTCTCTGGGACATTTTCCGGCTCTTTTGCGTCAAAAAGGGGGAGAGATTCAGGAGTTGCAAACAGATGGGATTGCCATCGGTGTTTCTGAATCTATTGAAGTCTTTGAAAAGAAAATAACGTTGCAGAGAGAGGATATTCTTCTTCTCTATACAGACGGGATCATTGAAGCGCATGATCGGGACCATCATGGCTATGGCATAGAAAAATTAAAAACCTTTCTGCAGAAAATAGTACAGTTACCTTCGAAGGAGATGGTTTCCCTTTTATTACAGGATGTAAAAGCATTTTCCGTTTTGGAAGAACAGGCAGATGATATGACGGCGGTGATTATCCGTCTTTTATAGGCCATAATTTGGTGGTCTGCAAAAGAATCAGTACCTTTTCAGGATCACATAATTTTTTTTCAATAGAGATTTTTTCAGCTTCTCTTAATAGTTCTCCCATGATTTTTCCGGGAAGAATATGTAGCTTTTGTAACGTAGAAGCAGTAATTAAAGGGGTTTTTTCTTGAATTCTTTGAATATAAGGAAGCAGCTCATTATATTTTTGACGGTGGCTGTGCATAAAAGAATCAGGATGATCGCGATGAGCGGCTATGATTTTTAAAGACGTCCATGCGCGATTATCCGCATAATAATGAGCCCATTCCCAATCAGATCCTCTGTCGATCAGCCCTTTTCCTTTTTCTAAAAATTGCAGAAAAAGAATTTCTTTTTTGGGCAATTTTAAGTATAGAGCCAAATCGATCTGTTCCGATAACGAAGCGTTCGGAAAAAGAGGGAGGAGAAAAGCGATAAGGGGGGCTTTTTGAGGATAGAGATCAAGGGGAGTCAGTAGAAGGCTTAATTCTTGTTGGGAGTATTGTGGCAAAGAAGAAAAGAGGATGGGTAAAATTCTTAGTTCCTGTAACAAGAGAAGTCCCGTTCGAAGATCGTCCATTTTGTAGAGTTCTTGAACGACCCTTTCTATGGCTACGGAAGGGAAAAGAGAAGGAGCATGACGGACGATCGCCTCTTTGGTTTTTTTCTCTATGGAAAAATGAAAACGATTGGCCAGACGTGCGGCTCGCACAAGACGTAATCTATCTTCTTCCAATCGTTGATCGGGATCTCCTATGGCGCGGATGAGCTTTTGGTTGAGATCAATTTGTCCTTGAACATAATCAATTACCTTTTCCTCTATAGGATCAAAAAACATGCCATTAATGGTAAAATCTCGCCGTTTTGCATCCTCTTGGGGAGAGGTGAATTCTACGGAACTCGGATGCCTGCCGTCCATATAGCGCCCTTCTTTGCGAAAAGTGGCCACTTCAAAGGAAAGACCGTTTTGTATTACTATTACGATCCCAAAATGGATACCGACAGGGATCGTTTTGGGAAAAAGTTTCTGGACGACTTCTGGAGAAGCATTGGTAGCTATATCGATATCTTCTGAAGGGATATGTAATAACCGATCGCGAACATATCCTCCGGCAAAGTAGGCAATATATCCAGCATTGTGCAATACAAGGACAATTTTTTTTGCTATATCATACATTTGCCAAGAACCGGACTGTTTATTATATTATTTAAACGATAAAGGAGCACTGTTTTTTAGAAAAGGTATAATGAGATCCAAAATACATATTCTTGATGAGTCGTTAATTAATAAAATTGCAGCCGGAGAGGTGATTGAAAGCCCAGCTTCTGTTGTAAAAGAATTGATTGAAAATGCCGTGGATGCCAAGGCGAAAACTATCGATATTACGATCTCAGGAGGTGGCTTGCAATGTATCGAAGTGAATGATGATGGGGAAGGAATGAATGCGGAAGATATGGAAAAATCGATTCTTCGCCATGCAACATCCAAAATCAAGAATTTTGACGATATGCAGAAAGTAATGACTATGGGATTTCGAGGGGAGGCTCTTTCGTCCATAGCGGCTGTTTCCAAAATGACACTGGAAAGCGCCGATGGGAAACAAGGTCATCGCCTGGTTATAGAAACAGGACAGGTTCTTCAAAGGGAAACAATAGCTCGTGCTTGTGGTACCAGGATAGAAGTCCGCTCTTTATTCCATAATGTTCCCGTACGCAAGAAATTTCAAAAAGAAGCGTTTGCCTTGACATCGGAGATTCATCGCTTGGTGACGCAAATGGCTCTGGCCCACACTCATGTCGTTTTTCATCTGCGCTCGCAGAATCGGGATTTGTTATCCGTATCGGGAACAGACTTGAAAACTGCTATAGAAGAAATTTTTGGAGAAAAATTTTCTCAATCTTTATATAAGATCGAAGCGAAGCAGAATGCGATGCACCTTATAGGATATATAGCCGATCCTTCTTTGGCAAAGAAAAATCGTTTGGGACAATATCTTTTCATCAATCATCGTCCTGTTTTTTCGGCTCCTATAGCACAAATGGTGAAAGAAGCCTATGGGACCCGTATTGAAGAGTCCAAATATCCTCAATGTATTCTTCAGCTCACGATGCCTCCGGAAGAAGTGGATGTCAATGTGCATCCTCAGAAAAGTCAGGTGAGGGTTCATGATTATAAAATCATTAGAGATTTGATCTTTCAGGGGTTTGCAAAAGTTTGGCAGTGTCATGCCCCGGTCTCTTTGAATCTGTCCCAGTCTTTTCCTTTGCATGCTCCTATACATGCTCCTGCTCAGCATCCAATTCCCCAATATTCTTTTTCTTCTAAGAGTTCTTCTGTCCCGGTACAACAGGAGTTTTCTCTTGAAAAGACTTTTGAAGCTCCCCTAGAGCCTTTTTATATCATGGAACGATATTTGCTGATGAACGCCCATGTTTTTTTCCCACGGGATTTTTTGAGTTTTTGTATTGTTGATCTTGTCAGAGCGGAAACAGCGCTTCTTGTGCATAGCCTAGAAACAAAGAGCTCTTTTGTAGTGTCGCAACGGCTCCTTGAGCCCCTTGTCGTTTCTATAACTCCTGATGATAAGATCCTGTATGAGAAAAAACAGACAATGTTAGAAGAAGTGGGATTCGAGACGAGAATGATCGCAGCGCATGCAATTGCCGTCGACACAGTTCCTTTTGCCATGGAAGAAGAGACGGCCGCTTCTTTTATTACCGAACTGCTCCACGGAAATATTTCAGAGATCATGGATCATACAGAAAAGAGAAAGTGGGTGGTGACGGTAAGCCGTCATGTTTCTTTGCGAAAAAAGCAATACTCCATGGAAGAAGGAAAGGAGATAATACGACGATTGCAGAATATAAAAAACCCGATAGTAGATCCTTTAGGTAGACCTATTATTAAAAAAATTGGTATAGAAGATTTAAAAGAGCTTATGTCATGATCGATGGTTCAGGATGCGATTTTGTCCTTTACGAAAACCCCGTTTCTATTTTTTATCTTACTCGAGTTTCTCTTTCTTCAGGGATGTTGATTCAAAGGAAACAAGAAAAAAAACTTTTTGTGGATGGGCGATATTGGGGGGCCGCAAAAAAGATTTTTGATCATACGGAACTTATGACGGATGAGAATATATTCCGGTTTTTGAGCAAAGAGAATAAGGGACGGTTGCGCATTGGCTTTGAGAGTGATTTTTGTTCGTATGATCGAGTGGAAGAATTGCGAAAGAAATTCTCTTCTTTGTTGAACAATGTCGAATTTATTCCTTTGTCCCGCCTCCTTGAACAGTCCCGAATGTATAAAACCTCTGAAGAGATCTCCTTGATGAAAGAGGCGGCTTCTATTGCATATAGGGGATATCAGCATGTGCAGAAATTGCTTTGCCCGGGGATCTCGGAAAAAGAAGCGGCTTGGGCATTTGAATCTTTCTGTCGAAAACATGGAGCCGATGCCCTTTCCTTTGAGCCGATTGTCGCTTTTGGAGAACATAGCGCCTATCCGCATCATCTTCCTACCGATCGTCTTTTAAAAAAAGAGGACGGAGTCCTTTTTGATTGCGGGGTGAAATATTGTCACTATTGTTCGGATATGACAAGAATGTTTTTTTTAGAGAAGGCTCCTAAAGTGCTGCTGGAATGTTATGAGATTGTGAAAAAAGCTTTTTATAGCGGTTTGCAGCAAGGGCGAATAGGACGGTCTATTAGAGATATAGATGAGGCCGTCCATAGAGTGATTCGGGAATATGGTTATGAACAACAATTTTTGCATTCTACAGGCCATGGAATCGGATTGGAAATTCATGAGCCTCCCCGTATCAATGCCCAAAAAGAAGATGCGACGATTTCTTTACAGAAAAATATGGTCTTCACAATAGAGCCCGGTATTTATCTAGAAGGAATGGGAGGAGTTCGGTATGAGGATACCGTCTATATGACCGCAAAAGGGATAGAGAGTTTTTATCCCAAGGATTATGAAAGAAATGGATAAATTGTTTTTTCCCATGGTGCGCCATGAAATTCAGTCGCTGCTGACGATCATTATAGGATATAGTGAACTGTTGGATCAAAATTTATCGCAGCAAAGCCCTAAGGAAATAGGAAAAAAAATTGCGCAGGCCGCTAGAAGAATCGAAGAAATTTTTTTCACCTTTTCTACTTTAGACAAAGAAACAAGCATTTCTTCTTTCGAACCCTGTTTTCTTGTCCCATTATTACAATCCGTGAAAGGAAAACTCTTTTCCCAGATGATCGAAAAGATCCATATTGAAGGATCCTCGGAAGTGGCAATATCGGGGAATCGATCTCTTTTAGAAATCGTTTTTAAAAATCTTCTCGACAATGCGTTAAAATATGGTTCTTCCAAGGGGGTGAGCGTGGTTATTAAAAAAACAGCGAAACATGCTCTGGTAGAATTTATCAATCAGAGCATAGGAATCAATCACGAAGATTTGCAAATGTTAATGGCGCCCTTTCAGAGGGGAAAAAATAGTGCGGGACAAGTCGGCATGGGGCTTGGTCTTTTTATTGCAAAAAAAATAGTCGAAAAATATCGGGGAGAAATCTCTTTTCATCAAAAAAATGAGGAAACGAAAATCGTCCTTTCATTTCCTTTTTAAGACTTATGACAAGAAAGTGGGAAAACCCTTGGCTTCAGCCTTGGGATGATAGTGTCTTTTAAAATTTGTTTCGCATTCTCATTAATTAGCTCCTATGCTAAAATATGTTTTTTCAAAAGTACCGTAGGGCATACGGAAAGGGTTTAGAAAAACCCATAGCCTTGGAAACTGATACCATCGCAAAACGAGAGTAATCCCATTAAGTTAAGTTGGGTTGATGGAGGATTAAAGGAACTCCCGATCGCGAGAAAGGGAATCCCACTACTTTAGTTGTGGGAGGAAGTCAAAAGTACATCATTTTTTTAACCGACACATGGGCGGTTTCATCCATTTTCTCAATGATTATCAGAGAAGAATGATGATATTGCGGCATTACAAAAGTGATGAGGCTCATAGGGTCAAAGTTCTTGGAGGGCGTGAATTTTTTTTCTTGTAAAAGGTTTGAAAATTCTTGACTGTGCAGAGGCGAAAATCCCTCTTCTTTTTCCTGCGCCTCATCGACGGCATCGGCGATTTCTTCGTTAAATAAAGCCTCTATTAGCGCATGAGGAGCATGAGGCAGATAGATCAGAGGTTTGCAATGAGGAGCTATTTCTACAAGATCGAGCAAAGAAGGATAGTGAACGACAAAAGGGGCTCGATGACTTCCGCGGAGCATTTGGTAAAAAATGGGCTGGAAAGTCGGATGGGCAAGTGCAATTTTTTCTAAGTAGAGATTTTCATCCTTGGTTCCCCGGCTTTTTTTCCAGGCAATTAAATGATCGATCAGTTCATATTCCATATCCTTTTTAGGAAGAATTTTTGCATAATGAATATGTAAGAGGTGTGCCAATACTTCGTAAAGATGCGGATGATTTTCTTTCCCTTCTTCTAAAAGGGGATAGATATTGAGTTTTGCAGATACCAAAGGGCGTTTTTTTCTTTTGCCGGTTTTTTTGTGAGAAGATTCTGCAAAAGTCTTCTCTCTAGGAAGTTTGGGCAACCGGTGAAATACTTTGGAAGTGTAGTGATTTTCCACTTTTCGCAAAGCGTTAGTGTGTCCTATGTAATAAGTGGATATTTCTTCATGGTTTTTTCTTTTTCCCAAAAAAGTATAGGTGGATACGGCAAAGATCAATAAAAAAGTAGAAACAAACGTAATAATATTCATGAATTAGCCTGATAAAAAATAATATCATACTTTGAAGGAATCGAAAAAGTAAAAATTGTTTTGCGATGATCTTTTTCCAGTACGATTTTGCAAAGGGGAGGGATAAAAGAATTGTGTAAATCCCACGATTTTTCCCAGCGGCATTTTTGAGGATTAAAAAAATAGAAATCTATTTTATGGACATTTTCCTCAAGAATGATTTTTTTGGTTTTTTTCTCATCTTCTAAGGCGAATAGCTGTAAGATGAACTGTCTTTTTTCTAGATAGAGTTTGGCTCTGATCGGTCCGCTAAATGCAGGGTCTAAGTCGATGTCATTGTGATAGCTTAGATGAAGAGCTTTTTTTTCGTCCGTATATAGGGGAAGAGGTATCTTTTCCTGTATCGGCATCAGCTGTAGGAAGTGATGCCTAATGGAAGTGTATAAAAAATTGCGTGCCACCGTTTCTTCTCGGGCCTCTTCTATTTTTTTATCGGTCGTAATCGTTTCGGCATAAAATCTGAGTAAAAATAAAAGCAATGCGGCCATCAATCCCGAAGCAATAAGAATTTCAATGAGAGCAAAGGAATAAAGTTTTTTTAAGCGGTCTTTTTGCATGCAATAACTCTATAGGAATAGGTTTTAGAGGGTTTTAATTTTTCTTGTCGGAAAAGAGCGTTTTGGGGAGATAAAAAAAGATAGATGTAGATAAGACGATAGGTCTGTCCGTCTGTGCCCAAGCGATCATGGCTCTTTTGAACCAGTTGATAGGAGCGCTCCACTCGTAGCGGAGAGAGATGTTTGATCGAGATCGTGGCATCAGAGAGGGTTCTTCTTGGGGCTTTGGTCAGATTTTCTGCATGGAGATCTTCCCAGGCGATCGTATTGCTATAGAGATGCTCTTTAATGGCATAGAAAGATTCGTCGGCAATCCTTTGTAGTTCCATATCCTGCAAAGTGCGCATTTCCGCTAGAAAAAAACGAAGGGGATTTTGTATTAACAGGGTCACCGCAGAAAGGACCAAAGATAAAGCAATAATGACTTCTAGGAGGACAAAACTTTTTTTGTACATCATCGTATTATTATAAGGATTACTCCTAATTTTTCATATTTCTTACTTTTGGGACTCTAAAATGAAAAAAGGCTTAAATTATCCGGGTCGAAACATGCTAATAAAATTTTTATTAGGACATATCCAAGGAGATTCAAAAATCGGAAAATTAGATTGTTGTAAGAGATCCAATAGGTTTAATTTTATCTCTTATTCGGCATCTAAACTCTTTCCCTAATTTAGATGTAGTACTTAGCGTTGATATTGCCTTTAAAAAAATCAAAGACAGTGTAAATGATCCCAAACGTAGCTTCCACGTACGCTACAATATTCTTGACATAGAGATAAGAGTGTCTTTGAAGATATTCTTCAAGCAGTACAGATTGTCCAAAAGACAATTTTTCTATCGACTCGTCGCTTTGGGGTTTTAACTTCTTGAATTCTTTGTATTCGATAATATGATTTCGGATTGTGTCATCAGAAAGCAATAGAGCTTTATCCTATCACGTATTCGACTATCTCGTTCTTGTGTATCTTGGGCTTTGAGCTGAACTTTTTCTTCAGTACTTAAAAAAGCATGATCCTATTTTTAAATTTCAGAAATTCGTAATTTTATTTTCGAAATTTAAATCAACAAAAAATTTTAATCAAAACATTTTTTTGAACAGAGCTTTTAGATTTTTAAGGAGTTAGTGAATTTTCGTTCACGAAAGGTATCGGTTCATTTTGGAGCTACACACTGTATAATTTCTCTTGAAAAAAAATAAGACATATTTTATATTATTTATGTAAGTTTTTCATAAAAGGAGCAAATAAATGACTTTTCAAACAAGATTTCTTAGTGGATCCAATCCAATCGTTATTGATTACTTAAGAGAACATAGATCTCCAGAAGAATTAAAAGAGCATGCTCGAGCTAATGAGCTTATCCTTAGAAAAGGAGTAGGCGCTGATCAAGAAATAGACCAAAATCCGGACAACTATTTATCATTTGCAAATCTTTGGTTGCAAGCAGAATGGGCCACCAGCAACACCAACCCACAGTTAAATTTTCAGGATTATGCCGAATTGGAAGCAAAAAGAA